>NZ_JBFOGA010000003.1:0-398958 GCF_040887565.1 Enterococcus sp. C46
TCTTTATTTTTTAGTATTAATTTATCTGCTCTTTTTAAAAAACATTGGAATAAGAGGACTAGAATCCAATCCTTTATCATTTCTTTCTGATTTTATCAATGGGGATGCGATAATCGTGATGCTGAATATAATCATGTTTATACCATTAGGCTGGATACTATCATTAAATAAAAAACATCTAGGCATAGTGGTTTTGGGTATCTGGTTAATTGAAATAGCGCAATATGTTTTTCATTTAGGAATATTTGATGTAGGGGATATTATTGCAAATGCTGCTGGTTTCGTTGTGGGCACTATAATAATGGAATCTTTATTCAATAAATTTTCATTTGAAATTACGTCTTTTAGTTTAAATAAAAAAATAAGATAAAAATAGAAACATATACTGGAAGCTAGAACAAGTACTTGAGGATATGACAAAAACTTTTTTAATGATTATGTTTGTTATTTAAAGATAATGTCTGCAATTAAATTAAGTGAAATTAGAGAAGCTATAATCATTATACTTTATTTGTTATTAAATTTTGGCAACTAAAAGGACTTTAGAGATACCTTATATATAATCTAAAAGAAGCGAAGGAGAATTTCTGACAGTGAAGCAAACGAAACTAGTTTTTATATACTGAACTAGATTCAGGTTGTATAGAGAATCGATTAAAGAAAATTTACAATTATTGTGCCACTTAAAAAGAAAAGTGACATATAAAAAAACAACGCCAACTAAATAAAGTGTCTTCAAAAGCTTGGACTCCTCGCTTTTGAAGACACTTTATTTAAAATCTTTATGAAACTAAAGTATGTTCATATTTATTGCTGTAATTATATAGATATTCTGTCGTTTCCAACTCATAAACGTGAGTGTATTTTGCCACTACTTTTCCGCATTTTTCTAATATTTCATTGCGATCGACGTCATGATATTCATCTACGCAGATCACAACACAATTTTCTAATTTACTGATTACTTCTCCAACCACTTTTTGTTTCAAGCCAATAGGTTGGCAAATATATTTTTTTCCTAAAATGATAGTTTCGTTATTCATATTTCATCCATCCTTAATGTGTTTTTCATTATTTAAAATGATAATACCATTAAAATATGATTATGAAAACTAATAACGCTTGTGATTTTATAAAAAAATAAAAAAACCGAAAAACAGATATCCCCCTGTCTTTCCGGCTCTTTTTATTTTTGATTTTTCTTCTTTTTTGTTTCAATAGTCAATTTTAGTTATTAATAAATGAAAAAGCATTTATATTAAAATTTGCTAATAAAAGATCTACATATTTTTCTAGAAATGCTTGATCGATTTCATCATACCCTTTCGTTACTCCGCAATCGATATCTAAAACACCGATTAAATGACCTTCTTTTACCATTGGTACAACGATTTCTGATTGTGCGGCTGAATCACAGGAAATATAATTTTCATGTTTTTTGACATCGTCAACGATCAATGTCGCTTGTTTTTCAGCTGACTCTCCACAAACTCCTTTTCCCATCTTGATACGTGTGCAGGAAACTCGCCCTTGGAACGGTCCTAAAATCAATTCATTGCCATCAAATAAATAGTATCCTGCAAAGACAGTCTCAGGTAATGTTTCATTCAACAATGCAGATGAATTTGCTAAATTTGCTAACCAGTTATCTTCTGCTTCTAATAATCCTTGTTGCTGTAATAATAGAATTTCGTATGCATCTTTTTTCTGTTTTTCTGTCCACATGATAAAAACCGCTCCTTTTTGATCTATGGAAAAGATTATAGCTCAGTTTTTTGGTAAACGCTAGGTTTGCTTTTCAAAAAAGCGAGATACGTTAGCTTGGTTACCTTAAACGCATCTCGCTGTCTTTTTTATTCTGCTTGTTGGATTTCTGCTGCTAAATCAGCATAATCAATCGTTTCGTGAACAAAAGTCGGATCATCAACTGGAAAGTGCTGTACAAGAGAAGAGATGCGGCTGATTTCCACGTTTCCTTCAGCCACTTCAAAATCCATTACATGTCCGCCAAATGTATGTGTATCATCGATAAAATGCAGATGAAATCCCGCTGCAGCAACTCCTTGGAATAATTCAGGGGTAAAGAACCCGACTAATGTTCCATGAATGTTGCTTTGTTGGAATTCTGGTTGAGACTCTGAAATTTTTGCTAGTCTTCGATAAGGTTTTTCTTGTTTCGGCATGATACGGATATGCATGTTTTTGAATAATCCAGTTATCTTCACTGCTAAAAATAGATTTTCCCCATCTTCTTTTACTAAGATGTGTTTTTTCAATTGTTCTCCATCTGCAGATTCTAAAACAGAAAAACTAGTATCTGGCGTAAAATCTGTAATTGCTGCATAGGGGGTAAGTTCACTTCCATCTAATTGGACAACTGAGCCATCTGATCTTCCTTGATAAGCTACGCCATCTAAAAAGATGACTTCACCATCAAGTCCATGCAATGTTCCCAATCCCAGAGTTCCTTTTTCCAATATGTGAGCAATCGTTTCTGTTCCATCCATCAATCCGGCCATCAAAGCTCCCAATGTCCCGTGCTGGTATAAGATTTTTTCAGTCATGTCGACACTTCCTTAATAGAATTGATCTGGTAAGATTGTTTCTCCCAATTTCTCATTATCACGGTAATCGATCGGAATATCAATAATTACGGGTCCTTCTGTCGCAAATCCTTCTTCTAAAGCTTTTTCTAATTCCTCTATACTTGTAGCTCGGATCCCTTTAGCACCAAAAGCTTCTGCATATTTCACAAAATCAACTGGACCAAAGTCTACACCTGACGCCCGTTGATATTTCATTTTTTCTTGGAACTCTACCATATTGTAGCGTCCATCATTCCAAATCAAATGAACGATATCCAATTTTTTACGTACAGCCGTTTCTAAATCTTGGGCAGAGAATAAAAATCCGCCATCTCCGGAAACTGATACAATTTGTGTATTTGGACGTACCAGTGCAGCAGAAATCGCCCACGGTAATGCTACACCAAGCGTTTGCATACCATTACTGAATAATAGATGTCGTGGTTCATAACTTCTAAAGTGGCGTGCCATCCAAATATAATGACTCCCTACATCTACAGTAACGGTCATATCATCTGTTACTTTTGATTGAAGTGTGTTGATGACTTCTAAAGGATGCAAAATACCTGCTTCTCCTTTTGATTGGACAATATCCCGCTCCGTTAGTTTTGCTTGAAGAGAATCTAAATATTCTTTCGCATCTTCTGACACTTGTTGAGGCTCTAATGAACCTGTCAGTAAATCAATAGTGGCTGAGATATCACCGATCAATTCTCTTTCAGGCTGCATAAACGGATCGATTTCAGCTGGTGCTTCATCGATCACAATGATCCGCGCATCTTTTTCTGCGTTCCAGTTTCTTGCTTCATATTCGATTGGATCATAGCCAATTGCGATGACTAGGTCGCTTCGTTTCAAAAGCATATCGCCTGGTTGGTTTCTAAACAATCCCACTCGACCAAAGAAATGCGCTTCTAATTCACGTGAGATCACTCCAGCTGCTTGGAATGTCTCTACAACAGGTAATGCTGTCTTTTCAACTAATTGCCGGATAGCTAACGTTTCTTTTTCACTTGATCCCCGCATACCTACTAATAATACCGGTAGTTTTGCTTCCCTGATGCGTTCGGCTAAGTAACGGATATCATCTGCAGAAGCAGAACCTAATTTAGGATCACTCAATGGCTTGATGATATTACCTTGAACTGGCGCATCCACTACATCTTGAGGAATGCTGATAAAACTCGCTCCTTTTTTTGAGCTTTTAGCCATACGATAAGCATTAGCAATCACTTCTGAAATTGTTTCCGGATCTTGGATTTCTGCACTGTATTTTGTGATTGGCTGGAACAGCGCTGCATTATCCATGCTTTGATGGGTCAACTTCAATAGATCGCTTCGTTTTACTTGCCCGGCAATTGCTAAAACCGGGTCTCCTTCTGCTGTCGCTGTTACCAAACCTGTAGCTAAGTTACTAGCACCTGGACCACTTGTTGCGATAACAACCCCAGGTTCTCCTGTAATACGTCCGATTGCTTGTGCCATAAATGCAGCATTTTGTTCGTGACGAGTTACAATTAATTCAGGACCTTGATCCTCTAATTCATTAAATACACCATCGATTTTTGCGCCTGGTATACCGAATACATAATCAACGTGATGGTTAATCAAACTTTCTACTACAGATTTCGAACCTTGTTTCATTTTTTCAGCCATTGAACATCGTCCTTTTTATGCTTTATTTTTAATTATTAGTTAGAAATAATCACAAATAAGTGATACAGTTTCTAAACCTGTTTCATCCAGAAGTATAGCACGTTTTATTTCATTTGTTTAGCCATATGTTTCAAAAAATGAAAAAGAATGACAGATTTTACATAAAAAACTGTCATTCTTAATTGAAAGTTTCAATTTATAAATTCTACAGATCCATCGTTTTCATCAATTTACGATTGTTGAAGTAAATCAAACCAAATACGATAGAGGGACCTAGTGGAATACACCATTGGGGCTTTACGAAAAAGAAGAGAAACAAACTTGTCAATAGTAAAAAATCTAGTAAACTCACATACCATTTTTTCAACGTATAGTAGAACGCTATCCGTAGAACTTGATTTGGTTTCGACGCTGAATTTCTCACCTGAAAATACCAGCAGTTGATGCTAAAGGAAACTGATAAACAAGCAAGTAAAACAAACAACGGAATCAACCATTTTCCATAAGAAAAACGTATAAAAAAGAAACAATCAAAAATCGCTATCACACTAACTATCCAAGCAAATAGCCAATAAAAAAATCCCTTTAGCCAAAATCGGCGAAACGTCTTTATGAATAAACGTACGGATGAAAAACTTTTTTCTTTTGCTAATTCTTCTGTCATGCCTATCATCACGATGCAACCCGGACCAATAAAAAGCAAAGAAAAAATAAAGGAAAAGACATTCCTTCCATCTATTGACAAAAGGAACGCAGCTGCTATATATAAGATATTGACAAACCAAAAACAAAGGCTACTTGCCAACGATTGATACAACCAATAAAAGAATTCCATATAAACATTTTTGTCAAAACGCTGCTCTTTCATAATCGCCTCCTATTCCTTCATTCCTGATGAAGCGATCCCTTCTACAAAATATTTTTGCATCGCTAAAAATATAAAAGCAACAGGAAGAACAGAAACAACTGAGGCAGCCATGATTAATGCGTACTCTGCATCAAATAGCCCAATAAACATTTTCAACCCTAACTGGATTGTTTTATTTTCCGTAGAAGACAAATAAATGAATGGCCCCATATAATCGTTCCATGTATTAACGAATGTGATGATCGTCAAACTGGCAATCGCCGGTTTTGTAAGGGGTAAAATGATCTTTTGATAGATTCCCCATTCTGATAAGCCATCGATCCGCGCACTCTCACATAAAGAATCTGGGATACTACTGTAATATTGCTTCAACAAGAACACACCAAAAGCATTGAACGCTTGTAATAGCACCAATGACCACAACGTATCTGTTAAGCCCACTTTTCTCATCATGATGAACTGAGGAATCATATAAGACTGCCAAGGGACAGCAATTGTGCCGATATATGCTAAAAATAAAATATCACGCCCTTTAAAATTCAGTTTAGAAAACCCGTAAGCAGCAAAACTAGAAGTAAACAACTGAATCAATGTGATCACAACGTAAGCGCCCCATAGAACAGTACCTTACTAACAAATGCACCTCAAGATATACTTGAGCTATCAAGAAGTCTGGAGGTTTTCTATGTATAAATTAAATGAGATTGTTCCTGTCCAATTAGGAAACGAAAAGAGTGCACCAGAAAAAGGTAAACCCGCGGCTGCCAAGTTAGCGATGCGCATCAAAAGAGAGAATGGTTCTGAAGTTTTGATCTATAACGGTATTAACAATTATATTCTTCAAGCTATTTTGAAAGAACTGTTGTCCAATGCTTTATGATTTACTTCAAACCAAACATATTTATATTGTGTGCGGAAAAACAGATTTGCGAAAAGGAATTGATGGTCTTGTCAGTCTTATTCAACAAGAGTATCAACTCGAGCTTTACGAAGATGCCGTTTTTTTATTTTGCGGGAACCGTCAAGACCGTTTCAAACTTCTCTATTGGGACGGTGATGGTTTTCTTCTCTGTTATAAGCGGATAGAAAACGGCAAGTTAAAATGGCCTCGGACGAAAGACGAAGTTCGAACCTTAACGAACCAACAGGTTCGATGGTTGTTAGAAGGATTAAGTATCGATCAACCTCGAGCTATTTTGCCAGGAAAAAAAGGAGTTTTTTAAGCTGGGGGGTTAACACAAAAAATGTGTTGAACCCCTATTTCTTGTGCGTTTCTTGTGGTATTCTGTAACAAAATCAGTTCGATTCAAGGTGGTGAAAAATTTTGGAAACTACAGATACGTTGCTTCAGTTGCTTCAAGAAGCCCATAAAACCAATCAAGCACAACAACAAACCATCCAGAATCTTACAACTGAAATCCAACTATTGAATGAAAAGGTCAATTATTTAACCAACAAATTATTTGGACGCTCTAAAGAGACTCTCTTTGAGGAAACGAATGGGCAATTGAATCTTTTTAGTGATGAAGAAATTTCTGTAAGTGTTCCAGAAGCAGCTGCCACCATTATTCCAGTAAAAGGACATCAACGAGTTGTAGGAACGAAAGCAGACAAAATCAAACACTTACCTATAACAGAGAAAGAACATCTCCTTCCTTTGGAAGAACAATTTTGTGAACATTGCGGTTCACAGATGAAAGATATCGGACGGACAAAAGTACGAGAAGAAATTCGTTTCCATCAGGCTATGTTGGATTGTCTCACCCATTATCAACATACCTATTGTTGTAAAAGCTGCGAAAAAGAAGGACTTTCTTCTTTTAAAAAAGCGATCGTTCCTAAACCTTTGATTTCTAATAGCTTAGGTTCCAATAGTTTAGTGGCGGAAACGATCCGGATGAAATTTGGTCAGAAAGTTCCTGCCTATCGGCAAGAGAACTATTGGAAACAAACACATGGGTTGGATATTTCGAGAGATAATATCACCAATTGGCATATTAAAGCAGTGCAAAACGCGTTAGACCCTTTAGGAGAACGATTAAGAGTCTATCTTAATCAAGAAGAGATTCTACACGGGGATGAAACAAGTTATCGTGTGATTGAAAGTGCCAAAACAGATACCTATTACTGGCAGTTTTGTACAGGAAAAGACAGTCAGCATCCCATCGTTTATTATCACCACGACGAAAGTCGTGCTGGAGATGTTCCGAAAACTTTTCTCAAGGAGTTTACAGGGTATTTACACTGTGACGGCTATAGCGGGTATAATGCCGTGGAAAGTGTACGACTTGTCTATTGTTTCGCGCATGTTCGGCGGAAATTTTTCGAAGCAATTCCAAAAGGAAAGAAAAACACGGATATTCCCGCAGCTCAAGCAGTCAAACAATTGGATAAATGGTTTGTCCTAGAAAAGAAATGGAAAGACTTTTCTCCTGAGAAGCGATTAAGCTGTCGGCAACAAGAACTGCGTCCATTATTTATTGCTTTTTATGAGTGGATGGCAACGATAGATCCTGTTGCAAAATCCAAGTTGGATGCAGCCGTTCAATATGCGTGTAAACTACGAAGTGGTTTTGAACCTATTTTTGAAGATGGTCGTTTAGAACTCACAAATAATCGTGCGGAGCGAAATATCAAAGAGCTGGTGATAGGACGGAAAAATTGGTTGCATTCCACAAGTCTTGAAGGAGCACGAACTTCAGGAATCATTCTGAGTGTATATAAAACAGCAGAACTTAACGGATTGAATCCTGTAAAGTATCTAGAGTTTCTATTTGATAAGATACCAAATCTTCCCGTACTTTCAGCAGAAACTTTAGATCAACTGTTGCCTTGGAACAAGGATGTACAACAACATTTTTCTCGTAACTAAAAACGCCAAACATTCCCGATTCTATTCTATAGGTCGGGTTATTTGACGTACAGGTACTGTTCTATGGGGCGCTTACCCACGCTCTTGCTTACTCTCACGTCACCCACTTCCTTTCACAAAAATGGCGCCCCACATCAGGACGCCATTCATCACTATTGGTACTTAAAGGTCCAACTCACCTTTCAAGATGTCTTGCACCCGTTTCAACTCATCTTCGGAAACCCTTTGGTAACTGATATTGTCTTGCATGAAGCCTTCTCCTTGCATCTGTTCTGTCTTCACATTGGTAAAGGCATCCCGATAATTCAAGGCAATCTTCTTCATGTCAGCAAAATGCATATCCGTGGTCACATTGGACTCCATCGCCTCTAAGACTTCTTGATACTTAGTAATCCCATCCATCGACAACAGCTTCTTCACGACACCGACGACGATGGCTCGCTGCCGTTCTTGCCGACCATAGTCTCCTCGAGGATCTTCCTTACGCATCCGGGAAAAGGCAAGTGCCCTATCGCCATCCAACGTGTTTAAGCCATGCTTGAAGGTATAGCCACTTTGAGTGAACTCACCACTATTGGAAACCTCCACGCCACCTACCGCATCTACCAGTTCCTTGAGGCCTTTCATGTTAATAGCTACATAATGATCAATCGGAATATCTAGATAACTTTCCACCGTATCCATCGACATCGCCGCCCCACCAAAGGCATAGGCGTGGTTAATCTTATCATCTGTCCCATGACCCACGATCGGCACATAGGTATCTCTGGCAATGCTGACAATCGTAGTCTTCTTATCTTTCGGATTAACCGTCGCCACCATCATGGTATCCGAACGCCCTTGTTCCGTCCGACCCAAGTCCCCGGTATCGATCCCAAGTAACAAGACTGAAAAAGAATCTTGCTCTCCCAAGTCTACTGCCTGTTCCCGCTTGGCTGGGTTTTTACGTTTAACAGATTCATACGTCTGATCCGCTGACCCTCGGACATCGAAATAAACCTTGGCACCAAGTCCGACTACTACCAATGTGATTGCAAGAATTAGTCCAACGATTCCTAAAATGATTTTTTTCCCTGTTGACAATGAATGATCCCTCATTTCCCTGACTAAGTTAAACAAAAGTACTGCCTATTTACTCAATAACACGCTATTCTTAATGATAATTAAGTTAGTGGGGGATGTCAAAGCAAATTTGATCTGTGAGACATTATATAGAAGAAATCAAAAAAATCCTAATCAACAATTACTTAAGGAAATCAAATATATTTGACAATGTAATTATAGCGTTGCAGCAAGACGCTTAATATAAGCCTTCAATTCTTCACCAATTTCAGGATGTTTCAGACCCATTTCCACATTAGCTTCAACCATGCCTAGTTTGTCACCAACATCATAACGCTTGCCTGTAAATTCATGGGCAAAAACCCGTTGAATCTTATTCAAACTATCAATGGCATCCGTCAACTGAATTTCATTGCCCGCACCAGGAGTTTGATTTTCTAAAACTTCAAAGATTTCAGGTTTCAATAAGTAGCGACCAATAATCGCTAAATCGCTAGGTGCATCTTCAGGCTTTGGTTTTTCCACAAAAGAATTCACATCATACAAGCCCTTAGAAACTTCCTTATTTGGATTGATGATCCCGTACTTAGAAGTTTCGTTATGGGGAACCTTCATTACGGCCAAAGTCGATGCTTGAGTTTGTTCATAATCATCAATCAGCTGTTTCGTTAAAGGTACCTTATCTTCCATGATGTCATCTCCCAACATCACGATAAAAGGTTCATCCCCCACAAAAGCCTTCGCCTGCAAGACCGCATGTCCCAAACCTAGCGGATGTTTTTGACGAATAAAATGCAAGTTAATAGCAGTCGTCGCTTCGACCAATGCCAACAACTCAGTCTTATTCTTTTCTGCAAGATTTTGTTCCAACGCCAAATTCGCATCAAAATGATCCTCAATCGGCCGCTTGCCTTTACCAGTTACCACCAAAATATCTTCAATGCCAGAAGCAATCGCCTCTTCAACGATAAATTGAATCGTTGGCTTATCAACAATTGGCAACATTTCTTTGGCAATCGCTTTTGTCGCTGGTAAAAACCGTGTACCTAACCCCGCTGCGGGGATGATAGCTTTACGGACTTTTTTCATTGTTATTCATCCTTCATAAAATTAATTTTGATGAACCAGCTGTAACGCATCAGAATCCTTTAAAAATTTCGGCATTAGAAATTCCAACCATTCAAAATCCTCTTCACTATCAATATCGAGTATCAAATAATCTTTCATCTCAATTATTCCACATTTTCCATCGAAAATATATGTGTGTTCTTTCAAAAAATCTGGCTTAAATGAATACATAGAAGCATTCATATCATAAACTTCTGGTGCTTGTTGTCTTGATGTGTAGTTGGATTGATTAACAATACTAATTTGATTATTGTAATTTTTAACCATATTAAAATATGGATTCCTTCTCGCAGTTACCACTGAAAAATATATATCTTTATCAATATCATCAATATGATTTTGTACAAGATTTTCTAAATCTGACAACTCTCTTAAAGGTGAGGTGATATCTAAATCCACAATTAAATCAAAAGCAATCGAGTCATTATTTATAGCTAAGTAGGTATCTCTAATAACCTCGATTTTTCCAACAGTGTCCGTAGCTAATTGATCCTTACGATCGACTAATATTATTTCAGAATCAAGTTGCTTCGTAATTTCTTTTAATTCATTACTATCTGTGTTTAATCCAATCACACAATTAAATTCAGGATGATTTTCCTTAAACAAATGAATTAATGAAATAGCATATCCTACAAGTGGCTTTCCAGCTAAGGATTTCAAATTTTTATTTTTTAACCCCTTGGATCCGGCTCTGCCACAAATAGTAAATAAGATATTCATCTGTTTTCCTCCGCAATTTCTAGAACTTTATTGGCATGATATAGATTATTCCAGTTCGATTTATTTTCCACAACAATTGACATAAAATATTGAATTTCATTTTGATACATTTGATTCGGTTGTTCTTCAAATTCTGCAACAGATTCTCCGTTCAGAATTACTTTATTCTCCAATAAATCAACTTCCAAATTACCTTTTGATGTGAAAAATTGGAACTTACGAGTTGAAGGTTGGCCAAAATAATCTAAATGAATTTCTATTATTTTATCGGAGTACTGAAGTAAATATATTGCTAAATCATTACTGTCAATTTCTAGATTTGAGTATTTACCAAATACTTTGTTAACTTTGTCAGGCAACCCAAAAAAATCAACAACATAATCCAACTCATGAATACAATCTAATTCGACTCCGCCCCCCATAGATTTTATTGCAGAATAATTTGTCCTGTAATCACCTTGACGCCAATTAGGTAAATAAGTAGAACATATTACTCTACCTGAATAAACCTCTAATGAAGTTAACAGTTCTTTTGCGAATTGTAGTACCTTTTTGTATCTCAAGGGTGCAGCAACATAAACTTTATTGTAATCTACTTTTAAATCTGTAAGATTTTCACTACTAGAAAATACTGGCTTTTCCAAAAAAATATAATCTACTCTAGGTTCAATTAAAGATATCGTCTCTAAATGCTTGAAGGTAGGATTTGTGATAAATGCAATATCATAATGATCAGCTAACTCTGTATCAGAATAAATAAAAGTTACATTCTTATCATTATCATCTTCAGGAGATTTTCCAGAACGATACGATGTAATCTCAAAATCAATATCATTTCTTTTTCCATAATCAGTTAAATTTTTCAAATGTCGCTTTCCTATCGAACCTAATCCAAAAAAAATGACTTTCATCTATTTAATCCCTCAATCTTATTAATTAAATCGATAGTGTAACTATCTTGATCAAAATCGTACTCACTCGGTGCATTAACTGAAATAACGTTGAAAAATTCTTTTATTTCTTCTAAATAAGCATCTTCAATTATTGTATGAGAATATGCATCATTATGAGTAACTTCACTATATAGCTCAATTTTCTCCATGCTTTCTTTTTCAGCATTCCAAACATACAAGCTGTCTGGATTTCCATGCCATTCAATTTGACAGCTTTCACTGATAATAGATAATTCACGTTTTGCAGTTCTAGACACTATATCTACAGTTAAACTTCCAACTACTCCATTTTCATGTTCCAGTAGTAGGTTATAACTATCCGGATAATCAATATCTAATGCGGATATTTTTTTTGATATAACTTCCATTTTCTTTATTTTTCCAAAAGTCTTAATAATCCATGGTAATTCAATTGCGAAGATTTCTCGGCAGCCATTTGTTTCTTTACGAGCAACAAAAAAATCTTGATATCTCTCCCATGGATGCCAATCTGGCAAATATTGTCCAACATGATAACGATAAGAAAAATTGTTATCATTGTTAAGCTTATCTTGAATATACTTAATCTCTTTCCGCTTTAGAAATGTTGAAGATAGATATAAAATTTTATTTTTTTCTTTAGCTTTCTTTTGTACTTCAGGATAGTAGTTATTCAATAAATTTATTTCTGTAAAAATATTACAATCCAAATCAAGTACTTGAGAAATTATTACCTCGTGTGTGATGGGTGATGTACAAATAAAGACTGTATCTATTTCAAATAAATTTTTGGCCTGTTCTAGATTAGAAAAGGTTTCAATATTAAAATCATTTGAAACTTCATCACACCGAGTTTTATTTGTATCAATACCACAAATTGAAACGTTTGGAGAAACAGATTGAATTAATCTCAATCGTCGTTTTCCCATTGAACCTAGACCAACAATCCCTATTCTCATCTCATCACATCCCTGTAAGTAAGTTCTTAAATTCTTGAATTACATAATCCTGCTCTTCATCAGTCATATTACTTCCTGATGGTAAACACAAACCAGAATTAAATAATTTTTCCGCAACACATTCTTCACTATGTTTATATAACTTGCATCCATTGAAAACAGGTTGTAAATGTAGTGGTTTCCATAGTGCCCGAGTTTCGATATTTTTCTCATTTAATTTATTAATAACTTCAACAATATTGTCGATGGAATCGATATTTTCAAATGTTAAGGTTGATAACCACCGATTCGATTTCATACCTTCAACTTCTGGCATCATTTTTACTTGATCAAAACTTGAAAAAGCTTCGGTATATTTTGAAAAAATACTTCGACGTTTATTAACTCTATCATCTAGAACTTCCATTTGTCCTCTACCAATACCAGCGCTAACATTACTTAATCGATAGTTATAACCAATTTCACTATGTTGATAATATGGAGCTTGATCTCTTGCTTGTGTTGCTAAAAATCTTGAATGAGTAACATATTTTTCCTCTGAAGAAACCAGTGCCCCACCACCAGAAGTGGTAATAATCTTGTTTCCGTTAAATGAATAGATACCAATTGTTCCAAATGTTCCAGATGCTTTTCCATAATAAGTTGATCCCAGTGACTCAGCAGCATCTTCTATCACAGGAACATTAAAGCGATTTGCCAATGCTAAAATTTCATTATATTTTGCCATCTGACCATACAAATTAACAACAATAATTGCTTTAGGTAATTGACCTACTTTTTCTGCTTCTTCAAGAGCGTGTCCCAATGCGACTGGACTCATATTCCATGTATCGGGCTCTGAATCAATAAACACTGGTTCTGCTCCTTGATAGAGGATTGGATTAACAGTAGCAATAAAAGTAAAGGTTGGTGCGAAAACAATATCTCCTCTCCCAATGTTCAATAATCTAAGTGCTAGATGAATTGCAGCTGTACCAGAACTTAGTGCCGAAGCACCTCCCTTAGATTCAACATAGTTTGCAATACTTTCTTCAAATTTATCAACGTTTTCGCCTAACGGTGCAATCCAGTTATCTTTAAAAGCTTTTGCAACATATTTTTCTTCGGTACCGCCCATATGTGGACTTGACAACAAAATTCTAGAATTCATCATTAATTCCTTCTTTCATAATTTTCGCCGGGGTTCCGTATGCTAAAACATTATCTGGGATATTAGACACAACTGTACTCCCAGCACCAATAATACTCCAAGAACCAATTTTTTTTAAGGGTACACATCGTGAACCAACTCCAACTAGAGTTCCTTCACCAACACTTACACCACCTGTCAAACAAGTACCTGGTGCTATATGTGCAAAATCATCAACTTCACCATCATGATCAATGATACACCCAGTATTTAAAATAACGTGATTTCCAATCAAAGCATCAGCGTTAACCACAACATTAGGCATTATCACAGTTCCATTTGAAACAAATGAATAATCAGATATACAAGCAGTAGAATGAATAGCACTCCCATAAAACTCATTTGGAATTTTTAATTTTTCATATATAGCTCTTCTTATAGAACATTGACCAATTGCAATAATAAAATAATAATTTTTTTTAATTTCTAATGATAAGGTATTTAGAAAACCCACATTACCTAAATATTTTAAATTTCTTAGAGTTGCTCTATTATCATCAACAAATCCATAAATCTCTTTTTCTTGAGAATATAGAATATCAACAACAACTTTAGCATGACCACCTGCACCTATAATAATATAAGGCTTGTCATTCTTTTTTTTATTAATCTCTAATACGCAATTCTTTTTTGAATCCATTTTAATGATTCCTTCTCATTTAAAATACTATTTAAAATCTCTACGACTTGTTCAGAAGTGTTCCCACTTCCATAAACATTAACTGTATTTTTTACTTTTTCCTGAAAGTCTTTAGATTGGATTTTACTAATTGCTTGTAATATTTCTGAACTACTAGGTTCTACATCAATTATATTTCCGGATCTTTCGCGTCCAAGTTGTCTACTTCCAATATTAATTACTGGAATAGAAAATGAAGCAGCTTCGATAATTCCTGAAGAAGAGTTACCTATCATAAATGAACACTCTTTTAAAACTGTTAGATACTCTTCTGGCGTCAAATTTTGTATAAAGTAAATATTATTAATATTTTTTTCTATATATACCGAACGAATAATATCTCCGCCAGCATCTCCATTAGGAAGTATACAAAGTATTGGTAATCCTACATTTTTTACACCATCAATTAACTCTGAAACTTGATATTCAATGTTTTCAATTTCTGTAACTACTGGATGAAAAACTAAGAGAATATAAGATTTTTTTTCAATACTCCAACTATACTTATTTTTAATACTTTGGAAAGAGGGAAGTTCTTCGTGAATAATGGAATCTATTCTAGGTGCTCCCACTTCAAAAACTCTCCAAGGATTTTCTCCCATTTTGATAATACGATTTTTACTTTGATTTGTAGCACAGAAATGGATAGATGCTAGCTTAGTTATTGCATGACGAATAGATTCATCAACCGTTCCAGAAACCTCTCCTCCATGCAAGTGGGCAGTCTTAATTCCTAAATATAAGCAGGAGATTGCAGCAGCAAGCATTTCACCCCGGTCACCTAATAATAAAACGAAATCCGGATTTTCTCTTTCCAATACATCAGTAAATCCAGCGATTTCTAAACTAACGGAGCGGGCCATATTACCTTTGGAATTCTCCAAAAATAAGCTTTGAACTTCGCCAATAGTTTTAAAAGAATCTTCTTTAATTACATTTTTAGAATAACCATGTTCCTTCACGAGATGCATACCAGACATTAAAAAAGACACATCCCAATTATCTGCTATTAATTGTTGGGCTACTGGTTTATAAATTCCATAATCAGCCCGTGTTCCGCTAATTATTATAATTTTCTTCATTATAATAGATCCTCAGTTAGTACATCATCTGACTTAACATCTCTTTTAACCTTTTTACCAATAACATCATATAAATATTTTGGAGCTAAACCGTTTCCCGGTCTTTTAATCGTTATATCATCTTTTGAAATTTTCATACCCGCTTCTAAATTGGAGGTGAATACAATACTCTTTCTTGCTACATTTTTCGTACTAATTTCTGAAGGCATAGCTCTTTTTATTCCATCACCTAAGAAAAGTTCTGCATCTCTGATTTTCTCAACAAAGGACTTAAATTCTTGAGGATTCAACGATGCTTTGTGATCAGGGCCTGGCAAATCTTGACTTAATGTAAAATGTTTTTCGATGACCTTTGCCCCCATCGCAACAGCGCAAATTGCTACCTCATATCCTAAAGAGTGATCTGAATAACCAATTGGCAAAGAGAATTCATTTTTCAAAGTATTTAACGCATTTAAATTAATATCCTCTGACATAGCAGGATAATTTGAAGTACAATGTAATAATGTCACTGGACTATATTGAAAACAATTCACAGCTTCTCGAACTTCTTCAATATTTGACATTCCTGTTGACAATAGAACTGGTAATCCATACATGTCAATCTCTCTCAAGAAAGGAATATTTGTCAAATCACCTGAACCAATCTTGATTCCTTCTACCCCGAGTTCTTTCAAAAAAGAAGCACTCTGATCATCAAAAGGAGTGGACAAAAAATCTATCTCCATTTCTTCACAATACTCTTTTATTGTAAAAAAATCTTCTTCTGTAAGTTCTAGTTTTTTTAACATATCATACTGAGATTCAACTTTTTCAAGATTCTGTTTCTGATAATTAGCCATCTCTGCTTTCTTTGAAGTTAAACGACTTGTTTTAAATGTTTGAAATTTCACTGCGTTAGCTCCACACTCTTTGGCAGCATCAATACTTTTTAAAGCTAAATCTACATTTCCGTTATGATTAACACCAATTTCAGCTATTACATATACTGATGATTGAGTCTCCATAAGATCACTCCTAATTCCATTCAATGATTTTATTCTCTTTAATGACATTCATTAATTCTTTTTTAGTCATTAAATCATTTGTGTTTGAAGAATATGAAGTAATTTTTACTGATTCATATTTTTCATATTCACGAGCGTCAGCATGAAAAAGAGGTGGAATGACATACATGCTATCATTTTCAAATGATCTTTCGATTTCATTTGTAGTCATTAATTCTTCATATAATTTTTCTCCCGGACGAATACCAGTTATTTTAATTTCTCCCTT
The DNA here is from genome assembly GCF_040887565.1 of Enterococcus sp. C46. NCBI lineage: Bacteria > Bacillati > Bacillota > Bacilli > Lactobacillales > Enterococcaceae > Enterococcus > Enterococcus sp. C46. The sequence continues at coordinate 17,011 of NZ_JBFOGA010000003.1, forward strand.
ATATGCGTCAGAATGTTCTCTGTTATAATCTTCAATCATATACTCAGCAATTGTTGATATTTTAATTGAAGGCATTTTTAGGACATACGTTTCACCATAAGTAGAATTTTTTGCAGCGTCTATTACCAATTTTACTGCTTGTGGTATAGACATCATGAATCTTGTCATCTCATTATGAGTTAGAGTAAGATCAAGGTTATTTTCGATTTGCTTGCAGAAAAGAGGAATCACAGAACCACTTGATCCCATTACATTACCGAATCGCACACAAGAAAAAACTGTTTTAGTTTTTCCTTTATATTGATTAGCAGCTATCACAATCCTCTCCATCAACAATTTGGTTGCCCCCATTGTCGTAGTGGGATTAACAACCTTATCTGTACTAATTGCTACAAATTTTTCCACATTATTACTAATTGCAGCTTCGATTACATTTTGTGTTCCATTGACATTAGTCTTAACTGCTTCCATTGGATTATACTCACTCGCAGGAACATGTTTCATAGCAGCTGCGTGAAAAATAATATCTACACCACGACTAGCATATTCCACCCGTTGGTAATCTCGAACATCGCCAATTAAAAATCTAACATTTTTATATTGTGCTAATTGTTGCTGCATATAAAATTGTTTTTCTTCCCCTCTACTGAAAATCCTAATAGCTTTAGGATTGTATTTTAATAATTGTCTAACCAACTCGCTTCCAATAGACCCTGTTCCACCTGTTACCAATATCACTTTGTTTTCAAACACAATGCTCTCTCCTTAAGAATTAAACTCTTGCAAAATTCTTTTTTTATTTTTTATAAAATATCCACCTATCACTACTAAACATACTAATAACAGAGTATATCTTAAGATTAGATGGTTAATGACTAAATGTAACACAACAGAAAAAATAATTATGAAAACAATAATAAACCATATTTTAGAAGTGTTAAAAAGTTGTCGATTTGTAATTTTTTTTGCCATAAAATAATGAAATAGAAATAGTAAGAAATACGTGACAACTGTAGTATACCCTGCCGCGATAATCCCCAATTTTGGTATAAAAACAATATTTAACCCAATATTAACAATTGCACTTGCCACTGTTCCTAAAGCTATATAAGTTGTCTTCTTTTCATAAAACTCTACGTTAACAGGTAAGCTATATAAAAATTGAAAAAAATACCCTAGTGAGATTGGAATTACTAATGACAAACCAGAATAGTATTCTTCAGGCGCCATAATTCGAGCTAAATCAACAGATCCGACCATTACAACAATAGATAATACGGTAAAAGCTAATAAATAGTAATTACTTACTTTTTTAATATTAGTATATTTTTTTATTCATTTCGCCATAGAACCATGGAACCCATGCATTATTAGTAGACTGCCAAACTACATTCAAAATAATTCCGATATTACTTATATAAGAGTAAATCCCTGCTTGTGAGGCTCCCAGAGATGAATTGATCATTATTCTACCAAATTGTGCTAGCATTACATTAGACAAAGTATGAGGAATAAGTGGTAATGAAATCTTAAGTGCATATTTCCAATATGATATATCAATTAATTTTTTTCCTTTAAACATTATTATCATATATAAAATTACAGCTATTATCCCTAATCCCAGAGCACCTCCGAGAGCTCTACCTAAGTACTTATTACTTTGTAATAGTGTTTGCATTAACAAAACAGAAATTCCTACATTTAATGTAGTGGAGATTAGAGACAAGGCTAAATATTTAAAATGTTCAAAATGAATTGTAAAATAAGCCTGTACATAAGCAACAAGAAAAGTAGAAAAACTCTGACTTAGCATTAAATTAAATACTAAAGGATTCATATCAAAAATACTGTTTCTGAATAAAAACATGATATTCCCTAAAAATACAAAAATCAAAAAACTACTAGTTGCTAAAAATAAGACACTAGATAAAAACTCCTTAATTTCATCATGATAATCAAAACTAGCATTATTAACACACGAATTTAAACTCAATCCAACAACTAGAGAAAAGATTGAAACAAAAGAAGTAAAATTATTAATTAGTCCATATTCAGCTTGTGAAGTAATATTAACAAATATTGGAATCGTAACAAAAGAAATTCCTTTAATAAAAAAATTACCGATTGTATACCAGAAACTAGATCTTATTAATTTTGATTTTTTCAAGGTTGTAATTATAATATTTCAACTCCTTTCTGGTTGACAATAAAACTACTTAATTCATTCTCTGAATGAATTAAGTAACTCCAAATTAAGAAAGTATAGGTTAGACCTAGTGGGAATAATAGTAAATTATGAAAATTGGCTACCACTATTATTCCCACTATTGCAATATTGAGTCTTCTATAAATTAATTTAACAAAAGCAGCTAATAAACCAAAAAAGAAAATCCCAAAATCATAAGCAATCGCTAAAAAATCAAAATGTACTGGGAATTTCATCCCAACAAGCCCACTAACTAAGTTATATGCTGAGCCAGCACCATTCCCAATAACAATTCCTACTGGATTTGCAAAATAGTTTTTAACCAAATTAGAGTATAAGAAAAGCCGTGTACTGTTACTCTCCGTACCATTATCCCGTTGATTCAGTATCTCAGTTAAAATTTGATAAAAATATGGAACAGAAATGATAAGAAGAGATATCAAGGCAAATCTTAGAAAAAAATTACGATTATTATATAAGCGTTTAGATATAACTATTACAACGTACATTAACGCATACATCAATACACTTCGAGATTCAGAACTATATATTAAGTAAAAGCTAAGAAAAGTATACGGAATAATACTAAATATTTCCCGTATATCTTGGTGGCGATAATGTTCAACTAACAAAATCAAAGATAAACAAATAATTACTGAGAAATTGGTTGGACTTGTCACAAAGAAACCCGAACCTCTTTCGGAAAAACTTCCATTTTGAAAAATCATTTGTGAAATAAATCCATTAATTATAATACATTTTGATAAAAATACTATTGAATTTAAAACAATCTTAGAGCAAAAAAAGATAATTGATATATCTAATAAATACCTGATGCTTTCCGAAAAGACAGAATTCCTATATAGAATATTTAATCCTATTCCTGTTATTAGCAATGTAAATAAAAGCAATTCTTTTGTAGTAAATTGAATTTTAAATAAAAATAATCCTAATAAAAATAATAAAAAGAAATATATAGATATATATACATTGTAGACTCCAGATACTTGACCAGAATGAATATAAAGCCGCTCATTTAAAAAAAATATAATTGATAAAAACACAATAATTTGATACAAGTAACAGCTCTTTGTTTTCATTTTAAAATTCCTTACTCATCTCATTAATTTTATTTATAACGTTATTAGCATTAGGGACATCAAAGAATGACTCACAAACGTTTAGTTTCTTGATGGCGGGAACAGAAAATACTCCGCTCGTATTCACACTGATTGCTAAATCAAATTTAACTAAAGTAATTCTAAATAGCTCAGATGGAACAAATTGGTTTATTTTTTCTATACTTTTTTCAAATTCGTAGATTGTGGTGTCCAATGGATGTTTTTTTAAAATAACTTTATATCCCTTAATAACTAATATATTATACATATGATTAAATACTTCTTTTTTTTCCGTCTCTTTAATATAGTTTGTCTCTGAAAGAGGTTGAGTCATTAATAGAGCAGTTTTACCACTTTTAGCTAGATTCTCCAATTCCTTAGGGAAATCAAAAAAATCAAGAACAAACTGTTTGTTTTTTTTGCTAATTACTAATTTATCCAGATTTTTAACAATAGAGTAATTAATAGCTTTTTTTTGAATATTTTCTTTGAATTTTTTTCTATCTGTCAAATAAAACTCTTTTACTTTCTCTTTATCTACAAAATCATATTCAATTCTATAAATTTTTTCTCTCAATAATCGCTTCAAGTAGGAATCTTGAGGATACTTATAAACTAGTTCTGCATCTTCTATACAGATAACAGATTTAGATAGTTTAAAAAAAATATTTGAAGAAAAAAACAAGCTATTTGGATTCCAAGTATAAGTAATCAATCTAAATTTTTGATTAATTATTTTTTTATACATCAGATAATCAACTAAATAACCTAGGAAAGATCTATCTAACGATGAATTTCTTTTAACGATTTGAATATCAATAAGATAGTTAAAAATATCAATATTTTTCTTTCTTTCCTTATAAAAATTGTAAATATCTTGATTATAAGTTTCAAAAAAAATTATTGCGCTATTTTTTCTTTGAGGTATTAAAGAGAACGCTGATAGCATATGTAATGGTGTCCCACACATGTATACATCTATCATCTTATAAAAACTCCTTATTAAATTTATGTTTTATTAATAAAAGACCAAAGGACATGTTTCCGTAAAAATACCTTCTAAAAAGTCTTTTGGGTTCCTGTAAAAATCTATAAAACCATTCTAATCCAATTTTTTGCATCCATTTGGGAGCACGTTTAACATTTTCTGCATAGTAATCGAATAAACCACCACAAGTCATTATACATTTAACATTCAACTTGTGAAAATTATCATTTACCCATTTTTCTTGTAGGGGACACCCAAATCCAACAAATAAAAAATCAACATTTGCTTCGTTTATTTTTTTTATAATATTAGAAGAATCTTGAAAATCAATGCTATATCCATCATGGTGTCCAACAATTTCCAGATATGAGTATTCTGAAGAAAACTTTTCTGCTACCTTTCTCGCAGTATTTTTTTTTCCACCTAATAAGTAAACTTTTTTTCCAATAATCTGTTTATTTTCAATGTAAGCAAATAGATACGGAAATAAATCAGTTGTAGAAATTCTTTCGGAAGCTACTGGCATTTTTAAAAACTTTTGTCCATATATAATTCCCATACCGTCAACATAAACACTTCCATTAGAATTTTTCAAGATATCTCTATATTCGGAATCTTTCTGAGCAATTAAGTAACAATCTGTATTAATAGCAAAAAAGGCTTTTTTTTCAACATTATTAACAATCTCAGAGGTAAGTTGTTCCATACTTCCCAAAAACAAAGGAAAACTACCTAACAAATTTGAATTATTCATTTTACTTTCTCCATTAAATTTTATCAATTTAGTAATTATTCTAGTTCTTTTTTCAATAATTTCAGTAGAAAATATTTTTTACTAACAATCATCTAAATTTCTAAATAGTTCCTTCGTTCAACTTTAAACTGACAACTTAGTCTTTTCTTGATACTTATAAAAACCACAATCAATGAAAAAACAATAAACTATCTTATATTAAGTCATTCTTACACTCTAGTCACTATCGCTATTCGTTATTAAAAAAACACTTGGTACACTCACTAATTTAATATGCCCCATTCGGCTTAATCATTACTTTAATAGTTTTGAATATAATCTTGATATCATTCAAAGTACTACGATTTTGGATGTACTCCACATCGAAGTCCACCATTTCTTCAAAGCCAACTTCATTTCGTCCGCTGACTTGCCATAAACCTGAGCAACCTGGTTTTACCAATAACCGTTGCATGTCATGGGGATAGTATTCAGCGACTTCTCTTTCCAAAGGTGGTCGAGGACCAATCAGACTCATATCCCCTTTAACGACATTTAAGAGTTGAGGTAGTTCGTCTAAACTGGTGCGACGAATCATTTTACCAATTTTGGTAACTCGAGGATCGTCTTTCATTTTAAACATAGCACCATCGATTTCATTTTGTTCCATTAGTTCTGCTAATTTTTCTTCAGCATCGATACACATAGAACGAAATTTATACATGGTGAACAATTTGCCATTGCGCCCGACCCGTGTTTGGGCAAAAACCACTGGCGAGCCAGGTTCTTCTTGGCGAATTTTATAAGCTACATATGCCATGAGCGGTGAAGCAAGAACTAATCCAACGGTTCCGCCAACAACATCAATTCCTCGTTTAACAAAATCATAGCCTTTTTGTCTTTTCAATTTTTCTTGATCGACCCATTGCAACTTAAAATACTGATCTTGGTAGTGCTTTTTTAAATCATCCGCCTTCATGATATAAAAAAAGTTTTCCGTCATCATCATTCATACTCCTACTGTTTTTCTCATCTCTCTATTTCCAAAAAATTTTATAAGTAACATCGTCAGCTCAACTAAAATAATCCAAACCGTTTCTTCTTAACTTCTGTATAATCTGGGTATGTGACCACATCCCCATTTATCAAATCTTTCGCCACTTGTTCCATAGCTTTGACTTTTTCTTCATCAAAGTCATGTCCGATTTGGTGAAAGGCTTCTTTCATTGCAAACGTTCTTTTTTTGATACCATGAGCGTCAGACGCCATCATCTGAACGAGGTTATGCTCAACCATCTGCTTTGCCGTCTTTTGGATGTCTTTACCAAAGACACCTATGTAGCTTGGAGCGGTGAGTTGCGCGAGGCACCCCATCTCCAAGTATGGAATAAGGCGATTGGGATCTTCACGAAACTTCGCATTTCTTTCCGGATGGACGATGACTGGCACCTTTCCCATATTTCGCAGCTTGAAAAAAGTTGCTCTGTATAGGCTAGGACATCCATCGTAGGAAATTCAATCAAAAGATAGGTATCTGCTAAATCTGTAAACAAAATCTGATCTTGTTGGATTTCTTCTACTAAATCCCCCGTAATCCGCACCTCTTGCCCTTCCAGTAGGGTCAGAGGGAGGTTACGACGATCGAGTTCCGCCTGGAGCTCAGTCACTTTATCGATAACCGCAGCTTTCGGATTCACATATTTCCCATTATTATGATGGGGGGTACACAAGATATGTGTGATGCCTTGGCTGATGGCTTTTTCTGCCATGGCAATGCTATCAGCTAACGTATCTGCCCCATCATCTACTCCCGGTAAGATATGACAATGAAGATCAATCATCCAATCTCCTCCTCAAATCAATTCAACTTAATTACCATAATAATAGTAGTAACCTTGGTCTTTCATATTTTGCGTGCCATTGTATACCACGCCTAATACTCGCGCTTGTACCATTTCCAACATATTTTTCGCATTGGTTAATGCATCTTTTCGCGTGACGTTTTCTCTAACAACTAGCAGTGTGCCGTCAGCTTTTGACGCCATAATCTGAGCGTCCGTCACGGCGACCACGGGTGGCATATCGAAAATAACAACATCATACAGGTGGCGTGCTTCCTCAATGACTTGGTTCATACGTACAGAGCCCAGTAATTCAGAAGGGTTTGGCGGCTTAGGACCACTTGGTAAGATGGCCAGATTTTCGATTCCGACTGTGCGCGCATTTTCCAAGACGCTTTGATTGGCACTCAAGACGAGGCTCAGACCGGTATCATTACTTAACCCAAATGTTTTGTGAACAGTTGGATTACGCATATCCGCATCCACCAAAAGCACACGTTGACCGGAACTAGCGAAAACTACGGCAAGATTCGCTGAAGTCGTGGATTTACCCTCTGATGGTCCAGAGGAAGTCACGACGATGGTCTGAATTTTTTTGTCTGCTGAAGCAAACTGGATATTGGTCCGAATCGTCCGGTACTGTTCTGAGATTGGTGACGTTTTGTCTGCTAGTGTGATGAGACTGACGGCTACGACAGCTAGGCCTTTTGCTAAGGGTCTTCCCATCTAACTTTACTCACTCCCAAAAAATTATTATTTGTCACAATTGTTCATATTATACTATTTATACTATACTCAACTAAATATTTCCAAAGTATCCAAAAAAGTGTTTTTTGAAGCTATTTGCGATAAAGATTCAAAAAAACTAAGCATTGTACACTTTTAACTCTAGTGATGCACCAACTATAGTACGTTTCGCATAAACGATATTTTATCAAATTGGATAGTCAAAATATGACTACCTACTTCGATATGCAAAAAAACATAAAAGTATGAATCTATCAAATTATGCAGCATTCTGGAATAAACTAGTTAGCTGAGTACAAGTCTCTGGCTGTACTTAGTAGATTTTCCTGTTGTTACTATCATAATGGCCATCCAGAATTATTGCAAGTAGTATTTTCTGAGTTTTTTTCGAAAAAATGACTTTTCTATTTCCCGCAAAAAGAATCAGTAACTAGAAAAGTCACTCATAGATGTTGTTTAATGTAAGTGTGTAGGATAAGTCTGCCGAATAACTCCCGGCAGTAGCATCAAATTATGATTTTCAAATTTAGCACTAAGAGCGTACTGCTACATCCCAAGTCAAGGATGTAGTTATTCCCAATTTAGTGTTACCAATCCAAACCGATAGTAACTTATAAATATCCGTCAAATAAATTGACACTAAACTTAGGAGACAGTTTTATGAACAGATACAGATGCTTATTTCTTTTGTGAGTCTCTTTTTGATTTGCATACAAGAAAAAAGTGTTGGCAGAAAATCGGTTTCGATTTTCCACCAACACAAAATATTATAGAACCTTGATTTCATACGCATTACTTAGCCTTGCTCCACTAAATGATACAGATTAACTAGGACACTCGTATCATTTTCTCCTGCGGTTCCCTTCCAAAAAAACCATTAAATCAATATTAATCTCAGAAATTAATACTAAAAAACCGCATCATTTATGATACGGTTCCCCATGATTGATCCACCTTACTTGGTGAATTCACTCTACCAACAATAACATCATTCACCTATTATTCTAACTTGTTTTTATTCAGAGACAATAATTCTCCAATTTCCATCATTTTGTAATTCCAATTCATACTGAAAGTAATTCGTTACTTTTGATAGAGTATCAAGGTATTTTACATCAACTCTCACTTGAATACTTTTTTCATTTTGTGTATAAATTGGATTCACTAATTCCACAAATTTAAGATTCGAATTGATTGGTCGCATAACATCATTTTCTACATAATACTCAAGTTCTTTTTCTGATGCAGTTGGATAAAGCTTGAAAAATGTCTCTAAAAATTCAGTGATTTCTTCCGCTGTTTTGGCATCAATTTCTGAATCACTTGCCACTGGTTTTTCCACATACTTCACTTTTTCTGGTTTTCCAATCATCGTAGGCAGACTCGTCACAATATGGTTGCCTTTTTTATCTTCAAATATCCTCACTTGATATGCAGAAAAAACCTGTTGTGTCTTTTTCCCCTCTGTAATCTTTTGCTCCACTAAAAATGAAATAACAAATTCTTCTGAGTGCTTCTCAACATCTAGAATTTTTACTACTTGAACTTCGGAACTAGTGGGAATATCCGCTCGAACCATATCTTGACTTAAAGTCACCCCTTCCTCAGTCAGATATTGTTCAAGAGTAGTCATTCTCTTTTCGATGGCTTCTTTGTCATTCTTCCAAGAAAAATACTCCTTCGCAAAATCAATCGTAAAGTTCTCGACACCAGAAGTATTCACTATTTTTTCTTTCACAACCACTTTCTCATGAGTCGTGTGTCGGTCAATTGCTGTGAAATTTTTGTATATCCCAAAAGCGAGACTACAAAACAATAAAAACCAAAGGACAAGAACCATTTTTCGATGCTTGCCCACTGAAATTACTCGTTCTTTCTTCTTTTTTGGAGTCTTCTCCTTCTGACTTCGTTCAATTTTTATGTTCATTTTCCATTCCTCTTTTCTATTGTTTGTATCGACCGGCTCCGATAAGATGTTGCTGCCAATAGGGTTCGGTAAGATTCGTCCAGCCCACTGGATCTCCCGCATGGAACATCTGATTCTCTCCTGCATAAATGCCGACATGAGTCACGTAAGTACCAGCATCATAAGTTGAGTGAAAGAAAATTAAATCTCCTGGCTTGGCATCTTTTAGGTCAATATGACTCATGGCATCATACTGATCCTGTGCCACCCGTGGAAGTTTCAGACCAACTTTGGCATAACACCATTGAGTTAAGCCACTGCAATCAAAACCCGTTGCGGGACTTGATCCACCAAATACATAAGCCATTCCTTCATACTTAAATGCCTCGTCAAAAATCCCTTGGACTGTTTTATCATCAAACTGTATCGTGGTCAGATATTGTTTCACCAACAAACAATAAAACATATTTCCGTAGTTGTAGCGCCACCCGCCATTTTCTTTAATGGCGATTGGATTGGGGTAATCAACTTTTTGACCACCTGATTTTTCTTTTGAAAAGGATTCCGCCAAAGCAAAACTATGCTTCTTTCCATTTTTTGCGACATGATTTATATAGCCTCCACCATAATTATAGGCTTGGATGATACTATCTTGATCACAGCCTAACTCTTTAGCTCGTTTAACCAGAGAAGCAAAATAGAAACACCCTTGTTTAATGGATGCCTCGGTATCTAAAGAATTAGGTGGTAAGCCAGCTGATTCAGAGCTTTGCATCACGTCTTTTGCTGTACCACCCGACTCCACTTGAATAATCGCCAAAAGAATCGGTACATAATCTGAAATGTCCGATTCCTTGGCATACTTTTCTACCAGTGACCGATGTTTTAATACTTCTTCTGAGACACTACTGCCACCGGGAGAGGTACCAGAACTGTTGCTTCCTTCACTATCCTCACCAAATAATAAGCCGACACACATCAAGATGCCCATAAAAGAAATCGTCAGGATTGCCAACGAGATTGTACTCAAATTTCTTATGGTCATTTAGTCTCACCCGGCCTTAGTTTTGGAGGATGACTCACTCTTTTTTGTACTTTTCGATTGCCTGCTTTTGCAAGAATAGATCGCTTCTTCGCCTGTTGGATAGGAGTCACTTTTCTTACTGGTTGATTATTTTCTTTCGTACTCAATTTTTGATTTGAGAGTCTTCTTTTGATTTCAGGATTCGAATTCATTTTTACAATTCGATTGGCTGGTACATTCTTTGGTATCTTACTTTTCTGAGATTTGGATTCCTCTTTTATCGGAACATTGCTCCTACCTTTTCTATGACGATTTGCTGAATTTCCCAATACTTTCCGCTTTTCAGCCATTTTATCATCTCTACGTTGTCGTTGTTTTTCTCGCAACTCCGCTCGATTCGCTTTTTCTTGGACAAGTCCACGCTTGAATTCTTCTGGTACTTTTTTCGTCTTTTCGATTTCTTTATGCAGATTGTATTTCAAATTAGTTGGTGTATTCCTTACTTGATCCTTTACTTGTTGTGCTTTGGCTTTTACCATTGATTGGGTATCTAGTACCTTGCCGATTTTTCTTCCGGCCAAATTCATTCGAGATTGTTTCTTATTTTTTGAGATTGGATTTTCCTTATTCGGGTCAGATATTACCTCTTTATTGTTAGATAATGATGGATTCTTTCGTGGAGAACAACCAGAAGACTTCGATCTGGTTTTTGATTGATCTTTTGCTAGTTTCCCACCAACTGCTGCACCACCACCAAAAGCCAATGTTCGCCCAACATTTCGATTAAGTTGCCGTAGTTTACGATTCATCAACATTTGCGGTTTCCGCATGACACGTCTGCCCATTGACTGGCTATCATTGCTTTGGAGGTTGAACATACTCATAATGTCCCCCAATTTGAAATAAATCCCGGCAAAAGTCACAATTTGCAGAAATGCTACCATAAAGAAGGGATAGGTCGCTGAAATATTGAAAAACATGGTAGAAATACTGAATGCCGTGGTGATAACCAAGGTCACTCCCGCTCGCATCATAATCGTATTGAATAAGCGAATAATCGCCTTTTTCCCCAAACTTTCATAAGTTGGCAACATCGACAATAAAAAGCTAATAGGTAGAAACATCGCAAAGATAATGAAGAGAATTTGTGAAAACAACATAATTCCTGTCAGAAGAAAGACAAAGAAGGAAATCCCAATATTGAACAGCACCAAAAAAATCACGGTCCCTAAGCGGCTCATGGTCTTGGTTATACTTAGATTCGCATTGTCATTGTCTTCAATCTCCGCTTTGACCGCTTCTTCCCGATCCTTGCCCTTGTTTTCATCCGGACTCACGAATAGAATCTTGTTGACCCGATCTTCGCCAATTTCCTCTATATTGGAATCATCAAATTGCAAGAGTAACCAAGTCTGCTGGACTTGAATTGAAAACAAACTATCCCGAATCAAATCCACGCTATCTTTTCCTTGGCTTTTTGAATTGGGTACAACAATCTCGGTCCCAAGGCTAAGAGCCGCTTCACTAACATCTGAACTAAAGTCATTAATTTTTGTGATATAGGTAGGCGCATACGCAATAAAAGAACCCGAAAGTAGAAAAATCATCACAAAATTAATCACGGCTCGAACTGCTTTCGTGGTTTCTCGTTTTAATAATCCGGTATACGCCACATACATCCCTAGAGCTAAAATCATCAATAATAGAAACCCAAAATAAAATCCGGAGGTCTGGAGTCCATTTTCAGTAATACCAGCCAATGTTTGGATATTCTTTCCAATACTTTCAGCCGTATCCGAAATGAAATCTAGTTTATAAGCTTCTTGAACCACATAACCCGTGGCGTTCGACAAATACAAACTCACCGTCCAAATGAAATTAGTAATGGCATAAAGACCATACATTACGCTCTTTCCTAAGCCATCGCCCCAATTCCACGGTAGCCAATCCCATGAACTATCCACAAAGAAATCCAACTGATAGTTACCAAGTGAATATTGGGAATAAAGATTTCCGGCTTCAACTGTATCATCAACCAGACCAGTTACCTCAGCTATCGTACCGACTAAACTCAATAGAACTGTCAGAGTGATGATGCTAATAAAAACGATTCCCACAATCCGAAAAAGTTTCTTTTTCATCCCCTCACTCCATTCTTTCATGAATAGGTGGACGGGTATCAAAAGCATGGAAGAGTTCTTCAAAGACTGGATGAACTTGAACCACACCTACTCGCCCATACAAATCTTGCATTAAACACTGACCGTTTTCCAAATCTCTCAGGCGTTTTTGATTGCTTTCATCTTCTCGATCCAAGCCAAAGAATTCCAAGGTTTTCTTGATTTCATGAATATCGGTACTGCGAAACGCAAACTTCAACCCGATATTATTCTTCAAGCGTTCATCCAGTAAATCATCACTATTTTGCGTAACAAAATAAACTCCGGCATTCATGGCCCGCCCAGCACGAACGAGCTTATTCGATAATGTTTTTCCTTGTGCCACTTGAAGAAAACTCCACGCCTCATCCAAGTCCACTATCTTGAAAATTTCTCGGTTGCTATGGATGAAGTCCAAAGCAAAAGTGGAAATGACGATTAGCATAGAAACACTAAGCAACTCCATGGTGGTATATTCTTCAAAAGTGGTTTCTGCATCTGGTAAAACTAAATCCGCTACTTGAATGATATTTAACTGTTTATCTAAACTAATCGACTGGGTAATCGAACCATCTGAGAAAAGCAAATGGGCAAAATCATAATCGGTAAAGGACTCGATATGATCGGCGATATTTTCCGCAACTGTTGAGCCCTCTTTTCGAAGCTCATTAATAACTTGTAGTAACCCTCGTTGATCACTTTGAGTAACGGTTCGAATGGCTTTGCGCAAAACAGGAAACTTCTCCCCATCCCGACTAGAAATTCCTGTTAAAAAAGTCAGGATATCAATCGCTAGACTTTCTGAGTCTTTCTTTTTCTTCATGATGACATATGGATCAAGTAAGCCTTGATTTTCTGGCTTACTAGTCAAGTTGAGAATATTAATTTCATCCGCAATTTCTGGCAAGGTTTCTTTCCATCCACCACGTTCCCCTTTTGGATCGACAATCACAGCTTGACCACCAAAAAGGACGGCATAATAGACTAAGAGATTATTACTAAAGGATTTACCTCCACCAAGAGAACCAAGAAAAGCTGCGGCAAGTGCATTGGTAACTGACCCCTTTACCCCTTGTGAAGCCAATGCCGGTTTTAGATAAACATTGCGCCCCGTATCTACATTGTAACCAAAGTAAATGCCTTCCAATTATCCTAACATTTGAGTGGCGCCAAAACCAAGTCCTGCTAAAAAATCAGACGTAACATATTGGATATAGTCATTCATATATCGCTTACTAGAAGGTAAGAATTCTTCATGTAGACCCATCATATCGCCAAAGGGCCGGACTAGTTTTACATTGGTATCGTCATAAAAATCCAAGACTTCGTCACAGCAGCGTTTTAGTTCATCAACTGACTCTGCACTCACTCGAACCACATAGCTCAATTTGTACATGGATTCCTTGGACTGATCCAAGGTGGTTTCTAGTTCATCTACTGAATCCAAAGCGTCCAAAACATTCGAATTGGTCTCATTGTCGGATTGATAGGCGTGGTTGTCTAAGTCTTTCAGTTCCTTTTTCTTGTTGCGAACGGTGGCAAGTGCCTTTTTATTGGTGACAATCTCTACATTCATACTCGTGTCGATAGGAAACGTGAATTGTTGTTGCTGGTAATAAAAAAGTTCCGAGGAAGGAAATTCCATCTCTCCCACAATCGTGTTGATTGTTAGATACGCGACATAAGACTCGTGATTTTCATGTTCAATCCGTAAGTAACGGGACTTTTCTTCAATCAAACAACGACTGGGACGTAATAAGTCATAACGTTTCACCAGCGTTTCTGATTTCAGCTTTTTCTTTGGCAGCTGAAATTCATATTCTTCAAATGGTGTACCTTTTTCACCATAGATATGTTCAATCAAGTAAGTCAGATCACTCGGTGTGACTCGTCTGACTTTAAATCTCCGAGCTAATTTACTTTCCATTAATTTTTCAAGCTTAGTATACCGGCGAATTTCTTCATTGGATAAAGAAACAAAATCCCCCATCAAATGATGATTCACCCCATAGACAAATTCTTGAATCCCAGAAAAGAAAGATTTTTTGAGACTTTTTAGATTGACCTCTTCATCTGTCGCAATCAGTTTGAAGCCAATAAAAAAGCGATAATCAATCTGACTATCGCCAATCATAGATACTAATGCATCTGTCTGTAAATCAATTCGTTGTAATGCAACTTCTTTGAGTCGCCCGGTAATCTCTTTCTTCGATCGTTCTTGCGTGGCCCGAATACTACTTTCTGTGGCAATTTGTAAGGCATGGATCTTGCCTTCTCTGTTCTGGGCAATCAATTGACGAAAGCTATCGTGTACTTGATATTTCTGTTCAGGTGATAAGAAGGAATAGTTATAAGGCACTAATTCATAGTAGGCAAAACACTCGCCTTCTTGGTTAAAGACAAGATTATTCTCGATATACTTAATCGGGTACATAGTTTACACTCCTTACCAAAGTGACAGGTTCATCCCATCGTTTCTTCTTTTCTTTGACTTTCTTTCCTGCAAAAGTAACCTTAAACCGCAAGTGATAACTGATAAAGGACCGTAAAAATCCCAATGGCTTCTTGCCGTCAAAGGTCTTTTGCGACATAAACCACATAACCGCCGCCGGTATGCCCAAGTATTTTAAAAAAGCCCCCTCTATCATAGACAGCGGAGGCACATGGGCAAATACGATGACAAACAGCAAGGACAAAACAAACCAAGCCATCTGGTTAAAGGTCACAGGAAAAGGCAGCTGAAAGTCATTAATCGCGTATATGACTTTTTCAACTGCCCAGATACTAGTATAACTTTTTATTTTCTTCATCAAATCATTCCTTTAAAAAGAAGGATAGTTTAGAAATCAACTACCCTTCAATAATTTTGTTAATATGGATACTCAAAAACACCTCGACTCGTTACCAAATAATTTCCCCCAATCTCCAAGTCTCGACCACACGCATCAAAATCAATATACGTCTTCAAGTGTTCTGGTACTTCGCCAAAATCACCATTTTCAACAATCAAGAAATACGCTACATCACTCATATCATCACAGTCCGGATAATAGACAATATCATCCACATGCTCTACCATTTCTTCAAAAGAATTAAAGAAAGCGTGTTGAATCTCTGAAGCAACTTCACCAACTGGTGTTCCTTCAAGTTCCTCCGCTAAGCCACACAACCGATTAATTTCCTCAATTGGCGTATATTCATCAATCTCAAAAGGCAGTTCATAATCATGAATCGCATATTCTTCATATTCGTCATTTAATCCAATCCGTTCTTTCACTTCATCAAAATCGATAGGTGGGGTAAACCACGCCCCCACCAACTCACCTTCATTGTATTTTCCAAGATTCGCGATATAAATACGCATCTGTTCCATCATGATTCCCCCTTATGCACCGACGATTCGATTAAACAAATTCAGTAAGACATCTTTCACACCAGAAGCATTAAAGACTAGACCTACCGCAATCAAGGCAACCACCAAAAAGCCAATCAGTTTAGAAAACTCTCGCTTAAATCCTAAAAATAAACCAATGACTACAATCGCCAGTAAGACTAAAGATTGGGCGTTGGTCAAAAACCATTGATACAAATTTTGTCCGAAATTCATTTCATCACTTTCCTTTCTTTTCCATTGCTTGATCCGCCACTACCACCAAAAACCAATAACATATCTTTCCAATTTCCATCAAAATTCCTCTTTTCATACAATCAAGTTTTCAATTGCCATACTTTGTTGTTCTAAAATCTTTTTGTGCCGTTCAGATAATTCGGCGTTTAATACCATGTCACTAATAAAAGAGGTTCCTCTAATACGATCCAATTCAATCGTCATTTTTAAAGTAGGGGCGACTTGCCTTCCTAACCAGTTGTAAGTTCGTTCTATCGTGTACGGCTTTGGCTCTGAGGTCAATTGAATTTCTTTACGATTTCGACCGACAAATCGGCCCCACTTTTCATTAAGAGGCCAGTTGGTTCTTCCTTTTTCCTTGTACCTTGTCTGCAATTCGCATGTAGCGAGTAATGATTGAAAACGTAGTGCTCTCAATACTTCTCCCTTTCATCAAATCCATAATTGCGTGATAAGCACGTTCATTTTTCAACCGAATTTCAAATCGATTCTTCGTTTCTGTCTGGTCGAGAGGTATCCCTAGTTTGATATATTGCTCATAGTCTTTTTCATAGAGACAAAAATAAACCTCACTTTTGAGACTGCCTATATATAAGGTATTCCCCATGCCATCTTTTTCATCAGCTTTCAACAGCTCCCCCGACCGATAACTTTTAAAGGTTCGGAACAAGGAAATACATTCTTCGTTTTGGCATTTTTTGGTTAAATAGGGAATATTTAGTAATCCTGCACGGTCATTGATTGCCAAATCCAATCGTTTCATCACGCCGCCTAACTTTAAACTTGTCTCAAAAAAATCATACCAACTTCTTTTTTGCGCAAGTAAAAATGTTTCGAATTGCCGACAACCACGTCCTTTCATTTCAATGAGAATACCTTTGTCTTCTTCCTGAGATACCATCACTACAATATCTCCCATAACATATTGTTCTTGGTAAGAATAAAAGGCATAATCCTCATGAAGCATATAATCAAAATTTAGATGCAAAACCTCTTGTATAATTTTTCGTGCGTTTGTAGTTGGAAATCGAATGCGTACATAATCAAATAGCAAAGTTAAAGGTAAATCAGGGTTGAACGTTTCTAGCTGTTGAAAAATCTTTCTCATGACACTTTTAGCCGGAACCTTCTTTCCCGACTCAATTTTATTGAGATACTCTCGTGATAAATCACAAGCTATTGCCAATTTGTTTTGAGTGACCTTATACTCCTTCCTTTTTTCCTTCAATAGTTCTTTTGTAAAATTTCTTCTCATTGATGATTCACCACCAAATTTCAAAATGTGAACTATCCAACTTGAGTTCACATTTTCTAAAAATACTAATTATCCTTGATATACCAGCAATTCTTAATCGTTGCTTGCTTATTTTTTGTGTTTTTGTACCCCCCTGTTAGATACGGGGGGTGAGACATCATGGCCGGCTGGCGCCGTCCATGAACAGGCACAGCACCACGGCGAATTTCTGCTTCGCAAATCCCCCGCGGTCAGCGCCTATCGGTGGTTTATTTCCCTATTACTCCGCGGTGATACCCTCAATTTCCAATTCCGCTTTTATCTCAAACAAGTATTGGCGGATATCCAGTTCTTTGGCAAGGTCCGCAATCCGTTCAAGTTCCGTGATTACTTGATTTAGTTCAATTCGAGCATCGGTTTCCTCGTCCAGTACATATGAATCACCAGGGACTTTCACCCCATTTTTGCGAATATCAAAATTGAGCCGGTGCAGTTCTTCTTCCAGTTCCGGATCTGACTGAATCTTGCCAATCACCCAATAGATTTCCCCAATCAACTCATCATAAATCATCTATTTTTACCTCCTTTAATCTTCTGGCAATATCAAAAATGACCGGAACTGTTACTGAGTTTCCGGCCTGCTTATACAACTGACTATCTGAATTAACTTGAGAAGCTCGGTCAAAAGCCCAATCGGGAAACCCCTGAAGTCGCCAGCACTCCCTAGGCGTAAGTTTCCGAATTTTATACTGTTCTGTGACGACCGCTTGTTGGTCTCCCGTTAGTAAGGTATGCACACTTCGTTTTCCCAAACGGCCTCGACGACTTGTGGAATTAGGAAAAGCCAGGTTCACACTGTCCCCTGGCTTCACCTCTTGATATTCTGTTTTATTTTTCCGAATCATAATCTTCGTTCCCCCTTGCTTCGTTGACAAGGTGGGAGCTGTTCCAGTTACCTCATAAACTCGATTGCCTTGTTCAAAGTTTCCCGGCAACATCCCGGCTACAGAAATTCCCTCATTTACCGGCAATGCGATTTTGATTCCTTCATCCCCTGTTAAGGTTGGGGCAACCCCATCTGAACCATAGACTTGTCCACCCATTCCTCGATTGGAAGGATTGATATTTACCAAGTTTCGGATGTTTTGATCAGATGTTGGAGACGATCCAATGATAGGAAATACTTGTTTGGTACGTGCGTCTCGAGAATGTCCGATAAGGAAGACCCGCTCGCGGCTTTGGGGAACGTAGGCCTTTGAGTTAAGCACCTGCCATTCCACATCATACCCCAATCCATCCAGCGTTCGGAGGATCGTCTCGAACGTAACCCCTCCTTCGTGATTGAGTAATCCCCGGACGTTCTCAAGGAATAAAAACTTAGGTTGGAGAAGAGTGGCGAACCGAGCGATTTCAAAGAATAAAGTACCTCGAGTATCGGAAAATCCTTGCCGCTTTCCCGCAATTGAAAAAGCTTGGCACGGAAATCCGCCGCAAAGGACGTCCACTGGTCCGAGGGATTGAACAAACTCGTCTGATACACTTGTGATGTCATGCATTTCCACCTCCTTGTATCATGGATTGCCTTATAACTCCTCCGAGCAAATTCATCAATTTCACAAAAGCCGATACACTGGTGCCCTGCCTGTTCCATACCTAAGCGTAAACCACCAATCCCGGCGAATAAATCTAAAAATCTCATAAATCACCTCATTCATTACAAAGAAAAAAGCCAAGAACATTTTGCTCTTGGCTAGAAAAATTAGTTAATTATCAAACACTCTACATAGATAAGATAACTCACTTTCTAATTACATAAATTCATTCAGTATTTTTACTAAAGCATCTTTGTCATGCAGCCCCACTAGTTTATCCACCACTCGACCATTTTGTTTTATCAATAATGTCGGAATACTCATCACGCCAAATTCAGCAGGTATCACTGGATTTTCGTCCACATTCATCTTAAAAATAGAGACTTTTTCCTTCATTTCAGCTGCCAGTGCTTCCAAAATAGGAGCTTGCATTTTACATGGACCACACCATGGCGCCCAAAAATCGACTAATACTAATCCTTGATTTGTTATTTCTTTAAACTGTTGATCATTTATTTCTTTCATTTAGTTTCTTCCTTCCTATTAAATATATCAGAATGTATACAATCAAAAGAAACGATATAATCATTCCGAATAAGCCTAGTGTTCCATAACTGAATCGGTTGAGAATCACACCGGAAATCGCTCCACCAAAAGCGCCGGCTAAAGCGATAAAGACATCTACGCTGCCTTGGACCTTTGGCCGTTCCAGTAAATCAGTAGCATCTACCAACATCGTTGTCCCACTTATCAAACCGAAATTCCAACCTATCCCCAATAGCGACAGCGCTACTGAAAGAATGGCAGTAGAATCTGGCGGCGCCACCATGGCAGTGACCCCAGCCATAGCAAGGGTAACTCCAGACAAGATGCCTGTTTTATAAGCACCAAATTTTGATACTAAAATCCCCGTGACTAAGGAGGGCAAATACATGGAGCCGATATGAATACCGATAACAATTCCTACATCCTTTAATCCATGTCCATGTGCTTTCATATGGATTGGGGTCATGGTCATAATCGCTACCATCACCATCTGGGTGGTAATCATAATTAAAGCGCCAATAAAAACTCCTTTGTTATCAGTTTTCTGTGAACCTGCCTTAGGTTGAGAATCCTCATTTTCTAAATGATCTAGCTCCTTAGCTACTTGATAAGGATCTGGACGTAAAAAAAAGAAACAAGACAATACCAGAGCTAAGATAAGCCATCGCCGATAAAATGAATGCGCCTGTCAAAGGTGGCAAAGAAAAATGATGTGCTACCTTTGTCATCAAATCACTCGTATTCGGTCCCACAATCGCGCCAAAAGTCGTTGCCACCATGGCAATACTAATCGCTTTTGAGCGATCTTGCGGCTCCGCCAAGTCCGAACCAGCATATCGCGCCTGTAAATTCGTAGCCGTACCAAAGCCATAAATAAATAGCGCAAGGAACAAAAAGAGAATATTTTCGACAGTAGTAGCTATAATCACCCCGATAGCCCCTAGACCGCCAAGGATAAAACCTGTGGATAACCCACCTCTTCGACTACCTAATTGGGTAATTCGACCAACCATTAAAGCAGCCAAAGATGAACCCAAAGTAAAAACCGCAGAGGGCAATCCTGCTAAACTGTCAGTCCCTAACATTTCTTGAGCAATCAAAGCTCCCACGGTAATCCCCGCAGATAAGCCTAGACCGCCAAGGGTTTGAGAGACAATCACTATCAAAAGTGTTCGACGGTGAATCCTTTTTTATCTGCTAATGTATAGATGGCTGTTCAACTCGCTTTCTCAGGATTTCGACGTATTCAAAAGCCTTTTGTCCAGCGATACTACCGTCTCCCACTGCAGTAGTGATTTGTCGAAGTTTCTTTTCTCTCACATCTCCAACGGCAAAAACGCCAGGGATAGCGGTTTCCATCTCTTCATTCGTTGGAATCCAGCCTGCTTTATTAGTGATTCCACAAGGTTGAAATGGTTCAGTCAAAGGATCTAGCCCAACATAGATAAAGACCCCGTCCACAAGCTCCTCAGATAGCTCTGCAGTGTGAACATTTTTTAGTAAGATACTACCTACTGCTTGAGCTTGAGTATTCCCTTTAATTTCTTCTACCACAGAATCCCAAACAAAACGGATCTTCTCGTTTTCAAAAGCACGTTTTTGTAGAATTTTTTGTGCTCGCAATTCATTCCGCCGATGAACGATAATCACTTCACTGGCAAATTGCGTTAAGTAGATCGCTTCTTCTACCGCGGAATCACCACCACCAACAACCATCACTTTTTTATTACGGAAGAAGGCCCCGTCACATACGGCACAATAAGAGACACCACGCCCAGCGTATTCTTCTTCCCCTTTCACATTCAGCTTTCGATGATCACATCCAGTAGCTAAGATAATGGCTTTTCCTTGGTAACGACTATCCTCAGTGATCACTTCTTTCATCTCTGAAGCAAGTTGGAGCTCCTTTACCGAACCATAAATTTTTTCGGCACCAAATTTTAACGTACCTTGAAGCATTTTATTAGACAAATCAGGTCCTAAAATACTTTCGTAACTAGGATAATTTTCAATTTCTGCCGTATTAT
The DNA here is from genome assembly GCF_040887565.1 of Enterococcus sp. C46. Taxonomy (NCBI): domain Bacteria; kingdom Bacillati; phylum Bacillota; class Bacilli; order Lactobacillales; family Enterococcaceae; genus Enterococcus; species Enterococcus sp. C46. The sequence continues at coordinate 38,763 of NZ_JBFOGA010000003.1, forward strand.
TCATCTGCCCTCCTGCAAGGCCTCTTTCAATCATCGCTACCGAAAGATTTGCCCGGGCAGCATAAAGTGCCGCTGTCATTCCTGCAGGACCTGCACCGATCACGATTACATCATAAATCATCTTTTCACCTCTAAAACGTTACTGTTTTATCCGCCCAAGTTACCATGTCGACACAATCAAACATTGTCGAGATTGGGCATGCCGTATGATCTTCTAGCTGACGTGATTTCAGGCAAGTCCCACAAGCCAATAATTCACCATTCTGCTCTTCAAATTTCTTTAACTCACTTTGTACATCAAATTTTTCATCGACAATCTCTTCAATCTCCACTGCTTCGCCCATTAAGAAGAACTTCACTTCATTTCCCTTTTTCAATGCGGCTATAGCAAAGCGTAGCGCATTCCAAGCTTTTTCACGCTCTTTTGTTTCTAAGATAATACCAAATTTCATTTGAATTCCTCCACGTTTTAATTTCACAATCTATTCAACTGCATAGTTGAAGAGTATCATATGTTTCTTTTCATGGCAAAAGTTTTTTAGCCAATCATTATTAAAATTGCTAGGATGAAATTTGCAACGTACTAATGAAACTTTTTTTATATTTCTGCCTACAAAAAAACACATATCGAGAGGTGTTTTTAGAGCAAATAAGTCAAATTGCCACATGATGTAAGTTCCAATCATTTACACTTTGACTAAAGCGAACCGCCTGCCGTCCATGTTTTTCTAGAATCATAATCGCCTCTTCTGACATCAGGCAATGAGGGCCCCGACAATAGGCAACAACTTCTTTATCCTTTGGCAAACTAGCAATCCTTTTCTCCAATTCTTGAACAGGAATTGAAATCGCCCCGGGTATATGAGCGGTTAAGTATTCCTCTGAAGGTCGAACATCAACTAAGACAATCTCATTTTTCTGCATTTTTTCTTCTAAATCTTCAATCGACAAAATATACTCTTCCTCACTAGGCTGAGCAAAACTTTCTATGATTGCATTAGCCTTAGTTAGCTGCTCCTGAGCTGTTTCGAAAAACAAAGTCAATAGCTTCTCAATGTTCTCATCAAAAACTTCATAGTAAATATAATTTTTATACTTACGATTCTTAACCAAATGGGCTTTCAAAAGTGTTTGCAAGTGTTTAGAAGCATTGGCAACAGTTAATTCTGTTTCTTTTGCAATATTTTCAACAGTTTTTGGTGCCTGTATCAGAAGGCTCATAATTTCCAGTCGATTTGAATTTGATAAAGCTTTTCCCATCAAAGCATATTGTTCAAATAAATCTTTATTTGTCCGATTCACCTTAATTTCTCCTTTAAGACTTTCAATTCCTTCCAATGAAGGTAGTTCAACTACTTAGTTGAATAATATCCACTTCCTTGCTTATTGTCAATTGCTTTAACCTTTTTACTTTTCATTCTAACTTTTTCATATGGTAAAATTTTTAAATTATGGATATTATTCTTGTCGTTCTAGAAAATTAGCGAAAAAAAACTGCTGGAACAGGAATTTGGCTATCCTACTCTTTAGAGTCAAACTCTGCTTGTATTATTTCCTGAACAACACCTAAAAAGTTATACCCTTTGGGAACGATTGGCGTATAAAACTCACTAATCACACTCCCTCCTGTATCCACATATCCTCGACCTTTAATTCGTTTCATGAAGAAATTTTTATCAACTTCGCCAAACATCATGGAATATCCTAGTTCACTCATGCGACCTAGAGCGATCCGGAAGTTGAATTGATCCCGAATCCCATCTCCTAAATATTTCGCATCCGGTCTTTGACAAGCCAAAATCAGAAAGAAACCAGACTGACGACCTAACATGACAATTTGTTTGAGCTTATTCAAAATCACCGCACTCTCCTTAGTTGTTAACATTTCCATATAAGCCACGTATTCATCAAAGATTAAAAAGTTGGGCGGAAGTCCAAGATACGCATAGTTCTCTCCTGTTTTGTAGTTAGGCATTTCTTTCATTGTCCTACTACGAGCCATCATACGTTCATAAAAATCTTCCACACATGCAGAAATCTCTTCTTTTTGGGAATAAACATGGGGCATTACCGTACCTAAATCGGCAAGGTCCGCATTTTTAGGATCAAGAACAAAAAGCTCGGTATCCGACTTCAATAAAGCTTGGATAATGGTGAGTAAGAAATAGGTCTTCCCACCGCCTGTACCACCAGCAATTAACATATGGGGTAAAGAATCATACGCCCATACTTGATTTTTCATCAATCGCAAAGCTCCGTTTTCTGCCACTACTTCATCTATCCCAATTCGATTGGCAATCATATCGTATAACAAGGTATATTCCACATAGGAATCTTTGAGTTCTTTTTCTACTAACTCACAATACAGCCCACTTTCGAGTTTCTTTTCCAACTTCAATAACTGATCTTGATATTTTCCCAGTGAGATTTGAACGCGAATAGAAAGTAAGCCATCTTTCATTTGATAATAAATTTTTGGGAAGTAACTGATACTCTCTTTGGTCCGGCTCCTATTCAAATCTTTGAAAAAACCTTCACTTTGAGTTTGTTTCACTTCATACCAATGGTTCTCTAGGATCATCCGAGCTAGCTTTTGTCGATGCCACATACTTCGCCAATGATCCTGAAAAAAGTGAATATAAAGTAACATCATACTTCCTGACAAAACAAAGCTCCCAAGCAGACATACTAAATCTTTCATGGACCAAACGATTTTACTAGTGGAAAGTGAGAGCTTAGAAATCTCAAATTGTCTAAGCTCATGAAAATAAAAGACGCTCATCCAACCGATGAACAAAGCAATGATCCAGCCAAGAACAAAGTGATAAATCAAGTGCTGATCTCCTGCGCGTATGCGATGCCCTTTGTACATTTTGATGGTTTCCACCTCCATTCAAAAATTGCCCAATAGGATTTTATTGGGCAATTTCAAAAAGTTATGCTAGTCATTTACTGCGATGGGAAGTTGTTTCGCTTCAACCAATTGTGTTAAAAAGCTTTCAATGGCATCCGTCATCTCCACACCGATTTCTTCCAAGACAGATTTCGCCTGCCGACATAAGTTTTCATTTACTTCGACAACCATAAAGAAGGACTCTTCCTCCCCTAACCAATCCAGTACATCAAAGTCTTCTTTGGCATCGTTACCTACATCCAGTAACCCTTGATGCATAATCAGAAACATTTTTTCATCATAGGTTAATGCTTTCGTAAGTTGTTCCTCGGTTAGCTCGCCTTTTCCATATTGATCGAGACAATCTAAAATATGTTCGACATTAATTTCCATACGCTTCACCTATTTCTTTCCTTCATTTTGGTTTGTAGAGTTTCCTTGATTCGGTTGCCGTTTCAAGACTAAATCATCTGCCTTAATGAACCAATTAACGGTGGTTCCTTCTCGAAAAACATAATTGGCAACGGTATCCACGATTGGATTGACCAGCTCTACCTCTGCATCATAAGCAAACTCGCGTAGGGGCACATTTGCCGGAATACTAACTTGAATCATTCGACCTTGCGCGGAGGATTTCAAATTATAGGTTCGTTCTTTTACCTCGTTACTAACCGTTCCATCCTCGTTTTGTTTCCATACTTCTCGACGTAATGCAGAAAAGCGCAACTTCCCAAACGTTAATCCTGAATCTACGACAATACCTTCTGTTAATCTCATCTTCTTTTCCTCCTATGCTTTCACTAAATCATCGACATACAACACGTAATCAGTAAACCCACGATTCTCAATCTCATAGCCTTTGGCTACCAAATGGGGATTCACGGCTTTTAGTGGTTGGTCTTGGTCAAAATCCTTTTCGCCGGCTTCCGCAGCTACCACCACTTCAATATCATCGGCTCGTTGTTTACTGGAATACAAATGATAACTGCGGCCAGCCACCGTAGTATTCCGACCATATCCTTCTGTTAAAACTTCCCCTTCTCCGGCATAACTTATCTTTCCAAAGGTTTCGGCCATATCTGGCACAACAAATTTCAATTCCATCTTCTTTTCCTCTTTTCATTGTTAGTTTTGGATACAAAAATAGCGCAACCACTTTTTTAGGAGGCGGTCGCGCACGTTGGTTTTTCCTATTTAGTTGTTTCATCACATCACCTTAGTTTCGGCGATTCCAGAAATAATAGCCAGCCGTCGAAAAGATTAAGGTAAAGCCAATGAACAGTAATACATTGGAACTTTTCTCCCCCGTTTGTGGGAATGCCTTCACTATAGAACTAGATTCTTGAGAGCCACTTGGAACAGTTGGTGTTTCTGGTGTTTCTGGTGTTTCTGGCGTACTTGGTGTGGTCGGAACTTTTTTGGGAGTTAAGGTTTGGGATTTTTCTTTCAAATCTTCATTGTGTTTTCCATTGATGTTTCCATCTTTGTCATAGTTAATTTCTTTGAAGGTAAAACTTGTGCCTTCTGGATATCTACTTGTATCCACTTTTTCTGCAAGCACGGTTTTGGTAAATTCTTTATCATTCACTTCGTAATCAATCTTGCCAGATTTCCAAATCTCTTTGTTCGTACCATCTGGTAGTAGTGCATACAGAATTGTTTCGAAAGCTTCTTTTGAGCCATCCAGTACATCATGAGTAATGGATACATCATCAAACATATCCACCACGTCACCATGAGTAAAGGTCTGAGAACCGTCTTCTAGGTGGGCTTTTGTTTGGATGGAAACATGGCGTTCCACCGTACAATTAACAGTTTGGGCTTGGTTAGTCAAACTAGCATCCTTCGCTACAGGCTCATCGCCAGCTTCAAAGGCTTCCTTGTTTTCATACACATAGTTGAACAAGACGATGGTTTTATCCAAAACTTGTTCGGCGGTTAATTTATGCAGAATTTCCCAAGTTCCTGTTTTCTCTTTGTTCGCCAAGGTAGCCGTTGTTTCGGCAATTACCACTGGTTTGGCTTTTTCATCTTTTTCTTGAGCAGCTTTTGTCGCTTCTACATCAATGGCTTGTGCTACCACATACCAGTCTTCTTTGATTTCATGAAGATTGTAACTCAATTTATCAACTAGATCGGTAGAATCAAGGGTAGTCAATTCTTTGCCTCCGTCTTTCCAGGTCGCAAGAGAAGTTAGACTATCTTCTTCCTCAGGCAAATCATAGAGCATTAAACGATTCAAACTAACAAAGAATTCTTTGTTCGTCAGTTTCTCGTAAGGAACGGTCACCGTCTTAATTGGTTGTTTTTGGCCTTGTTCGGTAATGGTAAAGACATACTCACTCTTGGTGTAATCCTCTTTATTTTCTTTAAAAATAGAATGGATTTCTTATGGCATAATCTTTTGAAATCCTTCTGGTGCTTCTACTTCTTCAAGTAAATAATCCCCATAAGGAAGATTTTCAAACTTGCCATAGCCATCAAAACCTAGTTGCTCGTTATAAGCTGTGATTGCTTCATCTTCAGCTCCAGTAATTTCACTAGTCCCTTCTAATGGTGTTAGTTTAAAAGTTAAATCATTGAAGCCAGTTTCGGCAGTTCCCGTAGCTGATCCGACGAACTTGAAGAAATCAAAGCCAAAGCGAATCACTTGTTCTTTTGCCGTAACATCTCGGGTAATCACAGCATTTTTTTCGCTATCATCCACCTTTTTGATGGAAACAGGATACTTCGTTTCATCCAAAGTATATCCTTCAGGTGCTTTGGTTTCTTGCCAGTAATACTCGTTGATGGCTAAGTGTTTAACCGCAACTTGATTCTTTTCATCTAAAGTCAAAGTTACTGTTTCATCAGAAGCTTTCGTTCCTTTCACTAGTTCTGGTTTAAAAGCCTCACCCCATTTAACAGCTTGACCATCTTTTGCAGTAAAGAGAGTATATTCAGCTCCTTTAAACTCCGCTTTCCCTTGGGTTTCATTACCGGCATCTTTGTCTTCTTTTGTCAAAGTGGTTTCACCAGTGATTTCTTGATTTTGCCCTTTTATGTTACTGGTCACAAGGTCCACCGTCTGATTGGCATACTTCAATTCAACTTTTACGGGTTTGAAAGTATTCACGAAACCATTAGATGCTTTGGTTTCGGTCACGTAGTAAGTTCCCAATTCCAACGCATTGGCAATCTCTTTTGGTGTTTCCGCATGGCCTTTTTCATCCGTGGTCATTTCTTGAACAATTTCACCGGTTGGACTATCTTTGCGAATCGCAAACGTATTTCCCGCTAAGGAGTAATTGTCATTCCAAAGGTCAGTCCCTGTTTCAACTCCGGTTTTATCCAACAGAATTTGACCTTTTTCTCGCGTATTTTTTGAAGTCACGGAAATGGTTTCGCCTGCTTTAATCGTGGCAGTCATGGGTGTGGTATCAATCGTATAAGGCGCTGGCACCGATTTTTCAGTAATGGTTACCTTTGTACCATGAGTAATCCCATCCAATGTCGCAATGCCTTCTTTATCGGTAGTCACGTCTTTTGCAGGTAAAGTTTTTCCAAAGTCTAAATGGAAAACCGTTCCTGGTACAACTTCACCTGATTCTTTATCGACTTTTTTAATCTTTAAAGAACCCTTAGTTTCCACATCAATTTTGATCGTGTAAGTATTCGGTTTATCAATTGCCCCGGCCATTAAAGTTTGTTGGCCAGCCATTTTGTAAGCTACCGGTGTCCCCGTTCCAGCAGATTTCTTAAGCGTCAGCACACCATTTTCATTAGAATTGGCATTTGGGGTGATTACCAATTGATTGCCGTTGACACGATAATCAATATTTGCAGTATTTTCCACAACTTCATCGAACTCTGATAAGTTCAAATTATTAGTATCCGTTACAGTAGTCGATTGACCTAACACAGTTTTAGCTGTGCTATTATGGAAGCTTGGTTTCTTCTGATAATCGGCGATAGCTTGATTAATTTTTGCTTCAATGGCTGCGATATTTACGGCACTACCATCTGATCGTTTGATTGAGTGAAGAGTATAGCCATTCACTTCTTGCCAAATCATCTTTTGAGCAACCATTTGTGTATCAATGTCTGTACCGGCATTTTTCCATAACACTGAAACTAATTTCGCTTTCTCCGACATATCAGGCAATGGATTTTTCTCATACCCTGGAGTGAATTCATTATAAATTGGAACTCCTGGTTCAATACAGAAAATATCTTGTTTCTCCCCATTATAGATAGCATAGTGAGGGACCGTTACCTCAGACAATGTTCGACCATCATTAAAAGTTCCCTCAACAGAATAAAGATGAGACTGATCACTATGCACAGTCACTGTTTGCGGATGAGTAATTTCATCGGCCAAAGCAACCGTAGGAGCAATTGCTCCGCCAATTGTTTGACTCAACAGAGCTAAAGTCGCAAATAATCGCCAATTTTTAAATCTCGGCTTTTTCATAAAATAAAATCTCCTTTCGTTTTTGAGAAATAAAAAAAGACGTTCAAATTTTTAGTTTTGAACGTCTAATCTCTCGTATTACTATTTAGTTTTCTTTGTTTGAGATAAGTTATTTCTTTGTTTATAGATTTTGATTCTTCGATAATCAAATCCTATTTCTGCCATCAATTCCTCCCAATTTTTATTTGTTCTTTTCATAATTGTATCAACTGACGGAAGTTTCGAGGATTGGACAAGTTTCCGAAATTTTGTCATTGATAAATCATCCTGTAATTTTAGTCGGATTATTTCATTTCTTAGTTCAAGCATCAGTTCAAAATCAGTAAGTGAAGGTTTCTCTATTTTCTTTCTGAATAGAGGTTTTACATCTCCAAACCTCTTTTTCAATGTACTTAATGAAGGAACATCTTTTCCCACTGATTTTTGTTCATATTTACGCTGAGAAGTTATTTTCTCAGCCACAATAAAGGACTCTACTATTTCCAATAATTTTTTTCTGATATTTTTGACCATTTCCCATATTCTGTATTCTCCAGACCAATACTAACCAATAAATTTTCCCATGATCCATATTTTTGATTAATAAACCACATACTTGGTGCAGAATTTGGATTCTCTGATAATTTTTTCTGGTACTGACGACTAGATTTTATTCCGTGTTTTTCGATGAATTGATTGATTAGCAAAATTAGCTTGAGGTCACTCAAATTTTTCCATACGATTCGTCCATCATCTTGCTTCACGATAAAAACTCCTAAGAATTGTTTAGATAGAAACCTATCACATCAACTTTTTAGTAGAAAAGTACATGTTTTGTCTTTTTTGAAAAAAGTCAGCCTTTTTAGTAACTCGGGTTCAAAAGTTGCTAAATTCGGTAAATGTTTTGGTATTTTTCGTATTATATTTGTCGTCAAGCTGACTACTAAATTTTGCCCTATTTTGACGACACTGATAGTCAATATCGGACAATCTAGGATAATTTAGGGGAATATGGGTGAAAAATGAACCAAACCAGCCAAAAATGGCTTGAAACTGTGATAGAGAAAAAAGAAAAAGCCCTTGATATACAAGGACTTTTCACAAATTTCAGATTTCCAAGGAAGTTTTCCGTGTTTATCTTCTAATTTCTTTGATACGAGCAGCTTTTCCGTGTAATGCACGTAGGTAGTACAATTTTGCACGACGTACTTTACCGTAGCGAACTACTTCGATTTTTGCAACACGTGGTGTGTGCAATGGGAATGTACGCTCAACGCCCACTCCGTTAGAAACTTTACGTACTGTATAAGTTTCGCTGATTCCAGCACCGCGGCGTTTGATAACAACACCTTCAAATAACTGGATACGTTCACGAGTACCTTCGACAACTTTTGCGTGAACACGCACAGTGTCACCAGGGCGGAACGCTGGGATGTCAGAACGTAATTGGTCTTTTGTTAATTCTTCGATTAATGGATTCATGGTTTTCTTCTCCTTATTCCAAATATTCTTATGAGCTTTTCTCACAGCGGAATATCGTAATAGTTAAGTGCTTGTACACTCACCATAAAATACTAACATACTATCAATCTACTGTAAAGAAGATTTTAGAAAAATTTACTTGGTTACATCTGCTGTTTTTTCTTGTTCTTCTTTCTTGATCTCTTCTAAAAATTTCGTCATTTGAGGTGTCCATTCAAGTGTTTCCAAGAGATCAGGTCGGCGTTGATAGGTTCTTCTTAGCGACTCTTTTAATTGCCATTCTTCAATCAATTTATGATTTCCATTTGTCAATACTTCTGGTACTTTCATCCCTTTATATTCTGCTGGACGAGTATATTGGGGATGTTCTAATAGACCAGTTGAATAAGAATCAGTTTGGGCAGAAGTCTGATTGCCTAACACATCTGGCAACAGCCGAACTGTTGCATCGATCATGACCATCGCACCTAATTCTCCCCCAGTAAGGACATAATCCCCTAAGGAAACTTCATCTGTCACTAATGTGCGGATACGTTCATCATATCCCTCATAATGACCACAAATGAATACCAGATGTTCTTCCTGTGAAAATTCTTCTGCCATTTTTTGATCGAATCGTTTACCAGCTGGGTCAAGAAGAATTACTCTTTTTTGGACATCCGGTGCAGCTTGTTCGATTGCTTGGATGTTATCATAGATGGGCTGGACTTTGAGCAGCATACCTGCTCCTCCGCCATATGGATAATCATCTACTGTCTGATGTTTGTTATCTGAATAATCACGGAAGTTAGAGATATTGATGTCTAATAATCCTTTATCTACAGCCTTGCCGATGATGGATTCTCCCATAGGGCCTTCAAACATTCTTGGAAATAAAGTCAATACATCAATCTTCATCGTCAATCAGTCCTTCTGGGATTTCTACACGGACCACTCCAGCTTCTAAATCGACTTCTTTGACGACAGAAGCGATATATGGAAGCAAGATATCAGCTTTTTTCGGACGTTGAACGACCCAAACATCATTGGCACCTGGTGACAAGATTTCTTTTACTTTACCTAGTTCCGTTCCATCTTCTTCCACCACACGCAGACCGATGATCTCGTGGTAATAGAATTCATTTTCAGCTAGATCTACAGAGTTGTCTTTTGACACTTTCAATATGCCATCCCGATATTTTTCCACATCATTGATAGAAGGATGTCCTTCAAAACTCAATAAGTCAAAATTTTTATGTTTGCGATGACTTTTGACTGTTAATTCCACAGGTGCTTTTCCATCTTGGAATAATGTCAGCACCGTCCCTTTTTTGTAACGTTCTTCTGGGAAATCCGTTGTTGAGATCACACGGACTTCACCTTTGATACCTTGTGTGTTTACGATTTTTCCTACATTCAAGTATTCAGTCAACTTATATCCCCATTTCTTTTTTGTCTGTTTTATTTTAGCATGTGCGGAGAGGCAATTCTAGTTTTCTTTTAGGGTATTAAGCCAAATTTATGCAAAACTGTGGCGTACTGTTTTTGATGACTTCTTATTTCTTGGAGCTGAGCACTTCTGTCATGGCTTCTTCATAGAAACTGCCATCTTCAATGCAGCTATAGGGTCTTGACGAGTGATCGTATAGACATTTTTCGGTTCTTGCCAACTTACTTCTACGGCTCGATTCGTCGTATCTCCCATATCAATAGTTATCTTACCAAATTGTTCAGGTACTGGCAGCCTGTTTTCTTCCAAATAGGCTACGATTTCTTTAGCTAACGGCAAGGGTTCTTGACCATCTATATTATTCCCACGGATCCGAATACGCCAATTTCCTTCTTGCCATTCAAGGTAGCTTGAACCTGCTGCTCCTTGCTGATACCCCGTGATTTGATGACCTAAATCCATTTGCTGCCCATTTGTATCGATCTCAAATGGCTGCAAGACTTGGATCGTTTCTTGACTAGAAGCAAATCCATATTGATAGAGATAAGTTGCAATAGGCGTTTCTTGATTCAATTCGTCAGCATTCAACCTGAGGGGACGATCTGATCCGTAATATAAAATAGAATAGCCTTGCTTTGTTTGTGCCGCTGCGACATTGAGATAGCCAGAAGAAATCGGTACATCTAAAGGCATGGGCACGTTTGGTTGTTGTTCTTTCAATTGGTTTAAAGCAGGCTTTTCCTCATTATTTGAGGTAGTCCTTGTTTGTTCAGTAGATGAAGCCGTTTTAGTATTACTTTTTTCTGTACTTGCAACAGTTTCAGATGTACTGCTTGATGGTTGCGTATTGTCTGATCTTTCAGTAATCAAACTGCAGGCGCTTAACAATAAGACAAACGGAATAAATAACATAGTATTTCTCATTATCTGTTCACTCCCTCCTATTATAAGGATACGCTTTCTTACTTCTTTTGCCAAATAATCATTTCTTCAATTAATAAAAAAACAAAAAAGCTGTACTCGGAAATTCGAGTACAGCACGTTTATTTACTTTTCCTTATCATCGATGATATTCAAACGCACTTTTTTTGGTGCATTGATCCGAACACCGTAAACGATCGTGCGGATTGCTTTGGCCACACGCCCTTGTTTTCCGATGATACGGCCAATATCTTCAGGTGCCACTGTTAGGTTGTACTCGTAAAAATCTTTCGACTCTACGACCTCTAACTTGACTTGATCAGGATAAGTGACTAGCGGACGAACGATTGTTAAGACTAAGTCGCTTAAATCTTTCATATCCGGTCACCTTATTTCTTTGAGAATTTAGCTTCGTGGTGTTTTTGCATAACGCCTTCTTTTGAAAGGATGTTACGTACAGTGTCAGAAGGTTGTGCACCTTTTGATAACCAGTCAAGAACTAAGTCTTCTTTTAAAACTACTTCTGCAGGGTCTTTCAAAGGATTGTAAGTACCTACAGTTTCGATGAAACGTCCATCACGAGGAGAACGTGAATCAGCTACGACGATACGGTAAAAAGGACTCTTTTTAGAACCCATACGTTTTAAACGGATTTTAACTGCCATTATTTATTTCCACCTCCATTGTTTTATTCACAAGATGTAGTGTAACAGTTTTTTTTTACCCTGTAAAGCTTTTTTTCTTTACAGCTTGATTAAATTCGATTTTTTTTAGGAAATAGCAGATTTTAGACTTCTTTTTTGTTAAAAACAAGCCACCCAGCTACGATGGATATGACGATAGAACAACATGTCACTGCTAATGACCGAGTATAATCTGCAAGGTGGATTTCTTTCGCAAGAAAATTTGAGGAAGAAATCAAATAAGTCGGTACATATTCTGCTACTTTATAGAACAACCCAGCACCATAACTCAGAATGACCGTTCCCCCACTAGCCAACAGAACCGCATAATTGGAAGAAAGAAAAGCTGAATAAAATAAAATCAATGAATAAAGCCAACAACCAAAAAAATAATAAGTAAAACTGATAAATAAAGGATGGGTGATAATCGACTGGTCCCAATAATAAATAGTGTATGCTAGCGTAATACTATAACAGCACCAATAGCTGACACTCCAAAATAGTATACCCATGATCCATTTCGACAGAAATATCTTCCAGCGCTTCATCCCTTTTGTCAGCAAGTTGATGATTGTTCCGTTTTGGTATTCGCTTGTCAACATCCCACTGAATAAAAGAAGGAAAAAAATCAGCAACATCGGAATATTTTTATAAAATTGTGTCCATGAAGTCGTTGCATCAACTGTAATCTTCTGAACAGAAATCCCTGACTCTGCCAGAGTTGTTGACATAGCTTGCACTAAATAAGGAGTCAATTTAGCTAGCAATGGATTCATTATACCGAAAATCACTGTGAGCGCACTTAGCGTGATGATTTTTCCAGTACGCCAGTTTTCCTTTAGCTCCTTTTTGGCGAAGGCAATGAGTTGTCTCATGATTGAACGACCTCCAAAAAGAGTTTTTCTAGCGTAGGTTCTTCCATCTGGACCGATTGGACTGGCAATTGGTATTTGGCTAGCAAATCCATAGCAAAAAGCAATTCTTCTTTACTTTTTTGTGGATAAGCTATACGCAGTTCACTTCGGATCATCCCTCCAGGTAAAAGCTCTTCAAATTGTTCGCGCTCTTTTTTGGAAAAAAATACGATCTCAAATCCACTAGCATTTGTTTGCTTTTTCAATTCGTCCACTGATCCAGACAACACGATTTTTCCATTATCCAAAAAAGCAACTTTGTCACAGATACGCACCACATCAGATAAAATATGAGTTGAAAATAAAATCGTCGTTTGCTCTTTCACAGATGATAAGATATCTAATATTTCTTTTCGACCCACAGGATCAAGAGCAGAAGTTGGTTCATCGCAAATGAGTAACTTGGGCTCGTTCAACAATGCTTGAGCAATCCCTAAACGTTGTCGCATCCCTCTGGAAAATTTTTTGATCCGCTTCTTTTCATTCGACAGACCGACAAGTGACAACAGTTCACTGATTTTTTCCTTTATCCGCTGTTTAGGCATTCCTGTGAGTTCGCCGCAAAAGATCAAATACTCAGAAGCGGTCATATAATCATAAAAAACCGGTACATCAGCTAAATAGCCGATTTCTTGATTGGTCGTTGTTTGTCCGTACTCTACTTCTTTTCCGTTCACTCGGATCGTTCCGCTGTCTTTTTTGATAAGACCTAAGATCAGTTTCATAGTTGTCGTTTTTCCAGCACCGTTTTTACCGATGAAACCAAAAATCGTCTGTTCTTCTACAGAAAAAGATAAATCATCCAGCAATTTGTTTGTACCAAAAGACTTTGAGACTTTTTCAAGTGTCAAGATAGCCACTACGCATCCTCCTTGCCAAAAATCAAATAAAGGACAGGACCGATGAACTGCATACCAACAATAACAATAATCACCCATATCATTCGAGTTCCATGTTTATATGCAGAATGTGTAAAGATATGATGAAGTACATAAATAAGTAATCCAAACTGTACAATGATTAAAGGAATTAAAAACGGAAGAAATTCTTTGATGCCCATATTACTCGCCTGCCAATCGTTTTTTTAGTTTTTCAATTTTTGATCTTTCAATTTGTTGAAAAATCGGATTTTCTAATGCACTCAATGCCCCTTCCCTGATGATTTTCGTGTCTCTTATTTGCTGTACCCCAAGATCTGCTCCTTCAAATATCTCAGTTATCTCATCAAAATACCTATCACCATGAAGGATTCTGCCTTCCTCGCTTAAAAGTATAAGTGTCAAATCCACAAACTGTTTTAAGCACTTTATTACTTGTTCTTCTTTTTCATGTTTCGCATAAGCACAGGCTGCAGCATAAGAAAATTGAGCACAACTGTTGGGATGGACCGCCGTCAGGTTGAATGCTTGGATCACAGCATCTATTCTATTGACAGTTTCTTCTATAACCGGTAATTGAATGATTTGGATCAATAGATAATGAGTGGCTGAAGATACGAGATTGATTAAATGAGAAAACATGCTGAATTGAGTATAGCTTACCGCTTTTTTTGTTTGACCAGCGGCTCGGTACGCTTGGATAAGTAAGGTGTCGCTTTGCTGGGCAAAACGATAAGGGTCCGCTTTTTCTTCGATTTCAGATAAAGCTTCTTCTGGTTTGCCTAACTGGAGCATGACCGCTACTTTTAACAAAGAAGCATTATTGCATAGAGATAATTCTGCTGATTCTTCTACGATTTTCGTACATAACGCTTCTGCTTCAGACAGAATTGCTTGTTGTTCCTCCAGATCCTTTGTTAGCATAAAATGATTCAACCACAAAACGGCTACTTGTAAAAGAAAAGGATAACATGAGTAATATTGTTTGACCGCTTTTCTACAGTCCTCCATCACATATTCAAAGGGCTCTTCAGAAAAAGCGGTAGTCCACTGCTGATAAAAGTGTCTGATTTGCTCTTTCGTCAATTGAGGATGATAGCCGAGCAGTTCATCAACAGACACATCAAAAAAACTGGCTAATTTAGGCAATATGAGTACATCAGGCATACTTTGGCCTGTCTCCCATTTGGAAACAGAAGCTTTTGTCACACCTATGAATTCAGCTAGAATTTCTTGGGTCACGCCTTTTTCCTTTCGTAAATTTGCTACATTTTTCGATAATGATAATTCTTCCATCTTATCCCTCCTTTTTCTTCATTATATAGACTTTCCAAGAGGGTTGGCAATGGAGACTAACGATACTTCGCGATCATTTGTCAACTGAAACGAAACTTTTGCCAGTAAGTGTTTTTATTTGCTCCAGTTACTTATTTTTTGTAAGATTATTATAGATAGTTTGAAGGAGGAAAAATCGTATGACAAAAAAAATTGGATTTTTTATTGGTAGTTTAAGAAAAGATTCTTACAACAAAAAAGTAGCAGAAGCTTTTGCGAAATTGCTTCCTGAAGGGTACGAAAGTGTATTTGTAAAATTCGATGATCTGCCATTTTACAATGAGGATCTTGAAACCCCAGAAAAAGCGCCTGCTGAATGGACTCGTTTTCGTGAGGAAGTGAGTGGATTAGACGGTGTCGTTTTCGTTACTCCTGAATACAACCGCTCTGTGCCAGCAGTATTGAAAAATGCTTTAGATGTAGGCTCAAGACCTTATGGACACAGTGTTTGGGATCATAAACCAGGTTTAGTCGTTACTGCATCACCAGGTGGGATCGGCGGTTTTGGCGCAAACCACCATCTACGCCAATCACTTGTCTTTTTGAATGTGCCTACCTTGCAACAACCGGAAGCATATATCGGAAACGTTACGAATCTAATTGATGAAAACGGCAATATCGTTGAAGGAACATTAAGTTTCTTCCAAACGATTTTAGATGCATATCTAGATTTTTCTAACAAATTAGCAGAATAAAATTAGAACAGTAATAAAAAGGCAACTATGTACAGGACACTTCTGCATATAGTTGTCTTTTTTGTTTTTTTTGTTTCTACTTTCGTATATAATGCAATTCGATAAATTCACCGAATCGTGTCGTATCTAGCAATTCAAAACGTGCTTCATAGGTTCCTTTTTGGAATAAAGGGATTCCGTCCCCTAATAATACAGGGGCAATCTGGATATACCATTCATCAATCATTTGATGTTCTACTAACGGTTTGATCAATCGACCTCCACCCACAACCCAGATATCTTTTCCTTCTGTCATTTGTAGATTTTTTAGAAAAGCAACAGGCTCTTCGTGTACGACCTCAGCATCTGGCAATTGTAATTGTGCATTGGTTGAAAAAACGAAATTCTTTTTCTCTGGATAAATTGCTTCGGTTTCCAAATATTTTTTTGCTTCCTGATAAGTTTTCCTGCCCATGATGGTCGTATCGATTGTTTCATAAAAAGCTTCATAAGTGGTTTGCTCACCTGTCGGAGTGTCAAAAAGCCATTGAAGATCATCCGTTTTCGTTGCCAAATAACCATCTAAACTTACAGCGCCATAAAATATGATTTTTCGCATGCTTTATTCGTCCTTTCTTTATTTTTTGCCGATACGTACGACCTCTTCTTTGCGGAAACAACTGTCAAGGTGATCATTGATGATCCCGACTGCTTCTAAAAAAGCATAGATTGTTGTACTTCCGATAAACTTAAATCCTCTTTTCTTTAGATCCTTTGCTAATTCATTTGAAAGAGGACTTGTTGTCGGGACTTCTTCTTGTGAATGATAAGAAGAATCAACGATTTTTCCATTAGAAAACGACCAAAGATACTCAGAAAAACTGCCGAATTCTTCTTGAATCTTCAAGACTGCTTTAGCGTTTTGGACAGCAGCTTCGATTTTTCTGCGATTCCGAATAATTCCTTTGTTTTCCATTAGTTCGCTCATTTTTGTTTCTCCATAATTTGCGACTTTTTGGATATCGAATTGATCATATGCTTTATCGAATGCTTCACTTTTATTTAAAATCGTCTGCCAACTCAATCCTGCCTGATTGATGTCGAGCATCAATTTTCGGAACAGCTTTTGGTCATCATATTCAGGAACACCCCAGACAGTATCATGATATTGCTGCATATTTTCTGTCTGTTCACTCCACGGACATTTCATTTGTGCCACCTCTTTGTTTAGAGTAATTGTATCAGTAAAGAATAAAAATTGCTGATAGAAAAGCTCCGGCAATAGACATTTTCAGTCTGTACCGAAGCTGTTTTTTTTATCTTATTTCCGTTTTTTCTTTTTCTTCTTATTTTTCTTGATCATTCGATTCATCGCCATTTTGCCTAGTTTCCCTTTGACGCCTGATCCAAACATTTGGTCCATACCTGGGATGTTCATATCCCCTTTGGACATTTGTTGCATCATTTTTCTTGATTCCTTGAATTGCTTGATCATTCGGTTTACTTCAACCACACTGTTTCCAGAACCAGCAGCAATTCGGCGACGACGGCTTGGATTCAACAGATCAGGATTTGCTCTTTCTGCTGGTGTCATAGAATAAACCATCGCTTTTTTGCGTTCAACATCTTTTGGATCTACCTTGACGTTTTCGATTCCAGGGACTTGATTCATTCCTGGGATCATTTTGATTAGATCTTCCAGTGGGCCCATCCCCATCACTTGATCGAGTTGTTCAATAAAGTCATTGAAATCAAATGAGTTTTCCCGCATCTTCTGTGCAAGTTCTTCCGCTTTTTTCTCATCATAGTCTTGCTGCGCTTTTTCAATCAGTGTCAGCATGTCCCCCATACCAAGGATACGGCTAGCCATACGATCTGGGTGGAATACTTCTAAGTCAGTCAATTTTTCACCAGAACCGATGAATTTGATTGGTGCGCCTGTCACTGAGCGGATCGATAATGCTGCCCCGCCTCGAGTATCCCCATCAAGTTTAGTGATGACTACTCCAGTAATCCCTAATTGCTGATTGAAGCTGTCAGCTACATTGACGGCATCTTGACCAGTCATGGCATCGACAACCAGCAAGATCTCATTTGGTTGAGTTAATTCTTTGATTTGTTTCAACTCATCCATCAATGTTTCATCGATGTGTAGACGTCCTGCCGTATCGATCAATACATAGTCGTTTTTCTTTTCTCTTGCTAGCTCCATTCCTTGACGAACGATTTCTACTGGGCTGACTTCTGTTCCCATATCAAATACAGGAACATCTAGCTGTTGACCTAATACTTTCAATTGGTCGATCGCTGCTGGCCGATATACGTCCCCTGCGATTAGGAGCGGACGAGCATTTTCATTTTTCTTTAAATAATTCGCTAATTTACCGGTAAAAGTTGTTTTACCTGCCCCTTGTAGACCAGCCATCATGATAACAGTTGGTATTTTTGGTGATTTATTTAACTCTGCTGTTTCAGAACCAAGTGTGATTGTTAATTCTTCATCAACGATTTTTACGATTTGTTGTGCTGGTGATAAACTTTCCAGCACTTCTGCCCCTACCGCACGTTCGCGTACGCGTTTAGTAAAGTCTTTGACTACTTGCAAGTTAACATCGGCTTCTAGTAAGGCAAGGCGGATTTCCCGCATCATTTCTTTTACGTCAGCTTCTGATACTTTTCCTTTTTTTCTTAGTTTTCCCATCGCCTGCTGGAGACGTTCAGTTAAGCTTTCAAATGCCATATTTTCTTCATTCCTTTTATTTATTCTTCGATTGCTTGAATTTGCTGTACATATTCAAGCAGTTTTTTATCTTCCGGATACTTATCAGTAATATATGCGGTCATCTTTTCCAATATCTGTTCTCGGACAATATAATCAGAGAAGAGATGGAGTTTTTTTTCATAATCCTCCAAGATCTTGCTTGTCCGCTTGATATTATCATATACTGCTTGACGACTTACTTCGTATTCTTCCGCGATCTCGCCTAATGAAAAATCATCTGCATAATATAACTCCATGTAGTTCATTTGTTTTTCTGTCAATAAGGTTGAATAAAATTCAAAGAGCGCGTTCATTCGATTGGTCTTTTCGATTTCCATTCTGCTCACCTCTAGTTTTCAGCCATTCTTCATCAGAGAGCACAGTCATTTTTTGCTGAATAAAATAAGCAGTGGCCACTCCGGCGCCATTTTTTGTTATTCCGGAAAAGCTTCCATCATAAATCGAATGGGTCCCGCATGAAGGGCTTTTTTCCTTCACGATGACTAGATCAATGTGCTTTTCCTGCAATTTTTGATAGGCTTTGATCGCGCCGTTTTTGTACGCTTCCGTTACATCTTCGCCGCTTGTCGTCCATACTTTTGCTTGATCTTTCCACACATCGAACCCATTTCCACCAATGATTTCAGCAGGATCTCTAGGAATTGACAATCCGCCGATTACTTCTGGACAGACCATGACGGCTTCGCCAGTTTCAACTAGTTCCATCAATTCTGGTACTTCTTTTTTCTGTCCATCATAGCGACAGGCCAGACCGCCTAAACATGCACTGATTCCAATCATTGACTGCTCTTCCTTTCTATTCAGCAAAGTGCCTTCCTATTATACCATTTATTTCTTCTGTAAAATAGCCCCTTGTACTGATTCTATGCTAAAATATAAACAGAATGAAACCTATTTAAAGGAGATTTGAATGAAAAAAATACTAGTTGTTGATGATGAACCTTCTATTGTGACGCTCTTGACGTTCAATTTGGAAAAAGAAGGCTATAAGGTAACCAGTGCCGCAGATGGAGGCGAAGGATTAGAATTAGCATTAGAACAATCATTTGATTTCATCATTTTAGATGTGATGCTTCCAACGATGGATGGCATGGAGATCACTCAGCGGCTGCGTCAAGAAAAAAATGAAACACCGATTTTAATGCTGACGGCTAAAGATGATCAGGTGGATCGAATCATTGGTCTGGAGATAGGTGCTGATGACTATTTGACCAAACCATTTAGTCCACGTGAAGTATTAGCACGTATGAAAGCCATATTCAGACGGATCGAACCTCGTAAGCAATCAAAAGATGAAGCTGAGCCTGAATATCTATCGATTGGACAAATCACTGCTGATTTGACCAATTATCAAGTCACCGTAGACGATCATCTGATTGAACTCACACCGAAAGAATTTGAATTACTCGTTTATTTCATGAAACGAAAAGACCGTGTGATCGATCGCGACACATTGCTAGACCGCATTTGGAATTTTGACTTCGCAGGACAAAGCCGTATCGTAGATGTACACGTTAGTCATTTGCGAGAAAAAATCGAGCGAGATCCAAAACATCCAAAGTACTTGGTGACTGTTAGAGGATTTGGCTATAAGTTTCAGGAACCAAAACGATGAAATGGAAAAAAATTTATGAGCGTCTCTTCTTTCTTATTCTTTTAATTAGTTTGTTTTTTGGTGGTTGGCAATTGATCTCCCATTATTTCCAACAACAGATCGTCGAACAGCAAGAAAGCTACCTGACAAAAAAAGCACAACTACTGATCCGGCAATTAGATGTCGAAAACCTCCAAGCAGCGCAAAACAAAACTGCTTTGGAAGAATTCGTCCATCAGTCGAACGAACGGATCACTTTAATGGATGCTACTGGAAAAATCTTATTTGACACAAACAATGAAACATTGAATGAACGGCGAAGTTCTCGTCCAGAAATAAAAGCTGTATTGAATGGTGGGAACCTAGGTAGCGCTTTGCGCAAAAGTACTACTTTGAATGAGGATCTTTTATACGTCGCATTACCAGTCAAAAAAGGAGGCCAGTTAGAAGCCATTTTACGTATCGCAGAACCGACAAGCGGATTTTTACCGAGAACGGAGAGCTTTCGCCGTTGGGTCTTTTTCTTCTTTCTGTCTTTCTTCCTTGTTCTTGCAGGAATGATTTATTACCTGATCTACCAAAAAAATCAGCCTTTGAAAACTGTCCTGCCTGTTCTTAGAAAAATGGTACAAAATCCAAACCAAGCAGAAGTAATCATGCAGACACCTGACCAATGGGAGGAATTGTATCAAACAATCAATGAGCTGAGCGAACAAATGAGTAAGATGTATCGAGCGTATACTACAACAGAAGAACAATTGTACACATTATTAAATGAACTGATGATAGGCGTATTCCTGATTGATGATGCTGATTCTCGTTTACTACTGCTTAATCCAAAGATGCAGTTGCATTTAAACGTGACAAGCTATGAACCTGAACAACGATACACAGAAGTCATCCAAGAGCCAAAACTCATTCAGCTGATTCACCAAGTGACTCCTGAGCATCCGCTGATCCATCAGGAGATCACCATCGCTGAAGGACGACAGACATTAGACTTGAGTTTGCGCTACTTTACTAATTCAGAAGGTACCGGACAGATTCTAGGGGTGGCGTATGACTTAACGAAAGTGCGACGTTTAGAAAAGCTACAAAAGGATTTCGTGGGCAACGTCTCCCACGAATTAAAAACTCCTGTGACTTCACTGATTGGTTTTACCGAGACTTTACTGGACGGTGCAAAAGATGACCCACAAACTCTGACTTCTTTTCTTGAGATCATGCAAAAAGATGCGATTCGGTTAGATAAATTGATTCGGGAAATCATCCAGCTGTCAAAAGACGGTGAAAATTCTTACGAGATCCAGACGATTTATACAGAACCTTATTTCCAGCAAATCGTTCAAAATTATCAGCCAATCATCGAAAAGAAACGGTTGACGATTCGATTGATTGGAAAGAACGAACCATTTACTACTAAAACAGATATCCTTTATCCAATCCTCAAAAATCTGATTGAAAATGCTGTCCAATACTCAAAAAACGACAGCGAGATCATTATCCGTTATCAGGCAACAGATGAATTATCGTTTTCTGTCCAAGATTTTGGTATAGGTATCGACATTGAGGATCAGGAACGGATCTTTGAGCGTTTTTACCGCGTAGACAAGGCACGAAGCCGACATTCAGGCGGGACCGGACTAGGGTTAGCGATTGTAAAAGACTACGTGCAACTCCTTCATGGTACAATTACTGTAGACAGTCATCTTGGAACAGGTTCGACTTTCACCGTTACCATTCCGAAAAGCAATTAAATAAGGCCTGCTTGCAGCAATGTTTAGATGTCTAACGATCATCTACTACGCTGAAAAGCAGGCTTTTTATTAGCTAAAAACGCTGAGCCACATGTTATAGATCTTTGTCATGATGTGTAGCTGTCTTTTCTGACATCTTTACAATCAGCTCCTGGTTCATTTTCTGATAAGCATCTATAGCATAATCAGCAAAACTTTGTGTTTTTTGATTCAAATAATCCGTTAATTTTTCGGGATGATTTACTATTAATTCTCTTGCTTGTTGGTCTGTACTTGCTAACTCTTTCGATAGATGGTCTCGAACTTTTTGGCGAGTTGGTAAAGTAATATTTTTCTTAAAATCACTATAGTATGGCTTCGTCAAGATGTTCGTCAACCGATATGTCCAGTAAGCGGAAATATCATCTGGCATATCTGTTCCTTTTTGATAAGCTTCAGGTGTCTCGCTTATATTGCTATAAAATGGTATATAATTGCTTGTATCAGGAATCCCCAACGCTAACCAATGGATACCACTGATTTCTTCTGGTACATTGTTTCTTATCTGTAGAATATGAGATTCCATCGTATTCGGCACAGAGATTGGACGATACTTATCCGGCTTTGTCCCTTCGATGGTATCATATTCAGTACCATTAAAGTGTAATGTCATGATATAAGCTGTTTCTGCAATTGAAATAGGTTTATCTGGTTTGACAAACATCTCAAATGAACGATCTGTTATTTTTTGTTTCTTTGAAGGTGTCAGTTTTCTCTGTGCATCCCATATCCTAGGAAGATTGTATTTTTCATCCTTTGACTTATCTGCAAATATGTCTCTTAAAGAAATATCCCGTTTCGTATTTATCAGTTGTTTCTTTTCTAAAAAAGATTCTAAATCTGCTGAACAAAGATAAGAATCTTTGTCCTTCAAATCAAATGAATCAATTGACAACATATTAGGAATAACTGCATAACAGTCATCTGGAACTTTGACAGCTGCCCACTGATGACCACTAAGTATCTCCATATACCAGATTTCATTTTTATCAGAGAAAATCACACCATTTGTCTCCGCAGCTCCTTGCTTAGCAACGATTTTTCCTAATCGTTCTACCCCTGCTCTTGCTGAATCAATATAAGGAAGGGTCACGGTCAACATAGAGTCTTCTGCGATACCATGCGCGGTATATGGATCTTTTTTCAATATCTCTTCCTTTGTCGTAGCTGATTCAGTAGCGCTCATTGCAACGTTCTTGCTATTGATACCATCTTCTTCAAATAATCCTTCTGACGTATCCCATTCTGGGGTCGCTGTGTACTTCAGCTGTTCTTTCGGAAGATCAAGGGTAAATCCATTCCCTTTTGATACAAAATGTGAAGGATTCGTATTTTCTTTTCTGACAACAAAGTATTTTGACCAAGCCGTGTTCAGATCTTCATTTCTAGCAATCATCGTTGAACCATCTACTGAAGCATTTTTTCCTACTAAAATCGTCGTACAAGCATCAATAGAAACTGATAAGAAAATCCCATACAGTACACCTAAAAATAAACTAAATTGAAGCAATCTTCTATTTTTCATTTGAAGCATCCCTCCCACTTTTGTAAAAACGCTTTCAAAAATGATTATAGGACACCTGAAGTAAAGATTTAATTGGTTTTCTATAAGTTCTAGATAAAAATTTGCTTTGTTTTTTATACAGAAAGAAGCTTAGAAAATACAATTTTTTAGTTAATGTATTTTTAAGCTTCTTTTATCTTATTAGTCATTTATTTCTTTTGAATACTCGAAGGAACCGAGGCAATTTATTTATTATCTCCGGCTCTTTTTCATTTTTACGTTCAAACAAATATTCTACCAATGTAGTCAAATGCCTAAAAATCGAATCTGCCGAGAAAAATAAAATACTCAACAACAAAAGCGATACAGCTGAGATACCGGTGATTGAAAACAGTTTATGCAAAAAAACGACCGAAAAAAAGATACCGCTAGCACAGAAAAGAATGATCTGACTTCTGAATTTATTCAGCGGTGAACAGATTTTATAGAGAACGAGAAATCCTACTGCAATCAAAAGCATAGTAGATGCTGTAGAAACATCTGTTTTATTTAGATCCAAAGTCACCCCGCAGATCACCAACGCACCGACTACGATCATATCTGTCAGTCCACCTGGCACAGCCTTTTCCATCACATTCATGATGAACTTCCCTCTGATTCGCTTTTTGTTTTCTTCTAGAGCAAGCAAGAAAGATGGAAGTCCAATCGTAAACAAACTAATCAATGTGATCTGTGATGGTTCTAAAGGATAGGTCAAAGCAAAGATGACTGAAAACAGCGAAAGCAAAAAGGAGAAAATATTCTTCACTAAAAACAAGCTGGCTGATCGCTCAATATTGTTCACGACGCGCCGTCCTTCTGCAACAACTTCCGGCATGCGTGAAAAGTCAGAATCAAGCAAGACCACTTGTGAGGCCTGCATGGCGGCTTCATTGCCAGAAGCCATCGCTATACTGCAGTCTGCTTCTTTCATGGCTAGAATGTCATTCACGCCATCACCTGTCATAGCTACTGTATTGTTACGCTTTAGCAATTGAACGAAGATTTTCTTTTGTTCTGGCTTGACGCGTCCAAAAACTGTATATTTTTCGACAGCTGCTTCATATTCTTCTTCTGATAATTTAGACGCATCAACGTACTGATCAGCATGTGAAATCCCTGCTTGGACAGCTACATTAGATACGGTGAGCGGATTATCTCCAGAAATCACTTTGATAGCTACTTGCTGTTTTTTGAAGTAATTGAATGTGGCTTTTGCTTCTTTTCTGATAGGATTAGCGATCAGGATATACCCTAATGGTGTGACTGCCTCCGTTAATACTGGTTCTTCAAGAATCCCATCGTACACACCAAAGACCAACACGCGATAGCCTTTTTCAGCGAAAGAAACAAACTCTTCCGCATATTCCGGCAACTGATCTCGCAAAACCATTTCGGGTGCTCCTAAAACATATACCTTGTCTCCCAACGCTACACTGCTGAATTTTTGGACAGAAGAAAAAGGAATGACTTGGTGATAGGATTGATCAGTGGTTTTTGTAAAGTATTCTTTGACGGCTTCCATTGTTGCATTGTCTCCTGCCATCGCTTTTGCATAGTCAGCAATGCGCTCTTCCAGTTGATCTGATTGGCTGATTATTTTTTGTTTTTTAGAGACAATCACTTTTTGGACAGACATTTTGTTTTCTGTGATCGTTCCTGTTTTATCTACACAAAGGACATTTACTCTTGCCAATGTCTCAATGCTTTTCATATTGTGTAAAAGAACTCTTTGCTTTGCTAGTTTAGTCGCACTTAATGCTAATGCAATCGTCGTTAACAAGTACAGTCCTTCAGGTATCATACCAATCAATGCTGCTTCCATTGCGACGACACTTTCTTTCATCGTGTTTCCATTAAAAAAGTAACTTTGAGAAAAAAGCAGAATACCGATAGGAATAATGATGATCCCAATCCATTTGATCAATTGATTAAGAGAAGCAATCATCTCCGACTGTTCTCCTTCTCCCATTGTCTTGGCTTTGACTGTCAATTGGGAAATATACGAATCTGCTCCGACTTTGTCTAATCGGGCGTAAGCTTTTCCGGAAACAACGAAACTGCCGGACATCAATGGATCACCTATTTCTTTGGTTATCTCATCTGCTTCGCCTGTCAATAAAGCCTCATTAACTTGCAGTTTCCCTTCCACGACCTCTGCATCTGCTGGAATTTGATGTCCAGTCTCTAAAATAACAATGTCATCTATTACAAGGTCTTCTATATCTATTGTTTGTTCTATCCCGTCTCGTATGACATTGACTTTTGCTGTATTTAAAACATTTAGTTCGTCCAAGATCTTTTTGGATCGAATTTCCTGAAAAATGGCGATTCCTGTATTGGCTATGATAACTGGTAAAAAAGTCAAGTTCTTATAGGATTCTACTAAACAAAGCAAAATAGCTAAGATAAGAAAGATCAAATTGAAATACGTAAAAATATTTTCCAATATAATTTGTTGGTTTGTTTTGAATGTGGGATCGACTGAATCGTTTGCTGCACCTTTTTCTATTCGTTCCTTGACTTGTTCTGCTGTCAATCCTTCTTTGTACGAGGGAAAAAGACGGATAACTTTGTCAGATGATTTTTGTGTTATTTTCTTTTTTTTACTTCGATTTGTCCATTTATTCTTCATGTGGCTACCTCGATCAATTTCGTTTTCTGGATATTTACAAACTTCTCCTATCCAGTATAGAACAGATATGAAAAGTGTTCCTCCTATTAAGCTTGCATACACCTTTCATTCCTGTCATATAGCAAAAAAAGAGCGACGACAGTTCTATGTCGTCGCTCTTTTTCTCAATTAAAGGAAAAATCTATATGCGGGGAAAGATAGTTGATTTTTCCTTGATTGTCACTATAACTGTAGCATATTTATCTGCTAGTTATTTGATATTTCCTTCGTGGTCACGTTCTACTTCCATCATTGTGATTGGTAAATAGCCCAATTCTTTAACAGGTCCTTCTTGGATTTCTTCTGTCATCATGTAGTCTAAGAATTTTTGGACTTCAGGGGAAGGTTTTCCGTTCGTGTACATATGTTCATAGGACCAGATTTTCCAGCTGTTATCTGCTACATTCTCTTCTTTTGGTTCTACACCGTCGATACTTAGTGCTTGTGTGGAATCATCGAGATATGAGAAGGCCAAATAGCTGATTGCTCCTGGTGTTTGACTTACCAACTGCCGAACAGTTCCTGATGAGTCTTGTTCTTGGGACTGTATAGGTGTGGCACCATCTAATCCCCATTTTTCAAATGTCGCACGGGTACCGCTGCCGTTTGCACGGTTCACAACGTTGATCTTTTGATCTTTCCCGCCAACTTCATTCCAATTAGTGATTTTTCCTGTAAAGATATCAATCAATTCCTGTTTTGTGATATCTTTGACACCTGTATCTTTGTTGACGATTGGTGCCATCCCAACTACTGCTACTTTATGATCCACTAATTTAGAGGCATCGATCCCGTCTCTTTCTTCTGCAAATACATCAGAGTTTCCGATAGTAACTGCTCCAGCTTCGACTTGGCTCAAACCAGTTCCACTTCCTCCTCCTTGTACAGAGATTTGATAATTCGGATTTTCTTGTACAAAACTTTCTTGTGCTGCATCGACCAAAGGCTGTAATGCTGTCGAACCTACCGCAACGATTTTTACCTGTTCATTTGAGTCACTTGAATTATTTTGTGTGGCAGAGCCATCTGTATTTCCTGATCCTGAGCCGCATCCGGCTAAAAGAACTCCAATCATGCCTAGAGTAAACAATACTTTTTTCATTTTATTGCTCCTTTCTTATTTACAACTAAAGTTTATCAGTCGACTGTAAATCCCTCGTATGGTTGCTGTAAAAATATAGTTAAGTTATGTAAAAATCATGTAAACGTTTTTCAGATTCTTTACACGATAATAAAAAAGCATATGAGAAACAGGCGTTTTCCGCCGCTCATATGCTTGTTACCGATGATCCACCATCAACGGTTATTTTTTATAGATACAGATCGTTCACTTTTTATCCGGATCTCTGTCCAGAAGTAAAAGAATGTCGCAAGAATAAATGAGACAATGACTAAATAGAAACACGGTTTAATGGTCAAGAAATACATGGAGGGATATGCTGAATCCTTCAGTCCGCTCTCGCTCAAACCATTAGGACCGATGATCATGCGAGGCAACAAGGAAAACATAGATGTGAATATGAGTAAACAAGAAAAATAAAGCAGCTGCCAATTATAATGATTGATCAGAGATTTTGGCAGTAATAGACCTACACTTATCACTAAGTAAAAAATAGTCAAAGCTGGAAAATTTCTAGAAACCACAAATCCACTTCCTTGGATCAGCCCTAATATCTCGGCACCTTGCACAACAGCATTTACCCATGTAAAAGGTAGCAAAACGATAGGAAAAAACCAAAAAAATAAATAAAGCCGATCGATTACTGCTTTTCTTCTCATCAATGTTCCCCCAAACCAATTTTTCTTTCATCATACTATACAATTTTCTATCTAAAAAAATTAGGGGGAAAAACTTTTTTTTTAGAGATAATGGCATGAGAGTTTATTCATTTAATCTAGAAATAATGAAAAAGTAATTGATTATTATATGATTCAATTTACAATAAAATTAACAAAATAATAACACTTGTTAGGTGGTGACAAAATATGATAAAAACGTGTTGGAAGAATCTTCCATTGCTTTTATCTTTTGTTCCTTATGTGCATTTCGCTTTACTGCTTGATTTCTATTATCATTCCGTAAGCGGATTCATCACGTTGATATTTTTATCTCTTTTTGCTGGGTATTATTTCCAAAAAAGCAGGCGTATTTTATCTTTATTTATCGCCAACATTATATCTACTGTCACTTCCTATTTATTTTGCGTCAATTTTGCTGAATGGCGGTACTTTTATCATCCTTTAAAACCGACCCAACTGATTTTGATTCTAGCTGGCATTTACTTAGTTCCACAAATCCTTGGATCGTTATGGGCGGTAGCCTTATCTTATAAAAAAGCACGGCATCCCTAAAAAAATAAACCCTATATGTACAAAGAGAAGCTGTTTTTTTCTTTTTGTACATATAGGGTTTTCTTATAATTCATGTAGAAAAATTTTTTTGATAATAATCTTATCCATCAATTGGGATTGACTGTTTTGCTCCCCTATGATTTCAGCGATGATGGTCCGATTTTGCGGTTTTCTTCTTAGCTGGTAATTGATTTTCCCGGTTTTCATCAATTCGCTGAGCATATCCACGACCCCGCCAAATCCGGTTTTTTTCGTAATAAAACCAAGTGCGACCATTCGTTCATCTAGATTTTTTGCTGTAATCGTCACACCAGTAATAAGCGAGTGCTGTAATGTTTGTGCCAACTCTTCCATCCCTTCAGCATTGGATACGACGGAAGCTGTTTTATTGACAGATTCTTCATGTATTTCTTTTTCCTTTGGTTCTTTCAGTTCCTCTTTCACTGTTTGACGAAGGACATCTAGTTCTTGCAAGAGCGTTTCGTATTGTTCTTGGGTCAACATCACACCAGCTACTTTTTCCCGATTAAATATATATACGCCAGTTCCCGCGTCTCGCGCTTGAGCAAATACATCCATCGGCGATCGTTTCACTTCTGTGATCGAAGATGTGGGAACTTCTAATTTCTTTAATTCCAATGGATTTCCTCCTTTACTAATCGCTTTTTATTATAGCATAGACTGACTTGTTTTGATCTGTTTTCCAAAGGTTTTATCGGTTTTTCCCTAACCAGTAATTGACATCCGTAAGTAGTCTTTCAATACCAAATGAAGGATGGTACAGATACGTTTTTTGATCTTCATTATGGTCTAATGGAAAAAAATGATCCGTAATCACTAGATCTGCATAACGAGGTGGCTTATTTCGAGTGCAAACATGGATCGAAATCCGTTTTCGATGTCTTAGGGTTTTGTTCAGTACCCCGGCAAGTCTTCTTGCTTCCTGATGTTCATAACGAAAAAAAAGACGATTTTCACTTCAGGAGGATGGACATCTAAATACCCCCGTTCTTGGAGTGTCTTAAGTAAAAGCATTCCCCACTCAACTGCGGGGTGTGCAAGTGCTTGTTGGATTGCTAGACGAAATTGATACAGTTTATCTTTGGAATTGGGAAACTTTTCTAATGTTTCCTGATAATAACGAACTTCTTCTTCCACCAATCGATCATGGATACCAATCACATAACGAAGCCATTCTTGGTAAAGTACTTTTGTCAGCTTTGATTTATTTCCACTTTCAAACTCACTATTCAGCCAAAACAGCGAATCAAGCTTTTCAGTTACGATCGTCAATTTCCGATAGTCTTGTGTCTCTTCTATCCGTTCCCACCGTTTTTCAGTAATCTGGTTACAGCTCAAGCGCAAAATCGCTAGATAATTTTTTTCTTTTATTGGCAAAATCTGCTCTTCTCTAAAAAGTAATTCTGGAAACAACTCAAAGAAAAGGGTTCGACTGTCTCCTAAAATCTCGATTTCTGCCGGATCCTTTCGTTGCTTCAATAATTGGATGAATGTCTCTGAAAAGGATTGCTCTCCATCGTCTGCAAAAAAATGGGGGAAATCTTTCAAGAAACAAAATAGCAGGTACCGTATTTTTCTTTCTGAACCAAAGATCTGCGCTTTTTTATAAGAAAACGAAAGGTGATACTCACCAAACCATTTTCTCAACCGCTCTTGTGTCGAACGATCATACTCCTGCTCATAAGGTTCATTCAACAGCAGATTTTTCAGTAGACAAAAAGGTGGTGATTGAATCAGAAAAACAAAAAGGAGGTAGGGTTCGCTATATCCTTGATCATAAACTAACTGAACGGTTTTCTTATGAAGAATCAGCTGGATTGGACAGTCGCTTTCTGCCAAACGTTTTAGATGCCGATCAACTGTTTTGACATCGATTTTCAGTTCTTCAGCTAGATCCGTTTTTCGCCAGATCAGATCTTTCATTAGGTTGATTAGTGAAAATAAATTCTGTGCATTTTTTGATAATAGTTTTTGCCATCTCATTGATCATCTCTCACCTAGTTTCTAAACATATTGTTTGATCAGAAAGGGCTCTTTTCTAAAAAGATAAAAAGTCCCTTTCTATTTACTTAATTACGCAAATTTCTCTCATTATTTTTTATTTTACTTAATTTAATTGTATTCTCATTTTAAAACGAATGTATTTAAAAAAAACATAATAAAATCACTTTGCTTGTAGGATGTATCCCCTTCCATTACAATTAAAATAAATAGTGATTTCATGAGAAGGTGATGTGAAAATGGAAGCTAAAATCGAAGAATCCAAACAAAAAATCGATCAGTTGATACAAGAATTAGAAAAAGCGGTCATCGGTAAACGTTCCACTATCCAATTGATGATCGTTGCCCTGTTAGCAGGTGGTCATGTCTTGTTCGAAGATATTCCCGGTGTAGGTAAAACATTACTAGTCAAAGCACTAGCAAAGGCTGTGCAAGGAACCTTTAGCAGAGTCCAATGCACACCCGATCTTCTTCCTAGTGATATTTTGGGCTTTTCCGTCTATAACTCACAAACAAAAGAGTTTGAATTTCGTCCGGGGCCAATCTTTACAACGATCTTGTTAGCAGATGAAATCAATCGTACGACTCCCCGTACTCAGTCAGCACTTTTAGAAGCAATGGCAGAGAATCATGCAACGATCGACAACAATACATACCCCCTAGACAATCATTTTTTTGTCTTAGCTACACAAAATCCAATCGAGTATGAAGGAACATATCCTTTGCCGGAAGCACAGCTCGATCGTTTTTTATTCCGACTACAAATTGGTTATCCTTCTTTTGACGACGAACTTCTGCTACTTTTGGATAAATTCGAAAAAGTGTTGGATAATTTGAAGGTCGTCTTGAACAGTCATGAAATAGAAGAAATAAAAACAAGTGTGGCGAATGTCTTTGTCAGCCCAGAAGTGGCATCTTATGCCTTGCAGTTAGTATCCGCAACAAGAACCCACTCTGCTATCCAGCTTGGTATCAGTCCACGAGGAAGCCTTGCCTTTATTCAAGCAGCAAAAGCCTATGCATTAATCCATGGGAGAAATTACGTCACGCCCAAAGATTTGCAAGATTTAGTTCCTTTCGTTTTTTCCCACCGCTTGATTTTTTACGATCGTTCATTGAAGGAAGACGAAAAGACACAAATGATCCATGACCTTGTTGCCCAAATCCCAATTCCCGTGAGGTAGATAATGGAAAAAGCCAAAGATTATTTCATTAATTTTGTGTTATTTCTGATATATTTCGTCATTGTCTTTTTTGCTCTTGTATTCAACAATTCTTTAGGGTGGTTCTTATTGGCTTTTTTTACTCTTTATGTATCATGGAGTGTGTTTTCATTAAGCACCTTTCTAAAGAAACTTTCTGTTACTGGCACAGTCCAGCCAGTCGTTTATCGTAAAAAAAGTATACAGGTTATTTTTTCTATAGCCAGAAAAAGAGCTTTTTCTTTCCCTCTCCCTCGTTTACAGATCGTCTTTCCAGAGATCTTTGCAGAAAAAAAACAAGAAATATTGATCCTTACAAATAAACCGCAAGAAGTCCAAGTACTTTGGCAACCAAAAGAGAGAGGGTTCCATGAAGCATTAACCGTCATTTTTACAGCCTATGATAGTCTAGGACTTTTTAGAAAAAGGACAAGAAGAGAGCTTTCTTTTCCTGTGACTGTTCTTCCTGCTTTTCATAAAACTCAAGCAGAAACATTGCAAAGAGTTCTGGAAAAAAAACAACAGCTGAACGCGTATCAAAAAGGTCTTGATTTTCGAGAACATCGCTCTTATCGCCCCGGCGATTCTTTTAACCGAATCGATTGGAAATTGTCTGCTCATAGTCAAGAGTGGTTATACCGCGAATACGAGTATCAAGAAGAATATTCTCCGCTTCTTTGCTTTTGGGGTTCACCTAGCTTGAAATTTGACCATCTGCTAGATTTGTATTTTTCTTTATGGCATCTGAGAAAAGAAAAGCAGCCGGAACTTCTGATATTAGGCGACCGTACCTTTCATGGCAAAGATCCTGGATATACCTATTTTGCTTCTTTGAACGCTGGCGATGAGAAAACTTTTTTGGCACACTTGAAAAAACAGGCAAAAAAACAAATCGTCCTCTTTATTCCTGAGCATTCTCCTGAAGTCTCAGAAGCTGTCGAAACATTGTCGAAAGATCGAACGGTCTATCTTGTTTATTTCGCAGAAAAACAAATCATGATACAAGAAAAAGACAAGGTATGTTCACTGTCAGGAGGTGAATGGATTGACGATTAAATGGGAAAAATACCTGCGTGGCGTTTACTCCTTTATGATGCTAAGTGTAGGTGCTCCGATATTTGTAGCAGCTAATCAATTGCAAAATAGCTATCCTCTTATCCTGACTATTGGTATCCTATGTCTTATTGTCTGCTGTATTCCTAAAAAATGGGTACGATTACTACTTTCTTTGCCAGTAATGATTGGCTGTTTGTTTACCTATTTTCCTTCAAAGACAATTTCTTTATTATGGGTCGTACAGTTTTTTTCGTCAGTTACAGAGGAATTCTTCCATCTATCCCAAGGTAAACTTCATTATTTACCAGAAAAGACAGCTTTTTTTCTCATATTGTTGTTGATCTATTTATTTATTACTTTGACCGTGGATTACGACTATTGGTATGCACCCTTTCTTGCATTGATGGGTTACTTCATGATGCTTACCGTTTTTCGGGAAAAAGAACTATTGTACGAAATGATTGCGGTAGTAGCTGTTTTATGCGTATATTTGGCAGCAAGGCAATTTTTCTCCCTCCGATTGTTGTCGGGAAACGCTCGATTCCAGTCGTTTACTACGATCCTGCTTATTTGTTTGTTCACTTTCAGCGCCATCTTGCCTTTATATCTCCCAAAAGTACACCAATCTCTTGAGGAAACGAGTGAACCGATCCGAGAATATCTTAATGATGAAGGGCTTTATGACAGACTCCATGAGTATCAATTAACCGGAAGTGCCAGAACGGGTTTCAGTGAAAATGATGAACAACTTGGTGGTCCATTGTATGATAATGGCGAAGTTGTTTTTACAGCGAACCAGAAAGTAAACGGCTATTGGAAGATAGAAAATAAGAATCATTACACCGGTTCTGGATGGGTAGAAGATCCGGATGCACCCATCCAACCAATCCAAGAATTTCCTGTTGATATCACAAGCTACCAAACAGTTATGGAAGAAAAAGAAAACATTACATTGACGCTAAAAAACCAAGCTTTCTTACCTTATCCTTATGGAAATACTACCTTGACTGATTTTTCATTAGCCAGTGGACAAACGCTTTACTATTTGCCTGAAAGCCAACGATTCATCCCTGTCCCGAATGAATCGACGCGATTGGCGTCCTTACAAACAGAAAGATTAGCTTTTACGAGAGAAGAATTAAAAAGCAGTCAGTTAGAGGCCGATGATTTAGAAAAACAACAGACAAATCTTCAGTTGCCGAAAGGGTTGCCTCAACGTATTGAGGACTTAGCGATCGAATTGACCAAAAATGAAGCAACTTTAATTCGTAAAGTTGAAGCTGTCGAACAGTATTTGAAAACAAGCGGGAATTTTCGCTATTCCAAAACGGATACCGGACATACGCCTAAAGAACGCGATTATGTAGATTATTTCCTCTTCGATTCAAAAGTCGGCTACTGTGACAACTTTTCAACTTCTATGGTCGTCCTTCTTCGCACACTAGGCATCCCAGCTCGGTGGACAAAAGGGTTTACGGATGGGATTAGAACAGGAACAGATGAGCAAGGAAATGAGGAATACAGCATTCTCAATAGTCATGCTCATTCTTGACCAGAGGTGTACTTTCCCGAGTTTGGCTGGCTTCCATTTGAACCAACTCCTTCATTTGCCAATCCAACTGTTTCACAACCAGCCGCTGAAACAACAGAAACCGTCCAATCTGCTGAAGAACAGCCAAAAGAAAGCGAAAATATAGTAGAAACTATTTCCAGTGAGAAACCTGAGACTATTTCGTCAGATAACACGACACTCACACCGTCTTATAAAATCGTCTTATTCAGCCTTGGGGTGTGTTTATCCGTCTTGTTGTTCTTTCTATTGTTATTTAGAAAATCTCTGCGCTGGACAAGTTATCTTATCTATCTTCATTTTTTTGCTTCTACTAATGCGGTTGCGTATCAAAAACTTCTCCACCATTTGGAAACACTGGTACCGCGCACCCCCGCAGAATCTTTGCAGGCATACAGCCAACGAATAGAACAAACATTCAATCTAGATCAACGTTTCATTCGATTAACTGCTCAATATGAAGCAGAAATATATGGGAGACAAGCAGATCCGGTAAAATTCGATAAAAAAACCTATTTAGAACTAACGCATATAATAAGAAAAACGGTATCCAAAAAGGTTATGACAAAAGGGAGCAGCTTCAAAAAATAAGATAAAATTCCTAGAGAATCTACTTCTGGAATGCCGATAACCAGCTGATTGAGCATCGATTATTCGTAAAAAAAGGTTGTGACACGTTTTTTGTCACAACCTTTTTTCATTATTATTTGATTTTCAATGTCAAAGCATTTAGAGCTACAACTACCGTACTTAACGACATCAAGACAGCACCAACTGCTGGACTTAATATGATACCAATTGGCGCAAGAATTCCGGCTGCTAGCGGAATTGCAAGAATATTGTAACCTGCCCCCCACCAGAGGTTCTGGATCATTTTCTTTCGCGTTTGCTTGGCTAGATCAAGGAAATGCAAAATATCTTTTGGATCGCTGTTTGTCAATACGACATCCGCAGAATCGATTGCGATATCTGTCCCTGCACCGATTGCCATCCCGATTGAAGCACGGGCTAAACTTGGCGCATCATTGATCCCATCACCCACCATGATTACTTTTTTCCCTTGGTCAAGGTATTTCTGGACAACAGCTTCTTTATCATCTGGTAATAAACCGCCATAATATTCTTCGATCCCTAAATAATCTGCTACTGCTTGGGCAGCGTTTTTATTGTCACCAGTAAGCATGACAGGAGTGATTTTTCTTTCTTTCAATGTTCGGATAAATTCTTTTGCTTCTGTTTTTACTACGTCACCTAAAGCAACGATTGCAGCTAGATGATTTTCTAAAATCAGGAAGCTGATGGTATTTCCTTGTTCTTGGTAAGGTTTCAATAATGCTTGTTCTACGTTTAATCCGAGACGCTCAACTTCTTTTTCATTAACTATTTTCACTTGTTGGTTTTTGACTGTTGCCTCTAGCCCAACTCCTGAAAGATTTTTTAGATTTTCGGCTTGATAAGGCTTGATTTCATGTTCTTTCAAATAATTCATAATGCCAACAGCCAATGGATGATTGGCATTCGCTTCCAATGCTCCTAAATATTGAAGGATTTCATTTTTATTGAACGCATCATCAAGTACTTCGACACCCGTTACAGTAAATTTTCCTTCTGTTAGTGTTCCTGTTTTGTCCAGCATGATCACATCTAGATCATTAGCTTGCTCCAGTGCATTGCGGTTTTTCAAAAGTAATCCGTTTTTAGCTGCTATTGATGTAGAGCGAGCAACAACTAATGGGATAGCTAAACCTAGAGCATGAGGACAGGCGATGATAAAGACTGTTACCATACGTTCTAATGCATTAGGAAGATCTGTCAAGAACAACCAGGTGATGAATGCCAGGATACCCACAATTAATGCGACATAAAACAGCCATTTTGCCACTTTGTCAGATAATGACTCTAGCTTGGATTTTTCTCCTTGTGCTTTTCGCACCATTTCCATAACCTTCGCTAGATACCCATTTTCACCAGTTCCAGTTACTTCGATTTCGATCGTTCCATCCCCATTGATAGAACCGCCGATCACTTTATCATTGGCTCGCTTTTTGATTCCTTTTGATTCGCCAGTCACAGCTGATTCATCAACGATAGTTTCACCTTTCAAGATAACACCATCTGTTGGCATTTTGTCACCGGAACGGACGATCAAATGATCGCCTTCGGTTACTTCTTTTAGTGAGACTGTCTCTTCTTTTCCTTCTTTCGTCAAGCGTTTCACTGATTCTGGCAGTAATTCTGCTAGTTTTTGTAAAGCATTGCTGGCATTCGAAACAGCGTTCATTTCGATCCAGTGACCTAGCAACATAATGACGATCAATGTAGCTAATTCCCAGAAGAAATCCATGACGTGCGTATGAGGATTGATCAGATTCGCGATAAACGAATAGACACTATAAATATATGCAACTGTAATCCCCATCGCGATCAGCGTCATCATAGCAGGACTTTTTTGTTTCAATTCCATTTTTGCCCCGCTTAAAAATGGCTGTCCGCCATAGATAAACAGTATAGTTGCTAAGATCAGTACGAGCCAATCCGAACCAGGAAATGTTATCTGGAAGGGAAATTCCATTCCCATCATTGGTGAAAAAAGAATGATTGGGATAGCTAGGATAAGCGATAGCCAAAATTTTTGTTTGAAATTCCCCATGTGCATGGAATGATCCATACCGCCATGATCGTGATCCATGTGCATCGAATGGTCCATTTGTTTGCTGTCCGCTATATCTCCATGGTTATGTTCCATATGCATTGAATGGTCCATCTGGCTATGGTCATGCTTCATCTCCATCTGTTTTTCGTTTGAATGAGCACTTTCTTTGTTTCCTGCTTCTTTTTTATGCTCCTGTTTTTTCTCCATATCGTTCCCGTTCATTTTTACTCCATCCCTTCTCTTACTTTTTCATGTGCCGATTTAAGCTCAGGGAGTTCAACAATACACTGACGGAACTAAACGCCATCGCTCCTCCTGCAATGATTGGATTCAAAAAGCCTAATGCAGCAAAAGGAATGCCAATCGTATTATAGACAAAAGCCCAGAAAAGATTTTGTTTGATTTTTCTCAATGTCATTCTAGACAACTCGATTGTTTGAGCAATGGATGCCAAACTACTATTCATCAGCGTTACATCTGCTGTTTCCATCGCGATGTCCGTTCCACTTCCCATTGCCATACCAACATCAGCTAATGCGAGAGCTGGCGCATCATTGATTCCATCGCCTGCCATACCGACTTTTTTGCCATCTTTCTGCAGTTTTTCCACATAGGCTGCTTTATCCTCTGGAAGTACTTCGGCAAAGATGTGCATTGGATCAATACCCACTTGTTTACCGATCGTTTCGGCTGCCAGTTTGTTGTCTCCTGTCAGCATAAAGACATCTAATCCTTTATCCTGTAACTGCTTGATTGCTTGTTTGGCTTCTTGTTTGATTTGATCTGCCACGGCAATCAGCCCGATTACTTGCTTTTCATCAGCTAAAAACATGACTGTTTTTCCCTGCTGTTCTAATTCTAACGCGTGTTCTTGGTATTCATCAAATGATAGGTTCAATTCAATTAATCGTTTACGTGTACCCGCAAAATAGCGTACTCCGTTAATCGTACCGCTGATTCCAGCACCTGGATGAGCTGTAAAATCGATCATATCGTATGTTGCTGCTTCTTGCAGTTTTCCGTATTCCACGATTGCTTTACCTAGTGGATGTTCAGAAGCTTGTTCTAAAGTATAAAAAATAGATAGGACTTCTTTAGAACCGACTAGATCTGTAACTTTGGGCTTTCCTTCTGTAATCGTTCCAGTTTTATCCAAAACAATGCTGTCTAAGTGAGCAGCTGCTTCTAATGCTTCTCCGCCTTTAATTAAGATTCCGTTTCGTGCGCCAACACCCGTTCCTACCATGATAGCTGTTGGAGTTGCTAAACCTAATGCACATGGACACGCAATGACTAATACAGAGACACTATGGACCAATGCAAGTTGCCAATCACCCGTGATCAATCCTGTCGCCACTAGCGTGATGAATGCAATGACTAAAACGATCGGAACAAAAATCCCTGAGATTCGATCCGCGATTTTTTGAATTGGTGCTTTGCTTCCTTGAGCGTCTTCCACCATTTGGATGATTTGAGCTAAAACTGTCTGCTTACCAACTTGTGTGACTGCCATATGAAGCAGACCATTCGTATTGATTGTTCCGCCAAAGAGTGTGTCATCTGGATTCTTTTCTACAGGAAGACTTTCGCCAGTAAGCATACTTTCATCGATCGCACTACTTCCTGAAATGATTCGACCATCTGCTGGGATCTGCTCACCAGGACGGATGACTAGCTGATCGCCAACGAAGACTTCTTCAATCGCTAACGTTTCTTCTTTACCGTTTCTTATTACTTGAGCTGTTTTTGTTTGAAGAGACATCAATTGTTTGATTGCATTACCTGTTTTCGTTTTTGCTGTATGTTCCAAATATTTGCCGAGCAAAATCAACGTGATGATCATACTGCTGCTTTCAAAATAAAGATCTTGGGGATGTCCACGGAAAAATCCGTTGTAAATGCTCAATGCAAAAGCAGCTGATGTTCCGATTGCTACTAGTACATCCATATTTGGTGCTTTCGTCTTGATTGCATGATACGCCCCTTTATAAAAACGAGCACCAACATAAAATTGGACAGGTGTAGACAGAACTAACTGAACGATTGGCAGATGAAAAAAGTGAACAATTGCCGCATGGCTCCCCAACATCATGGCAATCATTGACAGCATCAATGGCAAAGTCAAAATCGTACTCAATACAAGATCGAATAGCATTTTTTTCAAATATACTTGCTTTTCTTCCGCAATTTTTTGTTTATGGGCTTCATCGTACAAAATCGCACCATAGCCGATATTCTCTACGCTTTGGATTAATTTTTCAGTGGTCGTCCCTTCATATTTGACACTTGCTTTTTCAGTGGCCAAGTTGACTGTGGCATTGACAACACCAGGTTGTCCGTTCAGCTCTTTTTCGATCCTAGCAGAACAATTTGCACAAGTCATACCTGTAATGACGAATGTGTCCATTTTGGTTTCTGCTGCTGCCATCAAATCACCTCTGCTTTATATCCCAATCCATTGATTGCTTGACAGATCTTTTCGGATTGGACTTTTGTTTCATCAAACTTGACTGTACCGTTTGCTTTTTTCAAGTTCACTTTTACTTTCTGTACGCCGTCAAGTGCGCTTACCGCTTCTTCGACTCTTGCAGCACAATGATTGCAGCTCATACCTTCGATTGAAAATTGTTGTTTCATTTTTTCTTCCTCCTATTGATGTTGTTTACATTCACATTGACCTGGGATACAGTTGCATTCGATTGTTTCGACTGGTTGCTTTTGTTCTAATTGTTTCAAGATTTCATTGATATCTTCTTGAGTCAAAGTAGCTTCTTCTACTAGATCCGCAATCGTCTCTCCAATCCTTTTTGCACAGATATGGGAAAAAAGATTCTCCGTCGCACTACGAACTGTTTCCATCTCTGAGACAGTTGGATGATAAATGAATTTTTTTCCTTCTTGTTCTGTCCAGATCACTTCTTTTTTTACCAAACGTCCCAGCAAAGTTTTGATCGTTGCTGGTTTCCAATCCATCGAATCAGCTAAGATCTGCGTGATTTCTTGGGCAGTCGTCTGCCCAAGTGTCCAAATAACCCGCATGATCTCCCATTCTGAATCGCTGATTTTTACCGGCGTTTTGACTTTCTTCACTTATTTCACACCTTTCGTTTACAAATGTAATCAATAGCTTATGAATAAAGATTACACTTGTAAACAAAAACTGTCAATTATTTTTGCTCTCTATTTTCAATTTAGTTAAAAATTCTTGTTTTTCCCCTCTTGTTTTAAGGATGATCAGTTTGTTTCGTGCATGGTTTTCTTGGATCAGTTGCTGTATTTTCGGTTCATTGTTTTCTTCAAAATGCCAGATAAAAGATAAAAATTCTACGTATTCCCTGTTTAGTTTCTCTGTAAATGCTTCAGGCATATCTGGCCGTGATTTTTTGTTTATCTTTCTTTTTAGAGAACGCCAAACTACTCGGTAGATGGCGACATAACGCGGCACTTTAAGCCAAATGATTTTATCTGCTTCTTTGATTCTCTCTTCTAACGTAGAAGTATAATTTCCTTCAACGATCCATGACGGATTAGATACCATAAACGATTGCTGTTCTTGTAAAAACCACTGTTTTGCCTGAATACTGTAATCTGTCGTATGCCATAAAAGGTCTAGAGGCAGTAGCGGAAAGCCGGTGATTTCTTTGATCTTCCTTGCGAGGGTCGATTTTCCCGACCCACTTTGTCCAATCACGATGATCTTCATTTTCCTCCCTCACTTCTCTTTGGAATTTGGTTCGATCATACCACTTATAATGCCACAAAAAAACAAGGGACTGTGACAAAAGTCGTGTCAAAGTCCCTTGTTCCGAATAAACGGTGTTCTCCTGCCAACTCCTCGGTCACAAGTCACACTATTCAACAAACATGAGAAGCTGTTTTTTGAACTTGTTCCTTGTGACTCAGAGTGAAACGGCAAGTTCCCGACCTCTGGGTAAACGGTGTTCAATCAGCTGACCACTTCTGTTACAACCTCTTGTAACAAGTATTTCTATATTTAAGGCTGAACCACAGTTTCTGGCTCAGTGATTTCTTTATTTTTGTCTCGACGAGCGATGGCCGGCAAGATCATGCCTAATAAGATCAAGACGATTGGTGTGATGATATTCGTGAATAGCTGGAACCACCATGCTTTAGGATCCGCAGTGTAATCTACTTTTGGCACCATTCCTAAGATACAGGCGAACGCAGTGAAGGCAAAGCACCAAGCACCGAAGATAAACCCGATTTTTGGATTTTTGACAAATTTATATTCAGAATTGAATTTCTTATAAGCTTTATTCAACATCATATACGCCAAGAATACCCATAGGTAACGCATTGGCATAACAACTGA
The DNA here is from genome assembly GCF_040887565.1 of Enterococcus sp. C46. NCBI lineage: Bacteria > Bacillati > Bacillota > Bacilli > Lactobacillales > Enterococcaceae > Enterococcus > Enterococcus sp. C46. Next base: position 79,981 of record NZ_JBFOGA010000003.1, read on the forward strand.
GTTCAAGTTCGTCAACCATTTAACTAATTCATTCATATCTTTGATACCGAAGATTGGCAGCAAAATAATGATTCCTACTAGGATACCTGTCAAAAGATAGCCGTTTACTAATGTACCTTTATGACTACGTTTACGTAGCCAGTTTGGTACGAATTCTGGATCTGCATCTGCTAACAAGATTTTTAACGGTGCATCGATTGAAAAGGCTAATGCGGAGATTTGTCCGATCATATTTGTCAATGCGTAAATAATCATCAATGAGTTACCGATACCATAGTAATTACCTAAAATTTGAAAAGCACTGTATGCCCCATTTGCCATCAAGTCTTTAGGAATATTATCGCTAGCAAACAGCATGCCCATTGCGACTGAACCTAATACAGCACAAATCCCTACCATTGCTGCTAAGAAAATCATCCCTTTAGGAAATTCTTTTGCAGGGTTTCTTGTAGAGTTGACATAAGGGGATATTTTTTCCGCTCCTCCAACTGCAAATACTAACATAGAGACGGTTGTGAAATAACTGAAGTCAAAGGTTGGAATATATGTTTTCACTTGATTCATATGCGGTGTGGCAAATTCCATCGTTGGGTTGATGAACGGCGCCGTTACTGCTAAAAGAATAAATAAGATCGACATGACGAACATCGCTGTTCCGGCTAATCCGCCGATCACTTTCAACGTAGAAAGTCCTTTTGTTGATAAATATAAAAAGGCAAGAAATATAATAAGTGAAATAACTGCTACCATTTGGACTGACATCGTATTTACGATATTTCCGTTTCCTTGGACCGCCCAACCCCCTGCAATCAGGATGGCTTGAGGTTTTTGTGCCAAATAAGGAATATGCACGACCCAGTAAGTCCAAGCAGCATAATATGCCAGCCGTTTATTGGATGTCGTATTTTCGACCCATGAACTGACGCCTCCTTTACTATCCTTGAAGGCTGAGCCTAATTGTCCAACGATCAATGCGTATGGAATGAAATAAATGGCTAGAATCAATAGCCAAGAGGTGACAACTGATACTCCTTGCTGGGCATAGTTATTAACTACATTCCCCATGCCCCAAACCATGTTGAATGCAATTAACGCAACAGTGAACCAGCGTAATTGTTTATTGTTCATTCGTTCTCTCCTTTATAATAAAAATTTGTTAACCAAATGTAATCATATTCAATTTTTAACAAACTTACAAGACAGCGTTATTTTATGTGTGTATTCTTTTATTTAATACACATCATTTTTTCATATTTTTTCCATCAAAAAAAGGAGTTGTTTTCTTTGATTTCATTGATTTTATTGTATTTAAAGCAATTTTGAATTTTCTGCAAAATTAAAAACATCAGTTATTTTATAATCTTAGCCATTTTCTTTGTATTCTTTTATTAAGAAAAAGGTATAAAAAAAGAGGACGTTCATTCGTCCTCTCTACTGGTCAATATTTATTTTTTACATGTAAGCTTCGCATGGCATTCAAAACAGCTAGGACTGTTACCCCGACATCTGCAAATACTGCATCTCCCATTGTTGCAAAACCAAAAGCACCTAAGGCAAGTACCAATATTTTTATCCCAATAGCAAAAACAATGTTCTGCTTGACGATCTTCAATGTTTTCTTTGCTAACCGGATCGCATCTGCAATCTTCGATGGTTGATCGTTCATGATGACTACATCTGCTGCTTCAATTGCAGCATCGCTTCCTAATCCACCCATTGCAATCCCTACATCTGCTCTTGCTAGCACTGGTGCATCGTTGATTCCATCTCCGACAAAGGCGGTCTTTTTATTGCTTCTTTGTAAGATTTCCTCTAACCGCTGTACTTTATCTTCTGGGAGTAATTCACTGTATATCTTGTCCACGCCAACTTGCTTCCCGATATGATCAGCGATTTTTTTCGAATCACCTGTCAACATGACTATGTGCTTGACACCAGCCTGTTTTAGTTGAACCAATGCGTCTACGGCATCTTCTTTCAAGGTATCCGCAATGACAAGATAACCACTATAACTTTGGTTGATTGCTATATAAAGCAATGTACCGATTTCTTGACTTGAAGGAAAAGAGATTTCAAACCTTTCCATCAATTTGTGATTACCTACTAATATTTGTTTGCTGTCAACTTCAGCTAAGATTCCTTCACCTGCAAATTCTTGGATATTTGTTGCCGGTAAAAGCGGACCTTCGTAGCCTTCTAAAACGGATTGCGCAATCGGATGTGTAGAAAACTGTTCTGCACTTGCAATATATTGCATAAATTTCTTTGGATCAATTCCTGTTGGATCGATCGTCTGGATCGAAAAGTCGCCTTTTGTTAATGTGCCAGTTTTATCGAAAACCACTGTCTCAGTTTGTGCAAGCAACTCCAAATAATTTGAACCTTTTATTAATACACCAATTTTACTTGCTCCGCCGATCCCACCAAAGAAACTAAGTGGTACGGAAATCACTAATGCACATGGACATGAGATCACTAAAAACGTCAACGCCCGATAGATCCATTCAGAAAACGCCGCTCCAGAAACTATTGGAGGTAAAACAGCCAATAAGACGGCCAACCCTACAACGACTGGTGTATAATATCGCGCGAATTTGGTAATGAAATTTTCAGCTGGTGCTTTTTTGCTGCTGGCATTTTCTACTAATTCTAATAATTTACTGATGGTAGAATTTTCATAGGATTTTTCTACTTGAACTAAAAATGGTTTATTTTTATTGATAAATCCACTTAATACTGTTTCACCAACATATACAGATTTAGGAACGGATTCACCTGTAAGTGCGGATGTATCGACTAATGATTCTCCTTCGATGATCGTTCCATCTAACGGTACACGTTCACCAGGCTTAACAAGTACATACTGACCAATCTGCACATCTTCAGGATTCACGGTCATCAATCCTTCTTCTGTCTGTATGTGCGCTGTTTCTGGACGAATAGCCATCAATTCACGAATCGATTTTCTTGAATGATTGACTGCCAATCCTTGGAAATATTCGCCGATTTGATAAAACAGCATCACTGCTACGGCTTCTGGATATTCACCGATCAACATAGCGCCGATCGTAGCCACAGACATGAGGAAATTTTCATCAAAGATTTGTCCTTTGACGATATTCATCACCGCTTTTTTCACTACATCATATCCTATCAGCAGATAAATCAATAAATATCCTATCAAACGAATTGGTTCGTTAAAATCAAATAATAGCAAAACAGCGATACCTGCAAGTGAAAATAAAATCCGGATCAGCGTGTTTCTCTCTTTTTCATTTCCATGTTCAGATACTTTTTCTTTATCTATTTCTGTTACCTTGACGTCTGGTTCTAATTCCCTCACTACTTTTTTTGTTTCCTGTTCAACCGTAGCTAATCGATCTTCCGCTACGTCAATCGTTAGTTTTCCAGAAGTGAAATTTACCGTTGCTTCCTTGACTCCATCGATTTGCTGGACTCCTTTTTCGATTTTCATCGCACAGTTCGCACAATCTAAACCTTCTAATCTGTAACTTTTCATTTTAATGACCTCCTCGCCTTAACATATGAATATCTCTTCATAACTAATTATAAATGAATGTACATTCATATGTCAAGGTATCCGAAAGAAAAAATGAGTTTTCAAAATATAAAAAGAACCAGATAAAACACGTGATAGTTGTGTTTCATCCAGTCCTCTCGTTCATAAAACATGTTTAGGACACTCTTTTAGAACATCCTGACTTATATAATCTCTGCACCAAATGGCATTAACGCTAATCGAGCAAGTTTGAAAGATTGCTTTGCAAATGGTATCCCTATAATCGTGATACATAGAAGGATGCCGCTGACGACATGTCCAAGAGCAATTGGGAGACCTGAAACGATCAGCCAGATGATGTTAACAATCAATGACATGCCGGACTGGTGATAAATTACTTCTTTGCCAAAAGGCGCAAAAGAAAGGGAGGCGATTTTAAAACACTGCATACCGATGGGGATACCGATGATCGTGATACACCAAAGTACCCCTGCTGCTAACCAGCTAAGACCCCCAATTAGTCCGCCAAATATGAACCAGATGACATTTCCTAAACAACTCATTGTATTTCTCCTTTTATTACAGTTTTTAATTAGAACTGGACAAAAAACGATTTGATTTTTCTTTTTTTAGCTTCCAGCATCAAGTATTCCGCAAATCTTTTTTGGATTTCTTCCGTTTTTTCTTTTGTTACTAATGTGTGTTGGATTAGTTTTCCTGCTGGTCGCTGATCCACCCGTTCTTCTGATTGCTGTTCATCTGCTTGCGCAAAACCGATGATCCTGTTTTCTTTTGTTACAGCAACGATCAATAGTTTATTCCTATCATGTAGTTCAGCTGCCGTTTTTACTTTTACGAATGATTCTGGATGATCAGTAATCAGCTGATTGATTTGAGGGAGATCTTCTTTTACTGCCCTTCGTATTTCCATCATTTCTCCCTTTTCTTTCGTTCATTTTTATTTCCACTAAAAAAATCAACTGCGGAAATCGCATCTATCCAACTTTGTGCAATAATCTCGTGTCCGCCAATCGTTGGATGCACGCCATCTTCTTTTGTATATTTCGAAAAACCATAAGCGATTCCTAAAGCATTGAATATTCCATCTAAAGGAATCAGTAATGTGCCATATTCTTTTGCGAGTTTACGAACGGTTTGGATCTTAGGGTCTAAGTCTTTGCGCCACCCATAACGATCATTTGTCACAGGAAGTACAAAAGGCTCCATTAATACGATATTGCAGATTCCAGCTGCTTGTAGTTCATTTAGTAACTCTCGATAAACGGATTCAAATTGCTGCACAGATTTCTCAGTGCCGAATATAGCTTGATCTCCAGTATTATGCCACGTATCATTGATTCCAATCAAAATCGATACATAATCAGGTTGCAGAGCTAAACAATCTTCTTGCCAGCGCGCTTGCAGATCTGCAATTTTGTCTCCTCCTATCCCACGGTTTATACATTCAAATTCCATCGTTGGATATCGTGAGATTAGTTTCCCGGCAATCAAAAGCGGATACCCTTTACCTAAATCCGTTGCTTCTGAACGGTCTCTTCCTGCGTCTGTAATACTGTCACCAATAAATAACACGCGTGTTTTCATTTGTCAAAAACTCCTTTTTGAATAAAACGACGATTTTCTTCCTTATATTATCCCATAAGCTCTGCCAAGACGAAAGAGTAAATAGATGTATAAAAAAAGACACCCGCCTAGTTTCCTCAAACGATTGGATGAATACTCAACAAGTGCCTAGTTTTTTATGCTTTTTTCTTAACGTGCCGGATTTTTCTTGATTCCTTCGTTGTTTGATTCAGTGAAATCGATCAGACCTAAGTTTCCGTCAATCAGCCCACTGTCGCCCGTCAAACTCAAAATATGACGAGAAGCATCAAAACGTATATTCATATGCTCATCTAAGTCTGCCAACGAATATCCCTTTACTAATATCTCTCCTAGATTGCTTGGGATAGATTGGTCATAACTTTCTGTCGACATATCTGATCCGATGATTCCAAGGGTGAATTGAACTTGCATGTGGATCATTGCATGCTGAGAATACGGACCTATTCCATCTTCGAATGTTAATATTAGTTTGTTTTCAGGTGCTAGATGCTGCTTTATTTCAGCAGCAGAAGCATCATCAAATCGGATCTCCATTTGAATCGCCTTCTTTGTATATGTTGGATTGATTGCGATTTCATTATAGAACCTTGTGAATCAAATAGCAATTTCTTTTGCTTTCTTCTCTTGTCTGTTGGAAACTTCCTTTATCCCGTATTTAAAAAAAGAACTGCGAGAGCTCGCAGTTCTTTTTTAGAATAAACGGTGTTCAATCAGCTGACCCTCGATATTAGCTCAAAAAACGGTAAAATATGAGAAGCTATTTTTCCGTTTTGTTTCTCTAATACTCAGGTCAAGGCACTGATTTCACAACCTCTTCCTTAAACGGTGTTCAAAAGCCAGTTTCTCGGTATTAAGCCAAATTTATGTAAAAATGTGGAAAGCCATTTTTTACAAAATTTTTCTTAATACTCGAAACTAAACAGCTTTTTCATCACTTCTTATGGATAAATTCGGTTCAACAAACGTGGGAATGGAATAGCTTCACGCACATGGTCGATACCAGCAATCCAAGTGACTGTTCGTTCAAGACCTAGACCAAAACCAGAGTGCGGAACAGAACCGTATTTACGTAAATCAAGATACCATGAATATTCTTTTTCATCCAAACCGTGATCACGGATTTGTTCTAACAAGAAATCATAGTCCGTTGCCCGTTCGCTTCCGCCAATGATTTCACCGTAGCCTTCTGGTGCGATCATATCTGCACAGATCACCACGTCTTCTCTTGTTGGATGTGGTTTCATGTAGAATGGCTTGATGGCTTTTGGATAGTTTAGGATAAAGACAGGTTGTTCGAATGAATTCGCAATGAACGTTTCATGAGGTGAACCAAAATCTTCGCCCCATTCGATGTCATCAAATCCATTTTTCTTCAGTAATTCGATTGCATCATCGTAAGTAATACGAGGGAATGGCAATTTTGTATAAGTTTTTAAGGCTTCTTTGTCTCGTCCTAGTACATCCAATGCGTATTCGCAATGATCTAAAACATTTTGTACTAAGAAGGCTACATATTGCTCCTGTACTTCTAAACTTTCTTCTTGGTGAGTGAAGGCCATTTCTGGTTCGATCATCCAGAATTCAATCAAGTGACGGCGTGTCTTTGATTTTTCAGCACGGAAAGTCGGACCGAATGAAAAGACTTTTCCGAAAGCCATAGCAGCAGCTTCCATATATAATTGGCCACTTTGAGATAAATAGGCTTTTTGATCAAAGTAGTTTGTTTCGAATAGATCCGTTGTGCCTTCTGGTGCTGAACCAGTCAAGATTGGCGGATCGATTTTGACAAAATGATGTTGATTAAAGAATTCATACGTTGCACGAATGATTTCATTTCTGATTTGCATGATCGCATGTTGTCTTGAAGAACGTAGCCATAAATGACGATGATCCATCAAGAAATCTGTTCCGTGTTCTTTTGGTGTGATTGGATAATCGTGGCTCTCGCTTACTACTTCCACATTTGTAATCCCGATTTCATAACCGAATTTTGAACGGCTGTCTTCACGAATTTCTCCAGTTACTAACACAGATGTTTCTTGGTGCAGATTTTTAGCTGTTTGGAAAACTTCTTCTGGCACTTCGCTTTTTACAACCACCCCTTGGAAAAAGGCTGTTCCATCTCTTAATTGTAAAAATGCGATTTTTCCGCTTGATCGTTTATTTGCGACCCAAGCGCCGATTGTTACTGTTTCTCCCACATGGTTTTTCGAATCGATGATTTGAATTTGTTCCACGTATGACTCTCCTTTTATATTCCTTGAATTTCTTCAGGATTAATTTTGACTTTTACTCTCAATAAATTGCTTGATTCTGCGTACCGCTTCTTCTAACGTAGCCCGATCAGTCGCATAACTCATGCGGACATTCTCTGGTGCCCCAAATCCTTCGCCAGTCACAAGTGCTACCCCTGTTTCTTCTAAAAGATCTTCTACCCATTTTGTGACATTCTCATACTTACACATGCGTAGCGTTTCTTTTACATTAGGAAAAAGATAAAAAGCTCCTTGCGGCTTTTCAAGAGAAACACCTGGCAGTTCTGCCACAAGCGGATATAACGTATTCAGGCGTTCTTCAAAGGCGTTCCGCATTTCTTCCACTGTATCTTGCTCGCCTTTCAATGCTTCAACAGCTGCATATTGACTGACTGCGGTCGGATTGCTAGTTGATTGGGAAGCAACAGCGATCATTCCATTGATAATTTCAGGATTCCCAACCGCATAACCGATGCGCCAGCCTGTCATCGCATAGGTCTTAGACACGCCATTGATGATGATGGTCTGATTTTTGATTGCTTCTGAAATCGTTGCAATTGGAGTAAACTCATTGCCATTATAAACTAAACGACCATAAATATCATCAGCAACTATCAAAATATCATTTTTTACTGCCCATTCACCAATTGCCTGCAGTTCATTCTTGCTATAAATCATTCCAGTCGGATTCGATGGCGAATTGATGATCACGGCTTTTGTTTTTCCTGAACGTGCTTGTTCTAACTGTTCAACAGTAACTTTCCAGTTATTAGATTCTTTCCCTTTCACAAAGACAGGCAGGCCTTCTGCCAGTTTCACTTGCTCGCCGTAACTGACCCAATAAGGCACAGGAATGATGACTTCATCTTGCGGGTCCAAGATTGTTTGAAAAAGTGTATACAAAGCAAATTTCGCGCCATCTGTTACGACCGTTTGTGAAGATTCATAGACAAGTCCATCATTTTTCTTCAGATAATCAACGATCGCCTGCCGAAGTTCTGGGATTCCTGCTGTTGGTGTATAATAGCTAGCTTTTCCGTTGCGGATTGCTTCGATTGCTGCTTCTTGGATGTTTTCTGGTGTCGCAAAATCCGGTTCTCCCACAGTCAAACTCAGCACATCTCTTCCTTTTGCTTTTAACGCCTTGGCTTTTGCCGCAGCTGCCAAAGTAACAGATGGTTCTAATCGTTTCGTTCTTTTTGATAACTCCATCCCATTCATTCCTTTATCTATTAAATTCCTTTGATTGTCTTGACTTCATCTCCTGATTCAAAACCAATCAGGTAATAATTCAATTTTCCATTTGTTTCTTTTCCTATTACTTCCCATACAGGCTGATCATCGTACATTCCTAAAGCTGCTTTTTCGATTTGGATTTCAGGATGAGCTGCAGCAATTGTTTGTTTCGCTTCGTTTTCAGTCAATCCCTTCGTTTGATCCAATACTTTTACTTTTTCACCAGATTTAGGAATGATAACGGCGATTTCTTTTCCTTTATCATTCGTACCCGTCAATGAAAAGTACGTTTTCTTTCGAGTAAACCAGTAAAAATGATCGGCTTCCTCGAGATTTGCATATTTCTTTGCGATTTCTACTGCTTCTTTTTTCGCCTGGACCGCCGGACGACTGGAACGCAAGTAAAAAATCGAGCTGATCACGATGACCGCTAATAAAAATACGATCAAGCCAAGCAATACGCGATTAATCGTTTTTTCCTTTGTCTGTTTTTTCTTCAAGGGTCGTCGCTCCTTTATCTTCATTCCTTTTCATTATAGCAGATTTTAATGATGAAAAAAGACGGCACCTTTAACTTCCTTCTTCATTTTTCTTTAAGAATTCATGGATATCCTGATAGATTTCATCCATAGCTAGCTCTTTTATCGGTACTTTTTTCGGTAATGCATGGATGATTCGTGCGCCATATTTTGCAGTGACTAGTCTTCGATCCAAAATAAGCAATACGCCACGATCTGTCTCCGTCCTTATCAAGCGACCTAATGCTTGGCGTAACTTCAAAGCTGCTTTAGGTACGGATTCCTGGTAAAAAGGATTGATCCCCTCTGATTCTAAATAAGCGTTCCTAGCTTTGACCATCGGGCGAAGCGGATTATCGAAGGGTAAACGTGTGACTACAACGATCTGCAAAGCATCTCCAGGCAAATCTACACCTTCCCAAAAGCTGTCAGCACCAAATAAGACGCTTTTTTCTGACAAAATGAAGCGTTTCAAAAGTTTTTCCCGACTTCCGCCAAATCCTTGAGCAAGAATTTCACGTCCTTTTTCTAGCATAGACAAATGCATTTTCTGATATACCTTTTGCAAAACATCATGAGAAGTGAATAAAACAAGGATCGGCCGATCTTCTTGTTCAATCAATCCTGTGAGTGCTGCTTCTAAATAATCGATATATGCTTGATTGCTGACTTGATGGACTGCAGGTGCTTCTTTCGGCACATAGATTCTTGCCTGTTTCTCGTAATCATAAGGAGAAGCAATCACTTTAAGAGGTGCTGCTTCAATGCCCAGTCGTTTAGAGAGATACTGTCGATTAGGTCCGATCTTCAGCGTTCCTCCAATATAAAGAATATGGTCATATCGTGGATACCACACAGTGGACGGCAACATAGCTGCTTGAAAATCATGGAGATGAAAAATCATCTGCTGTGCTGTATTCCCAGGAACGAACCAATGGATCAAATGATCTCGCCAATCTTCTAGCCATTGGTCCATCAGCAAGTATTGCTTGTCTAATTGATCAAATAAGCTATATAAACTTGCTAAATCGATCCGCATCTGGTTAGTCCAACTTTCTTGGATAATCTCAAAAGTCAAGCGCATTTGTGATTGTAGTTGTTGGATCTCTTGATAAAAAAGTTGCAGGTGATCCATTGCTGTCCCAGATTCCAGTGGCAGCTGATCCAACATTTCTTTTGTCATCATGACTTCTTCTGGATATTGTCCGTTAGGTTGCTTGCTGCTTACTAAGTTCATTAATCCCTCTGCCACGCAAATCTGCGCTTCGCATAGCGCAGAGAGTTCTTCTCGATAAATCGACAACCAGCGTAAGGCTTCATGTTCCTTCGGCAAATAACTTTGTATGCGGTCAAATAACTGATTCGGCTCTTCCAACTGCTGGATTTGTTTATGGAAGTAGTTAATACTTAGTCGTTTGTCATTTACTTTTTCAGCAATTTCCGGCAAATGATGCACTTCATCAATCAACAAATAAGGACTAGCTGGAAGCAATGGTTCTTTTCGCTGTGTTTCTTGTACTAAAAATGCATGGTTGACAATCAAAAAATTGCTTTGTTTGATTTTCTTTTGCAAGAAACGCACAAAGTCTTGTTTGTAAAACGACTGATTCCTTGCTAAAAACCCGGTGCCTCTGTGCGCGACATCTGCAAAGAATGCATGGTTCAGATTAGTTAAATGTAATTCATCCAAATCACCGGTCTTCGTTTGTGTTAGCCATACTAAGACAGCCATTTGGTACAAAGCATATTGTTTTTGTCCCGGCGGTTCCACAAGTGTACCTTTAAAACGCTGTAAATCAATATAGTGGCGATAGCTTTTGATAATCACAGGTTGTATCGGCTGTTCTAGTAATTGATTCAGTAATGGAATGTCTTTTTCCATGATCTGCTGCTGCAAAACAAGCGAAACGGTGCTGATGACAGCTGGTTTTTCAGGTGTAGCCAAATAACTCAAAGGCAACAGATAACCAATCGTTTTGCCCATTCCTGTAGCTGCTTCGATCATCAAATCTTTTGATTCATCTTTTGTGAAATGGTCGTAGACAGCATTCATCAGCCTGTTCTGTTCTTTTCGATACATCAGTGTTTTACCAAACATTTTTTCTTTTGCTTGTTTTTTTCTTGGATATGTCCGCTCGCCATAATGGACGGATGTGAATAGTTCCACTTCTTTTTTCTGCAAAGCTAGCCCATCGATGATTTCTAATGAGAGATCAAGGGGCTCCGGGTTTTCTTTCATTTCTTCAAGCACGTGGTAAATGAAACGACTCGTATCCATTCCTGTATGGCTACTTAATCGTGCAATCTGCTCTAATGTGATGATCGGCAATTTCCTCATTCGTTCTTCGATCAGTAAAAGAAGCTGACCTGTCACTTCGGCATCACTATCCGCCTGATGAGGATTCTCATGAAAAAAGCCAAGGCTTTCTGACAAATCAGCTAAGCGAAAACTTGGTTCCGTCGGCAAGAAAATTTGTGCAAGTTCTACGGTATCGATGCCCGGTATCTTCAAACTAGGAAGTCCGCATCGCATGAGTTCATGGTTCAAAAAATTATAATCAAAATAAATATTATGCGCGACAAATATGGTGTCTGCCAAAAGATTGTAAATCGTTTGGGCGACATCTTCAAAATAAGGCGCTTTTTGGACGCGTTGATTCGTGATCCCTGTTAAATGCTGGATTTGTTTTGAAATCTTCCGCCCTGGATGAATATCGATCGAAAAACGTGAAGTGATCCGACCAGCTTCAATCATGACGCAGCCAAATTGGATGATCCGATCTTCTTTTGGATTCGTCCCAGTCGTCTCGATATCAACGACTGCATAAGTTCTTGGTTTCAAAATATCTTCCTCTTCTCCTGCCTCTAATGTTCTTTTGAAATTATACTACAAAGTGCAGAAAAATACTCTCATCGCTTTTTAAGGAAAAAAAGACAAAAAAGCCCAGACACATAAATGTCTGGACTTTTATTTTTAATATAGGTAAATTAAGCTTTAGTAACGTTTGTTGCTTGAGGTCCGCGTTGACCTTCTTCAACGTCGAAAGTTACTGCTTGGCCTTCTTCTAAAGTTTTGAATCCGTCGCCTTGGATAGCTGAGAAATGAACGAATACATCGTTTCCGTTTTCTGCAGTGATGAATCCAAATCCTTTTTCTGAGTTAAACCATTTTACTGTACCTGTTTCCATAATAAAAATCCTCCTTGTGTTTCAACACATATTTTGCAATTACTTGAATGGTGTATATCTGGAAGATGTTTATTTGAAACAAGCTACCACAGATTACCGAACAAAAACTACTTCTACAGTATATCATACCGTTTACAAAAACGCTAGAGTTTTTCGATATTTTTTTATAAAAAAATGTTTTCTCAGCGATTACATCAAGTGAAAAACCGAACTTTCTTAATGACAAACGTTCTATTGTTCAGATACCCCTCTTTCGATCCATTGCACCTCTTTAAACTAAAAAATTATTCTATCTGACTATTTATTGTTTCTGTTTCAACGGTTGAGGATGGGGAAGACTCTTTAGTAGGTCTGATGTTCTCATGGTATTTCTGATAGCCTATGACAGTGACCAGAAGAACAAGACAAACCAATACGATCAACGAGATTAATTTTTCTTTTTTGTTCATACCTATACCTCATAAATGACAGGATGATGCCCATCATATTTCTGAGCATGGGTAACAGCAAAAGCTGCAGCTGTTGAATGGAAGAAATGCCAGCAACTTTCGTAATCACATGACGGACAATACCAAAAATAACCAAACCTTGGCTGCAAAGCCCGTTCTTCTGTTTCAGGGAACGCAGAATCAAACGCTGATGTCTGCGCATAAATATTTTTGTACATACGTGCGCCTGTGCTTAGAGAACGCTGTGTTTCTTCTGCAAAAACTGGTTGACTTGTTAAACTTAGGGATAGAGACAGCAAACACCATAACAGTCTTTTTTTCATAAAGATCTCCTTATCGATAAGTTTTTCCCAATTAAAATCATATCTCAAGAACGACCGTTATTTGCATTTCATTCATAAATGGTGTTTTTTGTATCATAATCGTCAAAAAAGAGGTCGTGACGATGTCACGACCTCTTGATAAACGATGTTCCAGAAGTAACTTCTTCGGAAATAAGCCGAAATTTCACAAAAATTTGAGAAATAATTTTCGTAAATCTCTTCTTATTCTTGATGCAGAACAGCTTTTTCTCTCTAATACTCAGATAAAAACACTGATTTCACAACCTCTTTAATAACGAAGAATCGCTGTCAGACTCTTTTCATCTGGCGCATCTTTTTGATCCAAAATAAACACTTTCCCACCATTAATAATCACATCGTCTGCCAAAGCATTCAGCACTTGACGCCGATCATATTCTGTTTCAGGATCTTCTCCGAAACCATCAGCTAAGTTTGACGTAGCGATAAACAAATGGGATACTTTTCCTTCTTTCGCAGCTGGAACGATATCAACTAACTGATCGATGAATTTCTTATCTAAAAGTTTATTGTACTCTTTTGATTCTTGGGCTGCTAGTTCACTTGACAGCTTCTTCGCTCCTTCTTCGATATCTCTAAAGGATAGTTGTGCTGGAGAAGCAGAAATCGCAACGTCTGCACAATAGTAAGGATTTTTGGCGATTTTTTTGAACATCGTCTGATTTTCTGGTAGAGCGAATAAATAAATCGGCCATTGTTCAGGATTTTCGAAAGAATCCTTCAAGTACGTATCAACTGCTTGGTAATAGTTGACCCAATCGATCTCTACTTCTTCATCTTTTGGATTCACGCCATGGAAAGTAACGCCATCTCGGGCACCGCCTCCTCCATTAGAAGAGAAGTTCAAACCGCCACCTGTCAGTTCAGATCCCAATGCAGTAACAACATCGACCGGTGCCCCTTCTGGTAGAGACACTTCTTTTACTTGTTTGTTGCTGACTTCATACAATTTCATGGAGTCGCGGTTCAATCCCAACAGATAATAGGAATAGTTGAACTGTCCATTTTTGATAATGGCCAGTAAATAAGGAAGATCACTTACATAATATTGATCGTCTACCGGGATACTCAAACGATGTATATAGGTTTGATCAGCAGTTATAATGACCGCTACACTCGTAGTTGCACTACGCCAAAACGAAGGATCTCCTAACAAATTTTCAATTTTTTCTTGGAACGGGGACCAGTCATGCTCGGAATATTTTTTTTCAAAACGTTTCTTTGCTTCTTTTGCAAAATTTTTGAATTTGATTTGATCTTTTTCCACATCTTGATGTGCGACATGCGTATTCAGCATGATCGTGACGAACGGTCCTTTAGCGCCTTCTGAAGTCAATTGTGACAGTAGTTCTTTATCCTTTTTTGCCATAAACGTACCCCTCCTAAAAAAATCATTCCTTTGTGTCTATCTAAAGTCTACCACAACACTATTTTTCCATACAATAAAACGTATCTAAAAAAATAAAACGGTTTCTTTAGTTGGGTATTTTGCAATTTTTTTAAGTTATCTTCATAATTTCCTCAATTATTTGGGTATAGTCTTCAACTATTCTTCATGAAAGGCTGTTAGACTAAGAAAAAGAATAAAAGAGGTGGACCTTATGCATTTGATTATGATTTTTAGTTTATTAAGTATCATCAGCTTGTTTGCTTTCAGCGCTTCCCGCTTATTAGAGGCGGAAACACAGCCTGTTCCTATAAAAGTACGAAAAAATGACCGCTAACCTTTTCATAACGCGCGTTCTTATCCTAAAGTTTTTTTCAGAAACATTGAAACTCTCTTCCCTCTCTGATAAAATTTTAATTTGTAGCGAAACAAATTAAATACAAGGAGATCGGATATGTCCATAAAAAAAACACGTCTAGTCCTATTATTGGCTAGTCTCATTCTTTGCCTTGCTTCTTTTCTACCATCTGTTGCTGTGCAAGCTGAAGATACTTTCAAAGTAAATGCAAAAGCAGCCTTTGCTGTAGATGCGCAAAGCGGTAAGATTCTTTATGATCAAGATGGAGAAAAAACCATGGGGATCGCTTCAATCACAAAAATCATCGGTCTTTACATCGTCCTTGATCAAGTAAAAGAAGGGAAACTATCATGGGATGATAAAGTTTCAATTTCAGATTATGCAGAAAATTTGAGTGTCACCCCAGATTTATCAAATGTTCCTTTGCATAAAGAAAACACCTACACCGTTAAAGAATTATTCGACTCTGCAATCATCCAGTCAGCCAACGCTTCAATGGTTGCCTTGGCAGAAAAAATCTCTGGCAGCGAAGCAAAATTCACTGAACGAATGAAAGAACAATTGAAAGATTGGGGTATCAAAGATGCAACGATCGTTAATGCATCAGGACTGAATAACTCTTATCTTGGCGAAAACCGACCAGAAGGTACTGGAGAAAACGACGAAAATCAAATGTCTGCTCAAGATGTGGCTATCGTTGCCCGTCATTTGATCTTGGATTTTCCAGAAATACTGGATGTATCTAGCACTACGACACAAATGTTTGGCGAAAACACGCAATCACCAGTAGAAATGGTCAACTGGAACTGGATGCTCCCAGGATTCGTGAATTATAAAGAAGGCGTGGACGGATTAAAAACTGGTACGACTGAACTTGCAGGAGCCTGTTTCGTCGGTACGATCACTAAAAACGATCAACGAATCATCACTGTCGTATTGAATGCAGACGGCCATGCGGAAAACCTAAGTGCCCGTTTCAATGAAACAGCTCGCTTAATGGATTATTGCTACGACAATTGGTCAGAAAAAGAGCTTGGAAAAGCCAATGCAAGTATCCCTAGTCTAAAAACCATTGATGTAAAAGACGGGAAAGAATCAACAGTGCCCGTTGTGCTTAAAAGTCCTGTAAAAGTATGGGTACGGAACGATATGGATACTGGAAAATTAACAATCACACCAACTCTTGACAAAAAACAAGTCACTGACAATGAGATCCAAGCACCTATGGATAAAGGAACAAAAATCGGTACCGCAACGATCACCTTGGCAGAAGATAAATTAGGTTATCTAGAAGACAACAACGCGCCATCCACAGAAATCATCACGGATAAAACCGTAGAAAAAGCAAATATTTTCGTTATTGGCTGGCGACGCGTCGCAGAATTTTTCGGTAACTTGTTTTAATTGAACAAAAAGAAAAAAGCATCTTTCCATGTGGAAGATGTTTTTTTGCTTTTTCTAGTTTAAATAACAGCTTTTTTCATCTATTTTCGTTATACTGTATAAGAAAAAGGAGTTGAATTTATGAATCTAACCAGAGATCTGATTTTTTTGGTTCTCTATCTTATTGGGGTATTCTCCATCGTTTATTGGCGAAAACAGAAAAAGGATCCTTCCTTGTTCTTTTACAGCAGTACGTGGACATTTGCGGTAATCTTGACTTATTTTGTCGTGTTGGAAATTTTTTATTCGACCTTTTATTTTTTGATTCCCTTAGTGTTTTTCAGTATCTTTGCCTTTTCCTATTTTTCAGAAAAGCGAAGGCTGCTGAATGGTCTTTTATTCAATGTTTTCCTCATTAGTTTTGGTATCTACTTGTTTGTCTTGCTATACGAAACACAAAATATTTTTCTTGGCGGACTGATTGCCTTGATCACGATCCCGTTACTGCTTGTCTTTCTATTCGGCATTTATGGATTGATCGTTTTTCTTTTTTGGAACGGTGTCACAGTTTTACGTAGAGAGTCGCATTCATTAGCTAATCTTTTAACGTTGATACTAGCCATTTTTCTTACATTGTTTCTTGTTTTTGACTTTTTCTTGTTAAAATATTTACCACAATGGATAAATGCTTTGTTTTTCTGCATCCCATTGATCTTGATCTATCTATTTATCGTATTCTACAACTTTTTGACTGTCTCATTCTTGTATCAGTTCAACCGCCCTCGATACAACCAAGACTTCATCGTTGTGTTAGGCGCCGGGTTGATCAATGGAGAAACAGTTTCTCCTCTTCTTGCCAAGCGAATCAATAAGGCGATTGCTTTTTATTGGGCACAAAGCCGTGCGACATTAAATCCGCCTATCCTATTAATGTCGGGTGGACAGGGAGCAGACGAAAAAGTACCAGAAGCAATGGCGATGAAACAATATGCCATGGAACAAGGAATTCCTGAAAGAGATATTCTTGTCGAAACCAATTCGACAACCACTTTGGAGAATATGCGCTATTCAAAGGAAATCATGGATCAGCAAATGAAAGGGCCCTATCGCGCGATCTTCAGTTCCAACAATTACCACATTTTCAGAGCTGGTCTCTATGCACGACAAGCGAAACTGAAGGCAAATGGCATTGGGGCAAAAACAGCTTTCTATTACTTGCCTAACGCGTTTTTAAGAGAATACATCGCCATCTTGATGATGAACAAAAAAAGACATATGATCATTTGCGGATTGCTTTTCGCAGGTTCCGCATTCTTATCACTGATCACTTTACTTTTCTAAAAAACCAAGGTGTGACAAAACATATGTCACACCTTGGTTTTTTCTTTTATTCTCTTGACGATTGGCAAGAATAGTATTCCTTTTTTGACGGCTACTTGCTGTGCAGAATAAATACCGCTGTTTCCTGAACACATAAAGCTGATCAAGCAGATCATAAAGAAGTAAACAGCAGCTTGTGAACCAAATAATTCGATTCCCATCACAAAACAGGCAATCGGTGTATTTGTCGCACCAGAAAATACCCCGATAAAACCTAATCCAGCAAGAAAAGGAACAGAAACATGGAGCAAAGGCGCTAGTACTGCGCCAAGCGTTGCACCAATCTCAAATAGTGGTGTCACTTCTCCCCCTTGGTACCCCGCACCTAAAGACAAGACCGTGAAGAATAATTTCCCAATAAAATCATAAGCATGTGCCTGTCCATTAAATGATTCCTGCAGTAACGGAAGACTCAACCCAAGGTAACGTTGTGTTTGCAAAATCAACGCTGCGGCTACAACTACTGCTCCACCTATCGTATTTCGCCAAACAGGATGAGGAATCCATTGCGCATACCGCGCTTTTAAAAAGACGATCGAACGGCTGAATACCCAACCAATCAAACCAAAAGCAATCCCAGCAACAAAAACTTTGAAGAACAGCAACATACTCCATTCAGGAATCACACCCATTTGGTAATGTAGATGAGAAACACCATAGCTTTCTGTCATGAAATTTGCAAAAAGCGCAGCAAAGAAGCTAGGAAATATTGCTTCTGTTCGGACTTTACCGATTGCCAACACTTCTAATCCAAATAATGTTCCAGCTAAAGGTGTGCCAAATACAGAACTAAAACCCGCACTGATTCCACTGATAACCAAAATCTCCCGTTCTGCTTTATCCAATCGGAATAAATGCGCTATATTATCAGCTAATGCTCCCCCCATTTGAACTGCTGTTCCTTCACGACCAACAGATCCCCCAAATAAATGGGTAGTGATGGTCCCAAACAAGGTCAATGGAATGAGCCGCAAAGGGATCTTCTCTTCTCCTCCATTCCCTTGATCGATCACTAAGTTATTCCCACGACTAGAAAGACCGCCATGATACGCATAAAGATAAGCAAAAAGCGCGCCGCTGACTGGCAATAGATAAAGTAGCCAAGGATGTGCTAGTCGGATATCTGTCACGAACGTCAGGCTATTTAAGAAAAAAGCAGACAAGCTCCCCATGAATACTCCGAGAATCGCTGTGACCACCAGCCACTTCAACATGTACATCAAAATACGCACTGGACTCGGTAATTGTTTTTCCATAAAAAATTCCTCCTCAAATAAAAAAACGCCTACTAAAGAAAGGGGCTGGCCCCAGACTTTAGTAGGCGTCATTAGCTATCTTACGTTAGCATTTAAAGGCGAACACCATCACCTATTCACTTCCATTAAAAGATAGCATATTTTTCTGTAAAAAACAATAAAATTATCGTTCTTTCTTTACACGTTCAGCAAATTCATAGAAAGGAGCCAATTTCGTTAACTGTTGATTACATTGATCACTATCATGACAAATATAATTCCCCTTTTTCGTATACGTGCCATCAGAACCGGCTTTCGTTGTAGAAAGAAAGAGCGAGACATTCGATGTTTTCTGACAGATCGCACAGATTCCCTTATTAATCGTTGGTGATAAAGTACCGCTGATCCCTTTTAATTTTCCATCTTCGTAATAAACCATGAATTTTTTTTGCGTCCCTGGATCATTCCAACCGATGTACGTATGTGCTTGCAAGTCGATTTCATTCCAAGCGGGTTGTTTGAGTTTTTTCACTTTTCGGAATAATTTCTCGATTTGTGGTTTGCTCGGCTGCATAAACGGCTGGACGATTTGCTTCAGCTCCTCCAATGCTCGTTCTGCTTGCGTTTTTGTCAGTTTTACATCTAAAACTGTCGTTAAAAACGTATCGATTTCTGGTGGTTCGTAACCTAATACATCGCGAATCTTTTCAGCTGCTAGAGCCTGAACCGTTTGTACCGTTTTTGAGTCATTGACAGATGAGTACGCATTTAATAACTGCTCTACTTCTCTTTTTATAAAAAAATATTGATATGGTTTCATTGTTTGTTCCATGATTTTAAAGTCCTTTCTTCTAACCAAAGTGCATACTTTGTAGAAAAAAGTGATCTTCTGCAAAGTATGTGTTACCTGAAGATCCCGGACTCTTTTAAATAAGATACGTTTTGCATCTTATCATCACCCCCTTTAATGTTCATTCTTCTATGTACATGATTCATTCGATAAATAAAAGTAAACCGTATCTTGAGCAGATAGTCAACTGCAAACAGAAAAAGGACTGTGACAAAAGTCGTGTCAAAGTCCCTTTCTATAAACAAACGGTGTTCCAGAAGTAGCTTCTTCGAAAAATAAGCCGGAATTTCACAAAAATTTGAGAAGCAATTTTCGTAAATTCCTTCTTATTTCTTGAAGCTGACCCACTTCTGGCACAACCTCAATATGGTCTATTATTGGTTTTACCTGTTAAATCGAGGATTCTTTTCCGAAGTAACGTTGCCATCTCTTACGCATACTTGCTGACATAGGCTGAGCGGCTTCTTTGACTGCGCAGTATTTGTCTACGAATGTTACGATATATCCTTCTTTGTACTTAGGCGGTGCAATCGTTGCGCCCCACATGTGCTTCAAAATGATATCTCGCTCAAGATCCGACAATTCGGTGATCTTTTCTGCATTCTTTACAGCGATTCTTGGATGGATATACGCATGTGTGCCTTCATCAAATTTCGTCGTACGCCAATCATAGTAGAACAGATCGTGCAAAAGTCCAGCACGCGCTGTTGCTTTAGCATTGCCACCCCATTTTTTTGCGAGCAGATAACTATAGTAAGAAACACTGATGGAATGCTCCAAACGAGTGGAATGAACATGCTGTGTGTAATTCGCTAATTTTTTCACTGCTTCTGTTTCTAAAAGATCTTCTACATAAGACATATATTCTTCGTCTTCACGCCATTTTTCTGTCATAATTATCGATCTGCCACCTTTTTGAATTTCATTTTCTTCTGAAATTGATCTAAGTATACCACCAGTGTTCGGATTATTCTAGTCGCCTTGGATAAAATAGCCAAAGCTTAATAGTTCCTTAATCATAAAGAAAAATGATAAAGAACAATCCCTGCCGCAACCCCAACATTCAACGATTCCGCATTTCCTTTCATCGGGATATATACGTTCTGATCAGTCAAAGACAAGATTTCCTGACTTACCCCCTGACCTTCGTTCCCCATGATTATTGCGAAGTTATCTGATTTTTCTACTTTGTCTAATGCGTGTGCTTCTTCATTTAATTCTGTGCCATACACTGTAAACCCTTTGTCTTTCATTAAAGGAATCACTTCTGTCAAATCTTTTTGCAACACAGGCAAATGATAATTGCTTCCCTGCATGCTGCGCAGCACCTTTGTACTATAAATATCTGCCGTTCCTTTGCCTAATAAAACACCAGCCATATCAAATGCATCTGCCGTACGGATCATCGTCCCTACATTTCCAGGATCTTGTACATTATCTAATAACAGCCATCCTCCTGAAAAATCTGGCGTGCCTTCAGCCGTTAACGCCATCACTGCTAAGATTCCTTGTGGTGTAGGTAGATCCGATACAGCATCCATGACCACATCCGAAACTAGAAAAGTAGAAATCTCTTTGTTTGCGGCCAGCCAGTCTCCCCATTCTTTCATGCCTCGCTGTGTCACAAAAAGTTCTTTTATTTCTGCATCAGACGACGCAGCTTCTTCAATCAGATGGAACCCTTCCAAAAGATATTCTTCCTTTTCTTCCCGATATTTCTTTTTATGTAGTTTTTTTAATTCTTTGATTCTTGGATTTTTTGCTGATTGGATCTCTTTCACATTCCTCACCTCCCCATGATTATATCATGGAATAGGTGCTTGAGCTTGTTTCATCCTAAAAAAATCGGTATCATTAATTTATAAAATAGGAAAGAAAGGTGACGAACATGCGCAAAGTTAAAATGAACGTCCAAGGACGCGTCCAAGGCGTAGGATTTCGCTACATGACCAAGATGGTCGCTGATCAACTAGGCGTGACTGGAACGGTAAAAAACGAAGACGACGGCTCAGTCACAATCGAAGCAATCGGCAATGACGACATCATCCAGAAATTTATTGAAGAAGTCAAGAAATCACCGAGCCCAAGTGGACGAGTGCAGTATGTGGATGTCCAAGAAGACCCGATGATTGAGGAACGAAAGAAATTTGATGTGGTGGGATAAGGTTGTGAAAAAGCTGGTCTGCATCAAGCATTAAGGACAGGTTGTGAAAAATAGCTCTCCATATTTTTCAACAGGCTGGACTTAATGCCGTAGATGCAAGCTTTTGAACACCGTCGATAAGGTTGTTTTTGAGGCGCTTTGCCTCGAGTATTAAGGAGAAACATTTTCAAAATAGCTTCTCATATTTTGTTAATACCGAGAAACTGACTTTTGAACACCGTCGATAAGGTTATTCTTGAGGCGCTTTGCCTCAAAAATTAAGGACAGCAGTGAAAAAGCTGATCTATCACTTGCAGTGAGTTCATTTGACTCCGCTTTTTCGGGCAGAAAAAAAGTTTTTAGTTTATTAAAGTAAGAAAGAAACACTTGGAATCATTCTACTTTTTCCTAGTATTTCTTTCTTGATTTTTTGTCTTTTTTTCAAAATTTTCCGCTACGTAAAAGAACGAATATTTATATGAAATTTCTATGAAGTTGATTGAATTCCATGCGCTTTTTTAGTATAGTTAAGTTTGTGTAAAAATTATAGAAGAGGAAGTATTCTATGAATAAATGGAAAAACTGGTTATTGGGATCCGGACTTGTCAGTATCCTGCTCTTTTTATCTGGCTGTGTGCGGATGGATTCAAACGGAAACCCTGACACTTCGGGAATCGTTTATCGAGTACTCGTCCATCCTATGGGCCAAGCGATTACATATCTAGTTGAGAATTTCAATTGGTCTTATGGCTGGGCAGTTATTGCAATGACTGTGATCGTCCGTATCATCATCTTGCCACTAGGTATTAGTCAATCGAAAAAAACAATGATCCAATCTGAAAAAATGCAAGCGTTAAAACCACAAGTTGAAGCAGCCCAACAAAAGCTAAAAGCTGCAACAACACGTGAAGAACAAATGGCAGCACAAGCAGAAATGCAGCAAGTATACCGCGAAAACGGATTGAGTATGACCGGCGGAATCGGCTGTCTGCCTCTATTGATCCAAATGCCGATCTTCTCTGCCTTGTACTTTACGGCACGTTACACAGAAGGTATTCGTGAATCATCTTTCTATGGCATCGATCTAGGCTCACCAAGTATGGTACTTGTTGCCATTGCAGGGGTCGCTTATCTGCTTCAAGGATATATCTCAACGATCGGTATTCCTGAAGAACAGAAAAAGACGATGCGTACGATGCTGATCGTCTCTCCTGCTATGATCGTCTTCATGTCGATCAGTGCGCCAGCCGGTGTTACACTTTACTGGGTAGTCGGTGGTGTGTTCAGCTGTCTGCAAACATTCATCACAAACGTTATGATGAAACCACGTTTGAAAGCACAAGTGGCAGAAGAGTTGAAACAAAACCCACCAAAACAAGTCGTCACTCCAAGAAAAGATGTGACAGAATCAGCTAAACCAGCTGACAGCAAACAAGCAACCAAACAAATCAAGCAACCGAAAAACAGTACAAACAACAAAGGCCGCAATGCAGGAAAGCAACAGAAGCGGAAGTAGATAGTAAATAAGAGTGTAATAAAAATTCATTAACAGTTTTAGCAATTAAAAATATCGACCAAGATTTTTGAAAAAGAAATCTGGTCGATATTTTTATTTAAGTGAATGTTTAATTTGAATCATCGATTGATCGCTATCTAATTGCAGCAGCATCTTTTTATGAAGAAACAACTTTTTCTTATCTATCAACGTAGACAGGTGTTGCTGTTTCTTCTAATAGTGTACTTAATTCTTTAATATTTTGTTTTCCTTCTTCTAACATCCAACTACTCGCTTTTTCTTCGCCTTCGGTAACAAAAGGTGCTACGTAAGCGCCCCATAGAACAGTACCTTACTAACAAATGCACCTCAAGATATACTT
Organism: Enterococcus sp. C46; assembly: GCF_040887565.1. NCBI lineage: Bacteria > Bacillati > Bacillota > Bacilli > Lactobacillales > Enterococcaceae > Enterococcus > Enterococcus sp. C46. The sequence continues at coordinate 103,749 of NZ_JBFOGA010000003.1, forward strand.
GAGCTATCAAGAAGTCTGGAGGTTTTCTATGTATAAATTAAATGAGATTGTTCCTGTCCAATTAGGAAACGAAAAGAGTGCACCAGAAAAAGGTAAACCCGCGGCTGCCAAGTTAGCGATGCGCATCAAAAGAGAGAATGGTTCTGAAGTTTTGATCTATAACGGTATTAACAATTATATTCTTCAAGCTATTTTGAAAGAACTGTTGTCCAATGCTTTATGATTTACTTCAAACCAAACATATTTATATTGTGTGCGGAAAAACAGATTTGCGAAAAGGAATTGATGGTCTTGTCAGTCTTATTCAACAAGAGTATCAACTCGAGCTTTACGAAGATGCCGTTTTTTTATTTTGCGGGAACCGTCAAGACCGTTTCAAACTTCTCTATTGGGACGGTGATGGTTTTCTTCTCTGTTATAAGCGGATAGAAAACGGCAAGTTAAAATGGCCTCGGACGAAAGACGAAGTTCGAACCTTAACGAACCAACAGGTTCGATGGTTGTTAGAAGGATTAAGTATCGATCAACCTCGAGCTATTTTGCCAGGAAAAAAAGGAGTTTTTTAAGCTGGGGGGTTAACACAAAAAATGTGTTGAACCCCTATTTCTTGTGCGTTTCTTGTGGTATTCTGTAACAAAATCAGTTCGATTCAAGGTGGTGAAAAATTTTGGAAACTACAGATACGTTGCTTCAGTTGCTTCAAGAAGCCCATAAAACCAATCAAGCACAACAACAAACCATCCAGAATCTTACAACTGAAATCCAACTATTGAATGAAAAGGTCAATTATTTAACCAACAAATTATTTGGACGCTCTAAAGAGACTCTCTTTGAGGAAACGAATGGGCAATTGAATCTTTTTAGTGATGAAGAAATTTCTGTAAGTGTTCCAGAAGCAGCTGCCACCATTATTCCAGTAAAAGGACATCAACGAGTTGTAGGAACGAAAGCAGACAAAATCAAACACTTACCTATAACAGAGAAAGAACATCTCCTTCCTTTGGAAGAACAATTTTGTGAACATTGCGGTTCACAGATGAAAGATATCGGACGGACAAAAGTACGAGAAGAAATTCGTTTCCATCAGGCTATGTTGGATTGTCTCACCCATTATCAACATACCTATTGTTGTAAAAGCTGCGAAAAAGAAGGACTTTCTTCTTTTAAAAAAGCGATCGTTCCTAAACCTTTGATTTCTAATAGCTTAGGTTCCAATAGTTTAGTGGCGGAAACGATCCGGATGAAATTTGGTCAGAAAGTTCCTGCCTATCGGCAAGAGAACTATTGGAAACAAACACATGGGTTGGATATTTCGAGAGATAATATCACCAATTGGCATATTAAAGCAGTGCAAAACGCGTTAGACCCTTTAGGAGAACGATTAAGAGTCTATCTTAATCAAGAAGAGATTCTACACGGGGATGAAACAAGTTATCGTGTGATTGAAAGTGCCAAAACAGATACCTATTACTGGCAGTTTTGTACAGGAAAAGACAGTCAGCATCCCATCGTTTATTATCACCACGACGAAAGTCGTGCTGGAGATGTTCCGAAAACTTTTCTCAAGGAGTTTACAGGGTATTTACACTGTGACGGCTATAGCGGGTATAATGCCGTGGAAAGTGTACGACTTGTCTATTGTTTCGCGCATGTTCGGCGGAAATTTTTCGAAGCAATTCCAAAAGGAAAGAAAAACACGGATATTCCCGCAGCTCAAGCAGTCAAACAATTGGATAAATGGTTTGTCCTAGAAAAGAAATGGAAAGACTTTTCTCCTGAGAAGCGATTAAGCTGTCGGCAACAAGAACTGCGTCCATTATTTATTGCTTTTTATGAGTGGATGGCAACGATAGATCCTGTTGCAAAATCCAAGTTGGATGCAGCCGTTCAATATGCGTGTAAACTACGAAGTGGTTTTGAACCTATTTTTGAAGATGGTCGTTTAGAACTCACAAATAATCGTGCGGAGCGAAATATCAAAGAGCTGGTGATAGGACGGAAAAATTGGTTGCATTCCACAAGTCTTGAAGGAGCACGAACTTCAGGAATCATTCTGAGTGTATATAAAACAGCAGAACTTAACGGATTGAATCCTGTAAAGTATCTAGAGTTTCTATTTGATAAGATACCAAATCTTCCCGTACTTTCAGCAGAAACTTTAGATCAACTGTTGCCTTGGAACAAGGATGTACAACAACATTTTTCTCGTAACTAAAAACGCCAAACATTCCCGATTCTATTCTATAGGTCGGGTTATTTGACGTACAGGTACTGTTCTATGGGGCGCTTACTTATGTTCATAATATTTCATGTTCTCATATAAGAAATTGTTGCCTTTGACAGCACCAAAACCTAATCCAGTAGCGACTCTACCTGGTAACTCCATCCCCAAATAACAAGAATGATGTAAAAGATCATCTAATGGTCTAATCAGTTCTACATCTGTATCTAAATATATGCCACCATTATTATAAATAATATCCAATCGAGCGTAATCAGAAACAAAAGCATATTTTTTTGCTTTGTAAGCCTCAGCCATATAATCAATTTTGAATACATCATAATTTTCTTCATTCCACTCAATAATCTCATAATCAGGACAAAACAACTTCCATGATTCTATACATTTTTTTACTTCGTTTGGAAGTGGATTTTTTCCAAACCAGCAATAATGAATCTTCTTAGGTATCATACTTTAAAATTCCTCCTTCTCTAAAAATTATTTGATATCTAAACTATTTACAATACTTTCTAGTTTTTCACAAAACTTTAAATTATTACTATTTACCTTAATTTGTATATCATTTTTAGAATCATTTAATAAATTTAAGAGTTCATTAATCTCTTTAATTACATAAATATCATAGCCCTTTTTTTTAACTGCTTCAGCAAACTCTAATTGATGATCATTTACATGTTCACTAAACTGTTTTTGTCTAGGAACAACTATAGGTTTTTTTCCCTTTTTTAAAACGTTCATAAATGTAGAGGGGCCACCATGAGTGATTACTAAACGAGCTCTATCAATATATTCTTCCATCTGCTCATAAGATAAAAATTGTTGGAAATCACAAGCTTTAGGTATATAGTTGCAAAATCCAGTTTGCATGAAAATTTCTTCTGAAACCAATCTGCTTTCTTTTAATCTATCAATTTCTTTTATTAGACGATCAAATTGCTGTTCATGTGTTCCAACAGTCACAAATATCATTAAAATATACCTCCGAGATTAATTGCTTTTGGATACACTTTTTTCATCTCATCCCACTGCACAATAAATTTATCTGTCACAGGATATACTAATTTTCCAGTCAGGGTTGGCGCATCAATTCTATCAAAAACCTCAATGTAGATAGTTTTTGCTCCCATTAGTTTACCTAAATAGAAAAACGGAACTGCTACAGCCGCACCGGAAGATATGATTAAATCTGGTTTTTCTTTTAATAGTATTTTAATAGCGAGAAAAGAATTACGGATTAAGTTTATTACATTGCGATTTGTGGGATAATAGCATGAAAAAAAACGTTCATTTTTCAACATACTTCTCGAATCCTCTTTATCAAATGTCACCCAAAATCTTTCTTCTTTTTCCCAGAAATTTTTTAATAAATATAGGTGGGTCAGATGTCCCCCACTTGAACCTACTAAACAAATTTTCAATAACTTACACTCCTTAATATGCCCCATTCGGTTTTATAACGATCCAGATTGTCTTGATGATTAGTTTAAAATCATTCAATAAACTTTGATTAGTTATATATTCTAAATCTAAATCAACCATTGCATGAAAACTAACATCATTTCTACCACTAACTTGCCACAAACCTGAACATCCAGGTTTTACATACAAGCGTTGAAGATCATATCTCGTGTACTCAGCTACTTCCCTCTCCAAAGGCGGGCGTGGACCAATTAAACTCATATCTCCTTTTAAAACATTCCATAGCTGTGGTAATTCATCAATGCTTTTGGCACGGATAGCTTTACCTATTTTGGTGACACGGGGATCTTCTTTCATCTTGAACATTGCCCCTTCTATTTCATTTTGATCCAGTAACTCTTCCAATTTTTCTTCAGCATCTAAACACATCGAACGGAATTTATACATTTTGAATGTTTTTCCATTTTTACCAACCCGTGTATGACTAAAAATTATCGGACTTTTTGGTTCTTCTTTTCTTATTCGATAAGCTACATAAATCATCAAAGGAGAAGCTAGAATCAAACCAATAATGCTCCCCACGATATCAATCATTCTTTTAAAAAACAAGTAGACATACCGTTTTTCTACTTTTTCTTTATCCAACCAAACCTGATTTGGATGTACTTCACTAATGCGAGACAATAAATCTTCACTTTCCATACTTTCAGTCCCTTTCACTATTTCACTCTCTCCTCATTTCCATTTTATCTATGAATGAAGAACTAAAATAAACCAAACTTCTTCTTTTTTACCTCTTCATAGACTGGATAACTGATCTCATCCCCGTTGATCAGGTCCTTTGCGACTTGTTTCATCTGTGCTACTTTTTCCTTACCAAAGTCCTTGGCGATTTGCTCATAACATTCTTTTAAGTAAAAGGTGCGTTTAGAGACCCCATGGGCATCAGAGGCAGCCATTTGCACGAGGTTATGTTTGACCATCATTTTGGCTGTTTTCTGGATGTCTTTGCCAAATACACCGACATAACTTGGTGCGGTGAGTTGGGCCAAGCATCCCATATCTAGGAATGGCAGCAAATGATTCGTGTCTTTACGAAAATGCGCGTTGCGTTCTGGATGGACGATCACTGGTGTCTTTCCTAGTTGTAACAACTCAAAAAAGAGCTGTTCTGCATATAACGGCACTTCCAGTGTCGGAAATTCGATTAGAAGATATGTATCATCTAAATCTGTAAATAAAATTTCATCTCGGTGGATGTCTTCAATCAGTGTTCCGGTAATACGTACTTCTTGTCCTTCCAATAACGTCAAAGGTAATTGTCTTTTCTCTAATTCTGCTTGTAACGAAGCGACTAGAGAAATGACTTGGGATTTTTCATTGCTGTATTTTCCATTATTATGATGGGGTGTGCATAAAATATGTGTGATCCCTTGTTGAATCGCTTTTTCAGCCATGGCGATACTGGCATCTAAGTTTTCTGCTCCGTCATCGATTCCTGGCAAGATATGGCAATGTAAATCAATCATTTCTCTTGTCTCCTCTCTTTTTATTTCTTAATTCCCGTAGTAATAGCCAGCATCTTTGCTGTGTTCTGCCCCATTGTATACAACACCAAGGACACGCGCTTGTACCATATCCAGCAATTCTTTTGCTTTAGACAATGATTCTTTACGTGACGTATTTTCACGTACGACCAATAAGGTACCATCCGTTTTTGAAGACATAATCTGTGCATCTGTTACGGCAACGACTGGCGGCATGTCGAAGATCACTACGTCAAATAGTTGTCTTGCTTCTGCTAAAATCTGATCCATTCTTGGCGAGCTTAGTAGTTCTGATGGATTTGGTGGTTTAGGTCCACTTGGCAGAATCGACAAATTGTCGACTGGTGTTCGTTGGATCTCATCTGCTACACTTCCTGATGAACTAAGAACAGTACTTAATCCGCTTGCGTTGTTCAACTTGAACGTTTTATAGATGACGGGCTTACGTAAGTCTGCGTCGACTAGCAGCACCCGTTGACCAGATTTGGCAAAAACAACGGCAATGTTTGCTGCAGTGGTCGATTTCCCTTCTCCAGGTCCTGATGAAGTCACAACAATCGTTTTGATTTGCTGACCAGCTGCGGAGGCAAACTGGATATTCGTCCGAATCGTACGATATTGTTCAGCGATTGGTGAAGAGGGATTTGTGAGTGTGACCAAACTGACTGCATGAGTTTGGGTTGCTTTTTGTTTCTGTGTTCGTGCCATTTTTCTTTCCTCCTAGACTCTTGAGCGGCTTCTGCGTGATGGCGCTGTTTTATCGTTTATAGCTTTTGGTTGTGTCGGAGCTGGTCCTTTTTTACGGATACCAGCATTCAATTCTTTCGCTGACATTTCTGGTACAGTTCCTAAGATTGGGAAGCCTAATGTATCCGTCACATATTTTTCATCTTTTACTGTCCGATCGAGTAATTCAAATAAGAAAGCTAGACCTACGCCTACCATCATTCCTAACACTAAGCCAATCACTAGATTCAATTTATTATTTGGCGAAACAGGTGTCGTATTGGCAACTGCACCTGAGATGATCGAGATTTTATCGACATTCATCACGTCTTTGGCGTTCTCTTGGAATACTTGTGACGTTGTATTAGCAATCTGTTGAGCCGTCACTGCATTCGTGCTTGTTGCTTGGATCGAGAACATTTGTGAATTTTGTGACTGATTGACGGAGATGGCATCTTTGATTTGTCCAGCAGTCATTTTTACATTGTCTTCTGTTTCTAAACGATCTTTGACTTCATTTAATACTAGATCACTGACAATCATATCTTTATACGTATTGATCATTTGTAGGTTCGTATTGACATCATTGACATTTGCAGTGTCTGATTGTGGCAGTGTCACGATCAATTGTGCTTGTGAACTGTATTTTGGTGTCAAGATGAAAAACGTCACGATTCCTGAGATGGCCAAGCCAGCAAACATTGAGATGATGATTGTTGCCAAGTGTTTGCGTAATGTTTCAAAAATTTCTTTCAAGCTGATTGTCTCTTCCATTTTTTCTCCACTTTCCTATTTATTCTCTAGATTCATTTGATCTTTTAATTCTTTTTTCACACGGTCAAGTTCTTGATCGCTGACTTTTTGGTATGAGATATTGTCTTGCATGAAGCCTTCTCCTTGCAGCTGATCTTGCTTGATCGTACCAAATGCCTCCCGATAATCTAAAGCGATTTTTTTCATTTCATCAAAGCTCATGTCTGTTTTCATATTCGACTCTAGAGCATTCAAAACGGATTGATAGTTGCTGACACCGTTTAGACTCAATACTTTTTTCGCTACACCTTCTACGATCTTTCTTTGACGCTCTTGTCTACCATAGTCACCGTTTGGATCTTCATAACGCATACGAGAATAAGATAATGCCTGATCCCCGTTCAATGTAATTTTACCGATCGTAAAATCATAGCCATCTTGTGAGAAAGTGAGGTCATTATTGACTTCGATACCACCAACTGCATCAACAAGTTCTTTTAGCCCTTTCATATTGATAGAGACATAGTGATCGATTGGGATGTCTACATATTTTTGTACGGTATCCATCGCCATGGCAGCTCCGCCGAATGCGTAAGCGTGGTTGATCTTGTCTTTTGTGTCACGACCTACGATGTCGACATACGTATCTCGAGGAATGCTGACGATCGTTGTCTGTTTGTCTTCAGGACTGACTGTGGCAACCATCATCGTATCTGATCTTCCTTGATCGACCCGACCTAAATCTCCAGTATCAATCCCCATCAATAGAACAGAGAAAGATTCTTGTTTGTCCAGATCAACTGGTTTCGTTCGTTCTCCTTGGGTTCGTTCCACTGATTCGTAAGTTTTCTCAATAGAATGTGAGAGATCTAGATATAATTTTGCTCCTACTCCTACGATTGCTAATACTAATACGACAAGAATTGCTAAAATAATTAGAAATATCTTTTTCCCTCTTGATTTTCTTCTTCGTTTTGCCATAGTTTCCTCCGTTTACTAGCCTTGCTTGAATTCTCGCTTATTAATAGCTCGTATTGCTATAGCCCATTTGCTGAGCGACTGTTTCTGCTTTTGACGCGTATGCGGCTCTTATTTTTTCATTCCGGATCTGTTCGATGAGACTGAGTGCGGTCATATATTGATCGTAAGTAGCAGTAGCTGTTACTTGACCGTCTTTCAGCATCGTATCGAATAGCTGATCTAGTTGCGTGACTTGTGCAATTTGGGTATCAGCGAATCCTAGATATTGCATAACGACTGTTTTCCAAGCACTATCCTTAAAAAAGCTCATATTTTCACGTACATGGGCGACATCTGCACTTGCCAACTTTTCTTTGATGATGACATCATCCACAGCTTGCTGCCAGTTTGATACGTTTTTAGTAAATAATTTATTGACAGCCGTCTGGATCTTCAGTTTTGATTCTGCATCCTCTAACTGCGTTAAGACTGCTTTCTTTTCTTCTTGGATCGCAGCAGCTTCTTTAGGTAATTCTGATTCCTTGATGTCATAATCATCTGCCGAAAGTTTGATAGAAGATAGTTTATGTGACAAATTTGAAACTGTTTCTTCTGTTACTTCAGGATTTAGGAAAATTTTTTCTTTTGTACTGTACAGCTTATCTACTTCTTTTGATAAAGAGGTCATGGTGTCTTTTTGATTGGTGATGGCAGATTCTGCGTAATTGATCCGTTGATGATGTTGCCGCTGATTATTGAGATGGTATCCAAACAAGCAAATCACAATAGCGCCTGTGCCTACCGCCACAGTAGCCAATAACTTGACGAACGGCTTTTCCATAGATTCACTCCTAAATATTGATGATAGATAAATAAAGATGTGATTCATTCACATCAGAATGAGCGCTTTTTATTTTAAAAGCATAATTAAACTAATATATTCATAGAAATATTTATAAATAGGTTTTCCCTATATAATCATACCACAAACAGTTTTTTTGACTAGGGAAATTCCTAATTTAAAAGTAAATAAAACAGTAACAAGATTATGATTAATCGTTTTCATTTTTATTTCCTCACTTTTCATGAGCGTTTTTGAAAATTCGAACAAAGAATAAAATAACAAAAATTATTAAAATAGAATTAATAACAGCTATTTAGATTTATAACAAAAAAACAGAGACACAGCACGTTTCGTGCATGCTCTCTGTTTTTCAAACAAAAGACTATTTTGTGATGATTTGATCCAAGCTTGCTAATGACAAAGCCATGACAGCTATTTGACTTAGTTGTGTTAGTCGGTTCTTACGTACTGCTGGTTCATCAGCCATGACCATCGTTTGATCAAAATAATTTTCGATCAGTGGACGAAGAGCGACAAGCTGGTCGTAGTTTTCGTGGATCGTTTGGTCAGCAAAACTTGCTTTCATTGCTTCTACTGCTTTGTGTAATTCTTTCTCTGCGTCGTTTTCGAACAGCTCAGGATCTACTTCTGATTGTTTTTCAAGCTGCGCTTTTTTCGCTAAGTTCACGACACGTGTCAAAGCTTCCATTGAAGGTTTGAAGTCTTCATCTGCAAGATGTTGTTTGAACAATTGTGCTGCTGCAAATACTTTTGTCAGATCTTTTTGTTCCGCATTCAAAACAGCATCGATGACATCATGACGAATATTCTTCGTTGTCAATAATTGGCGCAGACGGCCTTTGATAAAGTCGATCACTTGTTGTTGCCCTTCTGATAAACCAATGCCGAAACGATCCGTATCTTTACTGATAACATCGCTAATCGTTTCTTGCAGAACAGACAAAGGAAAGGCCCATTTTTTCGATTCGATGATCCGAACGACACCGTATGCTTGGCGACGTAAGGCATAAGGATCGTTTGAACCGCTTGGGATCATCCCAACAGCAAAGAAAGAAAAGATGCTATCTAATTTATCTGCAATCGCTAAAACAGAACCTACTGTAGACTGAGGTAGCTCTCCTTCACTGGATATAGGCATGTAATGCTCACGAATCGCTGTCGCTACAGCAGGTTTCTCGCCTTTCAGCAGAGCATATTTTTCGCCCATGATCCCTTGCAGTTCAGGAAATTCCCCTACCATGTTGGTTACTAGATCAAATTTATAGATTTCAGCAGCTCGTTGCAGATCCATCAATTCTTCCTCAGATAGTCCTACTTGTTCGCCAATGATACGGGCAATGACTTGTACCCGTTGCATTTTCTCATAGATACTACCGATTTTTTCATGGAAAGTAACAGTTTTTAGTTTTTCAACGTATTGGTCGATTGAAGCTTTCTTGTCTTCATTATAAAAGAATTCCGCATCTTCTAAACGAGCCGTCAATACTTTTTGATTGCCTCGAACCACATTTTCCAATTTTACCCGATCACCATTACGAGCAGAAATAAAATGAGGAAGCAGCATACCTTGATCATTCCGTACCTCGAAATAACGTTGATGTTCTTTCATAGAAGTGACTAGTACTTCTTCAGGAACAGAAAGATATTTTTCTTCGAAGTCGCCAGAAAAGACAGTTGGATATTCGACTAAATTGTTGACTTCTTCTAGTAAATCTTCGTCTAGATCAATAACCCAATGATTTTTTTCGGCTAATTCATTGGCTTGTGTAACGATCATTTCTTGTCTTTTTTGCGGAGACGCAATGACGAATTGTTCATTCAATTTTTCTTCATATTCTTTTGCATGCGCAAATGTCACATCTTCGCCTAAGAAACGATGACCTCGAGAGGCTCTGCCTGTTTTGACATCCAAGATTTCGAATGGGATTACTTCGTCATCTAACAATGCCACGATCCAGTGAATAGGGCGGATATATTCAAAATCGTATTCTGCCCAATGCATCGTTACAGGGAAAGTCAGGCTTTTAATGACATCTGCTAAACCTGTCAATACTTCTTTGGATTCCTTACCATGAGTGTATTTCGTTACATAGACATATTCCACACCTTTTAATTCTCTAAAAGTGATAGCGTCTGTCGTCAGACCTTGTCCGCGGACAAATCCTTCCGCTGCTTTCGTCCAGTTTCCATCTGCGTCCAAAGCAATTCTTTTGGCTGGTCCTTTGACTTCTTCTTCACTGTCCGCTTGTCGTTCTGGAATGTTTGTTACTTTGATTGCTAAACGGCGCGGTGTGGAAAATGTTTCGATCGTATCATAAGTCAATTGGTTTTCATCTAAAAATTTTGCTGTTTTTTCTTCTAATTGTTTCATGCTTGGTGTGACAACATGAGCAGGCATTTCTTCCAGCCCGATTTCAAGTAATAAGTCTTTTGCCATCTTATTCAGCCTCCTTCACGTTTTCTGGATTTGCTGTGTTTTTATTCAACAAAGGGAATCCTAATTTTTCGCGTTCTGCCACAAAGATTTTGGCTACAGCACGAGCCATGTTGCGGATGCGAGAAAGATAACCGGCACGCTCTGTTACGGATACTGCACCGCGGGCGTCTAATAAGTTGAATGTATGGCTACATTTCAAGATATAATCATACGCCGGATGAACAAGATTTTCATCGATACAGCGTTTAGCTTCTTTTTCAAAACGATCAAAGTTGCTTAGTAGCAAGTCTTGGTCGCTTACTTCAAAAGAATATTTAGAATGTTCATATTCTGGTTGTTTGAAGATCTCGCCATATTTCACGCCATCAGCCCATTCTAAATCATAGACACTTTCAACTTCTTGGATATAAGAAGCAAGACGTTCTAATCCATAAGTGATCTCAGAAGTTACTGGTTTACAAGGCAGTCCACCAACTTGTTGGAAGTACGTGAATTGTGTGATTTCCATTCCGTCAAGCCATACTTCCCAACCCACACCGGCACAGCCCATGGATGGGTTCTCCCAGTTGTCTTCAACAAAACGGATGTCGTGTTCTAATGGATCGATTCCTAAAAGGCGCAAGCTTTCTAAATAAAGCTCTTGGATATTCTCAGGTGAAGGTTTCATCACGACTTGGAATTGATGATGCTGATACAAACGGTTTGGGTTTTCGCCATAACGTCCATCAGCTGGTCGGCGAGATGGTTCTACGTAAGCAGCATTCCATGGTTCTGGTCCGATTGCCCGTAAAAAGGTATATGGGCTCATCGTACCTGCTCCTTTTTCTGTGTCATAAGCTTGCATCAGCATGCAGCCGTTTGATGACCAAAATTTTTGTAATGTTAAAATCATATCTTGGACGGTCAATTTTTTACTCATCTGTTTTGCCCCTTTCAATTTTAAAGCGTTGCTGTCAAATAAGAATACAGGAAAGAAAACGACAAAAAATCCCTATGTCTGACTACAGACATAGGGACGAATAATTCGCGGTTCCACCCTACTTCCGAATAAAGATTCGGCAGCTTCATTTATCGTACTCGCAAGTGCCTCTTCAAAAATCGTTTGGGTCCGGCTCCCACTCTCCCGAACTCGCTAAACCACGTATTTTTTACTGATTTTGGTCAATGTACGTATTCATTTTGCAGTTTTCTTGTTTCTATAATAGATCCTCTCACTGAACGATCTATTTGATCTACGGTTAATAATAGACGGAACTCCCTGTGTTTGTCAAATGGTTTTGATTTTTTGTTGTATGTTTCATTTACTATTCTTCTTTTTCAGGTGTCTCTTTTTCTTTTTTAGACTGATCTTTCTCTGGCGTCTTTAACACGTGTGCCCAAGACTTCATTTGATCGATGAACTTTTTGCTTTTCAAATGGATACCGACATATTCATCATACAACTGGTCGATGAGTTCACGGATTGCTTGTTTGGTTTCTTCTTTCAGATGGATTCCACTGATCTTATCATAAGAAATAGCTGAAAACATCCGAACGAAATAAACAGCTCGAGGATCTGCATGATAACGGTGATCGTCCATCGACCAGTGTCTTTCGCATATCACACCACCATATTTGGAAGAATAGTCAAACTTTCCTTTTGTTTCCCCACATACGACGCAGTGCGTCCAGATCGGCGCGATCCCGAAACGTTGCAGTATTTGGACTTCAAAAATATTCGTGATGATTTCTGCATCATCTCCTTGATCCATCCGTTGCAGTGCTTGTTGCGTAAACTGGAACAAATGCGGGTCATACTGATGATCTTCGATTGCCGCATCTACTAGATTCAATAAATATGTGCCATAGCCGCTCAAAAAGATGTCTTCTTGGATGTGTCGAAACGCGTGGACATCTTTGACACTGCTTAAAAATGACAAACCTTCACTTCGAAAATTCCCGATATAAACTGCTTCAGTAAAAGGGAGCAAAGCCGGAGCTAAGGGCTGATTTTGCCGATGGATCCCTTTGATATAAAACATCATTTTGCCAGAAGATTCCGTAAAGATTTTGACTAATTTATCTTTTTCTTTGTAATTACGGCTAGATAAAATCAAGCCTTTTGATTCTGCAAGCTGGCTCATATTCTCCCTCCTAAAAAATAAATCTGGAAAAGCAGATTCTGCCGATCCAGATCACTTATGTTACGATCTTCCGCAGCTTTTCTCAACACGCGGATTTTTATCCAGTTTATTTCTATACCTAACTTACAAGAAGCTCAGAATATCAATATTCGTCTTTTCGGTAGCCGAAGTCTTGCAGATAGACTTTTTTGTCTCGCCAGTCTTTTTGAACTTTGACCCAAAGTTCTAGAAAGACTTTGTCTCCTAAAAGATTTTCGATATCTTTTCTCGCTTTCGTTCCTACTTGCTTCAGCATTTTTCCGCCTTTGCCGATAATGATCCCTTTTTGGCTATCTCTTTCGACAATAATCGTAGCCTGGATATGGATTTTATCATTCTCGTTTCGCTTCATCGAATCAACAACGACTGCGACAGAATGAGGCACTTCGTCTCGTGTTAAAAACAAGACTTTCTCACGGATCAATTCAGAAACGATGAAGTATTCAGGATGATCAGTCACTTGATCATCTGGAAAATATTGTGGGCCCTCTGGCATTTCACTGACTAATACATCCATCAAACGTTCGACGTTGTTTCCTTCTGTAGCAGAAATTGGAATCACTTGTGCAAACGGCATCTGCGTTGAATAATCTTCGATGATTCCCAACAACTCGTCTGGATGGATTTTATCGATTTTATTGATAATCAGATAAACAGGAGAATGCACGTTTTTTAGACGTTCAATAATAAAATCGTCTCCTCGACCGCGTTTTTGATCAGCGCTGATCATAAATAAGACCGCGTCCACTTCTTTCAACGCACTGTAAGCTGCTTCTACCATAAAATCTCCTAAACGATGCTTTGGTTTATGGATTCCTGGTGTGTCAATAAAAATCAACTGAGCTTCTGGTGTAGTATATACTCCTTGGATTTTATTTCTAGTTGTCTGCGCCTTATCACTCATGATGGCAATTTTTTGACCCACGATTCGATTCAATAATGTGGATTTTCCTACATTCGGGCGGCCGACGATTGCGACAAACCCTGATTTATGTTCTGGCATATACGTTCTCCTTTTTAATTAAACAACAAATGATATATTTTAGGGACAAATAAAATCAACCCAACGATGACGGCAAAACAAGCGGTCACTAAAACTGCTCCAGCTGCCATATCTTTGATTTTTTTCCCAATCGGATGAAAATGAAAATCCGTAAACATGTCCACGACATTTTCAAAAACAGTATTGATGATCTCTACTATCCATACGAGAAAAACAGCTAAAAGCAGCCATAACCATTCTATCCGATCAAGCTGGAAAATCACGCCCATAAACAAAGCGAGGATTCCGAACGCAACATGTTTCCTCATGTTGCGTTCTTCCTCAAAAACGGTTTTGACTCCTTGGACGGCAAATTCCACGGACATCAGGAAATGTTTGTTTTTCTCTACGTTTTTATCTTTTAAGTCCATAGGCATCTAAGATCTCTTTCTGTAAACCAAACATTTCTTTCTCATCCTCTGGTGTCATATGGTCATACCCGTTGATATGCAAGAATCCATGAACCGCTAAAAAGCCAAGTTCCCGATCATACGAATGGCCGTAAGCTTCTGCTTGCTCTGCAGCACGTTCAGTAGAGATCATGATGTCTCCCAGTACACGAGGCAATGGATTCTCTCCATCTTCAAAAATCACTGGGATTTCGTCTTCGCCCTCTTCTTCCAAGGCAAAACTGATGACGTCTGTCGGTGCATCTTTTCCACGGTAATCACGATTGATTACTTGGATCGCTGCATTGTCCATGAAAGTAACAGACATTTCTGTTTCTTCTGGCAACTCTAAATATGATGCTGCAAATTGCAACAAGTCGTCGATTTCTTTTATTTTCTCTTCTGAGACTTGGTTTGTTTCATCCATGAAAGTAATATCCATTATACATCGCTTCTTTCTATTCTTCTTGCTATTCTTCTTGTTCTTCTTTTATCTTCTCAACTTCCGATTTCATTTTAGGATATTTGATCCGAGAATGGAAGGTACTGCTTAAACCGCTGATCAATGATTTTTCTACTTTACGGATTTCTTTTAACGTCAATCCACTGTCGTCCAATTGTCCATCGGAAATACGCTCTTCAATAAGATTATGGACAAAACTTTCGATTTTTTCGCTCGTTGGATGGTCCATTGCCCGTACTGCCGCTTCACAACTGTCAGCTATATTGACGATTCCTGCTTCACGGCTTTGAGGTTTTGGTCCAGGATAACGGAATTGCTCTTCCGTGACTTCCGGGTTGCGTTCCTTTGCCTTAACGTAGAAATAACGCATCAGCGTGGTTCCATGATGCTGTCTGCAAATATCGATCACCATTTGCGGCATATTATAATCTTCCAATATTTTGGCACCATCTGTCACATGTCCAAAGATAATATGTTTACTGTCTTCTGGCAATAAGAAATTGTGCGGATTTTCCGCTCCTGAAGGCAAGTTCTCAACGAAAAAGCTGGCGTGTTTGATCTTGCCGATATCATGATAATAGCAAGCTACTCGAGTTAGTAAAGAACGTCCACCGATTTCTGCTACAGCATTAGCACTTAGATTGGCTACCATCATGCTATGGTGATACGTGCCTGGTGCTTCTTCCAGCAACTGTTTCAATAAAGGATGATTAGGATTGCTGAGTTCATTTAATACGATCACACTATCATCATTGACCATCAATTCAATATAGGGGTGCAGACCTATCGTCAGCAAGAATGAAAACAGTGCACCTGTGAATCCGCAGACTAGCGTTAACCAAGTCGTTGCATCCCCAAAGCTCATTCCTTGGTAGATAATCAAAATGACATCCATCATCACAGGAAAAATAATGACCCACATAGCAGCGGATAACCCTTGTTCTGAGATCCGTTTGCGTCTGACGATCGTTGCCATGAGACCAGAAAATACATAGGACATCAAAATAACTGTCAGAAAGTTCGTGCCAATCGAATCATAAAAAATGAAAAGTGCGGATACTGCTTGAAAAATACCAGCCATGATCCCTGCTCTTCGATTCAAGAAAAAGCTTAAAACAAGTGGAGCAAAAGCCGCGGGGTAAAACAGCGGAATATAAGCAGCTTGTTCTGTTTGGAAGAGTTGGAAAAATTTCATTAGTACGACGCTTACTGACATTGCCGTCACGTAGAAAAGTACGTATTTTGTTCTTTCTCCTGCATTTTGGAATTGAAGTGAATTATAAATCAGTACACCGATTTGAAGCAAAACAGCTAAAACCATGGCAATGAGTGGGAAAATAGAAGTCGTTTGATTCGTCAATCCTAGTAATTCCAATTTTTTCATCGCTGAAGCATCAATTTGATTTCCTTCGCGAACAATAATTTCTCCTTGGAAGATCATCACTGGTTGTACAGCTTCTCGTGCAGATTGTTTTAATTCTTCTGTCTTTTTCTCATTCAATACATCATTAACTACAATGCCTTGATCCACTAAGTAGCGAATCATTTGTTGCTGCTCTGTTGTGACATTCAAATATTGAATCTGATCTTCTGCTTCTTGTTTAAAAGCTTCCAATTCGCTTTCACGAACTTGTTTACTCATCTGTTCGTCAATGAGCTTCAAACTTTCATCCCTAACCGTGTGAATTTCCGTTTCAGTCATTTCAAATATCGTCGAATAAAAATTGTTCGGCAGTTTTTGGTAAAACGCAACGTTTTCTGCATTCACGTTTTCAAAATTTTTCTTCAGTGTAGCAATCCGCTCTTCTGTAGTAGGTTTCGGGATATTTTCATCTTCCTTCGCCTTATCTACCTTGTCATTATAAGATTTGTTGATGGTATCATTCGTCTTATCGATCAATTCGAATAATTGCTTGATCCGATTGTTCTGGTCATCTGCCAGATCTTTTTGATAAGTATATTCTGGAGTCACTGCTTCTGCTGCCAGTTTTCTTCTTTGTTCGGTTTCTTCCGTGTTCTCAATCGTTTTATTCGCACGGATACTCTCTTCTGCTACTTGGCCTTCTCTGAAATCATTGGCCTTTTGTTTGACACTACTAAATGTAACGCCGCAGACAATGATAAAAAACAAGAACAGAAGGAAAGGCAATGCTGCCTTTCCGAGTTTTTCTTGTAGTTTCTGCAGTGTTTTATTCAACATGTGCTTATCCTCCTAAGCAAAGCTTATTCTTGATGAAGATCCGCCTTTTCATAAGCTTTGATGATTTCGGCAACTACAGGGTGCCGAACAACGTCACTTGCTTCAAAATTAACAAAATCGATTTTTTTGATTTGCTTTAATGTTCGTTCTGCATGAACAAGACCACTTGTCGTCCCACGAGGCAAGTCTATCTGACTTGTATCCCCATTGACAATCATTTTTGATTGATAACCGAGACGGGTCAAGAACATTTTCATCTGAGCGACTGTCGTGTTTTGTGCTTCGTCCAAGATAACGAATGCATCATCCAATGTCCGCCCCCGCATGTAAGCTAAAGGTGCGATTTCGATCACGCCTCGTTCCATCAATCGGTTCGTATGATCCAATCCAAAAATTTGGTATAAAGCATCATAAACAGGCCGCAGATAAGGATCCACTTTTTCTTTCAGATCCCCGGGTAGAAAGCCTAGGTTTTCCCCTGCCTCCACAGCGGGCCGCGTCAAAATGATTTTTTGCACTTCGCCTTTTTTTAGGGCAGCAATTGCTAATACTACGGCAAGAAACGTTTTCCCTGTTCCGGCTGGCCCTACACCAAATACGATGTCATGTTTGGCTACCGATTCAACGTATTTCTTTTGACCGCTGTTTTTTACCCGTATAGGTTTTCCATTACGGTCTTTGACGATCTCTTCCTCATACATCTCAACAAAATAATCTAATGTACCTTTTTGCCCCATCTTCAATGCCGTCACAACATCTGGCGTACTTACGTGGATTCCTCGTTTGATCAATTCCTGTAATGTCCGAATGACTGAGGCAGCCAAGGAAATCTGGGATTGCTCACCAATGATCTGAATGATTTCTCCACGTGTATGGATGGTTGTTTCCGTTGTTTCCTCGATCAGTTTTATATGCTTGTCGTGTGCACCTAAAAGCATGCTGACATCATCAGCAGCTGTCAATCTAATCTCTAAAGAACTAGACTCTTCCGTCAAAAATAGACATCCCCTTTTTTTCGATTCATTCTTTCCTATTTTACCATACTCAGAAGAAACTATATAGCAAATAAGAAAAGGTTGTAAAAGAGTCGCTTAACCATACGTACCAAGAAACGTTAAAAAATAGCCGTTTCCATTCGCTAAAGGTCTCGTTTTGATAAAAAGAAGCTGAGAATGTAAGTTATATGAAAGTGGAGAACAAAATATTTCGTTTCATTCAACAAGTATTCTCTAGGTATTTTTCCTGTTTCAAAAAAAGAAAACAAAATAGTTAAAATATTCTTGCATTTCAAAAAAAACAGGTGTATTATTACGTCAACAAATGAACATACAGCAAAGCGTCGAGGAAAACAGTAGGCTATTCAACGATTTATTCCCAGTGAGTCATGTAAGTGAGAAATGACAATAAATCGAATAGACGAACATCATTTCCGAGTCAATGTCGAAAACGTAGATCATTGTGGCTGCCTCCATTATCAGGCTAGCGGATAACTTTATCAAAAAGCGTCCGTGAATGAAGAAGCTTTTTTAAGCGAAAAAAGGTGGTACCGTTCTAGAATCTAGAGCCCTTTTCCCAAGTGGAAAAGGGCTTTTTTTTATTTTAAGGTGGTGGTTTTCATGGAATCTGATATTAGTGGCATTACTAATTGCTGCAACGTTTATATCGTCAATCAAAATGATAATTATTGGAGGAAAAATTTATGGAAGAAACAAAAACTTATTCATGGAAACAACTATTGATGGTCAGTTCACTTATCTTCGGGATGTTCTTCGGGTCAGGTAATCTAATCTTTCCTGTCCACTTAGGTCAAATGGCTGGCGCAAACTGGGTCAGTGCTGGCGTAGGATTTGCTATCTCAGGTGCTCTTTTCCCATTACTAGCTATCTTAGCTGTAGTAGTGACAAAAAGTGATGGTCTGTATGACTTAGCTAAACCTGTCGGAAAATGGTATGCTGCCTTGTTCTTAATCCTTGTTCATTTGACGATCGGACCATTTTTCGGTACACCACGGACAGCTGCTACTGCTTTTGAAATGGCTGCTAAACCATTTTTGCCTGAAAAATATAAT
The DNA here is from genome assembly GCF_040887565.1 of Enterococcus sp. C46. Classification (NCBI taxonomy): domain Bacteria; kingdom Bacillati; phylum Bacillota; class Bacilli; order Lactobacillales; family Enterococcaceae; genus Enterococcus; species Enterococcus sp. C46. The sequence goes on from NZ_JBFOGA010000003.1 coordinate 123,022, forward strand.
TCATTAGGTATGTTTTTATTCTCTGCTCTTTTCTTTTTACTTGCTTATTTCCTTACTGTCCATCCAACACGGTTGGTCAAATACGTCGGAAAGTATCTAAACTCCTTGTTTCTTGCATTATTAGCAATCATTTTTGTCGTTTCTTTATTCCATCCAATGGGAAATCTAAATCAATCTGCTGCAGATACTTATCAAACAAACGCTTTAACAAATGGTGTCCTAGAAGGTTATAACACGGTTGATGCAGTAGCTTTGCTTGCCTTAAGTGTCACTTTTGTCCATGCAGTCCGTGACCTTGGTTTCAAAGATAAAAAAGTCACAGAATTAACGGCAAAAGCTGGTAGCCTGAGCGTTGCGCTAGAAGTCATGATCTATTTTGGACTTGTTCTTCTCGGTGCGATGAGTTTGAATAAGATGTCTTTATCAGAAAATGGCGGAACTGCACTTTCTCAGATCACTAATTTTTATTTAGGTAACTTCGGCGCTAGCTTCTTAGGAGTGATGGTCACATTAGGTGTCTTCACTACCGCTATGGGACTCGTTGTTTCTTTTGCGCAAGATTTCCATAAACTGTTCCCTAAAGTCAGTTATATGACATGGCTGCGGTTAACGACTTTCGTCTCTTTTGTCGTTGCAAATGCTGGTTTAGACAATATCATCCAATGGTCTTTACCAGTATTGATGCTTTTGTATCCATTGTCGCTTGCGTTGATCTTGCTTTCCTTAACAGCAAAATTTTTCCAAAAGACACCATTTGTCTATCAAGTAACGATGTTGTTTGCTGCTGTTCCTGCCGTATTGGATATGCTGGCAAATTCGCCTGCTTTAGTGAGTCAACAAAGAGTTGTAGCAAGCATGCTCGAATTTTATCATCATCACGTTCCTTTTGCTGCATTAGGACTTGGCTGGATGGTCCCAACGTTACTTGGTTACGCTGGCAGCCTACTGTTTTATTACGCCTATCGCCTATCAGGGTATAAACAAGAAGCAAATGAACTACCAGAAGAATAACCAAATCAAACACAATTTAACATAAGAAATATTAAACAGGAAAAAACCAGCTAGATGAAAGAATCCTATTCTTTCGTCTAGCTATTTTTTAGTTCTCTTTTTTACGCGCACAAAAAAACTGCGGACAATGATTGTCCGCAGTTTAAATGATAAAATTAAGATTGTAATAGTTCTTTCACAATGGCATTTACTTGGTTTCCATCTGCTTTTCCTTTGACTTTAGGCATGATCGCACCCATGACTTTGCCAAATTCTTTCATTGATGAAGCACCAGTTTGTGTGATTGCTTCTTGAACAAGTTGTCGAATTTCTTCGTCGGAAAGTTGTTCCGGCATGTATTTTTCGACTATCACAATTTCACTTTTTACTTTTTCAGCTAAATCGTCACGTCCTGCTTCTTCAAACTCATGCAAAGAATCACGTCGCTGTTTCATTTCGCGAGACAACACCGTTAATTCTTCTTCTTCTGTCAAGTCGTGACCTTCTTTAATCTGCTCGTTTTGTATAGATGACTTGATCATTCGGATGACTTGTAAAGATTCCTTATCTTTCGCTTTCATCGCTGTTTTCATGTCATCGTTTAATCTACTTAGTAGTGACACACTACCAACTCCAATTCATCACAGAACTAGAATTTTTTGCGTTTTCTAGCTGCTTCAGATTTTTTCTTGCGTCTTACACTTGGTTTTTCGTAGAATTCACGTTTACGAGATTCTTGTAAAGTACCCGCTTTTGACACGGAACGTTTGAAGCGACGAAGAGCATCGTCAAGTGATTCGTTTTTGCGAACGACTGTTTTTGACATGTTAATTCCCTCCCTCCGAGCTTAAAAAGTAACCGTAATTGTTATTGAAATATATCTCAAAAAACAAGACTGTCCTGTAAATATTATATCTAATGCTGTTTTGACCGTCAAGGAAATCTTGCTTTTTTTTAAAATTATCAAATGTTATTTTATTTAAATCCTTATTGACAATTTTCACATCTTCCGAAAATCTCGAATCTATGCCCTTCGATTGTACATCCACCGAGCTGTTCTTCGAAATAATTCATTGGACACATATGGATTTCTTTCGTTGTTCCGCACACCGTACAGATAAAGTGATGGTGATGGCCGATTTCCCCTTGACAGCAATGAAAACGAAACTTCATCTCTCCATTTAAATCGGTTTCTTCCAGTAAATCGATTTCTGCAAAATCATGGAGATTTCGATAAATCGTATCGTAACTTACTCCTTTGAATTCCTGATTCATATAGTCAAAAACTTCTTTAGCGGATACGTAGCGATTGCGCTTCACTAAATAAGTTAACAATGCTTCTCTTTTTTTAGTATATTTAAAACCGTTATTTTTCAATGTTTCTAGTGATTGTTCAATCAATGTCTGTTTTTTCATGACTTATTCCTCCAAATCAAAATGATTACGAAGTACACATTCTAGAGTATGGTATAATAAACATAAAAAAAATGCAAGTGAGGTTTTATCCATGTCTTCCGATTCTACAGAAATTGTTACTTTTTTTGTCATCTCTGACTCTGCTGGAGAAACTGCGACAAAATTAGCGCAAGCCACTATGGCCCAATATCCTACCGTTGAGTTCAATTTATTCCGCAGAACATTTGTGACAGATGAGAAAACATTGATGCAGGCACTGCAAGATGCACTAAAAGAAAAAGCCCTTGTCCTACACACATTGATCAATCAAGAATTGATCGAGATGACGCGTTCTTTTTGTGAAGAACATCAATTATTTAGTTTTGATGTGATGACTCCGCCGATATCAGAAATCGAGCGCTTAACTGGTATCAAGCCCATTCGGCAACCTGGCGCCCTTCATTTATTGAATGAGAACTATTTCAAACGGATCAAAGCAATGGAATTTGCTGTAAAATACGATGACGGGAAAGATCCTCGTGGGTTTCTAGAAGCAGATGTCGTTTTGCTAGGCGTATCCAGAACTTCCAAAACGCCTTTGAGCTTGTTTTTAGCTAACAAAAATTTAAAGGTTGCCAATCTACCTTTGATCCCACAAGCACATATTCCCAAACAGCTTTGGGAGATCGATCCTAAAAAAATCGTGGGACTGACGAATAACCCAGATATTTTAAACAATATCCGTAAAGAACGGATGCGCTCTTACGGATTAAATCCTGATACTGCTTATTCCGATATCGAAAAAATACGAGCTGAACTCGATTTTGCGAATGATCTTTATGAAAAATTGGGCTGCGTAGTAATCAATGTCGCTTCTTTATCTATCGAAGAAACAGCTTCACTTATTTTGAATGCTTTAGACCTAGAAGACCATAGTTATTATGGAACTGAAACCACCGAAGAAACAGACTAACAATTTTTCTTTAAAAAAACTGGACTGTGTCAGCGAAGAAGATTCGTTGACACAGTCCAGTTTGTCTCTATTTGCACCTATCGTTATTGATGTTCCACATGTTTGAGTGTCTGGTTCAAAATATCCAGTACGTGAGAATCATCAAGACTATACAAAATCGCTTTTCCCTCACGATGGGACTTGACGACATGGTTTTCTCTTAATAAACGCAGTTGATGCGATACAGCAGATTGTTCCATTTCCACTGCTTGGGTGATTGCTGTCACATTTTGTTCCCCGTCTTTCAGATACAGCAGAATTTTGAGACGAGTGGGGTCACTCAACATTTTGAATAGTTGGCTGACTTTCTCTACTTTTGTTTTTTGCGTGTCTGGCAATCCATTCACCTCCAACTTGAAAAAAGACTGACTTCTAAAGTTTACCACTTTTTCCATCAGTCTCAAGTTTTTTTATTCTTCTGTCATCTTTTGGATAATCGCTTCATAAGCGGCTACTTTTTCAGCTGCGTCTTCTGAAGAGTTTCCTTTTACACCGATATAAAATTTGATTTTCGGCTCAGTTCCTGAAGGACGGATAGCGATCCAGCCATTTTCTTCCAGCGTATACTTCAATACATCAGATGGCGGTGTCGTTAGTTTTTCTACGTTTCCTTCACGGTCTGTTCTCGTCAACTCTTTGAAGTCTTCTGTTTGGATGACTTTTGCTCCGGCAAATTCTGTTGGTGCTTCTTCACGGAATTTTTCCATCAAAGCAGAGATTTTCGCAGAGCCTTCTTGTCCGCTCATTGTCACAGAAATCGTTTTTTCTGCGTAGTAGCCATATGTTTCAAAAATCGTTTGCAAGCCATCATACAACGTTTTGCCTTGTTTTTTATAGTAAGCTGCTACTTCTGCTAATAAGAGCAATGCTTGGATCGCGTCTTTATCGCGAACGAAAGGTTTAACTAAATAACCGTAACTTTCTTCGAATCCGAACATAAAAGTATGGGAATGATCTTCTTCAAATTGTTGAATTTTTTCAGCAATGAATTTGAATCCTGTCAATACATTGAACATGGTAGCCCCATAGTGTTCCGCAATTGCTGTAGGTAATTCGCTAGAAACGATCGATTTCAATACCGCTGCGTTTTCAGGTAAAGTGCCTCGCGATTGGTGTGCTTCCAAAATATATTGAGCAAACAGGGCTCCGATTTGGTTTCCGGTCAATACTTCATAGGAGCCACTTGGCAAACGAACGGCTGCACCTAAACGGTCTGCATCAGGATCTGTTGCAATCAGCAAATCAGCGCCTTCTTTCTCGCCAAGTCGTATCGCATACTCAAAAGCAGAGTGTTCTTCTGGATTTGGTGATTTGACTGTAGTGAAATCTGGGTCTGCGACAGCTTGTTCTGGAACTAGTACGAATTGTTCGAATCCAGCTTGTTTCAACGCACGTTCGCCCAACATTTTTCCTGTTCCGTGAAGTGGTGTGTACACAAGTTTCAAATCTTTCCCCATTGTTTCCACCAATTCATGATCAATCGTTACTGCTTTGATTTCTTCTAGATAAGCGGCATCCACTTCTTCTCCGATGATCGTGATCAATCCGCTATGTTCAGCTTCTTCGTCAGATAATACTTCAACTTTTAACGGATTGCTGACTTCACGGACATATTTCGTCAATGCATCTGCGTCTGCAGGAGGCATTTGTCCCCCATCTTCTCCGTAGACTTTATATCCGTTGTAAGCTGCTGGATTGTGGGATGCGGTTACCATGATTCCCGCAAACGTCTTCAAATGACGGACTGCAAAAGAAAGCTCTGGTGTTGGACGTAGACTTTCGAATACATAAGATGGGATATTGTGATGTGCTAATGTTTTGGCTGCTTCCATGGCAAATTCTGGTGATTGATGGCGTGAGTCATAAGCGATAGCGACACCTCGGCGTTTTGTTTCTTCGCCTTGTGTATCCATGAAACGTGCAAGTCCTTCTGTTGCTTGTCTTACCGTATAGATGTTCATTCGATTGATCCCAGGCCCTAAGATTCCCCGCATGCCTGCAGTACCGAATTCCAACGGTGCATAAAAAGCATCTTCAAGTTTTTCAGGATCTTCACCCAGATCATTTAATTGTTTTTTTAAGTTTTCTTCTAAATTTTCTTCATGTACCCATTGTTCATACACTTGTTCCCAAGACATGAAAATAACACCTCTTTCTGAAATATGGTTCTTAATAAGTATAGCATTCACTTATTAGATATGAAAGTATGAGGACCAAAAAACGCTTAAATCAAGAAAGGATTCTTTTATCAAGCACGGTTGCAAGTATTCGCATAAATCGGATTCAGTAGATTTCACGCGAAAAAAAAGAGTAAAAGAACAATTGAAACCGTTCTTCCACTCTTTTTAAACTTATGCAGTTGTTTCTTCTAAAGATTCCAAGTATTTATACACTTGTTGTCCAGCGATCCCACCATCACCAACAGCAGTAGTGATTTGTCGCAAATCTTTTTCACGAACATCTCCGATGGCAAAAACGCCTGGTATATTCGTCTTCATTTCGTTGTCTGTTGGAATCCAGCCAGCTTCGTTCGTCAACCCTGCTTCTCTAAATGGTGCAGTTAATGGATCCAATCCTACATAGATGAATACTCCGTCTGCTGCCAAATCAAACTCATTGCCAGTTTTGACATTACGTGCTTTCACACCTGTCACTACCATTTCATTTCCAACGATTTCGTCAACGACTGTATCCCACATAAAGGAAATTTTTTCATTCGCAAATGCACGGTCTTGGATGATCTTTTGTGCACGTAATTCATCTCTACGGTGGACGATGACTACTTCAGAAGCAAATTGTGTCAAATAGATGGCTTCTTCTACTGCTGAGTCTCCTCCTCCGATCACTACTAGACGTTTGTTACGGAAAAATGCACCATCACAAACTGCACAGTAAGAAACGCCACGTCCAGCAAATTCTTCCTCGCCAGGTACGCCTAATTTACGGTGGATACAGCCTGTTGCGATAATGACTGTTTTTCCTTCGTAAGTTTTATCTTCACAAATAACTTCTTTGTGGCTGCCGTGATCCTTGATATCTTGCACGATTCCATAAGCATTTTCTGTCCCAAATCTTGAGACACCTTCATACATCTTATAAGCTAGATCAGGACCCATGATTGAATCGAAACCAGGATAGTTTTCGATTTCTGCCGTATTGTTCATTTGGCCGCCAGGAGCGCCTTGTTCGATCATCAATACGGATAAGTTTGAACGTGAAGCATATAAAGCAGCAGTCATCCCAGCAGGCCCTGCGCCAATAACGATTACATCATACATATGTAGATTCTCCTTTACTTAATCAAGTAAGCATACTTTACAGCCAATGCGAAAAAAAGTCTATTGTTCTGCTTGCGTTTCTCGAATAGCTTTATTATACTCGAAAAATCCGCTGAAAAACAATAGACTTTTATAAATCATTGATCAATCGTTCGAAAGATTTTCTCCATTTGAATCAATTACTTTTTTATACCAGTTGAATGATTTCTTCTTCGAACGGGCTAATGTGCCATTTCCTTCGTTGTCACGATCGACATAAATGAATCCGTACCTTTTCTTCATCTCACCTGTACCAGCTGATACTAAATCAATACATCCCCAAGTCGTATAGCCTAATAGATCGACTCCATCTAATTCTACTGCATCTTTCATTGCCTGGATATGTGCTGCCAGATAGTCGATTCGATAATCATCTTCCACATAACCATTCTCATCGGGCGTATCGACTGCACCTAAGCCGTTTTCTACAATAAATAGTGGTTTTTGATAACGATCATAAATATCATTCATCGTTATTCTCAAGCCTAATGGATCAATTTGCCAACCCCATTCACTTGCTTCCAGATATGGATTTTTGACAGAAGCAAAGATATTTCCTGCAGTCTGTTCCAAGAGTTCGTTGTCAGTAGTCGAAACTCGAGAAGAATAATAAGAAAAGGAGATAAAATCAACAGTATGTTCTTTCAGCAATGCGGCATCCCCAGGTTCTATTTTGATCTGAATGCCATTTCGTTCCATTTCTTTCAATGCATAAGCGGGATATTCTCCTCGTGACTGGACATCAATGAAGAAATAATTTTCTCGATCTGACTTTCTAGAAGCCCAAACATCTTCAGGATTGCAAGTGTATGGATAATATGCTCCTGCTGCCAGCATACAGCCTACTTTGTTCTCCGGATCTACTTCATGAGCGATCTTCGTTGCGATGGCACTTGCAACCAACTCATGATGTGCCGCTTGATATTTGATTTGTTCTTCATTTTCTCCTTCTTCAAAATACAGCCCTGCGCCCATGAATGGTGCATGAAGGATCATATTGATCTCATTGAATGTCAACCAATATTTGACAAGTCCTTTATAGCGATTGAAGATGACTCGGCACAGATTTTCATAAAAACCAACGAGTTCTCTAGAACGCCACGCACCATATTCTTTGATCAAATGCATCGGACAATCAAAATGTGTAATCGTCACAAGCGGCTCGATCCCGTACTTTTGACATTCTTTAAAGACATCCTCATAAAATTTCAAACCAGATTCATTTGGCTCATTTTCATCGCCCATTGGAAAAATACGACTCCAAGCAATGGACATCCGATAAGTCTTGAACCCCATTTCTGCAAACAAAGCAATATCTTCCTTATAATGATGATACATATCGATCGCAATTTTTGCTGGATAAAAATGATCTTTATCAAATTCAAACATTTTCTTTTTTCCAGTAATGACAGGAAAACGGTCTTCTCCGATTGGCACAACATCTACGTTCGCTAACCCACGTCCGCCTTCATCATAACCACCCTCGCATTGATTGGCTGCTGTAGCACCGCCCCATAAAAAATCTTTTCTGAATCCCATCATACTTCCTCCATTACATGTGTATTGCTTGACAATTCTCTTGCCAGTTCATCTTGGACTTCGATTCCTTCTGCTTTTAACCGGCTGATTGTTTCCTTGAATTGCGGTAAATACTGCTGATGTGCAATAAACAACTCATCCATGATCCGTTTTGCTGTCTTTCCTGATCGTATAAGCGGATTGATCGTAAACGCTTGTAAAGCTGTTCCATAATCACCAGTCACGGCTGCTTCGATCGTCAGCAATTCCATATTCTTCATTACTTGCAACCAGCCTCTTTCAGCAGCAGGAAGGGAACCAAACGCTACATTTCGTGCGCCTTGTGCGCCAACATAGGCAGTGACTTCTACTACACAATCTGCCGGCAGATCAGGAACAGCTCCATCATTCTTTGTAGACACCACGATCTGTGTTTCTTTATTTCCATAGATCGAAGCAATCGTTTCACAGGCAGCATCTGAATAATAAGCACCACCTCGTTTTTGCAATTGTTCAGGTTTATGATCCAATTCTGGATCTTTGTATAATTCAAACAGCTCTGCTTCTGTTTCTTTCACTTGTTGCGCTCTTGTACCAATCGTTTGATATTCTTCTAAAGCATGTTCCAACATTTCTTCTTCACGGTAGTAATAGCGGTGGTAGCCACAAGGGATCATGTTCATTTGTTTTAATTGTTCTTTGAAAAACGGGATGTCAAAGATATTTTTCGGCAATCCATTGTCTTCATCGTATAAACGATCAATCAAATCTGCTGTGCGGTCATTTCCTTTATTATCTGCTACTTTGTGCCAATGGAAGTGATTTAGACCGGCAAACTTGTAGATCAGCTCTTCTTTTTTCTTGCCAAGCATTGCTGGTTCTGTCATCGTCGCCATTACTGGCACATTGCATAATCCGATCACTTTATCCCATTTGCCATATCTGATAACTGCTTCTGTCACCATCCCGCTTGGGTTCGCGAAATTGATCAGCCAAGCATTTGGACATAAACGCTTCATGTCTTCAACGATTGCCAAAACCACTGGAACGGTACGAAAAGCTTTGAATATCCCGCCAGCACCATTTGTTTCTTGCCCAATCATCCCATAATAACTAGGGATCCGCTCGTCTTTGATTCGTGCATCTAATTGACCGACACGAAACTGAGTCGTAACAAAATCCGCATCTTTCAATGCTTCTTCCCGATCCAAAGTTGCATAGATCTTGACTTCATACGGAGAAGCATCCCACATACGCTGAGACATCTGACTGACGATCTCAAGCTTTTCTTTTCCTTCTTCTACATCTACGAGCCAGATTTCTCGTATCGGTAATTCCTCATATCTTTTGATAAATCCTTCAATCAACTCGGGGGTGTAACTGCTGCCTCCACCAATCGTAGCGATTTTGATTCCTTTTGCCATGTTCTCACTCCTTTGCTTTTTACACTTTTATTATCTTTTTTGTAAACAAAACAAACAATAGAAATTCGTTTCTTTCCAGTAACATTTACAAAAGTTAGTGTTTTCTACTGGATTTTTGTAAATATCTTGTCAAAAAATGACTTTATTAAGCTATATAACATAAATCCGTTTACAAATCATTTTCAAAAAAGTTATAATTTACGTAAAAAAACTAGAAGAAGGTATCTACATGTTATTACGTGAAAAAATCAAAGAAATCTCCTTTTCTCCTTCAGAAAATGAAGTGATTCAGTTTCTCTTAAGCGATTCTCCAGCACTTGGCGAAATGACCATCCAAGAGATTTCTGAGCGATGTTATGTCCACCCGTCCACACTCATCCGTGTAGCAAAAAAAATGGGTTTTGATGGCTGGGTCAGTTTTCGTAATGCTTTTTTAGCTGAAACAGCCTATCTTGAAGGGAATTTTCAAGACGTAGATGCGAATCTTCCTTTTTCCACCACAGACGGTATTATGACGATCGCAAATAAAATGGCTTCTTTAGAACAGATGACGATTCAAGATACACTTTCTCTCATTCATCATGACCAACTGCAAAAAGCCAAACAACTAATGCTTCAAGCAAAAAAAATCGTGATTTTCGCCAGTAACTCGAATACTTTGATTTCTCAAGATTTCATGCTGAAAATGAAGCGCATCAAAATGGATGTCACGATTGTCACCACTTTTGGTGAATCGTTCTATGAAGCGTACAATTGCACGAGTGATATGTGCGGGATTCTGATTTCTTATACGGGTGAAAACAATGTGATCCTTCGTACCGCAGAAATATTGAAACAAAATCATGTTCCAATTTTAGCTTTGACCAGTATCGGTGATTCAACGCTATCCTCAATGAGTACAGCCGCTTTGCGACTTACGACACGCGAACGACTGTATTCAAAAATTGGTAATTTTACGATCAATACATCGATTTGTTATCTTCTAGACGTGTTATATAGTTGTGTTTTTGCAGAAAATTATCAACAGAATTTAGTCCATCTAATTTCTGTAGGACAAAAATTTGATAAACGCCCTATCAGCTCAGCCATCATGAAAGAGCCTTTCAATTTTGAAAATAAAGAAGTGGACTAAAAAGAATAGTTAAGTCTATTCCATTCTTTCACCTAACCGTTCAGGTCAGTGCGGTGATAAGTGCATCGTCTGGCCCGACCGTCTCCCCTTGATTTTCCAAAATATCCAAATAATCCATGTAATTGGTGACGATTACAGGTGTTTCTAAACTGTATCCTTCCTTTTCGATTTTCTTTTTGTCGAAGCGGAGCAACAGATCGCCTTGTTTCACTCTTTCTCCTTGCTGCACCAAGCTTTCAAAATATTTCCCTTCCAACTGAACAGTATCCAATCCGACATGAATCAGCAATTCCAGACCTGTTTCAGAAACCATTCCGATTGCATGTTTCGTGGGGAACAGGGTCATGACTGTTCCGTCAAAAGGGGCACGTACTTCTCCTTTTTCAGGGTAGATCAAGATTCCTCGACCTAGTGTTCCTTGTGCAAAAGCTGCATCCTTTGCTGCTTTCAGTGGAGCGATTTGTCCTTGTATCGGTGTTTTTACAATTTCTTTACCTGATCTTTTCTGTCTGTCATCTGTTTCACCTGCTTCCTCCTTCCAAAAGAAAAAAGTCAGCGCAAAGGATACCACCATCGCAATGGCGATCCCAATCAATACATTAATCACATCTGTTAAATCACCATCTGGTCTAATATAGTTGGGAATTGTAAAGATGCCTAGTCCACCTTGATTCCAAGAAGTTAAATTCATTAACCCACTATACGCGCCCCCTAACGCACCACCGACACAGGTAAAAATAAATATTTTTTTACGTGGTAATGTAAACCCATAAATAGCTGGCTCTGTAATCCCCACAATACCAGAAACAATGGCTGGTATTGCAATTGCTTTGTCTTTTGGATTTCTAAGCTTAAAGTAGAGTGCGGTAAGTGCTGCAGTTTGTCCAAAAGACACTACTGCAACAGGTGTTATAATATTTTGCCAACCATTCACAGAAAATTGCATCAATCCCATTGGTACGATTGCCCAATGGAGACCAAACATCACCAGAATTTGCCAGAAGAAGCCTACGATTGCTCCATAAATAACTGGCGAAAGTGCTAAAAGTGTTTCAAATCCAGCCATTAAAATATCAGTTGCGAATGTGAATACTGGTCCAACGAGTAAAAAACCTAAAGGCATTGTAATAAGAACGGTGAAGAATGGAACGAAGAAATTCGCGATCATCTCAGGTACTAACTTTTTAATTGGTTTCTGAATTTGGCTAGCTAACAACACAATAAAGATAATGGGAATGACAGAAGAAGCGTAGTTACGCGCAATCCAGGGAATGCCGAATACTGTTTGATAAATAGGTGCTTCAAAAATAGTGCCAGAAAATATGGTCGTTAGTGGTGCTTCTGCTGCACCACTCAAAGCTTCCAGCGACAAGCTAGGATTCATTAATGCTGCGCCAAGCAACATCCCTACGAATTCATTTACTTTAAATTTACGGGCAGCTGTTAAACCGATAATAACAGGCATAAATTGGAATACAGAATCACCGATATTATCAAACATAACAAATGTGCCAGAACCGCGGTCAAACGCGCCTAAGAAGACAAGGAATGCTGTCAGTCCACGAATCATCCCGCCAGCAGCTAAGATAGCAAGGAATGGTTGGAAACAGCCCGATATTCCATCAATAAGCATATCAAACGGTCTCATTTTTTCTGTTGAAACAGCCTCATCAAAAGTAAGGTTTCCTGCTTTTATAACCTCTTCAAACACGACTGGCACATGATTCCCGATGACAACTTGATACTGCCCTCCCGCTCGCATTACCGTTACAATACCGTCCATATTTTTCAAGATCTCATCATTTGCTTTTTCTTCGTTTTTTAATTTGAAACGAAGCCTTGTGATACAATGTGTCAAACCATTGATATTTTCCTTCCCACCGACATTTTCTACGATTTTTCTCGCTAATTCTTGGTATTTTCCCATTTCTATTCCCTCCAATATATTAGTGGAAAGTTTAGCCAACTGAATGTCACTACCCTTATTTCATACGTTCTTGTTAATTTATCCTCCTTTTTTTATTTATTTACAACGATTCTCATGCACTAAACGCGCAGTATGGATCGTTAAATACATTTTTTCGTCCGTGGACATCTGGTAGTTGAACGTCTCGGCTAAAAAGTCTGCTATTTTCTCAACGCAACCAAACGTATCCTTATATTTTTTTTGAATAACCTGAAACAATTCCTCAGAAACTTCTCCCACTTCTGATTTTTCTCCATCTAGGACGCGTGTCAGAAAAAAACGTAAGTGTGTGACGAATCGAAAAAAATGGACTGAATCTTCATCAAATGTAATCTTATAGTAATAGCGGACGATATTTAGAATATCCTGTATTGTTATAGTAAACAGGTAGGTATTGTCTTGTTGGCTTTGAATGCCTTGTGCATTGACTAAATGCAATGCGATAAATCCGGCTTCATCTTCTGATAACTTGATGTGGTATTTATCCGAGATTTTCTTCACTGTTTTTTTCCCGATGGCATACTCTTTAGGAAATAGTTGTTTGATATCATACAGCAATACATTTGGTACAAATATTCCCATTTTGTGACGTTCGATAGCCGTATACAAATGATCCGTCAATGCAATATACACAGAATCATTCAACTGGACTTGTAGAGCCTCTTCTGTATATTCAATGATTTCACAAGAAATTTCTAAGTACTCAAGAGGAATCGCTTGTGCCAATTCTTGGAACTGTTGTGAAAGCCCGTCATTTGTCAACTGAAATTTTTTGTCGATGCATGAGTCAAAAATCGGGTCACCCACTTTCTTTTTGAATGCCAAACCTTTTCCCATCACGATCATTTCCTGATTTCTTTCATCCCTGGTTATTACGACGTTGTTATTCAGTACTTTCTCAATCAGCATGTTTTGCTCCTTTCCATGATATATAGGGCTGTATCCAAAACAAAAAGAAAAACCCAAAAAGCCGTCCATGGAACCATGGGAGACTCATCAGGTTTAGCTTGCATCAGGCAATCACTATCCAAGTTGTATCGTTTTCTTTATATTATCGAAAGCAAACGCTTTTGTCAACGCTTTCTTAGTGGTTATTAGCCGCTTTTGACTAGCTGTCGTCGTCTTTTTTAAATCGGGTGACTATGCCACTAACGCTCACAGATGAAGAATCTGGGAAGCTCTGTTTTATTTTCACTCTAGCGCTTAGGGCAAAATGCTACTATGCTACTGTCACAACCTCTTTTTACACACCACTGCTTTGCAGTTTGTACATATCTGCATACAAACCATTTTGCGCTAGAAGTGTTTCATGATTCCCACGCTCTACTATATGACCTTTGTCTAAAACTAAAATCAATTCTGCATCCCGAATCGTGGACAGCCGATGGGCAATCGCTATCGTTGTCCGTCCTTGTCGCATTTTTGCCAATCCTTCTTGGATCAATCCTTCGGTTTCAGTATCGATATTTGCTGTTGCTTCATCCAATACTAGTATTTTAGGATCTGTCACGATTGTTCGCGCAAAAGTGATCAGCTGTCGTTGTCCACTAGAATAGCTGGCACCGTGTTCGATCACTTTTGAGTGATATCCTTTTGGTAATTCATCGATGAACTTGTTTGCTTGAACAAACTCAGCTGCATGGCGAATCTGTTCGTCTGTGATAGCTGGATTCATCATCCGGATATTTCCTGCAATATCTCCATAAAACAAGAAGGCATCTTGCAAGACCAATCCCATTTTCTTACGTAACTCTTCCATTGGATATTCTCGAATGTCATGATCATCAATCAAGATTTGGCCTTCATAAAATTCGTAAAACCGCATCAATACGTTGATGATCGAGCTTTTTCCGCTTCCGGTGTGCCCCACTAATGCAACGGTCTCACCCGGATTAGCGACAAAAGAGATATTGTTCAATACATTGTGCTCTCCATCATAAGAAAAGCTTACATTGCGAAACTCGATCTTACCTGAAGTAATCGCTTGATCTGCTCCAGGATTTTGTTGCGGTGCATATTCTTCTGTATCCATGATTTTCAAAATACGACTACCGGCAACCATCCCATCTGTAAAGGTGCTCAAAAAGTCCATCATTTGAGACATTGGATTAAAAAATCCCTGGACATAGGTCGTAAATGCATAGATCAGTCCAACTTCTACGGGAGAATGCAACGCATCGATCCCAAACAAAGTCAACGCCAACGCAATCGCCAATGCATAGAGAAAATTGATGATCGGACTTAACAGAATCGAATTCGTTTTGATCATCGCATAGCGCGTGTCTAAATACTCGTTGTTCACTTGTTCAAATTCTTTAGCTAAACGAGCTTCTTGGCGAAACTGCTGGATAATACGCATGCCGGAAATCGATTCATTCAATTTCGTGTTCAGCTGACTTAATTTTTCCCGCATATTTCGGTAAATACGAGAACTGAATTTCTGGTAATACCAGATGACGATTCCTAAAATCGGCAAGAACACCAAAGTCCACAAGGCAATTTCTCCATTGATTTGAAACATGGCAATGAATGAAGAAACGACTGCAAAGATCCCAGTCAATACCATCAAAAAGACATACCAAAATTCAAATAGCGTTTCTGTGTCATTCGTCACTCGAGAAACGGTCGATCCTGCCGGTGTCTGGTCAAAATAACGCATACCTAGTGTATGCAGCTTTTCAAATAATCTTACCCGAACATACTGATAGGTCTTCAATGAAGCCATGGAATACAAATACCATTGGAAAAACCAAATGATACTTTTGACTATGACTCCAAACAAGTACACACCAGCAAAAAACAAAATAACTTGTGTCGTAGCTGACTGTTTAGCCAGATGATCATCCATAAAAGTTTGGATGATCCTTGGCAATAGGACATTGATCACAGACAGGGCAAACGCAAATAAGATAGCAACGATGAACGTTCTTCTAAAAGGTTTGGCGAACTTCATCAGTCGTTTGATGATCTTCTTCTGTTCTTTAAGTGGAATCGATTTTGTCCATTCCGATTGATAATTTTCATCCATCAGGCCTCGCCTCCTTCTATCTTCGCTTCTAATTGCTGTTTTTCCCACATTCGTTCATACCAGCCACCTAATGCAAGCAGCTCGTGGTGGGTTCCTCGTTCAATGATTTTCCCTTGATCGACAACAATGATTTCTTTTGCATGCATCACGCTGCTTAAACGGTGAGCTGCAATGATGGTTGTTTTCTCTTTTCTTATTTCTTTTAAATTATGCAAGATAGCTTCTTCTGTTTTGGCATCTACTGCAGAAAGTGCATCATCTAAGATCAGCAATTCAGGATTTTTGATCAATGCTCGAGCAATCGAAATCCTCTGTTTCTGTCCGCCAGATAAAGAGACTCCACGTTCTCCAACTAAGGTATCATAACCTTTTGGCAATTCCTTGATTTCATTGTTGATAAATGCTAAAGAAGCCGCATGCTCTACTTCTTCTTCTGAAAGTTTTGGATTAGAAAAACGGATATTATCTCGAATGGTCATCGAAAACAGGAAGTGATCCTGAGGCACATAACCGATTGATCCTAATAAAGCATTCAATGAATATTCTTTGATCGAACGTCCGCCAAATTGGATTTTCCCTTGATAATCATCGTATTCACGCATCAGTAATTTGATGATTGTCGTTTTTCCCGCACCAGTTTTCCCAACAATACCTAATGTTTCTCCTTCTTGGATCGCAAATTTGATTTGTTCTAATGCTGGTGATTCTTCTTTCGGATAGTTAAAAGAGGAAATAGCTACATTCAGCTCGCCTTTTGCCGGGGTCTGCACTGCACCCAGTTGTTCCACGATATGCGTCTTTTCATGCAAAAGTTCATTGACGCGATCATAAGAAGCATTTCCTCTTTCCAATACGTTGAACAATCGACCAATCGCAAACATCGGCCAAACAAGCATACCGATATAGCTAATAAATGAGACCATCTGCCCGATCGAGATCGTGCCTTCCAAGACATACTTTCCACCTAAAATAATTGTTGCAACATAAGACAGACCGATAATCAAGGTAATGAATGGATCAAATAAGGAGTCTAAAAAATTGACTCGTTTGTTTTTAATAATTGCATCTTCAATCTTTTCTTCAAAATCCGCGAGATCTTCTTTTTCTTGTCCAAATGTTTTAATGACTTTGATCCCAGTGATACTTTCTTGTGTCTTATCATTGATACTAGAAAAAGCTTCTTGCGAATCACGAAAAGCATCGTGGAGTTTTGACCCCAGCACTCGTGAAGTAACGGCTAGCAAAGGCAGAGGAATCAGCGCAATCAGTGTTAAGCGCCAATCAATAAACAAAATCATCGCAATGATCGTTGTTCCGCCCGTAATCACTGAATCTGCAAAGGTCAAGATTCCAGCTCCTGCTACATTCTGGATTGCATTCAAATCATTCGTTGCATGAGCCATCAAATCTCCAGTCCGATATTTTTGGTAAAAGAGATTGTCCATTTCTGTAAAATGTTTGAATAGCTGCTGCCGAAGTTCTTTCTCCAACCGAGCTGCACTTCCCCAAATATTCGTCCGCCAGATATAACGAAAAAGATATTGTAAGAAAGCTGCAAGGATCAATAGTAAGATCCACCAAGAAATGATCTTTATTGATAAATTCTTATCGGCGATCTCATCAATGATGATCCCAATCACTTTCGGAGGAACTAACTGTACCAAGGCCACTGCGAATAGGGAGAAAATCCCAATTAAATAATGTTTCTTTTCCTGACGAAAAAACCAACCTAATTTTCTAAAAATCGACATTTTACTCCTCCTTTGTCTTTATCAAGAGCATAGGATTGTCTGTGCTTGTCTTTTTTGCTGAATAGTCTGAATAGTCTAACA
Source organism: Enterococcus sp. C46 (assembly GCF_040887565.1). Classification (NCBI taxonomy): domain Bacteria; kingdom Bacillati; phylum Bacillota; class Bacilli; order Lactobacillales; family Enterococcaceae; genus Enterococcus; species Enterococcus sp. C46. The sequence goes on from NZ_JBFOGA010000003.1 coordinate 140,636, forward strand.
AATTACGAAATAAAAAACGGACTGAAAAAATCAGCCCGCAAAAAGTCTTTGGGTCAGAACCTATTTTTTCCCTTGGTTCTTCATTTGCTGCATCATCTGGCGAATTTTCTTCTCAGATGGTTTTTGCCCCATTGACATCATCATTGATCGCAACATGTCCTCATTAACGGGAGGATTTTTTTCTAAATAGTCTTTCATATATTTACGCGCTAGGAAAAAGCCACCTACTGCGCCGATTAGCAAAGCAATAATAGCAATAAGTACGACAATACCTGTTGATACCATATAAATCTCTCCTTTCTATTTCCGAATTGCTCTCAATGATTTATTTTACTAAAGTTTATTGAAAAAAGAAAGGCGTATTCTTTAGTTTCATGCAAAAAATAGTGGTTTTTTTAGAGAAGAACGAAATTTCTTTTATTAACCAGCAAGACACGCCACGAAAAAAAATTAGGCATACCGAATCTTTTTCTTTAATTTTTTCTTTCTGAGGTGTAGAATGTAATCGTAGATAAATAGGAAAGGTGGTTTTTTCTTGAATAATCAATCCAACAAACAATTTCATAAGCATCGACTTATTGAACATACAAATGGTTTATCTTTAGCTGAAGTAAATGGAACAGTGGATGTACCAAAGGGAAAAAGTTTTTTTAAAACACTTCTTGCTTACTCTGGACCAGGTGCATTAGTAGCAGTTGGTTATATGGATCCAGGTAACTGGTCCACTTCGATCACTGGTGGACAAAATTTCCAATATTTATTGATGTCAGTTATTTTGATGTCTAGTCTAATTGCTATGCTTTTACAGTATATGGCAGCAAAATTAGGAATCGTGACCCAAATGGATTTGGCCCAAGCAATCCGAGCACGGACAAGTAAGACATTGGGTGTCATTTTATGGATCTTGACTGAATTAGCCATTATGGCAACAGACATCGCAGAAGTCATTGGTGCAGCAATCGCCCTCTACTTACTTTTTGATATTCCATTGGTAATTGCCGTATTTATCACTGTGTTAGATGTTTTCGTCCTTTTATTGCTGACAAAAGTCGGGTTTCGTAAAATCGAAGCTTTGGTTGTCTGCTTGATTTTCGTCATTTTATTCGTTTTCGTCTATCAAGTTGGCTTGTCTAACCCTGATTGGCACAGTTTATTTGCTGGCTTTATCCCTAACAGTCATACATTCTCAGACTCACCTGTCATAGGTGGTGAAACTCCGCTGACTGGAGCGTTAGGGATTATTGGTGCAACAGTCATGCCGCATAACTTATATCTTCATTCAGCAGTTTCTCAAACTCGGAAGATTGATCACCAAGACGAAGAAGATGTAGCACAAGCGGTACGCTTTTCTACTTGGGACTCTAATATCCAGTTGTCAATGGCTTTTTTAGTCAATGCACTGCTATTGATCATGGGTGTCGCTGTATTCAAAACCGGTTCTGTCCAAGATCCTTCCTTTTTTGGTCTGTATGAAGCTTTATCTGATCCATCAGCTATGAGCAATGGTATCTTGATTGCTGTAGCAAAATCTGGTATCTTGTCTACTTTATTTGCTGTAGCACTTCTTGCTTCTGGCCAGAACTCTACTATTACTGGTACGTTGACCGGTCAAGTCATCATGGAAGGCTTCATCCATATGCGTATCCCGATTTGGCTAAGAAGACTAGTCACACGATTGCTTTCTGTGATTCCTGTATTGATTTGTGTTTTGTTTACAAGTACAAAAGGAACGATAGAAGAACATACCGCTTTGAATAACTTGATGAATGAATCCCAAGTTTTTCTGGCTTTTGCATTGCCATTCTCGATGATTCCTTTACTGATGATGACCAATAGCCAAGCGGAGATGGGGAGCCGATTCAAAAATTCATTTGTTGTAAAACTTCTTGGCTGGTTCTCTGTGATTAGTCTGACTTACTTGAACTTACGAGGATTACCAGGTCAAATCGAAAGTTTCTTCGGCGAGCAAGCCACCTCAGCTCAACTAGCATTGGCTGATCAAATCGCCTATGTAATCATTGTTCTTGTCCTTCTCCTGTTGGCATGGACGATTGGTGATTTATATAAAGGAAACAAAAAATATGAACAGCGTTTGCAAGAAACGATAGAAGAAATCGAATAGAAACTGATTCTTTTACACAAAGGAGGTTGTGACAGAAGTGGGCAGCTTCAAGAAATAAGAAGGAATTTAAGAAAATTGCTTTTCAAATTTTTGTGAAATTTCGGCTTATTTCCGAAGAAGTTACTTCTGGAACACCGTGTATCAGAGGTTGTGAAAAAGCTGTCCTGCATCAAGTAATAAGAACAGCCAAACAAAAATAGTTCCTCATATTTTACGTTTGGTTGAGCTTATTACCGCAGATGCAAGCTTTTGAGCACCGTTTATTCGGAAAAAGGAACTGCGACAAGACTTTTGTCACAGTTCCCTTTTTATTTGGAAGATAAAGCTTTTTTCAGATTCAATTTACTAAAAACTAGCATGCTTGTTACTGCGATGAATTGCGTTAATGGCACGCCTGCGCCAGTGTAGACACTTAAAAAATAATCCTTTTTTTCTGGCGCATAAGAACAAAACCACGAGACACCGAAAAGAAAAACCAATTGTGTCAGTATTAATCCGATGACTACAATCAAAGAGGAACTATAATAGGCACGATCAGCTTTTGCAAATACGGTTCCTAGTATCATAAGTAATATCCCTGCTATTGAAGCAATCAGCACGGGAATGGCCAGAACTTGGTAAATTTTTATCATGACATTCGCGACTTTTGCTGTTTTTGTCAACTGGAAATCAGGTGTTCTCGGATCACTGCTATCGATCCAATTATCCATTAGTGGAAGATTCAATAGTTCTTGTGCCTGTTCGACTTGTTCTTGCGTCCCGAAACTATAATTCCCCCCTTGATGGAAATCTTTGTATCGCCATGCATAGGCATATCCTGATTTCAGAAAAGCAAATACAATTGGCAGATCATTCATCGTCTTTCCATCCCCTGATCCCATCAGATAAAATTCTTTTTTCTTTTTGATAGTTCCCTTTTGATAGGCTTCTTCTAATTCTTGATTGACTTTTTTCCAAAAATCATTGGTTTCTTTTGCATTGTTTTGGTAATAACCAGATTCGCTTACCACATCTCGCAATGCCCAAAAAATGATATCTCCTGGTAATTCTTTTACTTTTCCGCCTTGGGTCCACGCATGAGTCGTATACAATTCGTCAATACGAGTAGAAACAGTATGAAATGTAGGAGATGCGTCTAAAGCTTTATTTAATGCAGCATGCGAGACCCATATCTCACTGTTTTCTTTATTTAAGTTTGTTTCGTCATCTATTCGGATCAGCTGTTTCATCAAACGTCCAAATTCGCCACTCGAACGGTCATTGATGGCGGCAATACCATATGTTGTCTCGTTTTTATATTCGATCCACTGATAGACGATGGAGAAACCGACTAGAGGGAGTAAAAACAATGAAAGTTTCAGACATTCTTGTTTCGAAAGGAGAAATGGTCGTTCTTTTAACTTCTTTGCTTCTTTGAAAGAAAAGTCTTGTCCTAGCAAGATCTGAACGAAACTGATGCCTAACGCGACTACAGTAAAAGGAAGAAGCCAGATGGAATCTTCGCGAATGAACCAAAAGAAAGGAAAAGAAACAGCTAGCCCTAAAAACCACGGCAGCAATTTTTTGCTGGAATTATATTTGCGGTAATAAATAGCTAGTAAACAAGCGATAATGATCTCAACAGTCGGGATCACGAGAGCATTACGATATGTTCGAGTGGAATATTCATGTGTAAAACTAATCGGAGAAAACAAAAAATAAAAATAGATACTTAAAAGAAGATACTTGTTCTTCACGATTGGTTTAAACGCTAGTGCAACCAATATACTGGCAAGAATACTGAACATGCCGAATAAAACTGCATAAGAAAGATGCAGTTTATGTGCAAGTACTAAAAACAAGCTGTAGGAGATCCCTTTTGAAAGTGTCGTAGTCGTGTACTCCCCTAGCCATTTACCATCCAAAATATTTTGAGCATAGTGAATCAGCAGCTGATCATCATAGGTCGCCGACATATCTGTTCCATAGATTGCTTTACTATATAAATACAACCGAATAATTGTAAATAATACGGCTATGCCAAGAATAAAGTATGTATGTTTCTTTTTTAGTTGGTCGATCAAGGGGTTTAAAATGTTCAGCATCTTTTCGTCCTTTCAATCACGTTTTGCTACTTGTTTGTGAAACTTTTCGTTTTTTACTTTTCTATCAGTATACCCTGTTTGTCTGAATTTAAAAAGAGGGGGCGAAAGGAGCATGTCGAAAACGAATGCAAAAAGCACTCCTTTGTTTCTTAAACAAAAAAGGACAAGGCAGACTGCCCAATCCTTTTTTGTTGCTGTCAGATAGAAAACTTAAAGTGTGACTTCTTCTGCTAATAACTCAGGGAACACTTCGGGATCGAATGCTTGCGCTTTGAACATGGAAATTTCTTTTCCATATGGTGCGTAAGCTTTCTTTTTATCTTTACCGACATATGGGGTTTCTAATATTTTCGAAATGTTGTCAAACATTGGATCATGGACGATTTTGTTCAATGTGTCAAATCCAATTGTTCCAAAACCGATATTGGCATGCCGATCTTTATGAGAACCTTGTGGATTTTTAGAATCATTGATATGCAGTACTTTAAGCCGATCTAATCCGATGACCTTATCAAACTCTTCCATTACACCTGAAAAATCTTCTTTTATATTATATCCGGCATCATTCGTATGACATGTATCAAAAGTAACGGATAATTTTTCATTCAATTTTACTCCATCGATGATTTGCGCTAATTCCTCAAATGTTCGACCGATTTCCGTACCTTTCCCTGCCATCGTCTCCAAAGCGATCTGTGCCGTCTGTTCTTTTGTCAAAACTTCATTCAACCCCTCAATAATTCTAGCAATCCCAGCTTCTGCCCCTGCTCCTACATGAGCGCCTGGGTGAAGGGTGATTTGAGTAGCACCTAAAGCTTCCGCACGGACAATCTCTTCTCTCAGAAATTGTACAGCAAATGGAAACATTTCTGGTTTGATCGTATTTCCCAAATTAATGATATAAGGCGCATGAACGACGATATTTGTTAGTCCGTTTTCTGCCATAAATGCTTTTCCGGCATCAATATTCATCTCTTCGATAGCTTTTCTTCTAGTATTTTGAGGAGCGCCTGTATAGATCATAAAGGTCGAAGATCCGTAACTGGCTGCTTCTTCTGCCGCGCCTAACAGCATTTTCTTTCCGCTCATGCTGACGTGTGAGCCTAATAACATGGATGGATTCCTCCTTGAAAGGCAATTGTTTCGAACAATTCCTATATATATTGATAAGATGATGTACAAAGAAAATAGTTTGTTTTTCTTTGCCCTGTTCTCCATAGTAACTGAAACTTTCCCTAAAGAAAAGCTTAAGAACTCTTTCATAAAAAAGATCATTTCCTCACGTTTTATCTCATTCGAAAAAGAAATTCCTGTCAAAAACAGCCTTGTCTGTTTTTTTGTCCTATTATTTGCTATAATTAGCGAAATAAAACCATTAGTTGAGGTGACCCTTTTGCCACGCAAAAATACTCGAAAAAAACAGAATAGAAGAAAAAAAGAAAAATGGTTTGTTCCTAAGATTATTTTTAGAGTGTTTCAATCATTGACTGTTTTTATTACTGTTCTTCTTTTGTTGTTCGCAGCTCTAGGTATCGGAATAGGTGCTGGCTACTTTGCCTATCTTGTCGAAGACACACAATTGCCGACTAAAAAAGAACTGCAGACAGAACTAGGAAACATTACGGAAACGTCAAAGATTGTTTATGCAGATAATACAGAGATATCAAAAATCCAGACAGATCTGATGCGGACGACTATTTCATCTGATAAGATTTCGCCTTTATTGAAAACCGCGATTATCAGTACAGAAGATGAATACTTCGATAAACACCAAGGTTATGTCCCTAAAGCTGTTTTACGAGCACTAGTTTCAGAAGCGACTGGCATCGGCTCGTCTGGAGGATCCACTTTGACACAGCAATTAGTCAAACAACAGATCCTAACCGATGAAACAACATTCAAACGTAAAGCAAACGAGATCGTTCTTTCTGCACAAGTAGAAAAACACTTTTCAAAAGATGAGATCATTGCTACGTATTTGAATGTCTCACCATTTGGTCGGAATAATAAGGGGCAAAATATTGCTGGAGTCCAGGAAGCTGCTAGAGGAATCTTTGGTGTAGATGCAAAGGATGTGACTCTGCCGCAAGCTGCTTATATCGCTGGTTTGCCTCAAAGCCCTATCACGTATAGTCCATACACGAATACAGGCGCGCTAAAAGAAGATCTTTCTGCCGGTCTTGCCAGAAAAGATTTTGTTTTATTCAGTATGTACCGTGAAGGACAAATTACGAAAGAACAATACGAAGAAGCGAAAGCCTATGATCTTACAAAAGACTTTCTCCCACAACAAATCGCGGAACAGACTGACAGAGAATTCTTGTATTATACCGTGATGAACGAAGCAACAAGGATTATTGCACAACAATTGGCAGAAAAAGATAATGCTGATATGTCAGATTCATCGGTCAGTGAAGCTTATTATCAAAAAGCACAGCAAACGATCCAAAACAAAGGATATACGATCCATTCGACGATCGATAAAGATATCTATGCTGCATTGCAAACCGGCGTAGAAAATTATGGCTACATGTTAGATGATGGTGCTGGTAGCCAAGTGGAGACTGGAAATGTATTGATGGATAACAGAACCGGACGTATCTATGGCTTCGTGGGTGGTCGGAATTACAGCCAGAATCAAAATAACCACGCCTTTGATACAGAACGTCAAGCTGGTTCATCCATCAAACCGGTTCTTGTTTACGGTCCTGCAATCGATATGGGACTTGTCGGATCAGAATCCCGTGTATCAGATTATGCAACGACTTGGCAAGAAGGAAAAAATGCTGGTGAGAAAATCGTCAATGCGACCAATGAAGGGTCGAACACCTTCCAAACCGTCCGTGAGTCACTGGAATGGTCCAACAATATCCCAGCTTATCACTTATATCAAGATGTGTTGAATTCCGGTGGATCGAAACAATACGCTTACGAGCACTACTTGGCGAAGATGAACTACCCAGCAAATGATAATTGGGGCGTTGAATCGGCTCCTTTAGGGACAGTAGATGTAACGACGCTTCAACAGACAAATGGATTCCAGGCCTTAGCAAATGGTGGAGTCTACGAAGAAGGCTATATCATTGATTCCATCACAGATAATGCAGGTAATGTGATTTATAAACATGAAAGTAATTCTGTCCGTATTTATTCCGAAGCAACGGCATCGATCATGAATGACATGATGCGTAGTGTGATCAATGAAAAAATCACTACACCATTCAAAGATGTCATCTCAAGCTTAAACGGAAATCTAGGAAATGCAGATTGGGTCGGAAAAACTGGTTCTACCAATGAATACCGAGATTCATGGCTGATCGTCTCAACTCCATCTATCACTATCAGTAGTTGGGCAGGACACGATGACAATACTGGAATGGACAGCCAAGCAAGAATACGTTCGGCTAATTATCTTGCCAATCTAATCAATCAAGCTTACCAAGCAAACCCTGAGATTTTCGGCACTGATGAGAAATTTGACTTATCATCCGATGTGATGAAGAAAAAAGTATCTGGGTTCACAGGACAAACAGCTGGAAAAGTTACTGTCAATAAAAAATCCATCCAAACGCCAGGAAAAACAGTGGAGTCACTTTGGGCAAAAAATGGTCCGAAGAAAAGCGCCTTTAAATTCGGCGTTGGCGGTACTGATGAAAACTATACAGATTACTGGAACACCGCTTCAGCTTATGCTAGAGCGAATCCAGAGACCAAAGAATCAGACGATAAAGATGATTGATCTAATAGATTAATCAGAATTAAAGGGAGCTGCGACAAAAATCTTGTCACAGCTCCCTTTTTCCGAATAAATGGTGTTCAAAAGCTTACATCTACGATATTAAGACAAATTTATGTAAAAATGTGAAAAACCATTTTCACAAAATTTTTCTATATAACTTTACTAACGAAACTGTTTTAATTTCTTTTCTTGTCTTTGGAATAATTCAGTTAGTTTTTCTGCAAATTGCCCTTTTACTGATTCTTTCAAGTGTACATGTCGGTTAGAAAATTCTTGAGCAGCTTCTTCTGCAGTCATTTGGTGGTTTTGATCTGTCAATCGTTTTTCTGCCCAAATTTGCTGAGATATCCCCATACCAACTGAACGTACATTTGATCGATGTAGATTTTTCTCTAATTCTTTTAGTAATTGCATTAAAAATTCATTCATAAGATGATTTCTCCATAGTTATTTGTCTGATTTTTTGACGATAGGAACGTTCTAGTTCATCTTGCTGCTGATAGAGTTTTCGTCGTTCTACTTGTAGGGCTTGTTGATAATGCTCCTGATAATTCGAATAACTTCGTCTTGCTTGAAACAGAGGCTCATTATCTAAAGCTAAGTTCTTTAATACATGATGCAGTCGCTGCTCCTCTTGCTCCATCAATCGTAATCCTTGATTCTTAAAGTGGATCAATTCATCTTCTTGAGCTTCTAATTGTCTTCGTTCACTTCGATAATCTCTTTCCAATTCTTCTAGTTTCATCTACTTCTCCTTTAATTGAATTGCTGTGCTAATTCTCGATCTCGTGCCACGATTTCATTGATTTTGTCTTGGATCTCCTTCGCCAATGTATCAAAGGCCTCCCCCATACGTCTTGCCTTATTGATTCGTAGCAGATAGACTTCTTTCGCAGAATCGACTAAGTTCTCTTTTGTGGCGCCCACACTAGCTAATGCTTCTATGATTTCCTGTTCAGTCAACGAAGGGGCGACAACACGTGCTTGCCGCAAGCCTTCTTGCCATTTTTTCTCTAGCTCAAAAATTCCTCTTTGATTGATGCGGATAACTTCTTCCATAGCGCTTTTCATTTTTGCCGATAACTTTTCCACCACTAACCTAGCTTGTGTGTCATCTAAGTAAATTTGTTCATTAACTGTCAGCCGGCCGCCACTTAATCGTAGTTTTTTACGTATGTTGTTCAGTTCTTGCAACTGATAGGAAAACAACTGGGTCGCTTGGTTTTCTTTCTGTTGTTTTCGAGCTTTGACATTGTTTTCATTTTCAGGAATAATCAGCTTTCCATTTTCATCAAACTTCCAAGAGGTTAAACTGTGGGAAGCAAGCAGATTCAAGAATGCTGTTTCCATACTGATCCGAACTTCAGCACCTGTGCCATTACCACCAAAATTACCGATAAAATCGGCGTGATTTCGGTAATTGGTGAGCATACCGGGATTTTCTTCCACCCATTTTTTTGCTTCTGGTGATAAGAGATCATACGGGTCCGGCCCGTTGAAGCCGACATTTTTCCATTGTTTCTCTGCTGCTACATATAATGCTAAGAATCCACCTAATGAATGGCCGGTAGTAGAAATAGCAGCTTCTCCATATTCCTTTTTTACTTCATTAGCAAATGCAATCGCTGAATTGATTTGCCCCGCTGTTTTCAATCCACTAACGGATAAAATCTTGTTTGTTGTTGCTTTTTCAGAAAAACTTGCTCTTGGTCTATTCCCATAGAGATTCATGATACTTCTTGCATCCGTTTCCAAATCTTTCCAATCACTTAAGTTCGTTCCTGCAAAGGCAATCACTACTTGAGAAATATCCACTTTACCGTTCTTGATTGGCGCTACAGCCATCGCCTGCATGCCGTCGAAGGAGTTTTTGATTTTTAGAATTTGGAACTTTGTATTGCCGAAATTATAAATTCCAGCTTCTTTTAAATAAGATGCATAATTTTTATGCTTCGGGTCTAATAAATAAACTATATTACTAAGCTTATTGTAATTTTTTTCTGTTATAGTCAAATTATTTCCTCCTCCTCATTCGAATATATCACTTTAATTTTATTTTTAGTTTTTCCTTCTTTTTGTATTTTTTCATTTACAACTGCAAAACCACTTAATTCGGTATCATTTTTGATGAAACCATAATCAAAAGTTACAGATTTACCTTCAATATTAGTTAATATCACAATGATGTGATAAAAACCGGTTATATTATTGTATCCAGTACGTTCAATCTTCACTTCCTTGATATCCGCAAAGGTATTTTTCAGAACTTTGACGGACTGTTTTTCTACTGCGAGTAAATCTTTCTGTCTTTGCACTTCTCTTTTGTCCATGTAGACTTTCCCTCCGATTCCTATAGTAAGAATGGTCAAAATGATGACTATGGTCTTTCGTCTTTTCTTAGGCAAATAGAAGTCTCCTTTCGGGTTATGTATGATGGATTGTTTCTCCTTTAAGATAAGTACGCAATCGAGCCTGGATTTTTTTGGATTTTTTAGAGTTACTTTTCTACTTTCTTTTTTATCACGTTTTCATTTTAAAGTAATTTTGATAGTAGTGAACAAAATGTAGCATCTACGCACAGATTGTGTCGTATACGATGGACATAAGGTTTGTTTCCGCCATTTTCTCTTTTTTTAAAGTCACAAAAAAAAAGGGGTTATGACAAAATTTTGTCTTAACCCCCTTTCTCGTATAAACGTTGTTCCAGAAGTTGACCACTTTTGGAACAACCTTTAAATGATTGATCTTTTATTATTTAGTTGATCCTTTTTCTTCGATTCCATAAGGCAAGATAATCGTTTTTTCTTCGACTTCTTCTTTATTCATCATTTTCGTCAATAGGCGCATGGATACCGCTCCTAAATCGTATAATGGTTGTGTGATACTTGTCAAACGAGGACGAGCTACTTCTGTCAGTAAAGAATTGTTGCTTGTGATGATTTCGAATTCTTCTGGTACTTTTACGCCGCGGTCTAATAAACCATCCAAGATACCAATGGCTAATTCATCGTCTGAAACATAGACAGCTGTTGCACCGCTATTATGGATCCGGTCAACTAGAGACAGACCATCTTTAAAGTTGTATTGTGCCTCAAAAATCAATCCTTCGCTATATGGTAGATTGTTTTCGCTTAATGCTTCTTTATAGCCTTTTAGACGGTTTTGACCATTGATAGGATCAATCAGCGCACCGCTGACAAAAGCGATTTTTTTATTGCCGCTTTTTGCTAATTTATTTACTGCATCTTTTGTTGCTGATACATAATCAATGTTTACGCTACCTACTTGTTCATCTGGATCAATGGAACCAGCTAGTACAACAGGCGTTTTTGAACGTGAAAATTCTCCACGGATTTCGTCTGTGATATGGTGACCCATAAAGATCACGCCGTCCACTTGCTTAGCCAATAAATTATTCAATACATTGACTTCTTTTTGATCGTTGCCATCTGAGTTTGCTAAGATGATATTGTATTTGTACATTGTTGCCACATCGTCGATACCACGTGCTAAAGAGGCAAAGAACATATTGCTGACATCAGGAATGATTACCCCAACTGTTGTTGTTTTCTTACTTGCCAAGCCACGTGCGACTGCATTTGGACGATAATCCAAGCGATCGATAACTTCCAAGACTTTTTTTCTTGTTGCTGGTTTGACGTTTGGATTGCCATTTACGACACGTGAAACAGTAGCCATCGAAACATTTGCCTCTCTCGCTACATCATAGATAGTGATTGTTTGCTTTTCCATTTGTGTTCTCCTATTCATATTTTATATGTTTTCTGAAAATACGTCTTACATTTCTAAAATAGGATATCAAATAATCTCAACAATTGCAACCGTTTTATCTCTGTTTTCATGAAAATTTTTACTTTTTTCAGTTTTAAGAACGTTGGTCTTTTAATCAATCAGTGGTACAATTATTGAATACAAAATTAATTTAGAAAGTAGGTTGCCAAATGAATAACGTAAAAATCAATGAACTACGTCAATGGATGGCACAACACCAAGTAGAATTGGCTTATATCAGCGACCCTGGCCACATCGCTTACTTTTCCGGATATGAAAGTGATCCTCACGAGCGTGTACTAGCTCTTTTTATCCCTCTGGAACAAGATCCTTTCCTTTTCACTCCTGCTCTGGAAGTTGAAGATGCTCAAAACAGCAGCTGGGCGTACGATGTACGTGGCTACTTAGACAGCGAAAATCCTTGGGAGATCATCGGAAAAGAGCTTCGCGCACGCTATGGGCAACCTGGTAATGTAGGTATTGAAAAGAATGCTCTGACTGTCGATCGCTTCGATGCTATCTCTGATATCTTGACAGGTACAGATTCTTACACCGATCTAACTTCTATTATCCAGCGTCTGCAACTGATCAAAACGGTAGAAGAAAAAGACAAACTGATCGAAGCTGGTAAATGGGCCGATGTTGCCTTTGAAATTGGCTTCAAAACAGTAAAAGAAGGCGTAACTGAACAAGCAATTATCGCAGAAATCGAATACCAATTAAAAAAACAAGGTGTTTCACAAATGTCTTTCGACACATTAGTCCTTGCAGGAGCAAATGCTGCAAGCCCTCATGGTACACCAGGAAGCACGAAGGTTTCACCAAATGAACTAGTGTTATTCGATCTTGGCGTTATTTGGAATGGCTATTGCAGTGATGCTACTCGTACAGTTGCTTATCAAAAACCAACTGAATTCCAAGAAAAAATCTATAACATCACTCTTGAAGCACAGCTTGCCGCACAAGAGGCAGTTCGCCCAGGTGTGACAGCAGGTGAACTTGATCAAATCGCACGAAACGTGATCAACAGCTATGGCTACGGCGAATATTTCAATCACCGTTTAGGTCACGGAATCGGAACAACCGTCCACGAATTCCCTTCTCTTGTAGAAGGAAACGACTTAGTGATTGAAGAAGGGATGTGCTTCTCTCTTGAACCAGGAATCTATATTCCTGAAAAAGTAGGGGTACGTATCGAAGATTGTGTGTATGTGACAAGTGATGGTTGTGTGCCATTCACGACTACACCAAAAGAATTACTTGTTTTAGAGTAATGAAAATAAAAAAGGTGAGAGCTGGTCCGCTCTCACCTTTTTTATTCTAGAAATGAGTAATCTTAGTGATTGGTAGTCGAATCTGTCATTGTATCTTTCATTTCTTTTTTAGCTTCTTTTGCATCTTCTTTTGCCATTTTCAACATTTCTTTTGTGTCATCTGCAACTGGTTTTGCTTCTGACATTCCTTCATTGACCGTCTCTCCTGCTTTATCTGCAGCATCTTTTACATCGATCATGATATCTTCTGAAGTATCTTTAGCAATACTACCTAATTCGTCTGCTGGCTTTTTCAGATCTTCTGCTGTTTTTTTGAAACGATTAGATAAATCAGCTGATTGTTCTTTGAGGTTTAACAAGATATCATCTGATTCACTTCCTGCTTCCTCTGCTGATTCACTTACCTTCTGCTTAACATTGCCTGCTAGATCCCCTGCTTGTTGAGAAAGATCTTGCGCTTTTTCTTTTGCAATACCTGTTAACTCAGATGATTTTTCTTTTGCCATATCTGTGTAATCTGAAGCCATGTCCATCAAATCATCTGCTTGAGCAGCCAATTCATCCCGAAGTTCTTTACCAGATTTGGGTGCTAACAATAATGCGGCGATTGCTGCGGCTGTACCTCCAACTACTGCACCTAATAAAAATCCACCTTTTTTAGCCATTCTTATTTTCCTCCTGTCGTTTCAGTATGTTTTTTGTTTTTAAAAAATTTCATCGCTGTTCCACCGACTTTTCCGGCAACAGTCGCTTTAGCTGTCGTTTTTCCGATTCCGCCGACTTTCGTCACGATGTTTTTACTAGAATGATTAAGTTCCGATACACTTTCACTTAAATCAGCAACTGCTGTGAACAATGGATCGATCGTTGCGACTTTTCCATTGATATCCAAGAGCAGCTCATTACTTTTGACTAGCAAGCCTTCTACTTGTCTAGATAAAAGATCTACGTCTTGTGTGACGATCTCAATTGTCGTATTTGCTTCTGCGACAGTCTGGTCTACTTTTTCTAAAGTTTTGGAAACTTGCAACAATACGCGAACGATGAAAACGACAAGTATCGCAAAGGCGATTGCTGCGATCAATCCTGCAATTTCTCCTCCTGACATGATCAAACTCCCTTCTTCTCTCTCTTTTCTATAAGGATAGCATTTTCGTGTTTTTTAAACAAATAAAAACGAGCTTCAACTACTTTTTATTCAATTAGCAGCTGAAGCTCGTTAGAAAAAAAGATTATTTTTTCTTTTCTTCTTTGATTTCTGTTATTCCTTTTGGATTATGATTGATCTTGCTTCCTTCTGCTTCTAATGTTTTACCTAAAGACATGATGTATTCACGCAAAGGTGCCCCTACTTCTGGATGTGTCAGACCATATTCAATACTTGTTTTCATAAAACCAAATTTGTCACCAACGTCATAACGTTTACCTGTGAATTTACGGGCAAATACGCGTTGTGTTTTATTCAACGTATCGATTGCGTCAGTTAGTTGGATCTCATTTCCAGCACCTGGTTGTTGTTCTGATAATACATCAAAGATTTCTGGAGTCAATAAGTAACGCCCAATAATAGCTAAATCACTTGGTGCTTTGCTTGGATCTGGTTTTTCAACAAAGTTTTTGACATTGTATAACCCATCTTCCAGTACTTCCCCTGGGTTGATGATTCCGTATTTTGAAGTTTCATCGTGAGGAACTTGCATAACGGCAATCGTAGAAGCGTGTGTACGCTCATAGTCATCGATCAATTGCTGTGTCAATGGTACTTCGTCTTCCATGATATCATCGCCTAGCATAACGACAAACGGTTCATTTCCAATAAAGGCTCTTGCTTGAAGAACGGCGTGTCCTAACCCCTTTGGATGAGATTGACGGATGAAATGCAAATTGACATCTGTCGTTTCTTCTACTAATTTCAATAATTCGGTTTTTCCTTTTTCACTTAGGTTTGTTTCTAATTCGATATTTGAATCAAAGTGATCTTCGATTGGTCGTTTAGCTTTTCCTGTAACGATCAAGATGTCTTCGATTCCTGATTTCAACGCTTCTTCAACGATGAATTGGATCGTTGGTTTGTCCACGATTGGCAACATTTCCTTTGCCATCGCCTTTGTTGCTGGTAAAAATCTTGTTCCTAATCCTGCTGCTGGAATAACTGCTTTTTTTACTTTCATATACATTCGCTCCTTCAAAAAATTGTTAATGAGAATTCATTTTCTTTTTTCCCATCACGTAACATGATTTCTTTTGCGGCTGTTTTGATTTCTTTTTGTTCATACAGCACTTCATAGATTGTTTGAGTGATGGGCATTTCGATTTCCATCATTTGGGCTAGTTCCATCGCTGCTTGAGTAGTATTCACACCTTCAACAACCATTCCCATATTGGCTAGCACCTCTTCTAGAGGCTGACCTTGTCCTAACAAGTTGCCTGCGCGCCAGTTTCTGGAATGAACACTTGTGCAAGTAACGACTAGATCACCTACTCCGCTTAAGCCAATAAAGGTCAGTGGGTTGGCACCCATTGCTACACCTAAACGGCTGATCTCAGCTAATCCGCGCGTCATGATTGCCGCTTTTGCATTATCGCCAAACCCTAAGCCGTGAATAGCACCAGCTCCAATGGCAATAATATTTTTCAAAGCTGCTCCCATCTCTACACCAATCACATCAGGGTTGGTATAGATTCGAAAATAATGGTTCATGAACAGCTCTTGTACATATTTTGCTGCTTTTACATCTGTGCTTGCCGCTGTGATCGTCGTAATGTCATGCTTTGCTACTTCTTCCGCATGGCTTGGCCCAGAAAGAACAGCAACAGCTTTTCTTTTTTCTGTCGGGATTTCCTCTAACAAGATTTCAGAGATTCTTTTATGCGTTCCCTGTTCTAATCCCTTACTTGCGTGGATGATCACTGGCTTCGTATTCAATTTGGCAACTAGTTCTTTTGCAACAGAACGTATCGCTTTCGTTGGGATAACGAATAGTACCGCATCTGCATCTTTTACTGCATCTTCCATATCGGTGAATGCTCGGATGGAATCGGGTAGATGATGATCTGGTAAATAACGTTGATTGGTGTGTTGGGTGTTGATTTCTTCTACTTGTGAAGCACGATGTCCCCAAATCCGAACGTCATGTCCGTTTTCAGCGAGGACTTGTGCTAAAGCAGTCCCCCAAGAGCCTGGTCCTAAAACCGCTACTCTATAATTCATTTTACCACTCCTGAAATTTTTTTCATTTTTAACGCTCTAAAAATCAAATAATTTGTTGATTTTTTCCTAATGAGCGGTCATAATCCGGTAAATTTCCTTTTTTTCTACGCCAAATAAACAGAATCAATGTGCCGACAAATAAAACAGCAGACAATAATTGAGAAATGCGGATCACACCTAAAAAGTAAAGGCTGTCTGTGCGTAATCCTTCGATAAAGAAACGTCCGAAACTATACCACATTAGATAACATAAAAGGACTTCTCCTTTTTTCAAAAGATGTGGTTTCTTCCGCAAAACCAAAAGCAGAATAAATCCAATCAAACTCCAAAGTGATTCATAAAGAAAGGTTGGTTGTCGATAGATTCCTTCGATATACATGTTATCAATGATGAATTGCGGTAAATGCAGACTTTCTAAGAAACTTCGTGTCGTGTCTGGACCATACGCTTCGTGGTTCATGAAATTTCCCCATCGTCCGATTGCCTGCGCCAATAATACGCTTGGTGCAGCGATATCTAAAAAGGTCCACAAAGAAATAAAATGATATTTGGTAAAAAAGTACAGTGTGATTGCACCTGCAATCAATCCCCCGTAAATCGCTAATCCTCCTGAACGGATATTGAATATCTGGATTGGATCAGCTATATATTGGGGAAGATCGAATAAAACATAATACAAGCGGGCACCAATAATGGAAATCGGCAATCCCCACAACATAAAATCTGTCACGTCATCTGCTTTTAATCCTACCCGAACAGCTTCTCTGCTGCTGAGCCACATGGCAATAATGATTCCTGATACGATAATCAATGCATACCAGTAGATAGGAATTCCTACAAGCTCAAAAGCAACTCGATTGATTTGTGCTAACATATTGTCACTCCTTGCTAGTCATTGCCTGAGTTTTCTTCAATCAAGCGACTTAATCTTTCTTCAAATGTTTTCGTTGCGTCAAAGCCCATTGTACGTGCGCGGAAATTCATTGCGGCTACTTCAATGATGATTGCAACGTTTCGTCCTGTTTTGACAGGGATTTTTATTTGTGGAATGCCCACTTCCGCGATTTCAACGGTCGTGTCTTCAGAGCCCAGACGGTCGTATTTCTTATCTTTTGCCCATGCTTCTAGATAAACAGCTAACTGGACTTGCATAGAGCCTCGTACCGCACTCGCACCGAAAAGATTCATTACATCTATGATACCGATCCCTCGAATCTCAATCAGATGTTCCAGGATTTTAGGAGGTTCTCCGATTACCGTCAGTTCATCTTGCTGATAGACATCTACTCGATCGTCTGCGATCAATCGATGTCCGCGCTTAATCAGTTCCAACGCCGTTTCACTTTTCCCTATCCCACTGTCCCCTTGAATTAGTACACCTAATCCGTAGACATCGACTAACACACCGTGGACACTTGTTCGAGGGGCTAAGCGTCCATCTAAATAACTAGATAATTCACCTAGCAGCCGGGACGTTGAGATAGGCGAACGCAGCACAGCTATCCCATTTTCATTGGCTGCTTGGATCATTTCTTCCGGAGCCGGCAATCCTCTTGAAATAATAAATGCGGGCATATCTTCACTACATAATCTTCTCATAATGATCAAACGCTCTTCTGGGATCATCCGTTCCGCAAAACTGATTTCTTTACTGCCAAATAGCTGTAAACGATTATGGGAATAATAATTAAAATAACCGGTCAACTCTAGTCCTGGGCGTGAGATGTCCCCAGTCACGATGACGCGGTCTAAACTTTTCTCGTCGCCTGTGACGATTTCCAAAGATAATTTTTTTACTAATTGGCTAACTTTTACAACTTCTGACATTCATGCTACCTCATTTCTATTAGAGTGTTCTCTATCATTTTATCATTGTCTAGCCAAAAGTACTACCAATTAAAAAAAACGTTTTTATTTAATTACCAATGTAATAGAAAACGCATTCTTTATTCTAAACAAAAAAGCTGCGCCGAGATCTCGGCACAGCTTTTTTTATTTTCTGCTGTTATGTTCACTAACAATTACATTGACAAGTGACATCAAGATAGCTACGAATAACGCTGCACCAAATGAAGAAAAACTAAAATGTTCTGCTCCTACAAAAAAGGAAGTCATTTTAAGAATCGCTGCATTGATAACAAACGTAAACAATCCCAATGTGACTAATGTAAAGGGCAGGGACAGGATCGTCAAAATCGGTTTGACAAACATGTTCAACACAGATAATACGAAGCTGGCAAGAACGGCCGTCCAAATACTGCTCACATGGACCATCGCAGGAAAAAGAACAGCCAACGATATGAATGTTAACGTATTAACCAAAATACGCTGAAAGTACGACATTAAAAGTCACTCCATTCGTCATCATCGATTTTTTCCGCTTCTTTGCGTTTTTTTGTTTGTTCACGATAATTGTTTTTTTCATAATATGCATTGTTATGTCCATAGTTTGTTCGTGCAGAACGCGCAGATGGGATAATCAAAGCTAATAAAATGTATAAAATGATTGGACTTCCAAAAGCAACTAAGCTTAAGAATACATAAAGCACACGGATAACAGTGGGATCAATCCCGATATATTCCCCAATCCCTGCTAAAGTACCTGTCAAAACAACATTTTTATTGGATTTTGTCAACTTTTTTTTCATCATGTCTCACCTCTGTTCTACTATTTTAAATGAAGAAAATCGTTGTGACAACCTTCTTCTTAATCGGTGTTCAAGAGATAGCCTATCGGCAATAAGGCACATTTTTTTAAAATAGGGGAAGCTATTTTAAAAAATCGCTTCTTATTGCTCAAGGCTGAACATCTCTTTCACAACCTCTTTATTTATCTGTATCTTTTAAATAGATACTTCCTGTTGTCGTTGAAAGCTGCACTTGTGCGATCTCATCATCTGAAACACGACGGAATTGCAACATTTGGTTTGTCCGTTCTTTTTTCTCACGAACTACTTCGTAATTGGACAGACGGCTGTTGATGCTTCCAAGACTTGTTTTAGCGTGTCCTTCCAAACCGATGCTATCTGGTAAAGCAACTTTGACATTCCCGTTCACTGAACTTGCTTCTACTTTTTTCAAATTATCTTCTTTAATCGTAAGACGTACATCACCATTTACTAAAGACACAGAAAGGTTTTCTGGTGTGGCACCAAATGTCACTGTACCGTTTACTGTTTCGATAATAGAATCTAAGATGTTCCCGTTTCGAATATCGATATTGCCGTTTACACCTTCTACTTCCAGCATCGTTGCAGTTAATTGGTTCACGATGATGTTCCCATTCGTAGATTTTGTATAAATATCTTTAGCTTCCAATGTCTCAATCATGATGTTGCCATTTAGAAGTTTGATAGCTACATGGTCGTATACTCGTTTAGGTAAGTAGAAAACAAGGTCTGCACGCACACGCTTATTTGGAATTTGAAAGGAGATATGATCTTCATTGACCTCGATCTGGCTCCGTTCAGAGAATGCTTCAAATGGTTCAGCACCCATTTTTCCGTAAAGTTTGATCTTGGCTTCCACTTTCACATCATCACTGTTCCACGTTTTTAACGTCACGTTTCCGTTTGCTGCCTTGATATCAAGGATACTTGCTGCAGGAGCTTCATAGTAAAATTCATGTTCAAATTTCGTTATCGCAATTCCAGGGACGCGTAAGCTGACATCTTTCCATTCCATGTTATCATTTACTGTTTCTGAAACAGTTTGGAATGTTTTCTTCAAGAATTTGCCTAACTGTGATCCAGCTTCTGACATTTTTTCGCCTACTTGATTCAGCGTATCTGTCGCTTGATCTTTCCAATCATCTGGCAATTCAAACTTATCCGTAAATGTTTCTTTTTTCTCAGACCATTGGTTCTTGCGGATATCTTTTAATTCTGCTTCCAGCTTCAATTGTTCTTCTAATAGTGTATCGCCGGTTGCTTCTAACTCTTTGATTTCTGCTTCTAACGTTTGACGCTGTGCTAATTCTTCTTCTGTCAACTCGCCTAATTCTTCTTTTGTATTCAGCTGCATCAATGCTTCCTGTTTCTCATTACGTGCTGCCTTATTGTCAGCGAATTGAGCATTTACTTCGTCTAGACGCGCCGAAGTTTTATTCGCTTCAGTTGCTAGTTCATCTAAGATCTTTTCTAAGTTTTCTTGATCTTGTCTTTCTTTTTCTTTTGGATCAACTGGCTCAGAAATTTTTTCTTCACCGTTTTCAAGTTCATCGATCAATTGACTTGCCTGATCTTTTTCTTTATGACTAGCAGTTACCTTGTCTGCTTCTTTTTTGATTTGTTTTTCGTCTTTTTCAGTTGCCATGCTTTCTAATAAATCTAAGCCTTCTTCAGTCGAAAGGATTCCTTTTTTCACTAAGTCTAAAATACGTTCTCTTTCTTTCATGGAAATTGCCTCCTTAAGCAAAATTGTTTGCAAGCTTTTCCTTACATCCATATTATGCACTGATTCAGTAAAAATGTCATAGGACTTAAGTTGTAACTTTTACTCCATCTTGAGTTGTTCTTTCTTTTTTGTAAAGAAATATGCTGTAGTCACGCAAGTTAAGGGCAGGACAAGTAGTGCGGCCAGTGTGGTAAGAATAGCCATCGTATATTCCAAGACAAATGATTTTTCATTGATTATTTGCTGAAAAGGAATGTCTAAGTCAATAAACCAAAGAATCAACGCTAAAGAACTCCCCATAAACGCAAAAAGAAGCGTCATCACTGTTGATGCCAATATTTTTTTAGCAATGGCAAAGCTAGCATGGCGCAATTGGTTAAAAGACATTTGCGGATTTGCCTGATATACTTCGAATGTTCCACTAGAAATCGCTACACTCGCATCTAAAACAGCTCCGCTAAGACTGATCAGAAGCAACGACCTCGTAAGTAGTCTAAAATCAATTGCTAACGTCTTATCTAAGCCAGATAGTTCTTCTAGTTCTATCGAAGTAAAGCCTTGGATCGCTAAAAAATCAGTGATAGGAATCAATAGTAGGAAACAAAACAAAAAGATCAGTATACTGGCAAAAGCGGCTCGCATTTTCAGATTATAACCGTTGATAAAAAATAAGATAACCACAGCGATCAATAGGAACCCTATAATCGACAATACCAATATCGGCCACTTCTGATGATAGCCGAATAATAATAGGAAAAAGATTCCTAAATTAATGAATAATCCTAAAAGAATATACATACCTTGCGTACCACCGACAAATAGCACACTGATTGCAAAAATCCCAACAAGTATAATAAGTACATTCATTTTTTTAACCTCCTTACAGCGAGAAAAAAGAGGACCGCGATGGGGATTGATAATACTATTCCTAAGCTGCCAGCAATGACGCGTAAAAGTTCTAATGATAAATGTCGTTCTACCGTTTCTTTGAAAGACCATTGATTTCCTAAATATAACAGAAGCGATGGAATCGCTCCGCTGATATAGACGAATAAAAGGATATTAGCCATCGAACCAATCACATCTCGGCCCACTTGCCTTCCTGAAAGCCATAGCTGTTTCGCTGATATTTTCGGTTGTTGCTTGGTCAATTCTTCTAATGTCGCAATAACTGTGATCACGGTATCGAGTGTCCCTCCAGCTGTCCCGATCAGCACGCTGGAAAGAAAAACAGATCGATACGGTCGTGTCAGATAATTCAGTTCTTCATAGCGAAGTCCTTGATCTTTCCAATGATTCATTGTCAAAAGACAAATAAAAAATGCTAAAAAAGCACTTATAACTGCAGCCGAAATTTTGATTATACTGCTTCTATTCCATCCGTCTAACGCCAATATACTAACGATTATCCCTATAACGACAAATAAGATTGCTATATTTAAGAGAGAGATACCTTCTGTTTTGGTAAAGAGGAGCAACAAAAGTAAAAGTAAAACGATGTTGATGATGAGACTTCCTAAAGCAAATACGCCCTGTTTTCCACCAATAAGCAACATGGTGCCAATGAAGACACTTGTAAAGAAAAAAAGCCAGCCATCATTTTTTTTTGCTACTAGTTGCCATTCATCTCCATGCATTTGGACAAGATAGATTTGTCTTGTTGTTATATTTGCTGTTTCGATTTGATTTTTTTGATAAGGAGCCGATAAAGAAATCACTTCTCCTTTTTGGTCCGTGTTCATCAATCTTCCTGTAATCAATTGTTGATCCTCTTCTATTCTCACTCTTTCGATCTCGATGACAGGTACGTCATATAGAGCAGCTTGACGCTGAATAAACCATGAAGCAAGTATACAAATAAAAAATAGAGTGATGATGATGCTAATCTTTTTTTGCATTCTTTATCCTTTCTATTGGAATAATGAAAAGGGTTTGTGACATGTTTTGTCACAAACCCTTTTCCAGAATAAACGGTGTTCAATCAGCTGACCTTCGGTATTAGCTCAAAAAACGGCAAAATATGAGGAACTATTTTACCGTTTGTTTCTCTAATACTCAGGACAAAACGCTGATTTCACAACCTCTTTTCCTAAATAAACAGCAGAATCACAACTTCAGTTTAGAAAATCTCATTGTGGTTCGTATTTAATTCAGTGATTTTCCCTGTAGCCAAGTAGACGATCCATTCACAGATGTTTGTCACATAGTCTCCGATTCGTTCTAGATAGCTGGCAACATTCAAATAGTCTGTGCCACTGATGACTGTTTCAGGATTTTCTTGCATGTTTTTGATGGTTGCATTATAGATTCGATTGAAATAGTCATTGACTCTTTGATCCATATTGGCGATTGTACGCGCATCTTTTTCGTCTGTTTTGACATACGCAACTAGGACGTTGTCCACCATTTTTTTCACGTAATCGGACATATCGGAGATCTCTTTTTCGATTTCCGGTATTCTCGTCTGTCCTTTTACGCGGATTGTGGATTTAGCAACGGACACCGCATGATCGGCCATACGTTCTAAATCAGAGCTAGCTTTCATGACCGTGATAATCATACGCAAGTCAGTTGTAACTGGCTGTTGTAATGCAATCATTTCAAAACTTTTCTTCTCCAAACGCGTTTCCATATTATTGATATTTATATCGTTTTCGATAACTTCTTGGGCTAAGATTTTATCGTGTTTGATGTATGCACGAACTGACTTGTGCACAGCGCTGCTCACCATCATCCCCATTTCGTAGAACTGATTATGGAGATTCAGCAATTCTTCTTCAAATTGTGTACGTAGCATTCCGTTTCCTCCTTATCCAAATCGACCTGAAATATAATCTTCTGTCTCTTGTTTTTCTGGATTCATGAATATCTTCTTCGTATCGTTGTATTCGATCAAGTGACCATCTAAAAAGAATGCCGTCTTATCTGAAATACGTGAAGCTTGAGACATATTATGTGTCACGATGATCATCGTATACCGCTCTCTTAATTCTAACAGCATACTTTCGATTTTCCCAGTAGAAACAGGGTCAAGTGCACTTGTTGGTTCGTCCAATAAGATGATTTCGGGATTCACTGCCAAAACACGTGCGATACATACACGCTGCTGCTGCCCACCGGATAAAGACAAGGCACTTTTATGCAGTTTATCTTTCACATCCTCCCAAACGGACGCTGCCTTCAGACTTTCTTCCACTACTTGATCAAGGACTTTTTTATCTTTTTCACCTTTTAACTTCAATCCATAGATGACATTTTCATAAATAGAAAAAGGAAATGGATTTGGCTGTTGGAACACCATGCCGATTTCTTTTCTTAGTTCAACAACATCTGTTTTCGGACCATAGATGTCTTTGTCTTTATATAAAACACTTCCGGTGATCGTTACATTTGGAATCAGATCGTTCATTCGATTCAACGAACGTAGATAGGTAGATTTCCCGCAACCAGAAGGACCGATCATCGCTGTGATTTCACCTTGATTGAAACTTAGATCAATTCCCTTTAGTGCTTCTTTCTTTCCATAATACAGATGAAGATCTTTGGATGAGATAATTTCTTTTGTCATGTTGAGGCCTCCGTCTTAACCAAAATGACCGGACACATAATCTTCGGTTGCCTGAATTTTTGGTCTGGTAAATATCTTGTTTGTTTTGTCATATTCCATTACTTTTCCTAGATAGAAAAAGGCAGTATAGTCGCTGATACGAGCTGCTTGTTGCATATTATGCGTCACGATAATGATCGTGTAGTCTTCTTTCAAGTTTACAAGTGTTTCTTCAACCGTTCCTGTCGAAATAGGATCCAAGGCACTTGCCGGCTCGTCTAACAGCAAGATATCGGGTTTCATCGCGATTGCACGAGCGATACACAAACGTTGCTGTTGTCCGCCAGATAAAGCCAAGGCACTTTTATCCAAGCTATCTTTTACTTGATCCCACAAAGCTGCTTGTTTCAAGCTTGTTTCAACGATTTCATCTAATTTCTTCTTGTTTTTTTCACCATGCTGTTTCAAAGCAAAAGTTATATTGTCATAAATCGATTTGCTAAAAGGGTTGGGGCGTTGGAACACCATGCCGATCCGTTTACGCATTTCATAAACATCCACTTGAGGCGCATTGATATCCACGTCTTTATACATGATCTTTCCAGTAATTTTCGTATTAGCAATCCCATCATTCATACGATTCAAAGAACGAAGATACGTGGATTTTCCGCAGCCAGAGGGACCAATCAATGCAGTGATCTTATTTTTTTCGAATTCTAGATCCACTCCCTTGATTGCTTCATTGTCGCCATACCAAACATGCAGATCATTCGTATATAATGCAACTTCCTTATCTTTTGGCATGGTAATGACATTTGTTTCATTCCAATTATATTTTTTCATTTTACTTCTTCTCCTTAGGCTGAAGTCATTTTTCGGTATAATCGTTTGCCAATCGCACGAGCGCCGAAGTTGAACAATAAAACAGCAATGATCAACACGGCAGAAGCGCCAGCCGAAACAGAAACACCATCAGGCATCGTACCTTCTGTGTTGATCTTCCAAATATGGACAGCCAGTGTTTCAGCTTGGCGGAAAATGCTGATCGGACTAGAAACACTTAATGGATTCCAGTTCGTAAAATCTAATGCTGGCGCGCTTTGACCAGCTGTATAAATCAATGCGGCAGCTTCACCAAAAATTCTTCCTGAACTTAGGATCACACCAGTCAAAATTCCTGGTGTCGCTTCTGGAACAACCACTTTTATCACTGTTTCCCAGCGTGACAAACCTAACGCCAATCCAGCTTCTCGTTGTGTGTAATGGACCGCTTGTAAAGATTCCTCGACCGTTCGAGTCAAAAGAGGCAAGTTGAATACGGTCAAAGCTAATGCACCAGAAATGATTGAGAAACCATACTGGAATTGAATAACGAAAACCAAGAAACCGAATAAACCGACAACAACAGAAGGCAAAGAGCTCAAGATTTCGATAGACGTACGGATCACGTCTGTCAGCCAGTTTTTTCCGGCATATTCCGAAAGGTAGATACCCGCACCTAAAGAGATAGGAAAACTGATGATCATGGTAATCAAAAGCAAATAAATCGAGTTAAATAATTGAATCCCGATCCCACCGCCTTCTTGGTAGGCTTTGGAAGGTTCAGTCAAGAATGACCATGAAATGTGCGGTATTCCTCGAACTAAGATATAAAGTAATAAAGCTGCTAAGATCAATACGATGATCCCTGAAACCACATATAGAACACCTGTAGCAATTTTATCTGAGCGTTTTGCGTTCATTATTTCAGCTCTCCTTTCTTCCCAATCATACGGATCACGATATTAAAGAATAATGACATCAATAGCAAGATCAGCGCTAATGACCATAACACATTATTTTCAACTGTTCCCATGATTGTATTTCCGATTCCCATTGTCAAGATGGACGTCAATGTAGAAGCAGGAGTAGTAAGTCCTGTTGGCATTAATGCCGCATTACCAATAACCATTTGGATAGCTAAGGCTTCACCAAACGCACGAGCCATACCAAAAACGACTGCTGTTAAAATCCCGGGCACTGCTGCTCGCAGCACCACTTTGTAGATTGTTTGCCATCTTGTGGCACCTAGCGCTAATGAAGCTTCCCGATAGTGTCGTGGCACTGCCTTTAATGCATCCACAGTCATCGTTGTGACAGTCGGTAAGATCATAACGAATAACACAAATGTACCAGCTAAGATACCGAACCCTGTCCCGCCAAAGATACTTCTGACAAAAGGCACGATAACAGATAAACCGATAAATCCGTAAACGACAGACGGAATACCTACAAGTAGCTCGATGACCGGTTGCAAGATCTTCGTTCCGTTTTTAGGAGAAATCTCCGTCATGAACACTGCTGCTCCAATAGCAAATGGTGTGGCAACAATAGCAGATAAAAAGGTCACAATAAATGAACCTGTGATCATAGGCAATGCCCCTACCATTGGTTTCCCATTTGCTCCGATTTGGCTTGGATTCCAATCTGTACCAAACAGAAAATCAAATACATTGATCTTATCAGTAAAAAAGGTGGCCAATCCTTTACTAGCGACAAAATAAAAAATAGATAATACAACCAACACGATCAGCGCGATACACAAAAAACTAATGAATTTTCCACGCTGTTCCATTTTGGAACGTTTTGATTTTGTTAATAATACTTTTTTCACATCTTCCACAGATGACTCCCCCTTAATCAGGTTTAACATACTCACTCAGTGTACAAATTGAACATCAATTTGGTTTTAATAACATGTAAAAGTTTAGCTAAGTTTGTAAATTTTGTGTAAAGATTACTCTTTAACAATGTTTCCTTGCCAATCACGTTCAACTTTCATATGTGAAACAGGGATATAGCCTAGCTCTCCGACAATATTATCTTGTACTTCATCCGATAAGATATAGTCTAAAAATTCTTTTGTCAGTTTTTTTGGATGATCTCTTGTGTACATATGCTCATATGCCCAAATCGTCCATTTGTTCGTTGTCACATTTTCATCTGTCGGTTCCACACCGTTAACATTCAACGTATCCACATCATCGGAAACGTAAGAAAAAGCAACATAGCTGATTGCTCCGGGTGTGTCTGCAACGATTTGGCGCACCATTCCGCTTGAATCTTGTTCCTGTGCCTGAACAGCTGTTTCTCCGTCCAACACCCATTTCTCAAACGTACTACGGGTCCCACTTCCTGATGCACGGTTCAGTATAACTACTGGCTGATCTTTCCCACCGACTTCACTCCAGTTTTTGATCTCACCCGTAAATAATTTTTTCAGGTTCTCCATACTGATATCTTTTACGCCAATATCCTTGTTCACAATAGGAGTGATTCCAACAACTGCTACTCGATGATCGACTAATGCCGAAGCATCAATCCCTGATTTTTCTTCCGCGAACAAATCAGAATTTCCGATATCGACTGCTCCTGACTGTACTTGAGACAAACCAGTTCCGCTTCCGCCCCCTTGTACATTGATGAATTTTCCAGGATTTTCTGTCTGGTAGGTTTCAGCAACCGTTTCTATTAAAGGCTGTAAGGCAGAAGAGCCAACTGCAGTAATGGATTCTCCTCGATCAATCCACTTTGAACAGCCTGATAAAAGAATAGCTAATCCTATTATTGGTAAGAATAATTTTAGTTTTTTCATTAGAAATCTCCTTTAATCCTAAAGTATGTCTATTCTATCATTTTCATTACTTGATGAAAACGAATCAAAACCATTAAATAACAAAATAAATTCTCATAATTGCAAAAAAAGCTATCTCATTAAAAGTTTCTATGCTATACTGGCTTTGAAATGTGTCTCTTTTAATAGCATATATTAGCTTATTTCTTGCTTTCCCCAAAAAACAAGAGATACCCCAAAGTTAATTTCGCTCATGCGAGACGCTTTCTCCATTTCTGACGTACTCTCAGAAATGGCCCCGAGAAAAAAGGACACGAGATTTCCATCTATTGATGGCTCTCCTGTCCTTTTTGTATTTTAAAGGAGCGGCGAAATCAGTCTTGCTAATCCTTCTTTCATCTTGATCATCATCCCTCGGTTTTCATACACTTCTTTTGTGAGATGCGTCGAAATCTTTGAATCTTCAAAGAATGCTTTTCTTACGCGAGAAGCCATTCGTTCATCATAGATCAGTGTATTGACTTCAAAATCCAATCTAAATGAGCGAACGTCGATATTAGCTGAACCAACGGAAACGATGCCGCCATCGATAATCATCGTCTTTGCATGGATAAATCCATTTTCATATGTTTCGATTCTTGCCCCATACTCGATCAGCTCTGCAGCGAAAGAATACGTTGCCCAGTAAACGAGAAGATGATCTGGTTTGTTAGGTATTTGGATATGGACTTTTACGCCTGAGAGAAGAGCCAACTTCAATGCCTCATGAATCGATCCATCCGGTATGTAATACGGCGTTTGGATCAATATCTCCCGTTTGGCTAACGAAATCATTTTCAAATATGTCATTTTGATTTGCTCATGTTCGGTATCTGGTCCGCTTGTCACGATTTGAACAGCCATATCACCTGTAGAATGAATGGTCGGGAAAAATTCCGGTGAATATCCTACTTCTTTTGTATGCTGAGAATTCCAGTCCATCAAAAAACGGTTTTGCAAGGTGTAAACCGCTTCTCCATAGATACGCAGATGATTGTCTCGCCAATAACCAAATTTCTTTACCAATCCTAGATATTCGTTTCCAACATTGAACCCACCTGTATATCCGATTTTCCCATCAATCACTACGATTTTACGATGATTGCGATAATTGATTCGAGGATTGATATACGGAACGAATAGAGGAAAGAAAAATGCGACTTCTCCACCTGCTTTTTTCAAATTCTGAAAAAAACTAGAAGAAACTTGTGTGGAACCCCATGCATCAAGAAGGACTCTGACTTTTACTCCGCGTCTTGCTGCCTCTGTCAATGCCTCTCGAACTTCTTCACCTAATGTATCACTGCGGTAAATATAATATTGGAAATGGATATGGTCTTCTGCCTGTTTGATATCCTCGATCAGCGCATCGAATTTTTCACGACCATCTGTAAATAAAGTGATTTCATTTTTAGTCGTATAAAGCGTACTTTCAAATACAGTAAGCATATAGATCAATTGTTTCACATCTACTTGTCCAGTAGGCGGATGAGGATAAAGTCCTCGCATCAATGCTTGTTTATCTTCTTCGATTTCTAGATTCTTACCGATTTTCCCTTGGATCTTCAAATCAAAGATTTTCTCTTTGGAAATCCCTCTTCCTAAAAAAATATATAAAATAAATCCTACAACTGGAATGAACATCAAAACGAGCAGCCATGCCCATGTTTGCGCAGTTTCCTTTCTTTCTCGAAAAACGATAATAAAGGAAAGCAAAATATTCATAATCAAAAGGATCGTAAAAAAATTGTCAACGATAATCTTCACGTCTTCACCTCTTTTTCTACCAACTTAAGAATACCCAAGTTGTTTTTTAAAGTAAAGAGAAAAAAGCCGCCCCATTTACTCCACCTAGCTGATAAAAAAAGAAAGCTGGAACGAAATCGTCCAACTTTCTGATTATATTTATCTTGTGACACTAGAATTTCAAGAAACGTCTCATAGAGATGATCGAGCCGAGTGAACCAATGATCACACCAATACCGACCATCAAAAGATTGATTTTCCAAACGATATTTTCTGGATGGATCAATGAATAATGAGATCGTAATAATGACGGATTGATCAATTGGTAAAACCATGCGTAACCAAATGTAATGATCAGTATCGGAAGAATGGCACCGATTAAGCCGATCCAACCACCTTCAAGGAAAAATGGCCAGCGGATATATCCATTTTTTGCTCCTACTAAACGCATGATTTGAATTTCACGCTGTCTAGATAAAATCGTGATCCGAATCGTGTTAGAAATGAGAAACATTGCTACAAACAACAGCAAGGCCGCCGCAACTAATCCCCATGTTCGAACTGCACCAGCAATTTGGAAAATCCGATCTGAGGAAGCCCCACCGTAATCAGAACGGGAAACATTCTTCAAATCTGCCGCTTTTTCTGCTACTTGTTTTGTATAAGAAGGATCGGTAGCACTTACTACGTATACATCATATAACGGGTTATTATCCCCTTCAAACAATTTCCAAGAATCGCCCATTTCGTTTTGGATTTTCTTCAATTCCTGTTCTTTGCTTGAAAATTCGACTTTTTTGACATGATCTAAGTCATTTAATTCTTTTTCTAGTTTTTTCATCTCTTCGTCTTTTGTACCAATGTCTACGAACACAGATACATCCACGTTTCCTTCTATATCTTGTGCTAGTTTGGTTGCGTTCATGATGACCGCCATGAACACACCAACTAAAGTCAACGTGATCGTTACCGCACTGACCGAAGCTACTGTCATCCAGCCGTTACGTTTCAAACTCTTGATACTTTCTAATAAATGGCGGAAAAAGGTTCTAATCATCGTATCCATATTCCCCTTCCGCTTGGTCTCGAATAATGCGGCCGTTTTCGATAGCAATTACTCGGTGTCGAATCGTATTTACGATCGTACTGTTATGTGTAGCCATCACGACAGTTGTTCCTTGTGCATTGATCCGATCTAATAGTTTCATGATTTCCCATGAGTTTTCCGGATCTAGATTCCCTGTCGGTTCATCCGCGATAAGTACTTTAGGTGTATTTACGATTGCTCGGGCAATAGAAACACGTTGTTGTTCCCCACCAGATAATTCGCTAGGAAAGACTCGGACTTTGTGTTTCAAACCAACAAGATCCAGCACTTCCATTACTCGTTTTTTGATATCCCGAGGTTTTCTGCCGATAACTTGCATGGCGTACGCAACATTTTCATATACTGTTTTTCTTGGTAATAATTTATAGTCTTGGAACACCACGCCGATTTCTCTGCGTAGATAAGGAACTTCGCGGTTTTTGATGGCTATTAGATCATGACCTGCGACGTTCAAAGTTCCTTTTGAAGCTTTTTCTTCTCGATACATCAATTTGATGAATGTAGATTTACCAGCTCCAGACGGACCAACAACATACACAAACTCTCCTTGTTCGATGACAATCGAGAGATTGCGGATAGCAGTGGTACCGTTTGAGTACTTCTTCATTACATCCTTCATTTCAATCATGGCGTTCTCTCCATATCTTTTTCAGTCTTTAGCTATTATAGCATGGCAATGTTTCAACTTGCTTGCAAAATCTTACAATTTTATTTCAATTTAACAAAGGGCTCTTATTGCAGATGCATTTTCAAATAGCCGTCAATAAATAAATCAAGATCTCCGTCCATAACAGCTTGGACATTTCCTGTCTCTACGTTTGTCCGATGGTCTTTTACCATAGAATATGGATGGAAAACATAAGAACGGATCTGTGATCCCCAGCCGATTTCTTTTTGTTCTCCTCTCAGTGCAGCTGCTTCTTGTTCTTTCTTTTCCACTTCTAATTGGTAAAGCTTAGCTTTCAGCATCCCCATCGCTTGTTCCCGGTTTTTCAATTGTGAACGTTGTGCCTGACTCGCTACTACTGTTCCTGTAGGCAAGTGAGTGATTCGTACAGCGGATTCTGTCTTATTGATGTGCTGACCACCTGCACCACTTGCCCGATATGTGTCGATCTTCAAATCATCTGGATTGATTTCTATATCGATCGTTTCATCAAGCTCTGGCATCACATCTACCGAACAAAAAGAAGTATGACGACGTTTTGCTGAGTCAAAAGGCGAGATACGTACAAGGCGATGAACACCTTTTTCTGATTTCAGATAGCCAAATGCGTTGTGTCCTTTGATCAGTAGGGTCACACTCTTGATTCCTGCTTCATCGCCTGCTTGATAATCTAGTGTCTCTACTTGATACCCATGCTGCTCTGCCCAGCGTGTATACATGCGTAAAAGCATGCTGCCCCAGTCTTGGGACTCCGTTCCGCCAGCCCCTGGATGCAATTCGACGATGGCGTTGTTTCGATCATAAGGACCATCTAACAACATAGATAATTCATACGTCTTCATTTTTTCATCTAGCGCATTGATACGTGTTTCTGCTTCTTCTTGCATTGCTGCATCAGGTTCTTCCTGCAACATCTCCACCATCAATTCGATTTCTTCCAGTTCTTCAGCAAGAGAATGGAATTGATCATAAGTTTCTTTATTTGCATTGTTTTCACTGATCACTTTTTGAGCAGCTTCGCTATCATCCCAAAAACCAGGTTCAGCCATTTTTGCTTCTGCTTCCGCAATGTCTTCTTCCAGCTGGTCTAAGTCAAAGAGACCTCCTGAAGCTTGTGACCTTTTCCTGCATTTCTGTCAGGAGATTTCGAATTTCGGATATTTCCATGTTTTTTTCCTTCTTTCACTATACTTTTTTTATTATATCTAGTCTAACAGAATCGTCAAATAACAGAAAGAAGGTGAGACAAATTCTTTAAAAAAGAATTTGTCTCACCAATCCTGCTGTCAGAAATTAGTTTGCATCTTTTCCGTGACAGTTCTTATATTTTTTCCCGCTTCCACAAGGACAAGGATCATTTCTACCAACCTTGTTCACATGGATTGGTTGTTTTTTCGCGCTAGTATTACTGTTTTCTTTGGCATCTCCATCTTCTGAGTGAGAAGCTGTTCCTTGAGAAACTTGCTCACGTTGTACGTTTTGACGGATCTCAGCTTTCATGAAGATACGAGTGACTTCATATTCAATGGCACCTACCATATCTTCGAACATCTTATAACCTTCTGTTTGGTATTCGACTAATGGATTGTTTTGACCATAGGCACGCAAGCCGATTGACTGACGTAATTGGTCCATTGCATCAATATGATCTGTCCATTTAGAGTCCACGACACGTAAGATCACGACTTTTTCAAATTCAAGCAGTTGCTCTGGTCCGTTCAATTGAGCTGCTTTGGTATTGAATACTTCTTGTGCTCGTTCGTTTAGATATTCTTTGATTTCTTGAGAGGTTTTTCCTTCGATATCTGTAAGGGAAATACTGTCTTCATGGACAAGCGTGCTGCCAGCAAAATCGACGATACTTTCCAAATTCCAATTTTCTTTTTCTAATTGCGTATGCGCATCTACCACACGACTGATTGTCCGTTTGACCATATTCATCAGTGGTTTAGATAAGCTTTTTTCTTCCATGATCACTTCTTGACGCTGTTTATAGATTACTTCACGTTGCTCACGCATCACGTCATCGTATTGCAAGACGTTCTTACGTGTGTCGTAGTTGTTTCCTTCTACGCGTTTTTGTGCAGCTTCTACTTGTTTCGTCAGCATCTTGCTTTGGATCACAGCATCTTCGTCACCGATCTTCATTCGATCTAAGAAAGCTTTGATTCGTTCTGAACCGAATCGTTTCATCAAATCATCTTCTAAAGACAAGTAGAATTGTGACATACCAGGGTCTCCTTGACGTCCTGCACGTCCTCGAAGCTGGTTATCGATACGACGAGATTCATGTCGTTCTGTCCCGATAACTGCTAGGCCACCAAGTTCTCTTACGCCAAGCCCTAGCTTGATATCTGTTCCCCGACCAGCCATGTTGGTAGCAATCGTCACTGCACCTTTTTGACCCGCATTCATGATGATTTCTGCTTCTTTAAAGTGATTTTTCGCATTCAGTACTTCATGAGGAATACGTTCTTGATTCAGCATATCTGATAATAACTCAGATGTTTCAACCGCAACAGTTCCGACTAAGACAGGCTGTCCTTTGCGGTAGCGATCTTTGATATCTTGTACGACAGCATGGAACTTGCTTTGTAATGTTGGGTAAAGCAAATCTGGTCGATCGTCACGGATGACCGGACGGTTTGTCGGAATCTGGTATACTTGAATATTATAAATCTCTCTGAACTCTTCTTCTTCTGTCTTAGCTGTACCAGTCATCCCCGCAAGTTTCTTGTACATACGGAAATAGTTCTGGAAAGTAATCGTCGCCATCGTTTTCGTTTCGTCTTCGATCTCTACGCCTTCTTTAGCTTCGATCGCTTGATGAAGACCATCTGAATAACGGCGTCCATCCATGATCCGACCCGTAAATTGGTCAACAATCAATACTTTTCCATCTTGAACAACATAATCGATGTCTAAAAGCATGATGTAGTTGGCTCTCAATGCTTGATCCAAGTGATGGGTCAATGCAGTATTTTCAATGTCATATAAGTTGTCCAAACCGAATGTTTCTTCAGCTTTTTCGATCCCTGCTTCAGTTAAACTGATTGTTTTTGATTGTATATCGATTTTATAATCTTCTTCTTCTTTCAAACGTTTCACGAAGTTGTCTGCTCTTGTATATAAAGCTGTTGATTTTTCTGCTTGCCCTGAAATGATCAGCGGCGTTCTCGCTTCATCAATCAAGATCGAGTCAACTTCATCGACAATGGCATAATTCAGCGGACGTTGTACCATTTGATGACGGTAAACGACCATGTTGTCTCTCAAATAGTCAAATCCTAATTCATTATTCGTGCTATAAGTGATATCGCAATTATAAGCCTCGCGTTTTTCATCCGAAGATTTTGAGTTGATATTCAACCCAACTGTCAATCCTAAGAAATTATAAAGCTCGCCCATTTCCGTCGAGTCACGGGTTGCTAAATATTCATTGACGGTAACTACGTGGACCCCTTCGCCAGTCAACGCATTCAGATACACCGGCATCGTTGCAGTCAAGGTTTTACCTTCACCAGTACGCATTTCAGGGATATTCCCATCGTGAAGCACGATCCCACCCATTAATTGTACGTGGTATGGATATAACCCCAATACACGTTTTGCTGCTTCCCGAACGACTGCAAAAGCTTCCGGAAGTAATTGATCTAATGTTTCTCCTTTTTGGTATCTGCTCTTGAATTCAGCAGTTTTTGCTTGTAATTGTTCATCAGTTAATGCTGCCATTTGGTCAGCGTATGATTCAACTTTTTTTGCAATGCTATCTAAACGTTTTAGTTCTTTCTTATCATTTTCGATAAGTGAACGAATCAAATTGGCCATGCGTTGTGTAATCTCCTTTTCCTTCTGTGTATTATCCAGACTATGTAGACTCTACTTTTTATTTTATCATTAGTTATAGATAATTGAAATATCTTAATCGTATTAAAGTAAGAACTTCATAATTTATTCATATTTTAACTAAAAAAGAGACGAACTCAAAAAAACTTGCGGCAGCTATTGACAGCTGCTGCAAGTTTTTGATGTTATTTAAGTATGGATGATCAGTCTGTTTCGATCAATCCGTATTTTCCATCTTTTCGGCGGTAAACGATACTTGTACCATTTGTTTCTGCATCTTCAAAAATAAAGAAGTTATGTCCCAGCATGTTCATTTGTAAGACTGCTTCTTCACTGTCCATTGGTTTCAATGAAAGGCGTTTTGTACGTACGATATCTAATTCAGAATCGTTTTCGTTTTCTTCCTCTCCATTGAATAAAACAGCAGCATCTGCAGTATTCATGCCCGTTTCACGGGATTTACGATTGATTTTTGTTTTGAATTTGCGGATTTGGCGTTCCAATTTGTCAACAACCAAATCGATACTTGCGTATAGATCTGGAGAAGTTTCTTCGGCACGTAATACAAGATAAGGTAATGGGATCGTTACTTCCACTTTTGCTGTTTTTTCTGTATAAACTTTTAAGTTCACATGCGCCGTAGCATCGGGTGCGTCACTGAAATAGCGTTCTAGTTTGCCTACTTTTTTCTCAACGTAGTCGCGAATCGCTTCAGTTACTTCGATATTTTCGCCGCGTACATTATATCTAAACATAAAAATTACCCCTTTCGTCTACCACAATCAAGAAGGAGAAGGACCACTCTTTCCCTCTTCTTAATTCTATTATATCGAACTCTAAGTTATTTGCAAATTAAATCGCTATCAAATTTCCACATCTGATTCATCTTGCCAAAGAAATGGTTCGGATGATTTTTGGCTGTGCGGTCTGCAAGCAATCTGCTGCATGAAAAAGTGTCTGACCTGTTGTATAGACATCGTCAATAATCAATATTTTTTTATGTTGTATCTTAGAAAGAGGTACAGCAAGCTCAAAAGGCTGAGGCATCTCCAATCTTTCCTTTCGCGTGTTTTTTGCTTGAGCAAGCAGATGTTGCTCTCTTTTGAGCAGCATCTGAAAAGGAATTTTTGCTGCTTTCAACATCTCGCTTACTTGATTGAATCCTCTTTCTAGCCACCTTTTTTCAGATAAAGGTATTGGACAATAAATATATGCCGGGTAATCTTTTTTTATCTGAGTCCATTTATATGCAAAAGTCCCTGCTAATCGGATGTCTCCCATAAACTTGTACCGATTGATCCAAGCCTGCATTTTTTCATCGTACGTAAAAAAGGCGCGGTGTTGAAAATCATATGCAGGATATTTCTTCTTCCATTCTTGACAGTCGTTGCAGAAAACGAAACTAGTCTTTGCTTTCTTTTTCGTCTCCTCGTATGTCAAATGGATTGGTTTTTGACAACCTGCACAACCTTTTGCTTCCAATAAATGGAATTGTGCGCGGCAAACTGAACAGGTCTGAGGAAGTCTATATTTCGACACACCGATGATCTCGCTGAATGTTAAATTTTGGATGATGTCTTTACTGCAGCAACTACATCTCACAGCATCTTCTTCCCTTCTTCGTTCATTTCTTTGATTTCCTGACAGGCTTTTCGAATAGCTGAAGTTTTTTCTTCATAGAAAAAATAGACTCGACTGTTCGTATAAGGACCTTTACGATCGGCTCTTCCTGCGATTTGCACCAAAGAGGATTTAGTAAAAACTGGATGATCTGCTCCTAAAACGATGACAGAGATTCTTTCAAATGTGACTCCTCGTTCTAGGATCATCGTGGTTAACAGTATCTCGTATGTTGCTTCTCGCATTTTCTGAACTTTCTTTGCCCGTTGATCGTCTTGTGAAGAAACATCTGTTATCTCATATTCTGGAAAAGCTTCTTGCAGTGTGACTTTTAAACGATGCATCATCGTAATACTTGGACAAAATAAAAGGATATGGTTTTCTTTGATTAGTTGCTGAATGATCCGCACCAAAGAGTTGATTTTCTTTTTGTTCCCACATTTTTGTCGCCAATTATTCATGAAAACAAGTACGGGTTCAGGAAGCAAGCGCCGATGAAAGCGCAAGGCAAGTTTGTGGATCTCAAATGTCTGCTTGATTTCCTTTAGTAACTTTTCATCAGGCGTGGCGCTTAAGTAGATGAATCGACCGTCTGATTTGATTGCTGTTTGCACAGCGTGAGCTAGCCCAGCATCCCCGCTATAAGGAAAAGCATCAATCTCATCAATTACTAATAAGTCAAAGGATCGATAAAAACGATATAGTTGATGAATCGTACAGATAACAAAAGAACTAAAGGTATAAGCTGTTGTTGTATTCCCATGGAGTAACATGATTGTTTCTTCTGGAAAAACAGGACGATAACGTAAAAACAATTCATTACAAACGTCGATTCGCGGTGTACAAATGGCTACTCTTCCTCCAGCTTTTAACGTTTTCACTAAAATCGGATAAAGCATTTCTGTTTTTCCTGCACCTGTTACTGCCCAAATAAGATGGTGTCTTTTTTCTGAATGATAAAGTATCCTATCTGCGATTTCCGTTTGTTTTTCAGTAAGCTGTCCTGTCCAAGAAAAGACGACTTCTCGAGATTCTGCTTTTGGCTGATCAAATAAATATAACTCTTGTTGACTGTCGCATCGCCCTAAAGACAGGCAATGTATGCAAAAATAGCCATAGTCTGCAAGCTGTCCCTCAAAGAAAGGCGTTTTCACTCCACAACGATGACAAAGAATCCTGTTACCTAAACGTTCTACAGCTGCGATCTTCTTATAATTTGGTAAGTTTCCCTCCTCACAATCCATTGCTTCAATCTCTCTCGTAAGAAGCCTTCTGCCCCAAAAATGATTCATATCATTCGCCCTAAAAAAATATACGAAAAAACAAGCAATCTTTTTTTTGATTGCTTGTTTGATAGTTCTATATAATCTATTTATTCACCAATCAATGTAATTGCTTGGTCTAATACTTTTTCGCCATTCATCATTCCATAATCAGCCATATTGATGACGTCTAAAGGAATGCCTTTTGGTTCCAGACGTTTTTCAAAATCAGCTTTCATAAAGCGAACTTGAGGTCCTAATAACAGTACATCTACATCTTTATTTGCAAGATTATTATCTGCATCAGAAGCTGACACAGCGAAAATATCAGAATCGATTCCTTTTGCTTCCGCAGCTTTTTGCATTTTTGTTACTAGCAAACTTGTGCTCATACCAGCCGAACATACAAGCATGATTGTTTTTTTAGCCATACTTTTCTCTCCTTTTTAAAACAGACTACGCAAACGTTTTCTTAGCGTTTGTTACTCTATTATATAAAAAGAAAGAAATTTGTCAACGTTTTCTAAACACGGTTTATTTAATCAAATAGCCAGCTAGATTTCACTAATTTATTGAATACGACATATTCTTTATCCAAATTGATGACCACTACTTCATAGCCTGCATTTAACCAGCCGTAGGCACCCTTTTCTGGATGTCTATAGTCATTTGCCCACCAATCTGTGCTTTCCCTGGCTGTTTTGGGAAGTCCGTTACTGGGAAACAACAGTTCATCAAATTGAGTAAAGGTTAATGTTACTTGGGAGCCGCCGTTGTTCTTCAAATAATGCGTAATTGCATCATACTTTTTCATTCGTTCCTTCATCCCCGGATCCACCTGCCTTTGTCTTTATTATCGCATACTACAGTAATTGCGCAACCGTTATAGTGTTGAAACAACCTAGAACTTTCTTTATACTGAATAAAGCAACCGAAAAAAAGAGGTGACAAGATGATCGAACGTTATCGTACAATCAAAGAAAATGGACAAAGTGAGATTGAAATCAAGAAATCACGCTTTATCTGTTCTCTTAAACGAATAGAATCAGAAGAAGAAGCGAAAAACTTCATCCAAGAAATCAAAAAAGAACATTGGAAAGCAAACCATAACTGCAGCGCCTTCGTCATTGGCGAAAAAAATGAGATCCAACGTAGCAGCGATGATGGCGAACCAAGTGGAACGGCGGGCGTACCGATGTTGGAAGTCCTCAAAAAAAATCAACTGATCAATGTAGCTGCAGTAGTCACTCGATATTTTGGAGGAACGAAACTCGGCACGGGCGGATTGATACGTGCATACACTCATGCGGTCTCTCAAGCATTGTCCGACATTGGAATCGTAGAAGGTACCTTGCAACAGGAGATCTCCGTAGTGATCACGTATCCGCAACTAGGAAAATTACAAAATTATCTTGAACTACAGCATTTTTTCATAAAAGAAATCCAATACACTGATCAAGTCATCGTCATCTGTGCAGTGGATGAAAAAAATGCTGACAGCTTTAAAGAATCCATCATTGAGCTGCTGAACGGACAAGTCCAATTTGAAGAAGGTCCTGTTTCTTATCACGAGCAACTGATAACTGATCATAGATAAAAACAGGTGATTCTGATTCTCTTTTTTTCGAATAAGGAATCAGGGATCACCTGTTTTTTATTTTTCCAAATAAAACTCAAAACGATTTCCTACATATTGCGTACGCACATACTCAAATGGCGTACCATCATCAAAATAGGAAATCTGACGCAAACGAAGAACTGCATCTCCTCGTTTCACCTCTAAATAGTCTGCGATTTTCTCAGAAGCCAATACAGCAGTAATCGTTTGATTCGCTGGACCGATTTTTTTCCCGCCTTTTTCTTCTAATGTGCGATACAGCGATTCAGTAATCTCTGCTTTGCTGTAGCCATCGATCAGCTTTTGCGGAACACTGGCTACTTCAAAACAAATAGGGACATCATCTGCAAAACGAATACGCTCCATTCGCAAGATCGTGTCATCTTTACTCAAGTTTAGTTTTTCCATTTCACTTGAGCTTGGCGAAGTCAAAAAGTAAGAGATTGTTCGACTAGAAGGTACTCTATTTTGCGATTCCATGATTTCTGTAAAACTTGTCGCGCCAGACATCTTTTCTTGTACTTTTTCTCGCGCAACATATGTACCCGAACCGATCTTTCTTTCTAAGATTCCTTCATCTGCCAAGTTTTGAATTGCTTGTCTCAACGTCATACGGCTGACATTGAATTTCACTGCTAATTCTCTTTCTGAAGGAAGACGGTCTCCGACTTTCCATATACCTTGTTCGATTTCATTTTTTAATTGGTCATGAATCTGTATATATACAGGTAATTGATTCGACATAACGTACACCCGTCCTTTCGTTTCTTCTATTATAACTGGTATATACCTGATTCACAACTGAAAAAGATAAAGGATTCTATCCATAAACAGATGATGTAGGTACAAATCCTTCTTCCCATTCCTATTAATAGAATTCATTTTCTAGATATGTCCTATTGAGAAAATAACAAAAGACCCTATAATCGCTGAAAATGCCGATTTATGGATCTTTTGTTATTATTAGCGGTTTTTAGCCATCCATTTTTTGGTATGATTCGTTGGGCGTTTTGATTTTACATTGACTGCTTTTTCACCTTTTTTAGGAATGTTCACTTCGATATCGTATTTTTCTGATTTGACCAAGTCATATAACTTTTCAGCTGCTTCGTCTACTTTTTCTTTCCACTTCATTTTGACCCCTCCAATTTTTTTTGTTAACTTAACTCTATCTTAATTTGACAGAATCTTCAAGGAACAAGGTAGCAAAGCAAAAAAAGAGCTCTCGAACTTACGAGAGCCTACGGTTGTGCTATACTGGGGTAGCTGGATTCGAACCAACGCATGAGGGAGTCAAAGTCCCTTGCCTTACCGCTTGGCTATACCCCAATGAATGGAGGAGAGTGGATTCGAACCACTGAACCCTAAGGAACGGATTTACAGTCCGTCGCGTTTAGCCACTTCGCTACTCCTCCGAAAGGTTTGTATCAACCTGACTTAGTTATAATACCTAATTTTCCAGATTTTTGCAACCCTTTATTGAAAGTTTTTTTGATATTTTTTTATTCGTGCAGATTCCAGTGACGAATCACTGTTTCTATCGCGTTTTCAAGACTTTTTTCTTTTCCAAAATCTTCTTCACCAAAGAAAATTTCATATTCTTTTGGTCCATAGGCTAAAATTTCACCAATCATTTTTTTTCCTATAAATAACTGAGTGACTTCATAATTCTTACCTTTGATATCTTTTTTTACTTCTTCGATACGTACTTCAATATCTTTATTTTTTTTTGACATCATTTTCACCTCTCAGACATTTTATCATATTGCAGCCAATAAAACATTCCTTAGGCAAAAATCTCTTGTCCATTTCATCTTCTTTTATGCAAGAAGTGACTTCTCTAAAGCTTTTAATTCTCCCCTTGACCTATAGCGATATAGTTGGCCGCTGCGCCTACAAGGTTAGCATCGTTTCTGTATTCACACAATAGGATCTGTGGCTCGAAATCATGCAGGTCGAATTGATCTGTCAACTTCTTCATTCTACTTTGGATCTCATCGATGAGCCCATCCTTTGCAGAAACGCCACCGCCTAATACGATAACTTCCGGATCGAATGAAAATTGGATACTGAATAAACCTTTTGCAAGGTACGTATAAAAACTCTCAACTTCTTCTTTTGCTATTTCATCCCCAGTTTCTGCTAATTCAAAGACGTCTTTTCCGGTATAAGTATTCTTATCGACTCCTTTGCGTTCACAATACCGCCAAGCCATCTGTACGGCTGTACCAAGTTTACTAAATGTCTGATCGCCCTCTAAGAACATCAAACCGAACTCTCCACCATAAAGATGTG
This sequence comes from Enterococcus sp. C46, assembly GCF_040887565.1. Lineage (NCBI taxonomy): Bacteria > Bacillati > Bacillota > Bacilli > Lactobacillales > Enterococcaceae > Enterococcus > Enterococcus sp. C46. Next base: position 182,614 of record NZ_JBFOGA010000003.1, read on the forward strand.
CACCTTTATTGATTTGGCCTTTCGTGAACATCGCCCCACCAATCCCAGTTCCTACCACGACAAAAGCAACATCTCGATAATCACGAGCAGCTCCTTCATAAAACTCAGCCATTCCGGCACAGTTGGCGTCATTTTCAATCGTTACCGGAAGTTGAAACAAAGTTTCCAAATCTCTAAAAATATTAAAGCCATGAATATAAGGGATCGCACTGATTCCCTCAATTACCTGTTTCTCATTATTCACTACTCCAGGTGAGCTGATCCCAATTCCTTCAATCTCAAAAGAAAGACACATGTCTTTATAGACTTGTAATAATTGCGCTTTCATTTCTTCCCAAGATTCGGGCGTTGCAAATTGGCCCTTGCCTTTGACATCTTTACTATCCCAACAACCATATTTGACAGCCGACCCGCCAAAATCAAAAACTAATATCCCCATAAACATATTCTCCTTTTTGCTTGCTAAAGCTATTGTAATGTATATGTTTAGTATTTGAAAGCATTTTCTCGGATCACAAGTCTATTCGTTAAAGCTGGTTTTGTGTAAGTGAATTGCTAAAATCACTTGATCTCGCAATTGTTCTCCGTTCTCAAAAATCGGTTTAGAATAATGATGGATAAAATAGTCTTTGACTCGACCAATCTCCACATAGCCCATTTTTTGATAGAGATGTAACGCAGCACTGCTAGTACTGCCGGTTCGTATGATGATCTGAGTTTGACTGGAAGCGAGCTGTGAAAGCTCCTGAAAAGCTGTCTCAAGGAGTTTCCCACCAATCCCTTTTCCTTGATGCGAAGGTTCTACAGCTACGTTAACGATTTCGAATTCTTTTTCCCTTACTATATAGATCAGTATACCTATTGTTTTTTCTTTTTCTTTCCATATCCAGCCGTTCCCCTTTGAAACATATACCTGAACTTTTTCTTTATCAGGATCTGCATCTAATAACAAGGACCATGGTAAATCTATCTTATTGAGTTCTTCGATCATTTTTGACCTCCATATATGTAGTCATGAAGTCGTTGCTTTGATAGTCACTCTCTCTTTTCTTTATTGCCCAGTACTACCCGTATTTTTCACAACCTTTTTTGACGGTGTTCAAAATCCAGCACTTCGGCAATAACTCACAATTTTGCAAAATATGGGAAGCTATTTTCCAAATTATTTCTTTATTGCTCAGTGCTACCCGTATTTTTCACAACCTTTTCATAATCTGGTTCTTTTTTATCTTTCTTATTTCTCGTTAATTGAAAGGTCAAAGGTACATAGTCAATACCGCCTTTGACAAAGGGATGACAGCGTAAGATCCGAGCCGTTCCCATTACCGTCCCTTTTAGCGCACCATGAGTTTGAATTGCTTTTATCATATAATTAGAACAGGTTGGATAATAGCGGCAACTAGGAGGAAATGCAGGCGAAATAAAGCGCTGATATCCTCTAACTAAATAAATCAATATCTTCTTCATCAACTAGATTCCTTCTTTTCTTTTACTAAAAAAAGGGATCGCGACTAAAGTCAACGTTCCCTTCTGTTTTCTTTTATCCTATGCTGCTTCATAGCTCATTTCCTATCGACTAGAACCACCGTAATTAATTATCAATGAAAAAAGTCTCGAATATGAATCCACAAGCTTGGTTGAAATACTTTAAATGGATTGCCACCACCGATGACGCCATATCCAATCATCGTTCCGGCTACAAAAAGAAGGATAAGTAATAAGATCACCACTAAAATCTTTATCAGAGTTAATAAGATATATCGTTGGTTACTCATTCAGCCACTTCCTTATGCAATCGTTTGTGCTGTTTTTTCAGCAGGAGTTTGATCCATGTCTACACGTTCAACATCTGCACCTAATTTTTGTAGTTTGATATGGAAGTTATAATAGCCACGATCTAGATAATTCAAGTTACGGACACGTGTGATTCCATTTGCTTTCAAGCCAGCTAAAACTAATGCTGCTGCTGCACGCAAGTCTGTTGCATACACTTCCGCACCTTGCAATTCATGGTTTCCATCCATGATTGCTACATTTCCATCGATTTTGACGTGGGCGTTCATACGGCGCATTTCTTCTAAATGTTGGAACCGATTTTCAAAAACTGTTTCAGTTACTATGCTTGTACCTTCTGCCACTAATTGGATGGCTGTCATTTGAGCTTGCATATCTGTAGGGAAACCAGGATGAGGCATCGTTTTTACATCTGTAGGTAAGATATGTTTTGGTCCGATGACACGGATTCCGCCTTCTTCTTCAATGATTTCTGCACCCATTTCGATCAATTTAGAAATCAATGGGCGGTTATGTTCAGAGATAGCATCAGCAATCAGTACATTGCCTTCTGTCATTGCAGCAGCGACCATAAAGGTACCAGCTTCGATACGATCTTGTACGATTGAATGGTTGACTGCATGTAAATGATCAACGCCTTCGATACGCATTGTTTCAGTACCCGCTCCATAGACATGAGCACCCATTTTATTTAAAATATTTGCTAAATCAACGATTTCTGGTTCGCGAGCTACGTTTTCAATGATGGTTGTTCCTTTTGCTTTTACGGCAGCCATCATGATATTTTGAGTAGCACCTACACTAGGAAAATCTAAATAAATCGTGTTACCGATCAATTCATCTGCAATTGCTTCAATATAGCCGTTTTTTTGAATAATTTTTGCTCCTAAAGCTTGAAATCCTTTTAAATGTAAATCGATTGGGCGTTTACCAATCGCACATCCACCAGGCATAGCCACTTTTGCATGTCCATTTCTAGCAAGTAGCGGTCCCATCACAACGATTGAAGCACGCATTTGACTAACATATTCATAAGGCGCTTCGATCTCTAATTGTCTTGAAGCGTCGATTGTTACTTGATTCTTTTGTTCATCAAAATCTACATCTACATTTAAGTGACGAATCACTTGATTCATAGTGAAGACATCAGAAAGAATCGGAACGTTGTCTAATGTCGTAATACCTTCTTCTGCTAACAAACTGGCAGCTAAAATAGGCAATACAGCATTTTTAGCTCCTTCAATTCTTACTGTTCCATTTAATTGATTGCCACCTCTTACGATGATCTCTTCCATGTTGTTGTTCCCTCCAAAAAATTCCAATGAGCATACACTTACTCAAAATCTTTTCTATTATAACACCCTTGCTTTTAAAATAGTACCTTTTTTTAAAATTTACAGGCTAACGAAAAGATTTCGGCATAAAGCGATAACTTCTAAGAAAAAATTACTTGCAGTGTACCCTAAAAAGATTGAAAAAAGTACGATTGCCATTCTAATTTGCGTATTATGCATTGGTCTAAAAAAAGTCTCAATGCGTAACGAACGTAAAGACCAGAAGGCTAAGTAGATAAACGCCAAATGACTCACGATTCGAAGTATCGCATCAATTCCGTATACTTGCATAATGACGTCCTTTCTAACAGTTGTTTTTATAATAACTAATAAAATGATAATACCATAAAATGTATAAAAGGAAAAACAAGTATACTTAAAAATAGAGGAATACCCTTACATTTTTAGGAAATAAGGGAAAAAATATGCAAAAAAAGAGACTGAGACAAAAGTCTTGTCTCAGTCCTTTATTCTAAATAAACGGTGTTCTCCTGCCAACTCCTCGGTCACAAGCCACAATATTCATCAAACATGAGAACCTGTTTTTTTTAATTTGTTCCTTGTGACCTCGGAGCTGAATGGCAGGCTCACGACCTCTGATACACGGATAAACATCCGCTTCTCATTTTATGAGTGCTTAGATACTTTAATACGATTGATTGCTCGATGCAACGCAACAGTTGCCCGCTTCAATTCGTTCGTATCTTGTTTTGCTTTTGCTTCTTCGATCTGGCGTTCTGCACGTTGTTTTGCACGTTCCGCACGAGATACATCGATATCCCGTTCACGTTCCGCACTATCAGCAACGATTGAAACAACATTATCACGCACTTCCATGATTCCGCCATTCACAGCAATCCAATCGACATGGGTATCTGAATCTGTCCGTTTTACACGAACTTCATCAATCGTCAAAGGAACGATGATCGGTGCATGTTTAGGCAAAATCCCAAGCTCACCAGCTGTCGTACGTGCGACGACGATAGCTGCATGGTGATCATAGACCAAACCGGCAGGAGTTACCACATTTACTGTTAAATATTGATCCATGGGGCACCCCTTTCTAGTAGCCTAGTGTTTTCGCTTTTTCTACGACGTCTTCGATTCGGCCAACACTTCGGAAAGCTTCTTCAGGAAGATCATCGTATTTGCCTTCCAAGATTTCGCGGAATCCTTTCACTGTTTCTTCTACAGGAACATAAGAACCTGGAAGACCAGTAAATTGTTCAGCCACGTTAAAGTTTTGTGACAAGAAGAATTGGACTCTGCGGGCACGAGAAACTAACACTTTTTCCTGATCGGATAATTCATCCATACCTAAGATAGCAATAATATCTTGTAATTCGCGATATCGTTGCAATACGTGTTGGACTTCTGTTGCTACTTTATAGTGTTCTTCTCCCACGATTTCAGGTGCTAAAGCACTTGAAGAAGAAGCCAATGGATCTACCGCTGGATAAATCCCTTGTTCTGTTAATTTACGTTCCAAGTTGGTTGTCGCATCCAAATGGGCGAATGCTGTTGCCGGCGCCGGGTCAGTGTAGTCATCGGCTGGCACATAGATGGCTTGGATCGATGTAATCGAACCTTTTTTCGTAGATGTGATACGTTCTTGCAATTGACCCATTTCTGTTGCCAATGTTGGTTGATAACCAACCGCAGAAGGCATCCGTCCTAACAAGGCTGATACTTCAGATCCAGCTTGAGTGAAACGGAAAATATTGTCGATGAACAACAGTACATCTTGGCCTTCTACATCACGGAAATATTCCGCAATCGTCAAACCAGTTAACGCAACACGCATACGTGCACCTGGTGGTTCGTTCATTTGACCGAACACCATGGCTGTCTTTTCGATAACTCCTGAATCTTTCATTTCATAATACAAGTCATTACCTTCACGAGTACGTTCACCAACACCGGTAAATACAGAAATACCACCGTGTTCTTGGGCGATATTATGGATTAGTTCTTGGATCAGTACGGTTTTACCAACACCGGCACCACCAAATAGTCCAACTTTCCCACCTTTTAAATATGGGGCAAGCAAGTCGATAACTTTGATCCCTGTTTCCAAAATTTCTGTACTTGTACTTAATTCGTCAAAGGCTGGTGCTTTTTTATGAATTTCGCTTCTTTCCGCATCTTCTGGGAAAGGTGTTTCTAAATCGATCGTATCTCCTAGTACGTTGAATACGCGACCTAATGTTTCTTTACCTACAGGAACAGAGATTGCTTTGCCTGTATCAATGACTTCCATTCCTCTTTGTAAACCATCTGTTGATTCCATTGCAATGGTTCGGATCACTCCGTCCCCTAATTCTAATGCTGCTTCAAGAACAACTTTTGATTTATTTTCGTCATTTTTATAAACAACTAATGCGTTGTTGATATCTGGTAAGGATTGGTCTAAAGAAAATTCCACGTCGACAACGGGACCGATTACTTGAACAATCTTGCCTGAACTCATCTTTTTTCCTCCAATCTCAATACTATTCTAGTGCCGAAGCTCCGGCAACAATTTCGGTAATTTCTTGGGTAATAGCCCCTTGTCTTGCACGGTTGTAAGAAACCGTCAGCTCATCAATGATATTAGCAGCATTATCAGTTGCTGTTTTCATTGCTGTCATACCAGCAGCATGTTCTGCTGTTTTGGCGTCAACGATCGCACCGTAGATCAAACTTTCAGCATACTGAGGCAATAACTGAGACAAGATTTCTTCTTTTGAAGGTTCAAAAATATATTCTTGTTCGAAAGTCGTTGCTTCTTCTGGATCTAAGTCTGAGATTGGCAGCATTTTTTCTACACGAAACTGACTAGTTAGCGAATTGATATGATGGTTATAACATACGTATAATTCATCGAATACTTCGTTTTGGTACATAGTTGTTGCCATATTTACGATTTTGCGGACTTCATCAAAGCTTGGCTGATCAGATAAATTGCGCAGCTCATATGCTAGGTTGATACCGCGTGCTTTAAAGAAGTCTGCACCAGTTCCGCCAATTGCGATCATCACGTAATCATCGGGTGATTGGTGGTCTTCTTCTAAAATAGACATCGTTTGTTTCAATATCGAACTGTTATATCCACCGACCAGACCGCCATCTGCAGTGATGACGATATAACCGGTTTTCTTCACAGGACGGCTGAGCAGCATGCTGTTGTAATTGATATCCCCTCTAGGATTTTCTGAGGCAATATCATTTAACTGAGTAGCAGTCAAATGCGTAACGATTTCCCTTACTTTTGTTGCATAAACCTGAAACTTCTGTGAAGAAGCTTCAGATTTTGTCAACTTAGAAGCAGACACCATCTGCATTGCCCGCGTGATTTGGCTCGTTTTTTTCGTTGAAGCGATACGTGTCTTGATTTCATTTAATGAAGCACCCATTCATCTCACCTCACTATGCATTTTGAATGGATTTCAATTTATCTTCTGTAGAGGAATTATTTCCTTTTGTAGCTAAGAACATGTCTTTATATTCCTGAATCGCACTGTTCAACGTTTCTTCTTCTGGAAGATCTTTTGTTGTACGGATTGTTTCAAAAATATCTGAATGATTGGTATCCAGATATTCGAATAATTCATGTTCGAAGTCTAAAATACTGTCTACAGGGATACTGTCCAAGAATCCATGCGTCAAGGCATACAAAATCACTACTTGTTTTTCAACAGCTAGCGGTGCATGCAGTTTTTGTTTCAAGATTTCTACTGTACGGCGTCCACGATTTAGTTTTGCTTGTGTTGCCGCATCCAAATCAGAACCGAATTGTGTAAATGCTTCTAATTCACGATAACTTGCTAAGTCTAGACGTAAAGTCCCAGCAACTTTTTTCATTGCTTTGATTTGCGCAGAACCCCCTACACGAGAGACAGATAGTCCGGCATCAACCGCTGGACGAGTACCTGCGTAGAACAAGTCGCTTTCTAAGAAGATTTGTCCGTCAGTGATTGAAATAACGTTTGTTGGGATATAAGCAGAGATATCTCCAGCTTGCGTTTCAACAAATGGTAAAGCAGTCATTGAACCGCCGCCTAAATCATCACTTAATTTTGCTGCACGTTCTAATAAACGTGAGTGCAAGTAGAAAACATCCCCAGGATAAGCTTCACGACCTGGTGGACGGCGAAGTAGCAAGGAAAGTTCACGATAAGCAACAGCTTGTTTTGAAAGATCATCAAAAATGATCAATACATGTTTACCATTGTACATGAATTCTTCACCCATTGCAGTACCAGCATATGGTGCGATATAAAGCAATGGTGCTGGTTGAGACGCACCGGCATTCACAACGATTGTGTAATCCATTGCGCCATATTTTTTCAATGTTTCAACTTGTGTACGAACTGTAGAATCTTTTTGTCCGATTGCTACATAGATACAGATCATATCTTGGCCTTTTTGGTTGATGATCGTATCGATCGCAATAGAAGTTTTCCCTGTTTTACGGTCACCGATGACTAATTCACGTTGTCCGCGTCCGATTGGCACAAGGGCGTCGATCGCTTTTAGCCCTGTTTGCATTGGTTCGTTAACAGATTTACGTTGCATAACGCCTGGTGCCATCGCTTCTACTGGACGAGCTTTGTCAGTAACGATTTCACCTAGTCCGTCGATTGGTTGACCTAGCGGATTGACTACCCGACCAATCAAGGCCTCTCCAACTGGAACTTCCATGATTTTACCTGTTCGTTTTACTTTATCTCCTTCACGAATGGACTCGAAATCGCCAAGGATAATGATACCTACATCATTTGACTCTAAGTTTTGCGCCATTCCGTATGAGCCGTTTGAAAATTCAAGCAACTCACCACTCATCGCGTTTTCTAAACCATGTGCACGAGCGATCCCGTCACCTACATAAGTTACGGTACCGATTTCTTCGACTGAAAGCACGTTTTGATAATTTTCAATTTGTTCTTTAATCAAGGCACTAATTTCTTCTGCTTTGATGGCCATTCGATTCACCTACCTCTTTGTACTATCTATTTAATTGATTACGCATTTTTTCTAATTGCGTGCGAATGCTTCCGTCGATTACTCGATGGTTGGCTTCAACAATCGCGCCACCAATAATAGAAGAATCAACGATTTGTTTTAATTCAACTGATTGATAGTCCATTGTTTTTGCAACATTCTTTTCTAATTGTATTCGTTGTTCGTCTGAAAGTGGGACTGCTGTTGTGACACTTCCCAATAGTAACCCTTGATGTTCATCATATCGACGTTCATATTCTTCGATCATGAACAAAAGGTCATCCATTCGGTTATACTCATAAACAACTTCTAAAAAGTTTTTAACGATCCCATCATAACCGCTGACAAGCTTGTCCATGATTTCTCGTTTTTCATGAGGTTCTAGACGAACATCACTTAACATATTCCCTAATCCAGGTACTTGTTCATAGATTTGACGTAAACTTACGAGATCTTGATAGATTTCTTCTGCTTGATTTGAATCGATCGCCAGTTCAAATAAAGCTTTCCCGTAACGTCTTCCTACTGTATATTTATCTAGTTTCATTTGAAGAACCTAGACCTTCAATGTATTGATTGATTAATGATTCATGCATTTCTGGAGATAATTCTTTGTTCAAGATTTTTTCCGCGATTTGAAGAGAGAGTTCTGCAACGTCGTCTTTTACAGAGTTCAGCGCTGAATCACGTTCTACAGTGATATCAGCTTGGGCTTTGCTTTTTAGACGAGCTGCTTCTTCTTGAGCATCCTTCAAAATATTTTGGCGGCTTAATTCTCCACTTTCTTTCGCATTTTTGATGATATCAGCTGCATCAGAACGAGAGGCTAACAATTGTTGTTCGCGTTCTTGTTCCATTTTCGCTGAGTTGATGCGAGATTGTTCTGCAGAATCTAAATCATTGGCGATCTTGTCTTCACGTTTTTTCAAAATATCGCTGATTGGTCCCCAAGCAAAGTGCTTCAAGAGAGCCAGTAGTATCAAAAATGAGCCGCTGACAACGATGATGTTACCTAACATCGCATTGCCAACTTCTGCAATTGCCAATTGATTCAGCATAGGCGAGCCTTCCTTTCTTTGGAGTATTTCTAGTTTCCATGTAAAAAAGCAGTAACAAACGATGTTGTTTCTGCCTTAATACTGATTCAATTAAACGGCAAAAACTAGAATCAAGGCGATAACTACCCCTAAGATAGGAACAGCTTCAACTAGAGCTACCCCGATAAACATTGTTGTACGGAATTGACCAGACATTTCAGGTTGGCGAGCCATTGATTCGATTGTTTTAGAGATAACTTGACCGTTACCATAACCGGCTCCGATTGCTGCTCCCATGATTGCGATTGCTGCTGCGATATAATTCATAATTGTTTTCCTCCTAAAATAGATAAATAGTAGTTTGTTTTTTAACCGAGTATTATTCTTCTACTTCAATCTTATGGCTCATATAAACCATTGACAAAGTAACAAAGACAAATGCTTGGATGCTCCCAATAAACAAGGAGAACGCGATCCAGACCATCTCTAATGGAATTGCTAATGGTAATGAGAACCAGCCTAAGCTTGTCATCATTTTTGCAATCAAGGTTAGCAAAACTTCCCCCGCATAAATATTCCCATAAAGACGTAAAGCAAGTGTTAATAAGTTTGTAAATTCTTCAATCAGTTTCATCGGAAACATAAAACTATAGGGTTTCAAGAACGAATTTACGAAATATCCTTTGAAGCCTAACTTTTTCACCCCGAATAAGTGAGTAAGTAAGATCATTATAAATGCCAAAGTTAAAGTAACAAACGGGTCTGCTGTCGGGCTTTTCCAAAGTGTTGTTTCGTTAGGTAAGACGATTTTTGTTACTAAACCGATGTTGTTTGCAACAAAAACAAATAAAAACAATGTAAATGCCAACAAATGGAAATTGCTCAATTCTTTTCTAGGCAGATTATCTGTTACGATTCCTCGACTAAAATCAATGACCCATTCTATCGCATTTTGTTTGCCTGTTGGTTTCAACTTAAGATTTCTTGTAAAAAAGTAAGCTAAGAAGAAAACAATCAAACAGGTCAGTAACACCATTATACAAACTGTACCATCAAACCAAATTGGTCCAATGTGGAACGTTAGCGAGCGTTCATCCAATCCATTTCACCTCTTTTCCCCGAAATTCACATAAAATCAATTCATGTGCGTATCTGGTTTTTTCCAATCGGTTTCTAACCACACGGTATCATACCACCATGAAACAGAAAATTCAAAACATTTTCATGAAAATTAGACACTTTTTTATTTCAGTCAAAAACGAAGCGAATTTTTCCCCATGCACGGTGCTCCTGATCTAAGAAAAAACCTGTGATAATCATGTTTTATCAGATTAAATGCTAACAAATTTTATCATTAAGTAAAAGCAAAAGCACCGAATATGCGAAAAAGGATAATGAAATTATCTAGAGAAATTTTTTAATGTTCGATCAATTTGTCGATCGATATCTTTTCGTTTCAAATCTTCCCGTTTATCATACGATTTTTTCCCTTTTGCCAGACCAATCAATACCTTGGCATAGCCGTTACGAATATAGACTTTTAAAGGAACAACAGTGATTCCCGTGTTTTTCAATTCGTTTTCAAGACGAACGATTTGTTTCTTGTGCAATAATAGTTTTCTCGTGCGCAACGGATCATGATTAAAAATATTTCCTTGTTCATAAGGACTGATATGAACATTATGCAAGAAAGCTTCCCCGTTGCGGACACGAATAAATCCATCTTTCAGATTGATCCGGCTGTTTCGTATCGACTTGATCTCCGTTCCTTGCAAGACCATCCCTGCTTCCATCGTGTCGATGATCGAATAATCATGGCGAGCTTTCTTGTTTTGTGCAATTAATTTTCCCTCGCCTTTTGGCATAGCTGTTTCCTCCAACTCATTTTATTTTTTCTTTTTCTTCTTTTTGACACCTTTGTAAAATGGCTTTTTCCCTTTTTTCTTACCGAACGTTTGCTTACTATCACTATATCGTTTGTTCTTCTTGCCATTTTTTTCTGAGCGTTTGCCTGCTTGTTTTCCTTCTCGTTTTCCAGATTTTCCATTGCGTGATTTTGGACGTTCCAACGCAGTGACCTCTTCTGCGGAAACGAGTTCAAAATCCACTGCTCGTTCATCTGGATCAGCTTTGACTACTTTTACGCGCACTTTTTGTCCGATTTTAAAAGTCAGACCGGTTCTTTCACCTACAAGTGCTAAATGATTTTCAATAAAATGGAAGTAGTCTTGTTTCAATTCATTGATATGGATCAATCCTTCTACTGTATTCGGCAGTTCGATAAACAGTCCGAATTTCACAACAGAGCTGATGATCCCGTCGAATTCTTCTCCCACTTTGTCCATCATGAATTCTGCTTTCTTCATCGCATCTACTTCACGTTCTGTTTCTACTGCGCGACGCTCCATCTTAGAACTATGATCTGCAATTTCAGGAAGTTCCTCAGCCCATAAACTTTGAATGCTTTCACTTTTATCTTGGCTATAGGAACGGATCAGCCGATGGACGATCAGATCGGGATATCGCCGAATAGGAGATGTAAAATGTGTGTAGTAATCTGCTGCTAAGCCATAATGTCCAAAATTATCTTCTGAATAGCGTGCTTGTTGCATACTTCTTAGCAACATAGTATTGATAACTGCTGCTTCTGGTTTATCTTCTACTCCTTCGATCACATGCTGTAAATCTTTTGGTGTGATCGTTCCTTTCGTTCCTCGTACCAGAATGCCCAAAGCTGAAGCAAAATCAAAGAAGCGCTGCATTTTTTCTTCTTTTGGCTGTTCATGGATTCGATAAATAAACGGAAGATTTAATTTATTATAATGTTCAGCTACTGTTTCGTTGGCGGCAAGCATAAAGGATTCGATCAAGCGTTCACCTATCCCTCTGCTTCTTAGCTGGATGTCATTTGGATGTCCTTCAGCATCAACAAGGATCTTCGCTTCACGATCCTCAAAAGAAATCGCTCCACGTTTGATTCGCATCGTTTCAAGGATTCGATGCAATTCACCCATTTCTTGGAACATAGGCACGAGCTGAGCATAGCGTTGCATCGTTTCTTCATCTTGATCTTCTAAGATTTGATTGACAGCTGTGTAGGTCATCCGTTCTGTTGTTTGGATCACACTTGGAAAAATCTCATGTGAGACAACTTGTCCATTTGGATCGATCTCCATTTCACAACTCATGGTGAGTCGTGGAACATGGGGATTCAATGAACAGATACCATTGGATAAACGTTGTGGGATCATCGGAATCACTCGATCGGTCAAATAGACACTTGTTCCTCTTTCGTATGCTTCTCTGTCCAGTTGACTGCCTTGCGTCACATAGTAAGATACATCTGCAATGTGTACTCCAAGAAAATAATTACCATTTTCTAATTTTTTTACCGTTACTGCATCATCTAGATCTTTTGCATCTTCTCCATCAATTGTAACAATGAGCTGATTTCTTAAATCTCTGCGTCCAACAATATCCGTTTCGCTGATCTGGTCTGGAACTTCATCTGCCTCAGACAACACATCATCAGGAAATTTTGTAGGAATACCGTTAGCCACGACAATCGAGAGGATATCCATGCCAGGGTCATTCTTATGACCAATCACTTGCTTGATTATCCCTTCTAAACTAGTCGCATACCCTTTTTCAGGGTAATGGGTCAGTTCGATCAGTACAATACTTCCGTCAACTGGACGAACTCCCTCTGCCGCTGCATACACTTTGAATTGGTTAAGCTTTCTATCTTTCGGGATGACCACACCATAAAGATCCGTTTCCTGTATCTCTTCGTCTGAATAAGCAACAAATTCTCCGGCTAACTGAGTAGTCGCTCGGTCTCGAATCTCCACTACTTTTCCCTCTGCTCCGCGATCCATATCTGTATTTGCTCGCTTCATGATATCAATTGCTACGGTATCCCCATCCATTGCGAAGCCAGTCGCTTCTTTCGGGATATAGATATCATCTTCTTCGGGATCAATCGTTACAAATCCAAATCCTCGTTCATTTGCCCGAAATGTCCCTTCGACCAAGATTGGTTTTAAAGGAAGTTTCACTTTTCCTTTTTTATTGAAAACGATACTCTGTTCTCTTTCCATTTGAGCAATCGTTTGTACTAGTAATTTAAAATCATCGCTTTTTTGAAAGCCTAGACCTTCAGCGATTTCTTCCATAGAAAAACTACGTTTGCGACTGCTTTCCATGAAAAAGAGAATTTTCTCTTTTATTGTTTCTTTTGTCATATTTATTCCTCATTCCAAGGTAATTTTTCTAAAAATTCCAACACGTCTTTTTCTAATTCGCGTCTTGCTGTGCCAACTGTAATCACATGACCGCTTTCAGGATACCATTGAAGTGTCACCCGTTGGCGGCTCAATTTGCGTGCCGTTTCAAATACACCATTTGGGTCGATCATTTCATCTTTCCCAGCTTGAGCTAAAAATATCGGCTGTTGGATATCTGATAGTCTACTTTCTGCGATTGCTGCTTGGTCTTGTATATCCATTAATTGATGTTCAGCTAACGAGCGATAAGACACTGCTTTTTCATTGATTTCTTTTTCAGATTTGCCTGCTATCTTCAGCACTTGACGTACATATTTTTCAAAATTTTCAGGCACGTTTGTTTTTACAGGAGACAGGGGCGAACAGAAAAAACCGCCGCCAATTACTGATTCTTCTTCTAGTGCCCGTACAGCAAAGATGCCACCCATCGATAGTCCCAATACGGCAATATCAGAAAACTGTTCAGACTGTAAAAAATGGATGGCTTTTTTAGTATCTGCCCACCAGATTTCTGCTTTTTCTTGCAAGATATCATATGGCTCCATCGTTCCATGTCCTTTAAATAGCGGCGCATAGACTGTATAATCTGCTTTTTCTAAAAACCGTGCGAGCATCCGGACATCATTTGGACTTCCTGAGTACGCATGAAGCAGCAAAACTACTCGTTTTCCATGTTTTGCATAAAGGGGTTTTGGTAATTGTTTCACTCGTTTCACCTCTTTCGCCTCATTTTACCATAGTTTCTTTCATAACTTCTTCTTAAGCGTTCTCTTTGCAATAAAAAAAGCCGCCCGCCGTTGTGCGAGAGGCTTATTCGACTACTTCGAAGATAAAAATGCTAGGACAAATAATAAGATCATCCAGACAGCTCCCATGACTGCAGTTGATCGCTGCATGACAGCTTCAAAGCCGCGAGCTTTTTGTTTGCCGAATAGTTGATCCGCACCGCCGGTAAATGCACTCGCTGCACTATTTTGCTTGCTTGGCTGCATCATAATCGCAATGACCATAACAATTGATAAAACGATCACGATTCCCAAAATTAAATTATACATATAGCAGCCTCCTTCCCAAAAGATATCGTCTCTTTAACTTTATCATAGATAAAACTCCGTGACAACTCTATATAAATGGAAAAACAGCTGAAAGTGCAAAACTTTCAGCTGTTATTATTATGATTGGCGTAAGACGTCATGATATTCTGGTTTCTTCTCAAACTCTTTTTTTGCGTAAGGGCATAAAGGGATGATCTTTTTCCCTTCACGTCTTGCTAGTTCTACTCCAGTATACACTAGCTTTTCAGCTAATTTTTGACCACGATATGCTGGATCGACAAATGTATGGTCAATGATCATAATGTCTGGCCCCGCATCCGACCATGTCATTTCTCCGATTTCTTGTTGCTCATCATTGAATAAAGCAAGACGATTTTTTTCCTCTTTGATTTCCATATGCCGCACTCCTCAAATAACTGATATTTTTTTATTCCTACCTTATTTTAACAGTCTCCTGGTCTATAAACAATTATTTATCCTCGGATTGCTTACAAAAAGGAAGAGGAAATCAATCCATCGTTATTCTTTGTTCAATAAATGAAAAAATCACTGTCCAATAGGTCTTCGGATCTTTCATCGATGCTTCCAAATGTTCTGCTTCTGGAACAAGCAGTAATGCTTTATCCCCTGCCGTAGCGTTTTGAATCGTGTATGCTGCTTCTGTAGGAACAAAATGATCTCTTTCACCATGGATGACTAACAAAGGCAAATGGTTACTACCAAGCTGTCTTGTAGCTGATGCTTGCTTTAAAGAATAACCTGCGTATTTCTGAGCATAGTGATTCGCATATCTCATGATCATTTTTTTAGGAAAGACCGTGATTTTACTTAACATGTACCGAAATTCCGCATAAACAGAAACATATCCGCTGTCTAAGATAAATCCTTTGACTGCAGATGGAAGCTTTTCACCACTTGCCATCATAATTGTAGAAGCGCCCATTGAACCCCCGTGCAAAATAATGGATGCATCTGGTTGTTCATCTAAGATGAGTTGGATCCATGCAATTAAATCTAGCCGGTCTAGCCATCCCATTCCGATGATTTCTCCTTCACTTTCTCCATGCGCACGTAAATCGAGTATAAGAACGTTGAATCCTTTCTCTGCATATCTTTTACCTATATGAGACATATCTCTTTTCCCTGTACTTCGATAATCATGTACACAAATGACCCATTTATTCTGCTGAGTTGGTTGGATGAACATCTGTCCAGCTAGTTTCAACCCGTCATAGCTTTTGATCGTTTTCGGTATTCCTTGTTCCCAGAAGCTTTCACACTCTTCTTCTAATTTTTGTCGCTTTTTTTCTACTGACGTGACTGCAGCAGGATCCATCAAGCGGTGCCCAGTGTCTTCATACCAGTCATAGCCTCTCTGAACTCCCGCTCTTACTAATTTCTTTGCATAAAAATAAGAAAGAAAATGGTAACTGATTCCTATAATTATCAGAATAAGAATGAAATAAAAAATAACCATCGTACACCCGCCGCTTTCTGCCAAACTATAATCTATTTATTATACAATATACCGATCAATAGGATTCTTTTTCTTCGGCACACGTAAATTCCATTTCCTTTTCATTGTATCATTTATTTAAAGTTCTTCTCAATAGATTTACTTGTAAGAGAGCATTTACATTCACAATAAAAGCCAGTATACTAATTTCGTGCATTATAAACAAGACGCTCGTCTTGGACTGGTTCGGAAACTTCCCAGAATAAAAAACTAAGTATCTCTAAAGAAAGGAGATTGGAAATAATGCGAAAAGTAATTATTGATTGCGATCCAGGGATCGACGACACTTTAGCTTTATCACTAGCTGTCAAATCCCCTGATATCGAAGTAGTTGCTATTACCGTCGTTTGCGGGAATGTCCCTGTAGATATCGGTACGCAGAATGTGCTGAAATGTTTGGAACGCTGTGATCGTTTAGATATTCCTGTTTATCAAGGAATGGAAAAACCTTTGAAGCAACCTTTCATTAGTGCGCAAGACACTCATGGGTTGGATGGATTAGGGGACACAAATTTCCCGATGGTCTTAGCCAAACAGGCAGAATCGCTCCATGCAGTTGATTTTCTGGCTGATTATTTCAAAGAAAAAACAGATACATCAGTCATTGCTTTGGGTCCTTTGACCAATATCGCTTCTGCTTTGAAAAACAATCCATCTGTTGGAAAACATATGGATCGTTTTGTCTCAATGGGCGGAACTTACAAAAGCCATGGTAACTGTTCACCAGTTGCTGAATACAATTACTGGTGTGATCCTGAAGCAGCTTCTTATGTATTCGAGAAGCTCAAACAACCGATAGAAATGGTTGGGTTAGATGTGACAAGAGAAATCGTCTTGACACCGACTATCCTTGAATATTGCTGCCAAATGAATCCTGAAGAGGGAGAGTATCTAAAAACGATCACTCGTTTTTATTTTGACTTTCACTGGAAACAAGAAAGAATCTTGGGGTGTGTCATCAATGATCCGTTAGCTGTTGCTTATTTTATCGATGAGTCCATCTGTGAAGGCTTTAAAAGCTTCACTGCTGTAGAAACTGAAGGACTAAGTCGTGGACAAACATTGGTTGACCGTTATGAATTTTGGCAGAAACCTGCTAACAGTAAAATTATGACAAAAGTAGATACTCGTCTTTTTTTCCAAAAGTTTTTAACCGTTCTTTTAAATGCACAAGAAGAAACGATTATGAAAGATTTGGAAAGGTTAAAGATGGGCTGACAAAATGAATAAAAACAAGATGGCAACTCGCGTACTTACAATGATGGCTTTGTGTATTGGGATCAATTATGTTGGAGGAACGATTGCTTTATGGCTTCGTTTGCCAATCTATCTAGACTCTATTGGAACGATTTTTGCTGGCGCGTTACTTGGTCCCATACCAGGAATGTTGACAGGACTATCCAGTGGGGTATTAAGCGGGGTGACTACAGATATTTTTTCACTGTATTATTCACCGATCCAAATCCTCACAGGTTTGTTGGCTGGATTGATTTTACCAAGGTATCTCGACAAAGATAAAAAACGTTTGAAACTTTTATTACTCGCTTTGATTTTGTCTGTACCTGGAACGATTGTCTCTTCGAGCATTACCGTTCAGTTATTTGGCGGAATCACTTCCTCAGGATCTAGCATGATCGTCCAATTGTTACATGGGTTAGGTTTCGATCAAACCATCAGTGTGATCTTGGTACAGGCGGGCACAGACTACCTTGACCGTCTGCTATCTATCGTCGTTGTTACATTAGTCATCACTATGTTGCCGCAGCGCTTGATATATTCCAAGAGAAAAATAGGATGAACAAACAGAGCCAAATGAGCAAAAAGTTGCTCATCTGGCTCTATTTTTCATCGATTAAAAAAACTTACGCTAAGTAAGATAAAATAATAGCTTGATATTTTTCGATCATATCTAAATAATTATCGAGCTCGACATACTCATCTACTTGATGAGGCAAAGTAACGACACCAGGCCCAAAGACGACAAAATCGAAGGAGTGGTCAGCTTTTGTAAATTCGGCTGCATCTGTGGTTGCTGCCGCTCCAACTAAAGGTAATGGCTGACTGAATTGTTGCTGAATGCAATGAATCAAAGGAGAATCTGGATCAGCTTTGACAGGTATTTTGTTGTAATCGATCGTCAATTCCAAATGGTAGTCTGTCTCTTGATTCAATTCCTTGACGATTGATTGCAGTAATGCAATGATTTTATCATTTGGATATTCAGGAATCGATCGGATATTCCCTTGAAGCTGCGCGTGGCTCGGAATGCTGTTTACTTGATTGCCGCCGCTGATCAACGTGACATTATGGATTGTTTTTCCTAAGACGGGATTCTCGATTGTTTCAGCGAGGTAATTCATTTCAGCATTTGCTTTCGTAATGAATTCATTTAGATGATTGATCGCATTATAGCCTTGGTCTGGCATAGAGCTATGCGCTTCTTTTCCGTGCGAGATGACCGTATAGTTGATTGATCCCATGTGTGTGTACATCAAACTGTAATTAGTTGGCTCTCCGATGATCAAGGCATCTAAGTCATCCACATAGCCTGCTTTCGTGAGCTGTTCCCCACCTAATTCACCCACTTCTTCTCCGACAGTGGCTAATAATTTGACTGTTCCGTTAAATGGTTTTCCTGACTCTTTGAGCTCGATCATGGCAATCACCATCGCCGCCAAGCCACTCTTCATATCTGTAGCACCACGTCCATACAAACGATTCCCATGGATTTCTGCTGCAAAGGGCGCATAGGTCCAAGACGATTCATTCCCCGCCGCCACGACATCCATATGACCAGATAGGCCTAACACTTTTCCTGATTGCCCTTTTTGGAATTGAGCAATCAGATTATCTCTACCATTACTGTAAGAAACGATTTCACCTATTATGCCATGTTTTTCCAAAATCTTATTCAAATAAGCTGCTACTTCTCCTTCGTTCCCATTCACTGATTTTATTCGGATGATCTCTTGTAAAATCGCAATTTTTTCTTCTTTTTTCATCTAATCTTCTCCTTTGCTGTTTCTTTTATTGTATTGGAGTGCACCTAGATTTACAAATAAGAGAGGCCACAGAAAAAAAGGGCGTGACAAAAGCAGCGTCACATTCCCCTTTTCCAAGTAAATGGCTTTCCAATTCTTGCCTCTACGCTAGTAAATCCAACCAAGTAAAAAAACAAGAGAAGCTACTTCGTTGAACTGTTCTTCTATAGTCAAATCATTTTATTCCTCATCATTGAAAATAAGAGTATCACATGATCTATAGCTACTCCTACTTACGTAATAACCACGTAGCCAATTATTTTCTTCAAGAGAGTAGTCATATTCATACACATACACACTATTCCTTACCATGAAAAAAATACTGACACCGCCTCTACCACTTTTCGTATCTTTCACCACTCTTGAAATAAAAATATCATAATCGGTTAATTGGTATTCCTCCTCTAATAATTGATACAGTGCTCGTGTAGCTATATGTTTCTTGATTGGAAATTGATAGAGCCATGTACCCCCTAACAGTAAACCTATCGAAATAAAAATCTTAGAACAGTAATTTCTTTTTTTAGAAATCCTCCTTCTCATCATCAATTCTCCCATGTTAAGATATGGATCGCTCTTTCATCAAAATAATCAGGAAGATCGTATGGCAAAGCAATAAGCGGCTGATACATCCCTCCTACTTGCACGGCAGCCGAA
The DNA here is from genome assembly GCF_040887565.1 of Enterococcus sp. C46. Classification (NCBI taxonomy): domain Bacteria; kingdom Bacillati; phylum Bacillota; class Bacilli; order Lactobacillales; family Enterococcaceae; genus Enterococcus; species Enterococcus sp. C46. The sequence continues at coordinate 202,317 of NZ_JBFOGA010000003.1, forward strand.
GCATACCAATAAGCTTGCCAGACGATTTTAGAACAGTAAGTCGGATCCATCCCAAAAATATTTGTAGTTATCCCATATTTATAATTTTTATCATTGTAATTATCTAAATTTTTTCATTTTTCTGTCTCCCTGTTCAAATGATTTTTATCGAAAGAGGAAGATTGCCATCCCCTTTTTGAAGAGAATCATCCTATCCGGGCGTAAAAGGATATGAATGAAACGAAGACTGCTTCCTCCTCTCTCATTGTTCTATCCTTAAAAGGTCCTATACGATGTTATCTCTTGATAACTGACTTTTTTCGATACGATTGTCTCGTATCGATATTTGTAAATATTATATACAAAAGCCAGTTACAAAAATAAAATTATGAGTTATTTTTAATAAATACGGATATTTATATAATAGGGTTTATATGATATATATAAATAAACAGTTGTTATTATAATAATTTATGTACTCTCCCGATTTTTCTGTTCTTAAAAAAGAGATTTATTCATCAAATGATTTTCACAACAAAAAAACTCTCTACTTGCTGAAATCAGCAGGTAGAGAGTCTGATTACTTAACTAAGTGATCATGCTCGTCTATCTTTCAATCGGTCGATCATGTATCTTCATTAGAAAAGAATTATTTGTTTTTCAAGTTGTAGAAAGATTTCAAACCTTTGTATTCTGCAACTTCACCAAGTTGGTCTTCGATACGTAGTAATTGATTGTATTTAGCAATACGGTCAGTACGTGATAGAGAACCTGTTTTGATTTGACCAGCGTTTGTTGCAACAGCGATATCAGAGATTGTTGAATCTTCTGTTTCACCAGAACGGTGAGATACAACTGCTGTGTAGCCAGCTTCTTTAGCCATTTCGATTGCTTCGAAAGTTTCTGTTAATGTACCGATTTGGTTCACTTTGATAAGGATTGAGTTAGCAATTCCTTTTTCGATACCTTCAGATAATTTTTGAGTGTTTGTTACGAACAAGTCGTCACCAACTAATTGAACTTTGTCGCCTAATACGTCAGTTAATTTCTTGAATCCGTCCCAGTCGTTTTCGTCTAATCCATCTTCGATTGAGATGATTGGATATTTAGAAACTAATTCTTCGTAGAATTTGATCATTTCGTCAGTTGTTTTTTCGCCTTCGCCTGAGTCAGCTAGTACGTAAACGCCTTTTTCTTTGTCGTAGAATTCTGAAGAAGCAGCATCCATAGCAAGAACAACGTCTTTACCAGGTACATAGCCAGCTTTTTCGATTGCTTCGATGATTACTTCGAAACCTTCTTCGTTTGAACCAAGGTTTGGAGCAAATCCACCTTCGTCACCAACAGAAGTTGCTAATCCGCGAGCTTTCAAGATTGAAGCTAATGCGTGGAATACTTCAGCACCCATACGTAGAGCTTCTTTGAATGTTGGAGCGCCAACAGGCATGATCATGAATTCTTGGAAGTCGATTGAGTTATCAGCATGTGATCCGCCGTTGATGATGTTCATCATTGGTGTTGGCAATACTTTCGTGTTGAATCCGCCTAGGTAGTGGTATAAAGGTACTTCTAGGTAGTCAGCAGCTGCACGTGCAACAGCGATAGAAACACCTAAAATAGCGTTCGCACCTAATTTACCTTTGTTAGGAGTTCCGTCTAAAGCGATCATAGCTTTGTCGATAGCCATTTGGTCACGAACATCGTAGCCAATGATTGCTTCAGCAATGATGTTGTTTACGTTGTCGACAGCTTTAGTTACACCTTTACCGCCATAACGAGCTTTGTCTCCGTCACGTAATTCAACTGCTTCGTATTCACCAGTTGAAGCACCTGAAGGAACCATTCCGCGGCCAAAAGCTCCGCTTTCTGTGTATACTTCTACTTCGATTGTTGGGTTACCACGTGAGTCTAAGATCTCGCGAGCGTAAACATCAGTAATAATTGACATGTTTTGTCTCTCCTTTGAGTTTGTTTTTTCCTAAGGGATTTCCCTCATATACGATTTTAGTTAATTTTGCTCATTAGTGCAAACATTTCTTGCATTTTTCGCAAATTTTCATCAATTATTTTACAGCGTCTAACAATGACAAGAATGAATCTGCTTGCAAGCTTGCGCCGCCGACTAAAGCACCGTCAACATTTTCTTTTGCCATGTATTCAGCAATATTTTCTGGTTTTACAGAACCGCCGTATTGGATACGAACAGCTTCTGATACTTCTTTTCCATAAAGTTTTTCAACTGTTTGACGTACAACACCACAAATTTCGTCAGCGATTTGTGCGTCAGCTGATTTACCAGTACCGATTGCCCAGATTGGTTCATAAGCAATCACCATGTTTGACACTTGCTCAGCTGAAAGATCAGCTAAACCAGCTGTAATTTGTCCTTCGATCCATTCAGCAGTTTTGCCTGCTTCATATGTTTCTAAAGATTCGCCACAGCATAAGATTGGTGTCATACCGTTTGCAAAGATAGCTTTTGCTTTTTTATTGATGTCTTCGTCTGTTTCATGGAAATATTCACGACGTTCTGAATGTCCGATGATCACATAGTGAACACCTAGATCAGCAAGAGCTGCTGGTGAAGTTTCACCAGTGAACGCACCTGAGTTTTCCCAGTAGCAGTTTTGTGCTGAGATTTTTAGTTCTGTACCTTCAGCTGATGTCATTAATTCTTGTAAGAATAATGCAGGAGATCCGATGACTGAATCAACCTTGTCATTTGAAGGGATTTTGTTTTTTACTGCTTCAGCAAATTCTTTTGCTTCGGATGCAGTTTTGTTCATTTTCCAGTTACCTGCGATAATAGGTTTACGCATTGAGGAACACACTCCTTAATTTATTGAAAAATGGCTAGGGAGTCATGAAAACTCCCTTCACCTTTTGATCGATTACTCGTCAGAATAGAGCAAAATTGGCTGTTTATTTATCGTTGATTGCTGCTAGTCCTGGTAATTCTTTACCTTCAAGCAATTCCAAGCTTGCGCCGCCACCTGTTGAGATGTGTGTGAATTTGTCAGCAAAACCTAATTGTTCTGCTGCTGCAGCTGAGTCTCCTCCGCCGATGATTGTTGTTGCGCCTTCTAAGTTAGCGATTGCTTCACAAACACCGATTGTACCTTTAGCAAAGTTACTCATTTCAAATACACCCATAGGTCCGTTCCAAACAACTGTTTTTGCACCTTGTAATGTATCAGCAAATAATTTTACTGATGCTGGGCCGATGTCTAAAGCCATCAAACCGTCAGGAATGTCTCCTTCGATTACTTGTGTTTCTACATCATTTGAAAATTCTGGTGCACAGACATTGTCGATTGGCAAGACAAGTTTGTCGCCTGCTTTTTCGATCAATTCTTTTGCTAGTTCTACTTTGTCAGCTTCTACTAGAGAGTTACCGATCTTGATTCCTTTTGCTTCGTAGAATGTGTAAGTCATTCCGCCACCAATCAAGATTTTGTCTGCTTTAGGAATCAAGTTTTCGATTACGCCGATTTTATCAGAAACTTTTGCGCCACCAAGGATTGCGATCATTGGGCGTTTTGGTTCTTCTACTGCTTCACCGATGAACTTGATTTCTTTTTCCATCAAGAATCCAGCAACTGTTGGGATACCAGTTGAAGCGATACCTACGTTAGAAGCATGCGCACGGTGAGCTGTACCGAAAGCATCGTTAACAAATACATCACCTAATGAAGCCCAGTATTTACCTAGCTCTGTATCGTTTTTGCTTTCTTTTTTACCATCAACATCTTCAAAACGTGTGTTTTCAAATACGACAACGTCGCCATCTTTCATGTTGCGGATTGCTTCTTCTAATTGTTCTCCGCGAGTTTCAGGTACGAATGTTACTTCTTTACCTAATAATTCGCCTAGACGTTTTGCAACTGGAGCTAAAGATTTTCCTTCTTTATCTTCTTCTGTTTTTACACGTCCAAGGTGAGAGAAAAGGATTGCTTTTCCGCCTTGTTCTAAAACGTAGTTGATTGTTGGCAATGCTGCTTTGATACGAGTGTCGTCAGTGATCACGCCGTCTTTCAAAGGAACATTGAAGTCAACACGGACAAGAACTTTTTTGTCTTTTAAATCGATATCTTTCACTGTTTTCTTAGCCATTTTATTTCCTCCTGAATAAACTTATTATCAAAAAAAGCGGAAGAAGCGCGATTGCTTCCCCGCTTTTAAATGTACATGTCTATCATTTACACTTGTACGTTTGTCTATCTTATAAGTTAGCGAAGTATTCTAAAGTACGTACTAATTGTGCAGTGTATGACATTTCGTTGTCGTACCAAGCAACAGTTTTAACTAATTGTTTGTCGCCAACTGTCATTACTTTAGTTTGTGTAGCATCAAATAATGAACCGTAAGTCATACCAACGATATCTGAAGAAACGATTTCGTCTGTGTTGTATCCGTAAGATTCGTTTGAAGCTTCTTTCATTGCTGCGTTGATTTCGTCAACAGTTACTTCTTTTTCAAGAACTGTTACTAATTCTGTTAATGAACCTGTTGGTACAGGAACACGTTGAGCAGCTCCGTCTAATTTACCGTTCAATTCAGGGATTACTAAACCGATAGCTTTAGCAGCACCTGTTGAGTTAGGAACGATGTTTGCAGCAGCAGCGCGTGCACGGCGGAAGTCACCTTTAGGATGAGGTCCGTCTAGAGTCATTTGGTCACCTGTGTAAGCGTGGATAGTTGTCATTAATCCTTCAACAACACCAAATTTGTCGTTCAATGTTTTAGCCATAGGAGCTAAACAGTTAGTTGTACATGAAGCACCTGAGATAACTGTTTCTTTACCAGTTAATGTTTCGTGGTTTGTGTTATAAACGATTGTTGGAACATCGTTTCCGCCAGGAGCAGAGATAACAACGCGTTTAGCACCAGCTGTCAAATGTTTTTCAGCTGCTGATTTAGAAGTGAAGAAACCAGTACATTCTAGAACGATATCTACGCCTAGTTCGCCCCATGGTAATTCTTCTGGGTTGCGGTTAGCTAATACTTTAACTTCTTTTCCGTTTACGTTGAATGAACCTTCATGAACTTCAACTGTTCCGTTGAAACGTCCTTGAGTTGTGTCGTATTTTAACAAGTGTGCCAACATTTTAGCATCTGTCAAGTCGTTGATTGCTACTACTTCGATTCCATCTACATCTTGGATACGACGGAATGCTAGACGTCCAATACGTCCAAAACCATTAATACCTACTTTAACTGTCATTTAAGATTTCCTCCTTATGAAAATCAAAAAAATATTTATTTTAAAGGGTTACCCCTTTTAAAATCTCGTTTGCAGCAGCTTCATCAGTGATGAGCCACGTTTGTTTTGGTGCATTTTTCATATAAGCTTGAATTGCTTTGGCTTTTGATTTTCCGCCCGCTATCGCCATGATGATTGGGACTTTCGCCAAATCTTGCAATTCTATGCCGATCCTAGGGACCTTATAAACAACTTCGCCTTTTTCATTGAAAAAGTAGCCAAAGGATTCCGCTACAGCATTTGCTTGTTTCAGCATGACTAATTCTTTTTCAGTCATCTTTCGACGTGCTGCCATGTGTAATGCACGCCCAATACTATGAATAACACAATTCGCCTCACTAATCAAGTTTAAGACTTCTTGGATAGATGGCTCATTGAGTAAAGAATTGTAAGTTGCCAGACTTAATTGCTCCGGAACATAAAGTGCACGGTGGTTTCCGTTTGCTTTGGCAGCCATTCTTGCACTGACAGAATTTGCCTGTACAGTTATCGCTTCACCGATCCCCCCTCTTGCAGGGACAAATAGGTTATGCCGTTTTTTATTTTCCAGATTAGACAACTGTTCTGCTACAACTGCCATGGTGGTTCCTCCCATCACAGCGATGATATTCTCGCCTTCCGGAAGCAGTCGGTCTAAGGCTTCACTCAGCGCTTCGCCGAATGCATCAGCCACTTTGGTTTGCTCTTCGCTGTTTCCTGAAACAACGATACAGCGCTGATTACCAAAATATTCTGCCAACTGTTGTTCGGTTTGATGCGTACCTAAAAGCTGATCCATGAAGTTTTCAAGACTTTGATAAACTTCTTCACCCTTAGTTGTCAGCGTCATACCGCTTTTTGAGGTATCGATCAAATTCAGATTTTTCAAAAGGTCTGTTTCTGTTCGCAATACTCGTTCTGTTATCCCCATACTTTCTGATAAACTTCGACGTCCAATCGGCTGCATCCAATAGATATTTCGTAAAATTTTATAGCGTTCTTGCAACACTTCGATAATATCTGGTGCAACAGATTCAATCATTTTTATTTCATCTAGCATAGCGATCTCCTTAGTTGGACACTTTGCGTCCAATGTAGACTTAAAACGACCCATATACGATAAAAAAAAGAAATTAACTTTTCGAATTTCACATCAATAAAGGGAAATCTCAACCTCACGACTGTTAGTCTAACAGTTTTGCTTTCGTTTTTCAACTAAAAAGATCAGAAAAGGTAAAATACTTTTTCTGATTTTTTGGATGATTAATTATCATAACGTTTTCTTTTTGATGAACTCGGGATTCCTAATAAATCACGGTATTTTGCTACTGTCCGTCTTGAGATCGCTATCTCATCTTTTTTCAGCAATTCAACCAATTTCTGGTCCGACAACGGCTTGCTTTTGTCTTCTTGATCAACTAATTCCTGCAACTTTTTCTTCGCAGTATCTGCCGAAAGATCTTCTGTCTGTTCTGCACCGTTAGTAGGGATTCTTGCAGTGAAAAATTTCTTTAACTCAAATACACCGAAATCTGTTTCCAAATATTTCCCGTTGACTGCTCGACTGACCGTAGATTCATGCACATTTATCTCGGTCGCAACTTCCTTTAACGTAAGAGGTTTGATGGGCCGCTCCTTGTCGATAAAGAAAGCTTTTTGCCGAGAAACAATGACTTGAGCAACCCGCAAAATTGTATCCCCGCGTTGGAGGATCGTTTTCTTCAACCATTCGAATTCCTGTTTCCGTTCTTTTAAATAATTTTCAGTTTCTTTATCTGCTTGTTGTGACATTTGCTTGAAGTAGGTCTCTTGAAATCGGATATTCGGTTGTTTTTTTCGGTTTGAGATGACTTGTACATTTCCATCGTCCACTAATACCCGGACATCAGGAATAATGTACAATTCGCTACTACGATCGAAAATTCGTCCTGGACTTGGGCTCAATGTTTGCAAATAGTCGAATATTTGCTGAACAGCGTGTAAATCAACAGAAAAACGCTGCGCAATCTCTTTCCATTTTCGCTCCACCAATTGCTCAAAACATTCTTCTAGCACGATGTAGGCTAGTTCCGGCGCATAATCATCCCGTTCCGTTTGAAGCATGAGGCATTCTTGCAAACTACGTGCACCTACTCCAGCTGGTTCTAATTGCTGGATTAGTGTCAACGCATCGAGCATTTGGATAGGCGTCGCTCCGATCTCTTTTCCAGCTTCCTCTAAACTAATCGTCAAAAATCCGTTCAAATCGATGTATTCTACAAGATAAAGAACGATTTTCCTTAAAAAAGTATCTCGGTAATTCAAGTGGACTTGTTCGATCAATGAATCAAATAAAGACCCTTTTGTATCAGGAATCTGATTTAGGTAATTTGTCTCTTCTCCTTCATAAGAAGATGAAGAAGCTTTTATGTAATCTGGCTGCCATTCCGGCTCAACAACTTCCACCAATGGGTTTTCCATTGCTTGGTTCTCAACGAATGCCAACAGCTCTTCACTGTTATATTGTAAAACTTGGATGGACTGCTGCAACTGTTGCGTCATGGCTAGTTTCTGTGTCTGCTGCTGTTTTTGTGAAAAATTTTGCTCAAATTTCATTTTTTTGTCCAATCCCCTTGTAATTTTTTATCTGTTTAGTTACAATTATCCCAGTGCTTGCGTCCTTAGTGTAGTGGATATCACGTAAGATTCCGGTTCTTGAGACGGGGGTTCGATTCCCTCAGGACGCGTTCTATTTTTTTATAGTAGGATTCACGACACTTTCTACCAGAGACGGAAAGTGTCTTTTTTTTGCTTTTTCTAAAATTTGCCTACCCATTAATTCCTACCCTCAACGTTACGCAAGTCACTTTTATTTTTGAAATGCTGATGTTTGAATGTCTTCCATAGCAACATGCTAAAGTAGATACGCACTTATTATACCTGTTCATCTAACCACTTATCAATCACATTTCGACTAAATCACCAGAATCTATTCACTCCAACATAAAATGTACATATAATTGACTTTTATCCCTTTTGTTTATGGACATATTCTAACACTTCTAATTTTTTGTTGATTCATCTCTTTTGTATGAATAACTTTATTTTCAAGTTAAATCATCTTGTTTATACACTAAAGTTTGAATAAGGTTAAATATTACAGCTACTTGGTTAATTGTATCATTTAGATTGTTGAACGTATTTTTGTTTTATTATTAATTTATCGAATTTGATGATAAAACATTGATTCGACGATCTTAATGCTTGGCAATTTCGAGTCTACAGTATAACTGACATACGTTTAACTTTAAACATGATTAGGGATGATCCTTTTTTGTTTGATAACAAGACTTGCCATTCGAAATTAATCCTTGCTCTAGGAATGGGTGCAGATATATTCATTCTTTTAGTGTGGTTAATACCAACAATCAACTACTTTAGGACGTGATTTTACTATGAACAATCATTTAAGTATCCATTCTCTTTCAAAAAAATATAAGAATAGTAGTAATTTTGCCAATAAAAATATAACTATCGTTTTTTCCCCTGGAGAAATTGTTGCTGTAACTGGACACAACGGTGCAGGAAAAACAACTTTCTTAAATCAAATCATAGGCGGAACAAAACCTACTTCCGGTAGTATTACTTTTCAAGGCCACTCTTTAGATAAAAACTGGAAAATGGCTAGGCAATTTGCAGCAATGATGCCCCAATTTCATGCACCATTAGATGGGGTTACCATGCAACAGTCTATTGAAGCTATTTTAAGGATACGAGGATTGAATAAATCTGATACCCAGACTCACGTTATAGAGATTATGCAAGAACTTAAAATTTCGAAATGGGCACATGTACAAGGGCAGAAACTATCAGGCGGATTGCAAAGGCTTACTTCATTTGCCATGTCTATTGTTGCCCCTCCACCAATCTTACTGCTTGATGAACCTACAAATAATGTTGATCCGATAAGAAGAAAAATCATTTGGAATTCCTTAAGAAAATTAGCTCAAAAAGGACACATTGTAATTGTGGTAACTCACAATTTACTCGAAGTAGATCAATATGCAGATAGATATCTACTCTTTGATAAGGGAACTTTAATTAAAGATGCGTATGTTCGCGAATCGTTAGAAAAAACGTTGATCCAAATGCACCTTGTACTATTCTCTGATAAGGAATTTGAAATGCAAGAATTACCTAGAAATATTGGCTGTATCTTACAAAAGGGTGAGTTACGTTACGATGTCACTTTGTCACAAGAACAAGTAGTTGATGCAATGATATGGATTAATGAAAAGATTTCATCAAGAGAAGTAACGAACTATAGCTTATCACCTCAAACATTAGAAAACACATACGGAGGATTAACGAATGAAAAATAAGCAAAGCTACGATTCCTATTCACGCCCTTCCGATAGTCGATTATTTCAATTATACGCTTTACTTAGATGGAGTCTAGTAAGATACAAGGTACTTTTGCCAGTCTTTACAGTGGCCCAACTGCTACTATCATTAGCAATTGTTTACGGACTCACTTTTTTAATTCCTACAATGGATGATACAACCGCTGTCTATTTATCCTCTGGTGCAATAGTACTTGGGATTATTGCTGTTGGGGGCGTCTTATCGGCACAGATAGTAAGCACTGCTAAGCAAAATGGGATCGTTTCTTATCAAAGAACACTGCCCGTTTCCCGATTCAATCTCCTATTGGCTGATTTTATTATCTGGGGATTCGCTTCTTTACCAGGAATCCTGATGTCTTTTCTTGCTTCATCCCTAAAATTTGGTCTAGCGATTCATTTTTCTGTCCTGTCTGTCGCTTTATTGATTTTAGCTCAAATGTCGATGATTTCTTACCTTTTGTCCCAACAGCCAATTTGATTCGTACTTCTTTTTTTGGCTCTGGATTTATTCAACTAAAAAATATCCTAACAGTTAGTATTTGGTTAATCATCACCGGCGCATTGTCATTAAGAGCACTATCACGGAGGAATTGAAGATTTTGAGAAGAATTGAAATAGCTGAATTATATAAAACCACCTCTATCACTGCTGTTATAAACATTATAGGTGTTTCAAATATTGTCGTTTTAGGTGTATTGAATTACACAATATTAACATTTATACTGTCAGTTTTTATCGCTCTGATTATTGGAATGACACTAATCACCTTTACACAACGCATAGAAAAAACAGAAATACTTTAAATTCCAATAATGGAAAACTAGACAGACTAACTTTTAAATTCTGTAGTCTCTATTCATAAACGTCAAACAATACGATGCTTGCAAAGTATCTATCAGCTTCAGTCCAAGTATGATAGATTCCACCATTTTTCTCGACTAAAGATCTTATACTTTTTGTACCTATACCAGCACTCTGTCTTCCTTTCTTGTATATCTCTCATTGACTAAATAAGCATTATTTATCTCTATGAAAAGATCACTTTTAAACTGCTTAATAATCACGGTGATATCTTTGCCTTTTCCGTTATTTCGAGTGCATGCTTCGATTGCATTATCCATTAGGTTTCCCACAATGATTGCTATAATATCATAATCAATTTTTACATTTTCTGATATAAAAATCGATGTATTGACCTGAATTTCCGATTGTTCTGCTATAGTCAGTTTTTCATTTAAAATATAATTCAAGATAGGATCCGAAGTATAAAAGTCAGTAATCATTTCTTGTTGTTTCATCGTCTTCCTCAGATATTTCTTAGCTGAAGAAATATCTTCATTTTCTAACAGCCCCGATAGAACTAAAAAATGATTTCGCAAATCGTGTCTAATTTGTTTCAGATTCTCTTGGCTCTTTTTAATTTCCTCCACATATTTTATTTCTGATTCAAGCGCCTTCTTCTCTAGAGAGATTTGATTGATATGTGCTTGATGAAAAGAAATACTGTGATAAAGGTATAAAACACAAATATTCATGATTACAATTCCCATCGTTATAAAAATATCTATTATCCTTCTATTGATGGCCATGTTTACTTCTGACATAAGAAACCCGAAAGGTATGATACTTGAAATAATCGGAATTGAACTCATTGTTAAGAGAGATATAGTATTAATTTGATTATGTAGCGTTTCTTTTCGTGAAAGGAATAGTCGCATGCCAAAGAAAAATAAAATTTCGATAAGTAACGTGAGACTAGTGCTAAATAGGATCGAATAATGAGTAATTGTATTTTCTACCTGATTCAAAATTATTAACTGAATCAACTTGACGGAAACCGATTCGCAGATGAAATTAACTGCTAGTAGAAACAACATCCAAAAGAAAATCTCACTATCTGATAAAAAATATTTCTTCGCAATACTCGCAATTACAAAAAGACTCCAGAAAATATTAATATAAGGTAAATATTCAAACGGTAAAAAAAGATTCGAAAGGAAATTGAATAAAATAATCGTACAAATAATTAAATTTATCAAGAAAGTCTTACTTTTTTTACTGCCACTCCAGAGAAAAAATAATCGAGCAAAAAAACGTACATTATTAGACTAATATTTCGAAGTAACTCATCTTCCATTAGAATAAATCTCTCTTTCGCATAAGTATCTTTGTTAGAGCGTCTGTTTTAAACTTTCTGCTTATAGGCAATTCAATGATATTTTCGCAATTGCTTAATCGAACATAGTTTTTTCCTATTTCTCTTATATGCTCCATGTTTATAATAAATGAAGTATGTGTTTGAACAAATGTTGATGTCAACTTAGCAATGATCTCCAAAGTTGACATATTTGTTTTGAGATGTCATATTGATGAATACTTGACGTCTATTTTTTTCAAAAAACAAAATGTCATTTAACGCGATTCGATAATCCGTTTTTCTATAGGAAAACTCAATTTATTATTTAAAACTCCTAAATATTTGATAGCCCTTTCAATCACTTGAAAAAAATAGTTCTGTTCCAACGGTTTCAGAATATAATCAAACGTATGTAATTTAAAGACTTTTTCCATATATTCTCGATAACTCGTTAAAAAAATAATCGGAACATTGAAATCATTTTGCCGAATAAAATCTGCTACCTCCATTCCATTCTTTCCTGGAAATTCAATATCTAAAATATACATATCAAAATTTAATTGATCCATTTGTTTGATCAACTTTGACGAATCATAATATACATAAGGTTCAAATAAATCTGGATCATAATTTTGCAACAAATTACCTACATAGTTAGTAATGCCAAGTTCATCATCGCAGATAGCAACCTTCAACATAATATCACTCCTATTGTATGCTGACATACCTTGAATGTGTACAACTATTAGGGTTCGATTCCCTCAGGACGCGTTCTATTGCCATTTTAGCATAACTTCCGAATGTTTGCTTCTTTACTTTTCAAGTGAAAACTGTCCACCAAAAAAATTAGCGGACAGTTTTTTTATTATAGTATACTTGTTTTCACTTACTGGACTGGCCGATGATCGTTTCTGCCATAATAATTCTCGACAGTCGTTGGATGTCCTAATAAATCCCCCACTGTCGTAATGCGGTACCCTTGCTCTTGCAGATAATCGATCACTTGAGGGACGGCACGAATCGTTTCAGGATAAATATCATAGAATAAAATAATTGCACCATCGTATACTGTTGCTTGGATCTTCTGCAAAATCAAATCAGGATTTCTTGTCTTCCAATCTTCTGAATCGACCGACCATTCGATGATTGGCCGCCGGATAACACTTGCTCCTACACTTGTGATCGAACCATAGGGCGGACGAACGAAAGTGGGGGTTTTACCAGTGGCTTTTTTTATCCCAGTGTCTGTTTTTGCCACTTCTTCTGTGATCGACTGGGCAGAAAGCACCGCCAGATCCTGATGATCATACGTGTGATTGCCGATCTCGTGTCCTGCTTCAGCTGTCTGCTTCACAATTTCAGGATGTTGCGCCGTATTTTCTCCTAAAACAAAAAAAGTGGCGTGTACGTTTTTTTCTTTAAGTATTTGCAACAGCTGTGGTGTCGTGGTCGCTCCTGGTCCATCATCAAAACTGATGGCAATACTTTTGACAGTTGGATCTTGGACAGCTTCTGTACTTTCTTGTGTTGGTTCTAGTTCAGTTGATTGACTTTGTGTTGATTTCACTGATTCTTGAGTGGATTCATTGACGCTAGCTGTTTCAGTCGACTTGTTTTTATTCGTTGATTGTTCTGATTGTTTGAAAGATTGTGATGAGCGTTCCGATGAAGTTACTTTTCCTTTCTCTTCGCTGATCAATGATGCGACCGAAGTGACTTCGAAAAATAAAAGCACGGATAAAGCAATGATACTGATAACTAAGTAATTTCTTTTCACTATATCTCTTCTTTCTCTTCTTAATTACTTACTTGAAAATAACTGTAAAAATTTGAAACTGCTAGTCGCAACTACTTCTCGCCTAATGATCCAAATAATTTTCCGATGCCAAAATCGTTTTTGTCACGGACTTGGGAATGACGAATTCTGGTGTTCCCATATAACCAGGAGCAATTTCATATTGAGAAAAAGTCAGAACTAATTGATGCTCTTTATTCAAATAAAAACTTCGTGTTGGTGTAACAAGTGTTGGTTTTTCTATCGTTCCTTCTTGAATATCTTGTTCTGTCCAATAGTACTTAGACGGATCTTCCTTGACTTGTTCGGCCATTTGCCGCTTGACTTCTTTTGTCAAAACAGATAGATAGGTGTCATCTTTGAATAACAGCGGAAGTGAGAGCTGGACACTGTTTTTCTTGTCGATCGTGTCGTATCTTTTTTCAACGTGGCTATCCGCTGCTGTTTGGGTAATCTGTCTTTCGATCACAAGAAACCGGTCATCGTCTACGATTTTCTGATAATCACCCAGAACTTGGTAATGATCCGTTTCAAGATTTCCATATTCTTTTTCAGCTTTTTTAAAATCTGCTTGTCCTTCGTGAAAGTATTTTTGGTTTAATCCATGAATCGTTTTGTTTTCTTTCTCATTTTGAGTATGGATCTTCGGTACTTGAATATCTATTTTTTCAGATTGATCAGTAAAACGTTCACCTAAGATCAATTCAATGACTGATCCTAAAATTGGCAAGTCTTCTGCAAAGCTTCGAACTTGACTATTAAAAAGGAGACTACTTGTTGTAATCATCACGATAGCCAAAGATACTACGAACCCTTGGAGGCGTCTTTTTCTCCGTCTTGCTTTTATGAATGATTGCTCTTCGATAAGAAAACGCTGGCGGATCTCCTCTTGAAGCCCTCTTGGAATTTCTTGTTCTTTATAAGTTTTCTTTAGTTTTTTTAACTTTTCTTTTTGAGAATACATAGCGGTCTTCTCTCCTTCATTCTAGGATTTGACGTAAAACATTCAGTGAACGATACATTTTTGTTTTAACTGTGTTTTCGTTCATATCTAAGATAGTCGCAATTTCTTTCAAACGAAATCCTTCAAAAAAGTAAAGGATCAGAATCTCTTTTTCCGGACTGTCTATTTTATCTAAAATCATATGAAGTTCTGCAACGGAAGTTTCTAAAGGTAATTGCTGCGGGATATCTTGAATTTCAAATAAGTCAACAGGTGTCCTTTTTTGTCTGCGCCAACTATCTAATGCCGTGCGGATCAATATCCGGTAAAACCATGCACTAAAATGCTCGATTTCTTTTTCTTTTTCAAAATACTTCAGTGCTTTATGGAAACTATCTTGCATCACATCTAAGGCCTCTTCTTTATCATGTACGTAATTCATCGTGATACGGAACATTTTTTGATAATCAGTTTCGATGAGTCCATTCAGCAGGTGACGGTATTTTTCAATCTGCCGTTTTTTCTTATATCCAGTAAAAATCATTCTCCACTCCTTTCCGCCTCACTTAATATGACGTACAAGGTACGCTAAAAGTTTCAATTATTTTATTTTTTATGTATTTACTTTGAATTTTTATATACAAAAAAGAAGGTGTGACAAAAATCATGTCACACCTTCTTATTCTGATAGCTTCAACGTCTCTGTTGCAACCTCTGATACACGGTGTTCTAGAAGTAGCTTCTTCGGAAATAAGTGGAAATTTCTTGAAGTTGACCACTTCCGTCACAGCCTCTACAGTAAATGATGTTTATTCTTTTTCAGAGTCAGAAAATTCTTCCTCTTCATAGTCTTCATCATCATCGTCTTCGTCTATGATACTTAAATCTTCTTCGATATTCCCAGGCAAGTCTTCTTCATCATCTGTTGGGTCATCTGCTCCAATTTCTTGCAAGTCAGAATTATAAGCAGCGATTTCTTCATCTTCATCATCATCGTCATCAAACAGATCATCGTCGTCTTCTTCTGTCAGATCTGTATCTTCTGGGTCATCGTCATTGTAATCGATCGCGTCTTCATCATCATTGATAAAGGCGTTGACTTTCTTGCGTTTACGGCGACGCGGAGTATCTTCATCCTCTTCGTCCATTCCATGGTTTACTTCTTCATCGATCGAATCGATAGCATACCATGAACGCAAGCCCCAACGATTATCCCCTAATGAGATAAAGCTGCCGTCAATATTCAAGTCAGTATAAAATTGTGCGAGTGAATCACGAATTTCACTGTCTGATTTACCAAGATAGTTTTGGATTTGGTTGGCTAAATCAGAAAAATCCATGACATCGCCACGTTGTTCTAAAATCGCGTGTGCTACTTCGATCATTGATAATTCGCTTTTGTTTGCACCTTCAAATACACTAATTTCCAATCAGGACACGTCCTTTCACAGTCTACTCCTTATCATACAAAATCAGACACAAAAAATCAAACTTTTCTTTTATATTTACGCTGTAAAATCCAATGTCAAATAATATTCGCCGATTTTTTCTAGTCCCATGAACAAATCATAATCGATCCGAACCTTTCCTGCTGTGGGACGGTCTTTCAAACTTACATGCAGTTCTTTCGTAAAGGTAGCAATCTGAATCATACCGTATGGTGTTCGGTAGGCTGTTTCTAACCGTTCTTTATAACCAAATTTCAAACGCATTCGCATTTCTCCTGCACGAATCAGCTGTACATGACCATCTGGAACTAATTTGATCGTTACAGGGATTTCATCGCCTGTTTCCTCTTGCATCTCTTTATACCGTATGTACAGCGTATCGCCAATCGTCACCATTTGCCCTTTCAAATCAAAATAAAAATCTTGCATTTCCCCTTGTTGTTTCACTTTTGTACGCAATTTGATCGAAATCGGTGTTCCTTGTGATAATTCCATTCTTCATTCTCCTTTACTTCTCATAGCTACATTGTTCCTAGTTTCTTTTGTTTTGTCAACCAACTTGTCCATTTTTACAGAAAACCTTTTTTCCAAAACAACTCCTTGAATTTAGAGTATAATATTGTAGAAAATATGAATTTATAAAAAGGAGCCGGTTGAATGAACCCTGCGATTCGACTAGATCAGCACATTTATCAAAAAAACGACTTTTCCCCTTTCGCATTAACAGATATATTAACGGAATATTCCAAAGAACACCAGCAGATCTTTTTGCATTTCTGGCAATATGACTGCACCGTCATCTTAGGTATGAAAGATGTTCGGACACCTTTTCTTAGAGACGGGATCCAAACACTGAAAGATGCAGGTTATGCTCCGATAATCAGAAACTCAGGTGGATTAGGAATCGTATCAGACGAAGGGATTTTGAATATTTCTTTGATTTTCCCCCAGAATGACAAAAAAAAAATAACCATCGATGAAGCTTACGAGCAAATGCTTCGATTGACTAAATACGCCTTTCCTAAGGCACCGATTCAAGCATTCGAAATCACCCATTCTTATTGTCCTGGAACTTATGATTTAAGCATCCATGGCAAAAAATTTGCCGGCATCGCTCAGCGTCGCATCAAAAATGGGATTTCTGTTATGATGTACTTAAGTGTCAACGGTAATCAGGAAAAGCGCGGGCAAGTCATGAAACGATTTTATCAATCTGCTTTAAAAGAAGGCTTTGGTACAAATGGCTATCCTGCAGTTGATCCTGCCACAATGGCAACACTTGAAGAACTGCTTGACCATCCCCTTCTCGTAGAAGAAGTCAAAGAAGCATTTGCAAAAGCTTTTGAAAAGCTGTATTCTGCAAGTGATTTACTGGATTCTACCGACTGGCTAAAAAAAGAAATCCAGCTGGAGCAATGGAACAACCAAATCCAGAGAATGGAACAACGCAATAACATAAAGGAGCTACAATATGACAACCCCTTATAAATATCAAATGCTGCCTATGGAGAAAGTTTTTCGTGACCCAGTCCATAACTATATCCATGTCCAGCATCAAGTAATCTTAGATTTGATCAACTCGAAAGAAGTCCAACGTCTGCGACGAATCAAACAATTAGGCACTGCTTCTTTCACTTTTCACGGAGCAGAACATAGCCGTTTTACCCATTCATTAGGTGTTTATGAGATTTCAAGACGAATTTGCGATATCTTTTCTCGAAATTTTCCAAAAGAAAAGATAGGCAACGGAGGCTGGGATGATCAGGAACGGCTGGTAACTTTATGTGCGGCACTATTGCATGATGTCGGTCACGGTCCTTACTCTCATACATTCGAGCACATCTTCCATACGAATCACGAGGCTATCACTGTAGAGATCATCACTTCTCCAGAAACAGAGGTGTATCAGATCCTTAACCGAGTAGAAGAAGGTTTTCCTGAAAAAGTAGCGAGCGTGATCCAAAAAACCTACTCTAATCCGCAAGTTGTCCAAATGATTTCCAGCCAGATCGATGCAGATCGAATGGACTATTTGCTTCGGGATGCTTATTTCACCGGAACGGAGTATGGAACATTTGACCTTACCCGAATATTACGTGTGATTCGTCCATATGAAGGCGGGATCGCCTTTTCCATGAGCGGCATGCATGCAGTGGAAGATTATATCGTTAGCCGATATCAAATGTATGTGCAAGTGTACTTCCATCCTGTTTCCCGTGGTATGGAAGTGATCTTGGAGCATCTGCTTCATCGCGCGCACGAGTTGTATCAAGAAGATGCCAGCAGTTTTGAACTACACTCTCAACTACTCTTGCCATTTCTTGACGGAAGCTTTACTTTAGAAGAATACCTCAAACTTGATGATGGGGTCTTGGGTACTTACTTTACTCAATGGTCTGAATCTGCTGATCCTATTTTAAATGATTTAGCTAAACGTTTTTTGAATCGTAAACCACTGAAATCTGCCACTTTTTCTGGCAACCGGGATTCAAATTTGATTCAAAAACTCACTTTGTTAGTAGAAAAGGTCGGCTATAACCCTGTTTATTACACTGCTGTCAACTCTAGCTACGATCTGCCTTATGATTTTTATCGCCCAGAACAAGGCAGACATCGCACGCAAATCGAGATTTTGCGAAATGACGGAACTTTGATAGAATTATCACAGGTTAGTCAGCTTGTTGCCGCTTTAGCGGGACAAGAACAAGGAGATGAGCGATTTTTCTTTCCAAAAGAAATGGTTGACCCATCCTTGCGTGATCATTATGATTTATTTGATGAAACTTATCAAGAATTTGCCAGCCATATCCGTAATGGCGCATTGATTGAAATAAACTAAAATATATTGGAGGAAATTATGGCTATCAAACTAGTCGCTATCGACATCGATGGTACTTTATTAAATGAGAAAAGAGAAGTAACAAAAGAAGTAAAAGAAGCGATTGCCGCTGCTGTTGCAAAAGGGGTCTCAATCGTTTTATGTACTGGTCGCCCCTTACCAGGTGTCCAAGAACAGTTAAACGAGCTGGACCTTTTTCAAGATAATGATTACGTTATTACTTATAATGGGGCACTCGTACAACAAACAAAATCAGGTAAAATCATCGCCCGTCACGGTCTGACTCATGAAGATTTTCTAGAAATCGAAGTGATGGCACGCCGTGTTGGCAGTCATCTCCATTCGATTGATGACAAAGCAATCTACACACCTAATCGAGATATCAGCGCTTATACGATACACGAAGCAAGCTTAGTCAAGATGCCGCTAAAATATCGAACACCTGAAGAAATGACACCAGACATGAACATCGTCAAAATGATGATGATCGACGAACCAGAAATTTTAGACGCAGCAATTGCACGTTTACCGCAAACTTTCCGTGATAAATACACAACGGTCAAAAGTGCACCCTATTACTTCGAAGTACTAAATAAAGAAGCAAGTAAAGGTGCGGCAGTTGCGAATCTTGGACAACATCTTGGTATTGACCAAGATGAAATCATGGCTATAGGGGATAACGAGAACGACTTATCCATGATTGAATATGCTGGTCTAGGAGTAGCTATGGGAAATGCCGTTTCTCTTGTCAAAGAAGCAGCAAATGTCATCACTTCATCGAACGACGAACACGGTGTAGCTGAAGCAATCAAAAAATACGTTCTGTAATAAATAAAAAACTGAGAGAAAGCTGGTCTACTCGCTTTCTTTCAGTTTTTATTTATTATTTTTTTCGATCCATCTCTCGACTGCCCATCGATGGCTGCCACGTTTCAATTTATCAAGTGCTTCTCGAGGACTGACCCACCAGATTTTATTGGTCTTTTCTGTGGGTTCTCCTATACGCTTCCAAGAATCAGCAGCAAAGAAATATCCTGGATTATAGTAATAAGTTGCACGATAATTCGAGTAAAAGTACTCATCTGCTTCTCCCAGATAGAAAGCAATTTCTGCCGCAATCCCCATTTCTTCTATTAGCTCACGAACGATTGCTTCTTCTTTCGTCTCATCTCCTTCAATTTCCCCGCCAGGAAGAAAAAAAGCACCATTTGGAGCCTCGATTACTGCAATCTGCTGATCTTTTTCTATGACGATATATGCTGCATAACGGGTTTGATAATCAGCAAATTGCTTTTTTTCACCAAAAATTGGTTTATCCATGAATAGTTTCCACCTTAACAGTTTTATTTTCTATCCATTTTACATGAGAAATTTCTCATGAACAAGCACAAATCAACTATTTCCTTACTTCTTTTTGTTATGATTAAATAAAAGGAAAGGGAGAGATGAATCTATGAAAATGGCTCACACATGTGTTCGAGTGAAAGATCTTGAAGCATCAATCGAATTTTATCAAAAGGCATTTGGTTTTGAAGAAAGCCGCCGCCGTGATTTTCCAGAAAACAAATTTACACTTGTTTATTTGACACTTCCTGGGGATGACTATGAATTAGAGTTGACTTATAACTACAATCATGGTGCCTATGATTTAGGAAATGGTTATGGTCATATAGCTATTGCAGCTGATGATTTAGAAAAATTACATGAACAGCATAAAGCTGCAGGTCTTGAAATTACTGACTTAAAAGGATTACCTGGCACTGCGCCTTCTTACTACTTTGTCATTGACCCTGATGGTTATAAAATCGAAGTCATCCGAGGCTAATAAAAAGAAACTGTGACAAAAATCTTGTCACAGTTTCTTTTTTTCGAATAAACGATGTTCCAGAAGTAGCTTCTTCGGAAATAAGCCGAAATTTCACAAAAATTTGAGAAGTAATTTCCGTAAATTCCTTCTTATTTCTTGAAGCTGCCTCCTTCTGTCACAACCTCTATTTATGTTATCCGCATACTTTATCCAATCATGACACTTTCTTCTGGATATTTGTATTTTGATTGAGTTCTTTGTGCTTTTGTCATCAGAGAGAAGACCACAGTCAATACCCCAACTCGTCCAATGTACATAAGCGCTATAATGATCAATTTCCCTATTGCAGTCAAGTCTGGCGTCAATCCCATCGTAAGTCCTACTGTTCCAAATGCAGAAAAGACCTCAAAAGCAATATATTCGATGCCAGAAGTTTTAGGTATCGTTTCAGTCACTGATAAAATCATGATGGCGACTACACACAGTGTCAACGTGATAAAAAACAACGTGAGTGCTCGCAACACTGCGCCTTGACGGATTGTACGGCCAAATGCTTCCGCTCTCGTACGTCCTTTAAGCATCGAACGCATCTGGATCAGCAACACACCTAACGTAGTTGTTTTCAATCCGCCGGCAGTCGACCCAGATGTTCCGCCAATGTACATCAAAAACATCGTTAAGATCAGACCGGCATGACTCATATGGAGGTAATCAACTGAATAATATCCAGCCGTTCTAGGTGTTACACTCATAAAAAAAGTATTTGCCAATCGTTGAAACATATTCCCTTCCACTAACGTTGCCCCATTGTGTTCTGTGAAAAAGAACACAACAAAACCGCCTAATAAAAGGGTACCTGTAACGGTTAATGCGATTTTTGAATGAATCGTCATCTTCTTTTTCTGATGATATTCCAATAAGTCACGCCAAACGATAAAGCCTAATCCGCCAGAAATAATCAAAGCAGATACCACCATGATCAAATAAACATTTTGCTGGTGATTGGCTAAACTGTCTCCTAACAAATCAAACCCTGCATTACAAAAACTAGAGATTGCGTGAAACAAACTGTACCAGATCCCTTTCAGCCAGCCAAATTCAGGCACAAATACAAAAGATAAAGCAACCGTACCAATCAATTGAATCACAAAGGCCAATTTCAGGATGTAAAGCATGAGCTTCATCACACCTGATACTTCTTCTAGATTTAGCGCTTCTTTTAATATAATACGTGTGCTGAGACTGACTTTTTTCTTTATCAATGCAAAGCATAGAATCGGAACCATCATAAAACCAAGACCGCCGATCTCAATCAAAAGCATGATCAAAAACTGACCAGCACTGTTCCAATGTTCTGCTGTATTCAATGTCGTCAATCCCGTCACGCAGACGGCAGAAGTTGCAGTGAAAAGCGCATCGATAAAATTTGTCCCATGCCCACTATTACTAAAAAATGGCAGGGTAAGTAGGCCGCCGCCAACTAAAATCAGGAGAAAAAATCCTAATGCGAGAAGCTGAACGGCCGGCAAGCGTTTCTTTAATTGTTTGTTTTGTTTAATCATCGTTTTCCTCTTTTAAAAAAGGATACCACTTAGTCAGTGGTACCCATATTTTTTACTTTGATCAACCTTGTTACTTCTGCGCGCTCGTTTTCTTCTAGCTTCATACGAATATAATAGATCGTTTCTTCTAATTGAGGAATCGTCATATATTCTAATGCATTGACTCGTCGACGTGTCTTTTCGATTTCACTCGCCATCAGCTGACAAGTTTTTTCGATTTCTGTCAGTTCCAAAAGTTTTGGAAGTAAGGTAGTAAAGCGATCGATTGACCGATCCAGTTCGGCACTGGAATTCAAATACCCGTATTCCAAAGGGGAGTCTGTCAGCTGTTCATCATATTCAAAATTCATCACAGGTACTTTTACACTCATGATATTTTTGTCTACAATAGATAAATCAACGTTTTCCGCCGGCAAAGCAAACAATTCTTCGATGAAAGGTTCCGTGATCGAAGCATTTGCCAATACAAAATCAGACATTGCTTCTGTCATAGACTCTTCCATTTCTTGACGCAGTTGGTTGTTCTTTCGAATCAACAGGATGAATTGACGCATCAGTTCATCTTGCTTATCTTTTAATAATTTATGCCCTCTTGTGGCAGTTGTCAACTGTTTTTTCAATCGGGTCAATTCCATGCGAGTCGGATTCACATTCAATCGTACCATCAGAACTCACTTCCCTTCTGGCAGATATTTGTCCAGCATGTCGTCTTTGATTCGTTTTAATTCGGTTCTTGGCAACATCGATAGCAGTTCCCACCCTAGATCAAGTGTTTCAGTAATCGAACGGTTCGTGTAGAATCCTTGATTGACATATTCTTTTTCAAACCGCTCAGCAAACTTCGCATAGATCTTGTCTACATCAGATAAAGCAGATTCTCCTAAAACTACGGCTAATTCTTTTGCCTGTTTTCCTTGTGCATAGGCTGCAAAAAGCTGATTCATCGTAGCCGCATGGTCTTCTCTTGTCTTTCCGGGTCCAGTTCCTTTATCTTTTAACCGCGAAAGAGACGGAAGTACATCAATTGGTGGTTGAATCCCACTCTTGTAAAGCTCTCTAGTCAAGATGATCTGACCTTCTGTAATATAACCGGTCAAGTCAGGGATCGGATGGGTCTTATCGTCTTCTGGCATTGTTAAAATCGGAATTTGAGTAACTGATCCTTTTAGTCCGCGGATCCTTCCTGCTCGTTCGAACAAAGTAGCTAAGTTCGTGTAAAGATACCCAGGATAGCCTCTTCTCCCTGGAACTTCTCGCCGTGCTGCAGAAATCTCTCGCAATGCCTCTGCATAGTTGGTCATGTCTGTCATGATAACCAATACATGCATTCCTTTTTCATAAGCAAGATATTCTGCAGCAGTCAAAGCCATACGAGGAGTAGCAATACGTTCGATTGCAGGGTCGTTTGCTAAATTCATGAACATGACAGAACGGTCGATTGCACCAGTTTGTCGAAAATCTTCCATGAAAAATTCTGCTTCTTCAAAAGTAATTCCAATAGCAGCAAAGACTACGGCGAAATCATCTGATGAATCAAGTACCGTTGCTTGTCGCGCAATCTGAGCAGCTAATTCTTTGTGAGGAAGACCAGAACCAGAAAATACTGGTAATTTTTGTCCACGAACTAATGTGTTCAAATGATCGATTGCAGAAATCCCTGTTTGGATAAACTCATCTGGGTAATCCCGAGCTACTGGATTGATTACTTCTCCGTTAATATCCAAATACTTTTCGGGCAGGATTTCTGGTCCATTATCTTTTGGACGTCCCAAGCCATCGAATACTCGACCGATCATGTCTTCCGATACACCTAGTTCTAAAGGATGTCCTAAAAATCGTACAGAAGAGTCACGTAAATTGATACCACTTGTTCCTTCAAATATTTGGACCATTGCTTTATCTTCTTGGACTTCCAATACTTGTCCACGACGAATCTCGCCATTTTGCATACGGACTTCGATTAATTCTTCATATTTGACACCAGCAACTTTTTCAACCGCCATCAATGGACCGACGACTTCACCGATCGTACGATATTCTTTAATCATTGCTCATGCCTCCTTCTGAAACGATTGTTTGCATCGTTTGCTTGATTTCACCGATAATTTGATCTAGTTTTTCTAATTCTGTTTCCGGGATATACTTGCTTCGTCCGATCCTTTCACGAATCGATACGGTACCGTCCATGATCTCACTTAAATAAGCACCTAACGACAACGCACGCCGTCCTTCTTCACCAAAGGTTAAGATCATCTTCAACATTTTGAATTGTTTCTCTCTTGAAGTGAATGTATCGACATCATCAAAAGCATTTTGCTGCAAATAATCTTCACGAATGGATTTTGCCACTTCTAATGTCAGACGGTCATTATCTGAAAGGGAATCAATCCCTACCAAACGCACGATTTCATTCAGCTGCTGTTCTTCCTGCAAAATACGCATGCCCTCGGTGACCATGGATGCCCAGTCAGCTTGAAGGATATGATCCATATACTTCCCTACTTCTGTTGAATAAAGAGAATAGCTTTGTATCCAATCGATCGAAGGAAAATGTCTTTTTTGGGCTAAACTGGAATCAAGACCCCAGAATACTTTTACGACCCGCAATGTATTTTGTGTGACTGGTTCCGAAATATCCCCTCCAGAGGGCGATACAGCACTGATTGCGGTTATACTTCCTTCGCGACCTTCTGATCCTAATGCAATGACTCTTCCAGATCGTTCATAGTATTCCGCAAGCCGTGAACCAAGATAAGCTGGATAACCTTCATCACCAGGCATTTCTTCCAAACGTCCGCTCATCTCACGAAGTGCTTCTGCCCATCGTGAAGTGGAGTCAGCCATGATAGCAACGTCATAACCCATGTCACGGAAATATTCCGCAATCGTGATTCCCGTATAGATAGAAGCTTCTCGAGCCGCTACCGGCATGTTAGATGTATTCGCAATCAATACCGTACGTTCCATCAATGATTCTCCTGTATTAGGGTCAATCAATTCAGGGAATTCATTTAAAACATCCGTCATCTCATTTCCACGTTCACCGCATCCCACATAAACGACCATGTCCACATCGGCCCATTTTGCGATTTGATGCTGAACGACTGTTTTTCCTGCACCAAATGGACCAGGAACAGCAGCTGCTCCCCCTTTTGTCACTGGGAAGAACGTATCGATCACTCGCTGTCCGGTGATCATCGGTGCATCAGGGTTTAATTTTTCTTTGATTGGTCGACTACGTCTTACTGGCCATTTTTGGAGCATCGTCAAGTTTTTGTCACCATTTTCAGTTTCAACGACACATACGGTTTCATCAATAGTGAACGACCCTTTTTCGATTGTTTTGATCGTACCTTTTATCCCATTTGGCACCATGATTTTGTGTTTGATAACTTTTGTTTCTTCTACGATTCCAATCACATCGCCAGCACTAACCGTTTCTCCGGCTTCTAATATTGGTTCGAACCACCATTTTTTCTCATGATCCAATGCAGGCAATTGGACTCCCCGTCCTAAGAAATTACTTTGTGTGATTTCCATAAAGGTATCTAATGGCCGTTGGATTCCGTCAAACATTTGTGAAATGATCCCTGGTCCTAATTCAACAGATAAAGCTTCACCAGTAGAGCGAACCGGTTCGCCTGGACCAATTCCAGAAGTCTCTTCATATACTTGAATAGACGCCACGTCGCCACGCATCTCAATAATTTCTCCGATAACTCCTAGATCTCCCACTAAACACATGTCCTGGATACTGGCATCAGACATGTTCTCAGCCATTACAAGAGGTCCGGAGACTTTTATGATTTTTCCAATTTGCAAAATTTCTATCTCCTTTTCATACTATAAGATATTTTGACCTACTGCTTTTTCTACGTTCTTTTGAATTTCTTCCAGCCCAATCCCTAATGATCCTTGATGGTTGGGAATCAATACGATAGCAGGTATCATTTGTTCCTTGTAACGTTCGATCGTTTCTGGGCTCAATGCTGCACATTGCTCTGTGACATAAATCACGCCATATTCATTCTTTGCCATTTCTTCAATTGCCTGGCGAACGGTCTGCTTGGTTGTACCGTAACGAACATCGAAGCCAAACAATTTGAATGGCAAAACAGAATCTTTGTCGCCAACTACACCGATCTTATGCGTCATAGACTTGTCTCACCCGCTTTCTGATTGTTTCTGGTTCGAAATGGCTTCTTTTGCCGATAACCAGTAAACGAAGGTTTTTGCTTTCTACCTCTTTTGCGTTCAAAAAGGCTAGTAGTGGCAGTGGTCCGAAAGCCTGGGTTTGTGCTTCTTGATACAATGAACTTAGATAATCATCTTTCAACTGTTCAAACTTTACGAGATCAAGATTTCCCTCACGGATGACAGGACGCAGAAACTCAGCATAATCTGTCTCTAATAGAAAGTTCGTGTAAGCTTCCATGTCTTTATCTACAAAGTTCAAAAATACTTCTTTTTCGATACTTCCCGAACTGGAAAGCACCGTCGTCATGAACCCATATGTTCTTTTCTGCAATATTCCTCGAGCCATCGTTGTGATATTGGTCAAGTCAATAAAAGTAATGACTTCTGTCAGTAATTCTTGATATCCTAGCTTATCGGCGAGCCGTCGCTGTTCAGTCATAAACTGCCGATCATAGATCACATCGATTCCCTGAAGAATGGTAGACTCTTCAAAATAATCGCGGACTTCTCGTATACTATCCATAATACTTTCAGGGAGTTCATTTGAAACTTGCGTATGAATGGCATCCTTCAAGGTTTCTAATGAATAAAACCCATCGTCGATATACAAATGGTCCAGATTTTGATTTGTCATCTCAGCCTTTGTTAAAGCTTTCAGATTATGGAAAGTATAACGCATCGTATAGATCCAAACGATTTCAGGCTCCGGTGCTGATTCCTTTAACCAGCGAAATAGACGGCTCTGCTCCTTTAAAAGATTCTGTTCAAAGTCATATTCATATCCGTCATAGATATATGGACTGTAAATCGTGGATTTCAATATCTCACCAAGTGCTTCGACAGAATTGGTTTGAATCATCCGTTCAAATGTCTCATTGGACAAAAGTTCAAGCTCTCTTCCGCGAATCAAGGGATTTAGTTCGTGGTATTCCATACACTGATCCCTCCTTATTCGAATAATTGATTGGCAATCTCAAAACTCATCGTTCCTTGGATATCTTGTACAAGGCTGCTGAAAAGAAAATTATACTGAACTCCTTGATCGTTTATCAGAAACCCAGCTTGACCAGCAACAGATTCATCGCTTAAAACCATCGTAAATGGAAGTTCATTGTTCCATTCATCCAACAATGTCTGAGAAAGATAAGCTGCTGATTTTTCTCCAGCAATGAATGTTACTTTGCCTGTCAAAGGTAATGAATACAATGAATTTTTGATAAACTGGATTTGTTCAGATTCATCCCAATTCTCCATTTCAGCTATTGCATCTGCAAACAATCGACGTAAAAATTCCTGCTTCGCGTTCAAATTTTCTTGTCGCACTTCTACTTGTTGGCGATTCCTAAGCTGACGGTATTTTTTTTCAAGTAATTCGATTTGTTTTTCTTTTTGTTTTTGATGTTCTGTTTCGATTTGCGTACGTTTTTGTTCAAAGTTTTGATCGATCTTCATTCGCTCTTCTTGCTCTAACGCCGCTCTTTCTTGCTCTGCTGCTTCATTCATCTGAGAGATGATTTTTTCAATGGCGTTCATCTGGTTTTCCTCCTTTATGCTTAGGCATTCAATACTAATAGGAAGGAAATAACGAAACCTAAAATCGCATATGTTTCAACCATCGCAGCAAAAATGATTCCTTTTGTAGCATGTTCAGGTTTTTTCGCTAAAATTTGGATACCTGCTGCTGCAACTTTCCCTTGGGCGATACCTGAAAACAAGCCTGTAAAAGCAATCGGCAGAGAAGCGCCTAAAAAGTTCAAACCTTGTACAACTGACATATCATTTCCTAAGTTGATAAAAATCAAAAAGGCGATAACGAATCCATACAACCCTTGCGTACCTGGAAGCAATTGCAGAATCAGAGCCTGTCCGAATTTTTCGGGTTGACTTGTTGTTAACGCTGCTGCTGCCTCACCTGTCATTCCAACACCTTTAGCTGAACCGATCCCTGAAAAAATCGTCGCTGTTGCCATCGCTAATACTGCAAATACCATTCCACCATTTTGACTAATTAAGTAATCCATCATTGTATAAAAATCCTCCAATTATCTATTGTTTTTTTTCTTATGATTGATGTTGACGTATTTTTCCGCCGTTTTCAGCGGGTCAAAGGCACGTCCGCCTCCTGTATAAAATTTTCCAAAAAATTCGACATACTGCAATCGTGCGCCATGGACATAGGCACTCAACAGTGTCAAAAACATATTCAGTGCGTGTAAAGCGATGATCAAAAGGATCCCTACACTGAATCGAGCGGCTGGCGGCATGAAAGCAACTAGCATATTGAATGCCGCGCCAATACTTCCGCCTGAAATACCTAGTGCCATCAAACGTGTATAACTGACTAAATCACCGATATAACCAGTCAATCCATAAAGATTATACGCTCCTTTAGCAGCACCTTTGACTTTAGACGGCGATTGGATAATCGGCACGATTAAGATACATAAAGCAGCAATGATCGATAGCCCCGCGCCAAGATAAACAAATGCTGTATTTTTTATCAACATGGCACCAATCAATGCAATAACGATTCCAATTAGGATTCCTTGCCAGGCAAATCCATCACTGACAGCACTCAAGTAATCTTTTCTCCTGATATTTTCCTTTGCTGCCACAAATAATCCAACCAAGATCTGTATTAGACCGAAAATCACGGATAAAATCAAAATCGTATTGACGTCATCCGTCGTAGATAGGATTGGGAAAGGCAAGCGAATGCCAAACAGTTCTTTTGGTAATGCCTGTCCGAAAAATGAACTGTAGATCAATCCCCAGATGATCGATGGTACCGAGAGAATCTCAAAGAATTTTACGAAACGTTTCATCCCACGTGGTAAAACAAGTAGTTTTTGAGCTAGTATTGTCCCAATGAGCATCAGCAATCCGTAACCAACATCTGCGACCATCATCCCGAAGAAGACAAGATAAAATGGTGTCATCCAAGGTGTTGGATCTACTTCTTCATATTTTGGCAGACTGTACATTTCAGTCAGCAATTCAAAAGGTTCGATAAGCGGATGGTTTTTCAATTTAGTAGGGACTTCCTGCTGAATCTCTTCTGAGTTTGGTGTTTCGAAACTAACATATATATCTTCTTCTGATACAGTTTCGTTTAACACATGCATCAAATTCTGTTTTTCTTCTGCATCTACCCAACCTTGCAAAACGATCAGATAAGTGGCATGGATAAACCGTTCTTTTACTTTTTCCCGTTCTGCAACGGCAAGTGTGACTTCTTCTACCCATTCAAATTCTTGGATATAGCCGCTGCACTGACCTAACGCTGTTGTTATCTTCTTTTGGTGCTCGTGAACAATGGATAATTGCCGTTTGGTTTCTTGCAGTTTTTCTTTAGGATTTTGTTCATAAGGATACGTTTCTTTATTGAACCCGTATTTCCCAGCAATTTCTTCTATAGCAGCAGCTGATTTGTTTAAAGCAACATACGAAAGATAAACTTGTTTTGGCGTATAATCTATTTCTTCCATATAAACGTCATCAAGTTTACTCAGTTCTTCCTTGAAACTTTCAAAATTTGCTGCACTCACAGTCCCCATCTCAAAAAGGGTCGTCTTACTTGCATACATACTTGGAGCAATATCCAGCTGTTGCCAATGAAGAAGCCATTCTTCCTCTTCTTCTAAACGATCGCGTTTTTCAGTTAGCTGTTCCCACTTTTCTTTTAAATCAAGGACTTCTTCTAATTTGTTCATGAAATTTTCTTCGGAATAATTTGCTTCCAAATCTTGTAAGGAAAGTTCTTGACGTTTCAAATGGAGTTTCTTTTGACGGCTATCGCCGTGGTGTTGTATGAATTGGATAGCTTCTTGGATGTCTTTCAGTCGATTGCCTAAAGCGCTTAATTTTGCTTCTTTATCAATAATCGTGGTATCTGGAAAATATTTTTCTACCCACTGGTTATTTGTTCTATTTTGATACAGATCCCGGATTTCAACATTTTGGATTCCTTGTACTGCTTGTAAAATCCTCTCCTGATTTCTTTTATCTGAAATGAGGGTCACTTTTTCCATCTTAGTGACGGCCATAAGTTTCTTTCACCCTTTCAATGATTGCACCGATTGCTTGACTCTGATGCTTTTGATATTGGTCTTTCAAAGTAGCTTGCACCTTGTCTGCTTCTGCTTTCAATTTCATTTTTTCTTTTTCTAATTCTTGCTTTTCGAATTGTTCTTTTTCTTCTACCAACTGTTTCAGCTGTTGCCGATTGTTTATTTGGATTATCTCCAATTCTTGCTCTTTTTCTTCTGCATAGGTCTTCAACTGCTGTCGTAGGGTTCGGGCACGCTTCTCATTTTCTTCTTCTGCTTTTCGGATTTGTTCCAATGCTTCTAACACTTGCTTCACTTCCTTTCGATTTAAAAAAGAGGTACATGCTTTCTTTTTTCATTGAAAGTATGTACCTCTAAAGATAACTTAGTATAGGCAGGCCCCTTCAATAAAATGTCCTTCTCACCCCTTGAAGAACTAGATCCTTGAAGCTTACGCCCAACCTTTTTATTTCTGCTTACTTTTTATTATAACAAATTAAGCAATATTTTCAACTATCGTCATGAATTTCACACGAAAATTCTCTTTACAGATAGTAACACAGCAAGAACAGATAAGTATAGGGGCAAGTCTTACATAGTTTAAATTTTTTTAAATCCTTGTTACAATTAGTCTACTTTAGGGGGAATAAAAATGAAACCAATCATCGGCATTGCCGGGAATCAACTGATTCGAGCAACAGATATTTTCCAAGGAAATCAAGTAAGCTACACACCGCAGGGATTTGTGGATGCAGTTTTAGATGCTCAAGGATTGCCTCTTATTCTGCCAGTCATGTCTCCAGATTCAGCGCCTCAACTAATTGAGAAAATCGACAAACTTATTCTTGCAGGCGGTCAGGATGTTAGTCCGCAACTTTACATGGAAGACCCTCATCCAAAACTGACGGAAACAAATATTCAACGAGACCAATTCGAACAGGCATTGATTTTGGAAGCATTGAAACAAAGAAAACCGATTTTTGCAGTCTGCCGAGGACTTCAGCTATTGAATGTCGTGTTGGAAGGAACACTTTATCAAGATCTTTCATTATATCCAAAATGGTCCGTAAAACACGAACAACAGCCCACTGCCCCGCAGTTTGCGACTCACGAAGTCAAAATCGTTTCGGACAGTTTATTAAGTGACCTTCTCCCTGATTCATACTTTGTGAATTCCTATCATCATCAGGCAGTCAAAGATCTTTCTCCTTTGTTAAAAGCCATCGCCTTTTCCAACGATGGACTCATTGAAGCAGTCCAAAGTAAAGATAATATGCACAAAATTCTTGGTGTCCAATGGCATCCGGAACTTTCTCATCGTGTAGATTCATCTGAACAGCGTTTATTCGATTTCTTTGTGAATGAATTTTAACCGTTTTTCTGAGGAAGTTGTGAAAAAGCTGTCCTGCATCAAGTAATAAGAACAGTTAAACAAAAATAGCTTCTCATATTTTTCGTTTGGCTGGGCTTATTACCGCAGATGCAAGCTTTTGAACACCGTGAATCAGAGGTCGTGAAATCAGCGCCCTGACCTGAGTATTAGAGAAATAAAACGGAAAAATCGCTTCTTATATTTTACCGTTTTTTGAGCTAATACCGAAGGAGACAGTGGCACGCCTTTTGTTGCAGTCGCTTTTTAGTCTATTGAGCAATGTTGGCTAGCATTTTTCTCAATCGTCCTTTCGATAGTCCAACAGCCTTTGGAGCTGAGTAATCTGTTGCTGTAATTCCATTCCTTTTGTCGTATCTCGATTAAGTTTGCGTGGGAGCTGCTGCTCGATCACTTTTTTTACATTCGTTTGATCAGATTTTTTTGCAAATTGTTGTTCAATAGGCAAGAACGGATAATGTGTCACGATTTGGAAACCGTAAGAATTGCATAGTAGTGAGTAGCCAGCAATCCCGGTTGTTTTTTGATAAGCTTTGGATAGACCTCCGTCAATAACAAATGCTTTTCCGTTTGCTTTGATCGGTGACTCCCCTTTTTTTACTTTTACTGGCGTGTGCCCATTGATGATTGCTGAACCTTCTTCTTTTGCATCGAATTCTGCCAAAATTTTTTCACTGAACCACTCTTCATCTCGCAAGTGATAATAGGGATTGCTTTTTTCGACGTGCGTATGAGGCTCTGTGAGAAAATAGCGCTCAAAAGTTGCCATTTTACTCTTGCCGAATAAAGGCGAAAATGGCCCGCTCCACGCATACCAAATCAAATCGGTCGCCAAATCTTCTTTTGCAGTCAAATCTTTTGCGCTTTCAGTTATCTGTTTTTCAAAAAATCCCAGTAATTCTTTTCCGCGATAAGATTGGTCTAATTCAAATGCTAAGAGCTGCCCCTTTTCATCTACAGGTATACAGCCATGAAACAGTACATGCTGATTATTCGTGAGATACATTCCCCCTTTTTTGATCAAAAACGTCATGTGTTTTTGCATTCTTAACGAGTGCTGGAATGAATACACCAAACTATCGATCACTTTTTGTTCCTCTTCCAAGAACTTTTTAGGATCATCTGGCTGGATCGTTTGAAAACAAGTCCCTTTCAACTCATAGAGCTGACCTTCTAAATCGATTGTTGATTCCTCGTAGTTGATTTTTTCCAACAATTTACGATCGTCCATTTTAAATTCAGGTCGTCGATCCAACAACTGATGTTCTGATTTGAATTGGAGGATAGAAAGTGCTTGATGGATCTTTTCTAATTCTTCTTGTTCTCTTTCAGATAGATCTTTCCCGTTTTTAGGTGTAAATACAGGATTCTTCTGGTAAGTTTGATGGGCAAAAGAAAATAATGGACGTAAATTTAATCCATATTCTTTCTCTAATTCAAATAAATAGTTGTAGCGTGCGGCAATCCGTAAAAGCGTCAATAAACATGCCTCAGAGCCGCAATACGCACCAATCCACAAAATATCATGATTCCCCCACTGGATATCTACAGAGGAAAAATCCATGATTCGATCCATCACTTTGGCTGCTTGAGTTCCCCGATCAAAAATATCACCCACGATATGCAAATGATCGATGACAGATTTTTGGATCGTCTGCGCAAGTTTTGTTAAAAATTTTTCTTCTTCCTTCATCAAGACAAGCTGTTCAATGATTTTTTTTACATAGTCTTTTTTCCCGTTGATACGATCATCGATATACAAGAGTTCCTCAATGATATAGCTATATTCTTTCGGCAATCCTTTTCGAACTTTTGATCGAGTGTATTTGACTGTCGTAAACCGTAAAAGATCGATCGAACGATGGATCAGCTGGGATTTATCTTGTTTTTTGTACCACTCAGTCGTCAATGCATATTCTGGATAAGCCGTAAAAATAGTGAATTGGCTAATCTCTGTTTCCGTCATTTGTTCAGAGAAAAGGTCTTTGATCTTTTCTTTAAGATTTCCTGAACCGATACGCAGAATATGATCAAAAGCAGGAAATTCGCCATGTATATCGCTCAAAAATAACTCTGTTCCTTTTGGAAGCTGTAAAATTGCTTCGAGATTGATGATTTCCGTGATGACATCTTCCGTTGTGGGGAATTTCTCTGAAAGTAAATCTAAATAGCGGTCCATTAAAACGCCTCCAAAAATTGGTATACTCAATATTATAAAGTTGTTATACACTATTTTCAATGGATATATATCAAATATAATAAAAAAATAGAAATAGGTCTATACAAAAAAGAAGCTGAGAACAATAAATGTCCAGCTTCCTTCTATATTTTTTTATATTTTATGCTTTTTTTCGTTCATTTCTCATAATTGAAATCGATTGTTTCAATGAACTCCATAATCCGCCTTCGCTATACACGAGTACATTCGATTTGTACATGTTTGCAGACAAAATCATCAATAAGAATGTCACGGCTACAAGTACCAACAAGGAAATCAATGCTCCACCCATACCGACTGTCTCATTTGCCAAGCGAACCGGCATAATATAGGAAGATAAAAATGGAATATACGAAGTGATTCGAATAACGATATTATTTGGATCTGACGCACCTAATATCAACCCAAGCATGTATCCGCCTAAAGATAAATAAGTCACTGGCAAGATTGCTTTTGCTGTATCTTCTGCTTTGTTGACCAAAGAGCCACATAAAGCTGCCAAAACAGAAAAAATCAAAATGCCAAAGATCATAAATAGAAGAGAATACCACAAGAATGGTCCAATCAAATTATCTAATGAGATACCATCCAATATATTCTTGACCATTTCCATATCTTTGAATTGATTGTATCCTACACCAAAAATAATGCCGTATAATGCCATTTGCGTTAATGCAACAAGCAAAACACCAGTTAGTTTCCCGTAAAAATGCTTTTGTGCAGTCGTACTGGACAGGATCACTTCCATGATCCGCGTGCCTTTTTCAGAAGCAATCTCTTGTGCAATGATTTGTGCATAAGTCAGAATGATAATGAACAAGACAATCGTCGCCACATAGCTGACAACATATTGGACTGTCGAATTATCTTCTCCTACCGACATTTTTCCTTTTGAATCAAAGTTGACTTTTTGTCGAGTCAAACTTGCCTGTTGGCTCAAACTTGCTACTTCTTCTGGAGAAATACCTAATTCGCTTGCTCGAAGCATCGATTGCAAGCCTGTCAATTGTTGTTGTATCAGCAGTTGTGTACTTTGTCCCAATGAATTTTCACTATAAAGCGTCCCATTTACTTTATCTTTATCAGTTGAGACTACTAAATAAGCATCAATTTTTTCTTCCGAAAGGTCTTTTTGTGCGTTTTCTTCAGAATCCACTGCTTTGAACTCAAAATCATCTGTTTTGACTTGGCTCATTTGCTGACTGATTTGCTCATTATCAGCCAATACGCCGATTTTATTGACATCACTATTTTGCTGGGCAAAGTTTCCTGCTACATAAATAATACCTAGCATGATGAAAGGGACTAATATCATAATCAAGAAAGAAATCGACTTGACATTTTTTAAATAGACATCTTTGGTAATAATCCAAAACTTACGCATCGATTTCACCTGCTTTCAATTTGAAAATCTCTTCCAAAGTTGGCGGCTGCTGGTTGAACATAGGAATATAGCCGAATTGAGTCGCACGAGTAAAGATTTCTTTCCCTGCTTCAGGATCTTCTAATGTAATCTCTAACGTATTATCCTCACGAAGGATCACTTTTTTCACGCCTTCGATTTCTTCTACTTCCTGTTGGCTTAACCCAGATTCCAAGAATAACTTCGTACGGCCAAATGATTCACGGATCTCATGGACTTTTCCATTCAAAACCATTTTTCCGTTTCGCAGCATGATCAAATGATCACAGATTTTTTCTACATTATCCATATTATGGCTAGAAAAAATGACACACGAACCATGTTTCTTCAATTCCAATATTCCATCTTTCAGTAATTCCGCGTTTACCGGATCTAACCCGCTAAATGGTTCATCCAAAATGATCAATTTAGGTTCATGGATCAATGTGGCGATGAGCTGGACTTTTTGCTGATTCCCTTTAGACAAAGATTTTACTTTATCCGTCTTTTTCCCTTTTACCTGAAATTTTTCCATCCAAAAATCGATTTTTGGTTCAATTTCTTTTCTTGATTTCCCTCTAAGTTCTGCAAAATAAAGCAGTTGGTCTTGAATCGTTACTTTTGGATAAAGTCCTCGTTCTTCTGGAAGATAACCGATGATATCATAATCTTTCTCCCCAAGATGATGACCATTCCATAACACTTCTCCTTGGTCTTGTGTCAAAAAATCCAAGATCAAACGAAAAGTCGTTGTCTTCCCAGCACCGTTTTGACCAATCAGCCCCATGATTTTTCCGTCTGGGATTTGGAAAGAGACATGATCGACAGCTGTGTAGTTCCCAAAAGTTTTAACAAGATTCTTGACTTCTAACATTTCTTCACTCCTTCTTCAATAAATCCATATATCCTAAAACACCAGATGTAAGCGATTTATTATTTACCAACAAAACGTATACTCTCTTGTTGTTGTAAATAAAATGATAGGACACTTTACTTTCTTTGTAAAGTGCCCTTTTCTCATTCCTGATGTAATTTATCAAATACGTTTTGTGCGACATTTTTCGGTAGTCCGATTTCTTGTAATTCTTCTATCGTAGCTGCTGTGATATTTTTCAATGATTTGAACTCTTTAAGCAACATTTTTTTTCGTTTCGGTCCTAGCCCTTCGATTTCATCTAATCGGGAAGCAAAACTGTTTTTACTACGCAGCTGCCGATGGAAAGTAATCGCGAATCGATGGACTTCATC
Source organism: Enterococcus sp. C46 (assembly GCF_040887565.1). Lineage (NCBI taxonomy): Bacteria > Bacillati > Bacillota > Bacilli > Lactobacillales > Enterococcaceae > Enterococcus > Enterococcus sp. C46. The sequence continues at coordinate 238,958 of NZ_JBFOGA010000003.1, forward strand.
TTGGACCCTCTGGAGCAAGAAAAACTCAGGTGAATTTCGCTCAAGTGGTACTACAACCAAATCTGTACCGAATAGCAACTCATTTGTTTTATGTTTATCGTTTTTTGCCATACCAGCAATAGGAATATCGATTCCTAATTGATTTTCTAAGACATCTTTTGCTACATCGACTTGTCCTTTTCCTCCATCAATCAAGATTAAATCAGGTAAAGGCAACCCTTCACGAATCACTCGTGAATATCTGCGATAGATGACTTCTCTCATCGATGCATAATCATCCGGTCCGTTGACTGTTTTTATTTTATATTTCCGATATTCTTTTCTTGCTGGTTTTCCATCAATGAATACGACCATCGCAGCCACAGGATTCGTCCCCATGATATTGGAGTTATCAAAAGATTCGATGCGTATTGGGGTCGGGATATTCATTGCGTTTCCTAAACGTTCAACTGCTCCAATCGTCCGCTCCTGCTTTCTAGCAATCAAATCAAATCGTTCATTCAAAGCAACTGAGGCATTCTTATTCGCCAATTCCACTAATTTTTTCTTTTCGCCTCGTTTTGGTTGTAGAACTTTCGTATCCAACAAAGCTTCTACACTTGGTTTGTCGATCGTATCAGGAATCAAGACTTCTTTAGGAATGAAATGTTCATTTTCCTGATAAAACTGGCCAATATAAGTCAAAAAATCTTCTTCTGCTTCGTTATAGAAAGGAAACATTGAAACATCTCGTTCAATTAACTTTCCTTGTCTTACAAAAAACACTTGGACACACATCCAGCCTTTATCAATCGCATAACCAAATACATCTCGATCCAGTAAATCAGTATTTGTCATTTTTTGGCGAGTCATGATTGTTTCGATAGCACGGATCTGGTCTCGGTATTCTGCAGCTTTTTCAAATTCCATGTTTTCAGCAGCTTTTTCCATTTTCTGATGGATCTCTGACTCGATTTTTTCGTGTCCTCCGTTTAAAAAGTTTTTCACTTCATCAACGATTTTCGTATAGACTTTCGGATCTACATCGAAATAATAAGGACACAGACATTGCCCCAAATGATAGTAAAGACAAGGCTCCTTTGTCTGACTAGGTTTGCATTTTCTCAGAGGAAATAATCGGTCGAGAATTTTCTTTGTCTCATTCGCCGCACCGACATCAGGATATGGTCCAAAATACAGTGCTTTGTCTTTTAGTACTTTGCGAGTAATCACCAAACGGGGATATTTTTCATTCGTTATCTTAAGGAAAGGATAGGTTTTATCATCCTTTAACATAATATTGTATTTAGGATCATTTTTCTTTATCAGATTGATTTCTAAGAGCAATGCTTCGATATTCGATTCTGTAACGATGTATTCAAAGTCTTCAATTTCACTAACAAGCCGTTCCGTTTTCGTATTATGGCTGCCAGTAAAATATGAGCGGACGCGATTTTTCAATATTTTGGCTTTTCCGACATAAATGATCGTTCCATTTTTATCTTTCATCAAGTAACAGCCGGGCTGATCAGGAAGTAAAGCTAGTTTGTTTTTGATTCGTTCGTTCATCTGGTACTCCCCTTCATATTCAATTAAAGTTATTATAGCATGTCTGTCAAAAAAACAATCCAGCCTGACAACGTAATTATACTCAAAAAATGTTAATTTGAATAACCTTAACTCAACCGCAAAAAAACCGAGGACGGAACTGAATTCAGTCCCATCCTCAGCTTATTTTTGCTTTAAGCTTTTATAAATATTGATCGATCATTTGACGTAGTTGTTCTTTTGAATGAACACCAACAGCTTTTTCTACTACTTGACCATCTTTTTTCAACATTAATGTTGGAATACTCATGATTCCGAATTGTTGAGGAGTTTCTGGATTTTCATCCACATCCATTTTAGCAATTCTGAATTCTTCTTCATCATATTCTTGTTCCAATTGATCCAAAATCGGTGCTTGCATACGACATGGACCACACCAAGTTGCCCAAAAATCAATTAATACAAGTCCTTTGTCTGTTTCTTCGTTAAATGTCTTATCTGTAATTACTTGTGACATATCAAAGACCTCCATTTTTAAAATCTATGACCAGTATAGCATTTCTATCCTTGGATAGCGAACCATCTGCTTACCTTTAGTAAGCTTTACTTAAATTTAACAATTGTCGCACCATTTCCGCCTTGATTTGCCGGTGCAAACTCAAAGCTTTTGACGCTCCGATGGTTTTTAAGATAATCAGTAATTCCCTTGCGAAGTGCGCCTGTTCCTTTTCCGTGGACAATAGTCACTTGAGGATAACCTGCTAGGATAGCAGAATCCAAATACTGATCTACTTCACTTAGCGCTTCCTCATAACGTTTTCCTCGAAGGTCCAATTGATTCGGCACATGACTGCTAGATTCAGAACGTACAGCATGGACAACTCGTTGTGTCGGCTCTTTTTGAGGAGCGACAGGCATCAGTTCGTCTTCGGACACATTCATTTTTAGTATGCCGATTTCTACTTGCCACTGATTCCCGTTTTTACGTAAAAGCGTCCCTCTTTGGCCGTAAGTCGTAACCAACACTTCGTCTCCCGGTTTCAATATTTTTTGTTCTTTCGCCTTCTTCAATACTTTATTTTTCTTCAAAGTTTCTTCTTGATGTAGATTTGCTAATTGGGTCTTTGCATCGATCAACTGATGCTCTTTCACATTTCCTTGCCCGATCTGCTGTTGCATTTTACGAATATCAGCAATGATTTTTTCTGCTTTTTCTTCCGCCTCTGACACGACTTCATTTGCTTTTTTCTTTGCTTTCTCTATTTCTTTTTCACGTTCTTCAAAGAAATAGCTGTAAGCTTCTTTCAAATCATGATGAAGTTCTTGTGCCTCAGAAACAAAATGTCGCATTTCCAGATATTCGGTCTCTGCCATTTTCCGGCGATTCTCTAAATCTGTGATCATTTCATTTAAATCTTGGCTCTCATCATTCATCAACTGCTTTGCTTCATTAATAACATCTGTATCAAGGCCTAATCGACTGGAGATTTCAAATGCATTGCTTCGTCCAGGCACACCAATCAGTAAACGATACGTTGGACTTAGTGTATCCACATCGAACTCCATGCTGGCATTAATCGTATTTGCCCGATTGTATCCATAAACTTTCAATTCAGGATAGTGCGTAGTTGCCATCACATAAGCAGACTTTTTACCAAGATCATCTAAGATTGCGATGGCTAGAGCAGCACCTTCTTGTGGATCTGTTCCTGCACCAAGCTCGTCAAATAGTACCAGACTTTTTTCATTGACTTTTGATAAAATATCTACGGTGTTCGTCATATGAGAAGAAAAGGTCGATAGACTTTGCTCAATCGATTGTTCGTCACCTATATCCGCAAATACTTCTTCAAAAATACCGATTTGGCTTTCTTCTCCTACAGGAATCGGCAACCCGGCTTGCCCCATCAGCTGTAATAGACCTAAAGTCTTCAACGTGATCGTTTTCCCACCTGTATTAGGTCCTGTAATGACGATGGCTTGATAGTCTTTTCCAATTGCGATGTCATTAGGAACTACTTTTTCCTGATCAATCAGCGGATGTCTTGCTTGTTTCAAGACGACATGATTGTCTTCACTGATTCCCGGCACGATGGCTTTTACTTCTTTACCAAATCGTGCTTTTGCATTCATCAGATCCATTTTACCAATCACATAAGCATTGTGGATGATTTCTTGACGATGTGGAACAAGTTCTGCAGAAAGTTCACTTAAAATACGTTGAATCTCATTTCGTTCAGCGATTTGGTATTGACGCAAACGATTATTCAAATCTACCACTTGTTTTGGTTCAATAAATAAAGTCTGTCCTGAAGCACTTTGATCGTGAACTACACCGCCAAATACACCGCGGTATTCTTGTTTGACTGGGATAACGTAGCGGTCATTTCGCATGGTGATGATTGCATCGCTCAAATATTTTGCGTTCTTCCCACGGACGATTCCGTCTAACTGTTCACGAACAGCTTGTTCACTTCGACGAATGTTCTGTCTTATGATTTTTAGCTCAGGAGAAGCATCGTCGGTCACGCGTCCGTCTTCATCAATTGCTTCCTTTAAACGACGACTTAAAACAGGAATCGTGACTAGCTGATCTGCCCACATATACAAACGCGCAAATTCGATTTCACTGTCAGAAAGATCATCAATGAACCGATGCAATTCACTTGTCGTAGATAACACTCTGGAAACTTGTGCAAGCTCCACTCCATTCAAATCTGCCCTGATTTCGATCCGTTTCATATGAGGGCGGATATTTTCAAGTTTTGGTATAGGAACCCCGCCTCGCAGACGTTGTACTTTCAACCCATCCTCAGTTTCTTGAAGCCATTCTGTGATCGTTTGTTTCTCGCTCACTGGTACCAATTCTGCCAGTTCTTCTTTTCCTTGTGCAGTCACTACAAATTGTTTGACCATCTGTTTGACTTTTTCAAATTCCAATGTTTCAAGGATTCGGTTATTCATTTTATCACCTTATCTTTCACTATGAAAAAAGGGCTGTGCCGGACATACGTTGCGCAGCCTTCTTAAATAAACTACTGTGTACAAAAAACAAAACATTCTTGTAAAAGTTTTTCTAAAAAAATATTTTTCTAGCCCTATTTTCCTTAATTCAAAATATTCGTTACCCAAAGCTCATACATCTTGTTGGTAAGAAAGGGCGTTCTCTCAACGATAAGACGAGCGAAACTATGCTCGCCGAATTGGTTTTGGACCACATCTAATGGAACAAAGGCAAGTAACTGCAAAATCAAAAATATAGTAACGTAAGCCATGATTAGTGACAGGATACCTCCTGCAATCCAGTCTACCTGTCTCAAGATTGGCACATATGTCAATCCATGGACAAAGACCCCCACAAATCGGGTGATCAGCCAGCCAATCAGCAAAATGATCAGAAAAGCCGTTCCTGCATAAAAAGCTTCATCTAGGTGAAAGGCAAATACTTGATCAAAAAATGCTAACTTTGATGTCGGGGTGACAGCTGGGTATGGAATGTATAATTCCAAATGACTTGCTAATGGTTTGTAAAAATGCTGGGCAGCAATAAATGACAACACATATCCGATTGCGAATATGACTTGTAAAGCAAACCCGCGACGTGCTCCAGAAAAAAACGCAATTAGCAATAAAAATAAAATCAGCAAACTCAGCATGCTACGTTCCTTTCTCTTCTAACTTTTTTAAATTTTTCTTATTTTAATAAAAGGATCTTAATTAGAAGATTTTTGTTTGATTTGTCCTTTTCGTTTTTCATTTAAAATCTGTTGTGCTTCCACATGATTTTTAATAGTATAATCTGCTTGACCATTTTCTTTCAGTACTTCTCGAGCTTCATTCTCGATTGCTTCCATGCGTTTTACGCGATTTTCAAGCTCTGTAAATTTGATCATTTTTTTCTTTAATTCTGCTGTTTCTTCTTCTAGTTCCAAGATTCTTTCTTGTTTCTTCAATTGATCCGAAAGCGCATTGACAGCCATCAAGATCGCTGCTTGTTCATTATCCATTTGTGGTGATAATTGTTTCAATTCTGCTAACTGCTCATTAATCAGCTTCGTTACGATATCCATATGATGCTTGGTTTCCCGTCCGATAATAGTATATGTTTGGTTGGCAATCACTGCTTTGTAGCGTGTTTTTTCGTGCGCCATACGAATCATTTCCTCCTATTTGATGAAAGTTTTATTTAGTGTACCATGAAGTTGGTTCTTTCACCGTTCTCCACAAATATTTTTCACATACTTAACTATTATATGATAAACTTTAAAAAAATGCTATGTCTCGCAACCTCTTAGAAAACGAAAAGTCAGGAGTTGCGGTATAGATTTATGTATAAAAACGAGGAGAATTTTATGAGCAACGTCATTATCAAAGCAACGAACGACCAACTTAGTCAAATGAAAGCATACTATCGCTCTTATTTGTTAAATAAACAGATTCCTTATACTATCTTTGCTGCAAAAAAAGACGGGACGACCATCACTGCTTACACATCAGGAAAAGTGATGTTCCAAGGGGCAAACGCAGAAACGGAAGCTCAGCGCTGGGGACAGGCACAGGATAAACAGGCCAAACCAGCAAGAACGGTCTCTTCTTTGCCAAAAAATATCAGTCAATTATCCGTTTTAGGCAGCGATGAAGTCGGAAATGGTAGCTATTTCGGTCCACTAACAGTATGTGCTGCTTATGTGAAACGTGATCAGCTTGCAGAATTACGTAAACTTGGTGTTCGAGATTCAAAAGAGTTAAAAGATAGCCAAATCATCCAACTTGCTGATATCTTAAAAGAAACTATCCCTTACAAACTACTTGTCTTGCCCCCAGAAAAATACAATGAGATCCAGCCAAAATACAATGCCGTTCGGATGAAAGTCGCTTTGCATAATCAAGCAATCCATTTGCTGCTAAAAAAAATCGCACCAGAAAAACCAGAAGCGATTTTGATCGATCAGTTTACGCCAGAAGCAAATTTTAAAAAATATGCGCGTTTAGAAAAAAATCACTTGCAAGAAAAACTGTACTTCGTTACTAAAGGTGAACAATATCATTTAGCTGTTGCTGCTGCTTCTATCATCAGTCGTGCCAGCTTTTTAGAAGAGTTAGACAAAGCATCAGCTGAAGCTGGAATCACCCTTCCCTCAGGAGCTGGAACGAAATCTGATCAAATAGCGGCAAAACTATTAGAAAAAGGCGGCATGCCTATGCTTGAAAAATATGCCAAACTTCACTTTGCCAATACAGAAAAAGCGTTGAATCTACTAAAAAAATAAATGGTGTTCAAAAACTTGCATCTGCGGTAATAAGTCCAACCAAACGAAAAATAGGAGGAGCTATTTTTGTTTGGCTGTTCTTATTACTTGATGCAGGACAGCTTTTTCACAACCTCTTTCCTTAAACGGTGTTCTCCTGCCAACTCCTCGGTCACAAGTCACAATATTCATCAAACATGAGAAGCTGTTTTTTGAAATTGCTCCTTGTGACTCGGAGCTGAACGGCAGGCTCACAACCTCTTTCCTTAAACGGTGTTCCAGAAGTAGCTTCTTCGAAAAATAAGCCGAAATTTCACAAAAATTTGAGAAGCAAATTTCGTCAATTCCTTCTTATTTCTTGAAGCTGACCACTTCTGTCACAACCTCTTTCCTTATTTATTGCTGAAAATAGGTGGTCAATGCTTGTGTCAAACTTGCAGCGATTTGCTGCTGATAACTGTCTGTTACTAATTCCTCTAAATCACTATCATTATTCATATAACCCATCTCGATTAAAATAGAAGGTTGAAGATTTTCTCGAAGAACTTGATAGTTCCCAGTGGAGATTCCTCTTGAATCCAGAGGCAGATCAGTGAAGGAATCAGCGATTGTTTGTGCTAATGTTTCCTCTTGTCCATAGTAATAATATGTCGTGATCCCAGTTGCTTCATTCGCATATTCCGTAGAGTCTGCGTGTAAACTGATAAAGACATCTGCCTTTTTTTCTTCACTGTAGTCGCATATATCTCCAAGCTGTACTAATTCATCTGTAGTGTGGGTCAAATAAACCGTTGCTCCAGCATCCTCTAGCGCCTTTTTTACTTTTATGGCTGTACTTAATGTTATATCCTTTTCTTCTGTTTGTTCATCATTGCTTAATGCCCCAGTATCATTTCCGCCATGCCCAGGATCTAATACAATCACTGCATCAGATAACTCTTTCGGTTTTGTTTGTATATTCTTTGTGACTTTGGTTCCATCTACGAGGGCTAAATATCCAGTATAGCCATCATTAGTCTTAATCTGATAAGCATTTTTTGTTTCGGAAAGAAACTCCGTCAGTTCTCCGCCGTTTATAGTTGCTAATGGGGTCGTTAGCGAGTCATCTGTATATAGTGTACGGTCATTTTTTCCGATTTTGACTAATGTCTCTTGTTCTGTGTCATCAGATGATTCCTTTGTCTTTGTAACCGTGCTGTTCGTACTGTTGACCGTTTGTTCAACTATCTTTTTTTGACCAAAAACATCTATTCGAAAACAGATAATAATGATAATGATTGCACATACAAAAGCTCCAATTATTTTTTTCATGTTTGACTCTCACCTCGTAGATTCAGACTAAGGGGCAAAACTTAAAATCAGCTTAAGTACGCAAAAAAGGAGCTGCGACAAACATTTTGTCACAGCCCCGTGTTTTCAAATAAACAGCAAATTTAACCAATCAGTTCCCATGCGCCCCACTCATTAGAACCTGGTTCTTCTCCTTGATTCCACCACTTTGCCTGATAAACTTTCCCTTGATAAGTGACGATGTCTCCCTTGACATAAGCTTTTTCTGGATTCCATTCTTCATATCCTGGAGCAGGGTCTTCGCTTTCCGTTGTGATCGTTATCGGCAAGCTTTTCTCAGATACATTTCCAGAAGCGTCAAATGCACTGACTGTATAAGTGTACGGTGTATTTGTCTCCAAACCTGTATCTGTATATCGAGTATGAGTTGTTTGTGCTACACGCTGACCATCACGATAGATGTAATAACCTGCCACCTGATTATTGTCTGTTGATTCTTCCCAACTCAAAGTAACTTGTGTTCCTTGAATATCTGAAACAGCTAGATTTTCGGGTACAGATGGGGGCTGCGTATCGGATGGATCTGGTATCAGTTCTTTTCCATAGATGACTTGCCGATTGATTTCCGCTCCTTCATCTCCGATTCTTTGGACTAACGCAATATGGCCAATTCGATCGACTGTTGGATTCTCATCACTTGATCTTAATCTAAATTCATAAGAAGCATCTGGCTCGATATGTTTACCATCATATACAGAAGCTAAATCAATCACGACATACCCATTTTCTATCGTTACTGTTCCAGCTTTGTAATCTCCGGCACTTAGACTTTCAGCTGAGTGGATTGGAATATACAGTTTAGGGAATTTGATTGTTTCTTGGGCTAATTCCACTGCACTCAATACACTAGAAGTTTCGTTAAGCTGCTCGTTGTTCTTGATAGTGATGTTATAACCATTCGCACCATATTCACTATAAGTAGAAATATCCACATCAATCGCTAACGGGGAGGAAACTATTTCTTGTTCTGACAGTTTTTCGTCACCGAATAATCCTTGTTTGATCGCATTAGTCAGCTCGTCTCTCTTACTACTGTTGGTTTCCTTATCTTGTGATTGCATCCAGGAGATTACTCCACCTAATTCATTTTCTTTTACATATTCTGCTTTGTAGCTGACAGATTTGACATTGTCATAAGTAAAGAATTCTCCTGTTGTTTTACTGTACATATAAGGTGCTTTCGCTACATCATCCCAATATTCTTTTAAGTCTGCTGTTTGATCAATCAAATCAGCGATATTCCGATAAGGCCAGACACCGCCAGCTCTACCACCATTTCCTGAAACAAGATCGTTTTTGTTTTTGGCACCGTAAGAAGGTGTTTGATCGGCATCTTGGTTGCTTGCTTTTGCTGATTGGAACAAACCAGGTAGCTCTTTGTTATCCCCGCTTTCTACCTCATGCCAGCCGCGTGTATAAAAAGCTGCACCAATCACGATTTTGTCGGAAGGAGCTCCTTCTTTTTGTAAAAATTTGACTGTCTGATCAACAGAAAGACCTTCTTCATAATTAGGATCAGCTGGATTACCATAAAGTGCCGTATGATGAGCACTGTTTGGACTCCATGCCCCATTCAAATCATAGGTCATGATATTGGCAAAATCTACCACAGAGAATAATTTAGGAATGTCAATCCCATCATTTAATTTTTCTCTTGAAGAAGGAAGCGCTACAGATAATTCATATGTTTTCCCTAACTTTTCTCCTTGTTGATCAATTGACTCGCGAATCTCTTTTAAAAGCGTGATGTAATTCTCTTTATCTTCCGGTTTTGCATGTGGTGTTCCTTCATCGTTTACATTATCTACTAGATCTGGCTGACGGACATCAGCTGGATATTCCCAATCGACATCGACAAAATCCATATTGGTATACTTAATAAATTTCGTGATATTTTCTACTAGATTTTTACGTTTTACTGGATCAGCTGCAACTTCTGAAAAGTCTCCTGATTTTGACCATCCACCTAAAGATACGCCTATTTTTAGATTTTTATTTTTGCCGCGTAAATCTTGGATTGCATTCAAAATCCCGGAACTTGGTGTGTTCCATCCTACGCCAGGTTGTTCTAAAGAAGCACCTACAGCAGCATCTGCATCTGTAAATTTCAGATTCCCCTCGCTATCAAAATCTAAAAAGGCAAAGTTCAAATGTGTTAGCTGATCCGCTGGAATATCTTGAGGAAGAAATTTCCCTTCACCATCCCAGATGGACCAATCTCCATAATACATGACATTCCGGTATTCTTTTGCTTGAACAACTTGAGCTGTTTCTTCGGCATAGACAGAGTCTTTTTGTCCTAATAACGGAGATGTGACAGACATCACCGAAGAAAATAACATTACGGCTAAACTGATTTTTTTCATTTTTGACATATTTTGAAACCTCCTTTTGTCTATTCGTTGTGATTCATCCACCAAATAAATAGTTTCTTTCATCCTACAAATAATTAATTATTTATGTTATTAAATAAAAACACCTCCTAGATAACCGACAGAACAAACGAACCAGAAACATTGACTTTATAATTACAACTAAATAGTAACATTCTGAAATTACGTTTGCAATCGTTTTCTTTTATGTTTCATACGTTATTTATAAGCAAACAAAAACTACTTTTTAGTTAAATCTCTTTTGATAACGATTCAATTAGAATGAAATAATAAATAAAATATCCCTTGATAATTATGAGAGAATAACAAAGTTCTATACATGAAAACCTAGCCGTATAAAAAAGAAACAAGATACAACGATTTTCGTCATATCTTGTTTCTTTACCTAACTATTTTTCTCAACATATAACAGCGTTACGTTTGTCCTAATACACCATTCAAATATAAATCGATCAATTGTTCCACATTCAACGGTTCTTCTACAGATCTTTTTGATCGAGTGATGTACGGTGCCAACACTAAGAAAAAATGCCTTGCTGCAATTTCTTTGGAAATCCCACTTCTTAACACGGATTGGTTTGTTGAAAAAATTTCTTCAAATGGTTCACGATAATTTTTCTTCCATAGAAAGAAAAGATAATCTCTCGTTTCATTGGAAAGATTGCTCTCAAGGTCGTGAAGCATCAGAAATAAATCAACAAGATGCGTCTCAATCAAAAATTGAGCCATTTTTGTCAACATCACTTGAAATGTCGTTTCGCTTGTTTGGACGATTTCTCTCAACGCTTTCCCAACATCTTCTAAGTGCTTTTCTAATACTGCTGTATATAACTTTTCTTTATCACTAAAATAGTGATAAAGATTGGGCTGGGTGATCCCAACTTTTTGTGCGATCTCTCTTGTTGAAGTACCAAGATAGCCCTTGGACATGAACAAGTCAGTCGCTTCTTTTAAAATTTTTTGTTGCGTGTCTTTATTGTATCGATGGACCATTTTTCCACCTACTTTTTGGTTATTCTTTTTCTTTCAATACACCATCTTCCATCATAAATATTCTATCGCATTTGTCAATCAACCGTGTGTCGTGCGTCACCATGATTGTTGCTTTATTTTTTTCTTTTGATTCTTTTGCCAAAATATCGACTACTTCTCTTGCCTTTTCTGAATCCAAACTGGCAGTTGGTTCATCTGCTAGAATAATAGACGGATCATTGTACAATGCACGAGCAATTGCCACCCTTTGTCTTTCACCACCAGATAGTTCTTCTGGATACTTGTTGATTAGCTTATCCACGCCAAGCTGCTCAAATAATTCTTTTGCTTCTTTTTGCCGACGTTCATGTTTGATTTTATCTACTAATAATAACTGCTTTTTTACTGTCAGAAAAGGAACCAGATTTGATGCTTGCAAGATAAAACCAATTTCTTTGAAGCGGAGTTTAACACGTTCGCTTTCTTTTTGATTACTGAATTCCTGATCATTGATAAATACAGATCCGCTGCTAGGTGTCTGCAATCCACCTGCTAAAGTCAAAAAGGTACTTTTTCCTGATCCCGAAGGACCGATGATTGCAACAAATTCCCCCTTATCGATACTCATTGTTGTTTCTTTCAATGCTTTTACTACTTGGTCGCCATCTTGGAAACTTTTTTCTACTTCTTTAAATTCTATTGCTTTCATGTTCTTCCTCCTTCTTATCCAATGGCCTTCAGCGGATCGATTTTCACGATCGTCCGAACAGAAAATAGTGCGCCTAACACAGCCACTACCAACATCAACAAGCTAATGACGCCAAAAAATAGCCAATTGCTTTGGAATGGAACCGCATCAGGTAGAACAAGAGATGTTCCCACTGTTCCCACTAGACCAAGAAGAATACCAACAAAGGATAAAATGAATGTTTGTGCCACTACAGAGCGTGCAATAAATCCTCCCGTGATTCCTTGGGCTTTCATTACACCAAAGATATTGATTTTTTGCATCGTCAGTACATAAATAAAAATCCCGATCACGATAGCCGCAATAACAATCAAAAAGCCAATCATAAACCCAAAAGTCAATACTTGTGCATTGTATCCAGGTAATTCATTGATGAATTTAGAAATTTTGATCTGTTCCAAGTCTTCAGGTAAATCGTTGATTTTTCCTCTGACAACTATTGCATTGATCCGTGCATTCTCACTTGTGTCTTCTTTTTCGAAGCGGATTTGTTGGTAAGCATTGATGGTCATATAAAGAACCGGTGAAACATTAAACTTGGCATGATCCGTAAAACCAGTTAGTTTAAACGTCTTATCACTACCAGATAACTTAACCGTATCTCCTACGGCTAGACCATATTCTTCCTTCAGGCTAATATCGCCTATTGCCTCATCATCGTTATTAAAAGCTTTTCCTTCAACAAGATTCGGCATGATGAACTGATCTTTATCGATACCAAAGAAGCTAACATTGATTTTTCCTTCTTCTGTACTGTCTTTACTAGTCACGACTCCTGGAGTTTGGGCAAGATAGGCCACTTTTCCACCTTCAACTTCTTCTGCGGTCTTCTTAGTAATCATGGACATCCCTAGATTTGAATTTGCATCTTTCGATAGAACGATCGAATCTGCCTCCCACTTGTCAACCGCCGTTCGATTGTCTTGAGCTAAGCCATAAGCTAACCCGGTCAAAAAAAATACCAAGTAGGCGATTAAAAACATCACCCCTGCAACTAATGCGTAACGTAACTTTGAATGCATAATTTCATTTAATGCTAAAAACATTTAATTCCTCCTCTTGAAATAATTATTTTATACAATAATTTTATCACTTGATAAATTTTTGGCGAATATTATGCTCAAAATACATTTTCGCTTTTTTATTATATCTCCTTATGATGTCTAAACGCTTTTTAGTTAGTATTTTCAGTTTTTTTATTATAAAAATAGCATTTCACATAATAAAAGACCGTGATGTTTCTCACGGTCTTTTTTCTACTCTATTGCGATTGGCTCTCTTAGCTAGTACTTTAAAAGCTAACTCATTGAGATAGTGAAAACGTGGGGTATATTCAGCCAAAAATCCAAAGTTTTCAACTGCTAACTGTGGAATCGTGTTTTTTTGTTTCACGATATCAGCAAGCAAGTTCAAATCTGATAATAAAAATTCTTTGCTTATCAGCTGTCCACCAATGATTTCTAATGTATCTGGATGATAGATCAGCTTTGCATTTACTGTTTTATTTTCTTCATAGTATTGTGGAAATAGGTCAAACTCTCCTGAACAAGAACAGGCACTTTGTTCCAAAAATGGTGCTTCGTCTTCTGTCAACCCAACAGTTCCTAAAAAGTGGTCGGTAATGACCGTTGCTGTTATTTTTTGTTTGAGATCATAAGCAGTCGGCTGCTCGCACAAAGTCAACGCTACCGCTCTCGCCATATGTACAGCTCGAGTAACTAAGGGCAAAAAGAGATGCCGTTCTTTTTTGTCAAAACTGACTGGAACGATATCGCCAATCGCATAGATATCCGAATCACTTGTCTGCAGGTATTCATTGACCATCACAGTGTCGTCCTCATACAATGCCACTTTGTCTTTTAACAATGACGTATTTGGACAAGTTTGAGCAGAAAAAATGACGATATCTGCCTTCAGTGTTTGAGACAAAAGTTGTACGGATACTACTTCTTCTCCTGATTTTTTCCAATCAATCAAAAATTCATTTGGATGAAAGTTGATTTGCTTGGTTTTCAGCTGATTTTGAAAACTGCCAATCATATCTTTATCGAAATATCTTGATAAAACATTCGGCATGTAATCAACTAAATGAATCATATGTCCCTTATTTCTCAAAGCATCTGCTAATTCTAACCCAATATAACCAGCACCAAAAATTACTACTTCTTTTGCTTCTTTCAAAGCGGCAAGTACTTGTTTAGATTGCACTAGATTTTTATAGGTGTAGACATTTTCAGCTTCAATTTGTTTATATAAAGTGGCAGGAGATGAACCTGTTGCCACGATTAGTTTATCATAGGTTAGGGTTTCTTTTTTTCCTTCCTCAGAAGTGAGGATGAGCTGATGTTTGTCTGGATCAAGTTCAGTTACTCTCCATTCGGTGATCAGTTTTGCACCACTTGCTTGAAGAGTCTGCTCGTTGTTTGCAGCTTCAGCTAAACTATGTATCTTTCCTTTTAAATAAAGATTGATCCCATTTGAAACATAGCCTAATCCATCTTTGTGATTTTCATCGATCAACAGAACTTCTGCCTCCGGTTGAAGTTTGCGTATATTTAGGGCAGCGGTGATGCCTGCATGGGAAGCACCAATGATCACGATTTTCATGTTTTATTCATCCTTAAATTCAATTTTTCTAAATAGCATTCTTTTAAAAATTGGTTCAAATAGGGAAAATCATAGTTAAATTCATTACTCGTAAATACAAAAACTTTAGCGGACTTCTGTGACGGGTATTCTTTCAATTGGCTAGTCAAAATGACATCATATTGCTTGTCTTTCTCGTATTCCACTAAATCATATTTGATCGTATTCAACAACTGTTCTTGAATGATTTCTTTCACGATATCCGCCATTAGCCTTTCGTACGGAAGATCATAAGCAATTTGCAAGCGCAATTCCAATTGCTTGATTAGCGTTCGTAAAATAGATGCATAGCGAGCAAATAATTCAAAACGGGCATTTCCCTCGTCTGCTTCAGTAAAATCCACAATAGCAAATGTTTGTCTGACCAGCCTTTCACATAAAACAAGGAATTGTTTATCTTCTACTTCAGTTAACCGTTGTTTCAATCCTTCTTGACCAAAAATATTCATCCATCCTCTAAAATAGGCAAAATGAGCGTGATTTTGCATCACTGTCAACGCAATCTTTTGCGAAATCTCTTCTGGAAAAGCATAGAAAGAAAAATATTCTTCTATCGATTGTTTAAACGTTCGATTCAATTGAGCCACTACGTCATCTTTGTATTTTTCGCTTATCAAAAATTCCTGAACATGTGAATTATGTGTATCTAATGTAAAGTTACTGATCATGAAAAGATAAAAAACCAACGTTTCGTTTTGATCCCAAGGAAAGGCATATTGAAAGAAATAACGAGTCAAAAATGTATGGAGCTCCAATAAAAATTGTGTCGTTTGAAACAATCCAACAGGAAGATTACTATAATCTGGTTTGGCTTTTTTCGTACAGCGCATCCGTTTCTTCATAATGGAAAGCCATATTTCAAATTTCAGTCGCCCTTCTTCTGTAATGGCAAAACTGAACTCTTTTTGTAGCAGATCTAAAAAAGTGTTTCCTGATAAATCGCTGTAATATCAAATTGAAGCGGGACATCGTCAACATTGAACTCGCCTCGCGTAATAATAGCGATGATATCTGGCAGGAGAGTATTTGTATCCCACGAACCCATCCCGAAACGTAAGGTATGGCTTCCTGCTGATAATAAACTCCCGCTAGTAACCTTGATGGGGGCACCGGCAATATACAAGTAGGCGTTGTTCCAGTCAATTGCTTTTAATACATCACTGCTTGATACATGTTCCGGTAAATTGATGATTGCAACGAAGGCAAAACCTTGTGCAGTGATATTCACCAAATCAAGTACATTTGTTAGTTTCACATGACTTTCCCAATGAAAACGGACCGTGCCACCTTTCCAAGGATCATTTGAACCATCGTTTAAATAAGTAGCAGTCAATTTAGGCAACTGGTTAGCCCCAGTTAGTTGGACAAGCTTCCCGCCATTCACTGCACTACGTCCACCATTTGGAGGTACGATGTTTTCGTATGTGGACGGATCATAAGAAATGGTAGGAGGCGTTGCTCCAACAGCTTTTGCCGAAGGTGAAAAGATAAATATACTTAAAACAAAAAGTGAAGTAAAAAAGAAGGAGCGAAAAAATGTAAATTTATTTTGTAACAACATGTTCATCCTCCTTTTCCTTTCTTCTCCATAACAACAACCACGCAAGAAGCCATAATTCTATACCAATAATCAAATAAAGAACACGGATCCTTTGTTCATTCGTCTCTGGGAATACGCCATGTTGATTAGCTTCTTTATAAATCGATGGCTGTGTCTGTTGTTTTGAGGCGCCATTGACTGAACCACTTGGATGAGGAACTGGACTTAGATCATAAAATGTAATCGTGCCTGAACTTTTGGTATCTGCTTGGACTGGCTCTTGCCAGCTGAAGAACAGCAAACTTGCAATAATCCCTCCTAATAAGATTGATGTTTTCAACGAAATCACCTCATCGTATTGTTTCTCCTTTTTTCTTTTTCTTGTGGAACCACAAAAACAGCAAAATCAACAGTAACACTAGAACTGCAACAACCAATCCTACATAAAGCCATGGGAAAGATTGTTCTTGTACTTCAAAAACGGAATTTTCATTTACTTTCTGTGCTTTTTCTTTTTTGATCGTAAAGTTTTGTGTAAATCGCCATTCATTACTGTCACCTGATTTTGCTATGATTTCTGCGCGGTAATCACCGGCTTTTGCTTTATCACCAGCTAAATCAAGATTCAAGTGAAAATTCGAATTTGGTGCAACTAAAAATGCATTAGACGTATTTTCAATATAAAGCTGATTTTCATAATAGATCTTGCTCGTAAATATCAAATTACTGATAATCGTAGGCTGAGGATTTTGGAAACGAAGCTGGACAGTGGGCTTTGCATTGACCTCGTTCAAATCTCCTGATAAAAGTTTCAGATCCGGTTCTATCGTCTCTTGACTTTCTTGTAAAACGACTGCGAGATTATAAGCAATACGATTTTTGATTTGTGCTCCTTCTGTAGCATTTTCTGCTTCAGCTTCTTCTTTAGGTGAAACATGAATACCCGCTAATACACGTCCCTTAAAGCTTTTAGCTGGGATTTTTACTTCTACAGGTACAGTTGTTTCAGCATGCGCTGGTACATTGACTTCCTTTTTGGCAACGGTCAAAACGTCACGGACATCAAACGGCAAGGTCCCATCTAGCGTTGGATTTTTTTGACTATAATCGATTGTTCCACCATCACTCGTTACCGCCGGATTAACAGAGACCTCAAATGTTCGTTCTTGATCTAAAGAATTGCTGATAATTACTTCCAGTGTCTGATTTTGGTCCGGTGCCACTAATAAATCAAAATAACCGATTGCTTTATCTATTTGATTCTCTGGAAATACCGGTTTGATCCCAAAGTCTCCTGCTGAATCCTCTGCTTGACTGATTGACGGAAAAATGAAAAATAGACTTAAAATAGAAAAAAACGAAACAAACAGTCGTTTACTTTGATTCATTGTCCACCACATCCTTTCAACAACAACTGCGGTAAAAAGATTCTTCATCCATAGTATTTTCACCGCAGTTTGTTGAATTTATTTCATATTCTATGCTACTGGGCCAGCCACGAGGTTCCAAGTCAAATCAGCCGTGAATGTTCCAGCTGCTGCTTTAGGTACTTTCAGCGTGATATTTGCTGGATCATAAACAGAAAGCCATGTTCCTAGACCTTGGTCTTTTGCTGCTGTAAATATTGGTGTCGCTGCACTTGCTTTACTTAATCCAGTCACAGCTTGACTAGTTGGTGCAGTGGCTTCGTTATCTGAGGTACTTTTCACAGTGGATGTCCCAAAATCCAATTCAGCCCCTTGCAAAACTTGTGAACCGTTTACAAAATCTGAAACCGAAACTGTCACGTTCCATCCTTGCGCTTGCCCGTCTGCACCTACACCTCGACGATCTGATACTTGAAGATAAGGTGTATCATTTTTTGAAGCGTCTATTTGATATGTCTTTGTTCCACTTTCAATCTCGTGTGTACCAAACGGCAATTCGGGAACTACATCCAGTGTTAAAGGACCTGTCTGGCCAGTTCCTGGATTTTCCGGATCTGCCGGCTCTACTGGTTTAGAAGGATCAGTAGGGTTAAGAGGCTCCACGGTATTTGTTGGTTCAGTAAAGGTAATATCTCCTTTTGAAGTTGCTTGACCTTCAGCAAAAGCTGGGGTTGCCAAGCCGCCTAGAAGAAGTGTTGAAAGTAATAATGTCCAATCATGTTCTTTTTCATAATAAATCACTCCTTTTTCTTAGTGACCTAAGTATAGTAGACACAGCATGCAAAAAATCCTCATGAATTCATACGCTTACTTGAAATTCTGACCCTTTTTGTATAAAAGAGAAAAAAGCAATAAAATCGTTTACATGAATATTCTTCTTTTTTTATTAAGTTTGAAAAAACATTTCAATTTTCTTTTTTTCGTTTCAACTTATTCTATTAATGCATCTCTGACCCATATAAATAGGAGTACGGCATCAACTGCCGCACTCCTATTGTTTTCGTCATTTGTATCTTAAATAAAACGATTCTCACGCAATTTTATTTTTTTGATATCTTCTACTGTTTGCGTTCCAGCTAATTGCATGACCATTTCCAATTCTGTTTTAAAGAAATCAAACACTTGACGGACTCCTGTGCTTCCTCCTAAAGACAATCCATAAATAACGGGTCTGCCAATAGCAACAAGATCTGCACCTGATGCGATTGCTTTGAAAACATGCTGTCCGCGTCGTACACCGCTGTCAAACACGATTGGTACACGTTTATCTACTGCTTCTGCCACATATTGCAACGAATCAAACGCTGCAGGACCACCATCTAGTTGACGGCCACCATGATTAGATACCCAGATTCCGCCAGCACCAGATTCTAATGAACGATAGACATCTTCTTCTGACTGGACACCTTTCACATAGACTGGCAAATCAGAATGAGCAGCAATAAATTCTACATCTTTTGGACTAAGCTTCTGTTTGGAAGATTTGTACACAGCATCCATCGTTTGGCCTACTCCTGATTGATAAGCCTGAACGATCGGCATTGGCAGTGGGAAGGTAAACCCATTTCTGCGGTCTGTTTCACGGTTTCCGCCAACTGTTGCATCCGCTGTCAATACGATTGCTTTTGCTCCATTGCGTTTGGCCACTTCAAGAATATCCAAATTGATTCCATCATCTTTACTCATATAAAATTGAAACCATTGCGGTGCTTTCTCCCCGCCTGCTTCTCTTATTTCTTCTAAAGTACAAGAAGCGTAAGAACTTGCTGTATAGATCGTCCCAAAATCTGCTACACCTTTTGCAGAAGCTTTCTCCGCCTTCACATGAGCTAAGCCATGAGCAGCAACTGGTGCCATGATGATTGGTGCAGTCAGCGTTTCTTCGTCAAAATGTGTAGTTGTATCGGGTAATTCTACATCTCTTAATATATGAGGAATAATCAGCTGATGATTGAATGCCCGTTCATTTTCTTGATAAGTAAATAAGTCGCCAGCCCCACTGCTGATGTAACCATAACCACCAGCCGGAATCACTTGTGAAGCCGCTATTTCTAAATCTTCCATATTGATAAAATCCACTATTCCTTCATTTGTACCTGCTTGATACGTTTTTTCCATTTCAATGCCTTCCCTCTATAAAAAATTGAATGAACAATATGATAGCGTTTACACATTTTATATTACTCTTCCGTATTGATACAGGCAAATAATCTGTTTACATTTCAATCATTCCAGTTGTACTACTCTGAAAGAAATGTTTAGAACACAAATAGATAAAAAACGATGGGACTTTGACAAAAGTCGTGTCAAAGTCCCTTTTACGAAATACTGTGGATGCCTATTGAAATAAGTGCGGGTTGTTTCTTTGTGTTTCAATCGTTTCTTGCTATTCTTCGTTTAATTTTGGATTACCGTTTTCTTCCTTGAACGCATAAGGTCCCAATCCAAAAAGCTCAGTTAGTATTTGATTCACGATTTCATATAGCTCGGTGTGATTGGACACATGATTATTGAAAATCATCTCATTATCACCACGTTTAAATCTCACATTCGGGCTCTCATGATGAACCTCTATGCAGTTTTCCTCTTTTTTTAACTGACGGACTTCTGAAAACATCTCATAAATATCTTCTCCAATAAAACCTTCAGCAAGCGCCAGACTGTCCACAAGACCGCCTACTGTCAACTCAGAGATTATCGCTTTGTTGGAACCAAGCTTTAATGTATAGCTTGTTGCTTCTACTACGCCGCATGCATTGCAACCGCCTTCTGATAGTTCACTTTTTCTGATCAATTGAACTTCTTTCATTTTCTGTTCCTCCTCTTAGTTTTCTACTTATGTATTTTTTATCACCTGACATAAGTGAACTTTATCGTCACGATCACGTGATTTATTCTTCAGAGATTCTATTTATCTATCTAACATATCTTTTAATCTTCTACTTTTCTTTCTTTAGCATATAAGAGATACGCATAGTAATCAAGCAAGGATTGTTGATATAAAAAGAACAAATACCGCTATTTTGATTTCTTTTGACTCTATTACTCATATAAATAAAATTTATTATACCTGCTCTTTTTGACTATATCCTCATCTGACTCCTATACTTCGTTTGTATTAAAACTTAGGAGGAATCATTCATGCTTACAGGGTTAAACTTATTAAATAATCCTTTTCTAAATAAAGGAACAGCTTTTACAAAAGAAGAACGGGCAAAATACGGAATCACTGGTATGCTTCCAAGTACTGTCCAAACATTGGAACAACAATCTGTCCAAGCTTACGGTCAATACTTAAGCAAACAGACCGATTTGGAAAAACGTATCTTCTTAATGAATCTATTCAATACGAACCGGACATTGTTTTATAAATTGATGGGCGAACATTTAGTTGAATTCATGCCTGTCGTTTATGATCCTGTCGTTGCGGATTCAATCGAACAATACAACGAAATTTTCTTGAAACCACAAGATGCTGCATTTCTTTCAATCGACGAACCAGAAAACATCAAAGCAAGTTTGAAAAACGCAGCAGATGGACGCGACATTCGTTTGATCGTTGTGACAGATGCAGAAGGAATCTTAGGTATGGGTGACTGGGGTGTGAACGGTGTTGACATCGCTATCGGTAAATTGATGGTCTATACTGCTGCGGCTGGTATCAATCCTGCACAGGTCTTACCTGTATCGATCGACGCTGGTACTAATAACGAAGAATTATTGAATAATCCATTATACTTAGGGAATCGTCATGCTCGTGTAGAAGGCGAAACTTACTACGAATTCATCGATCAATTCGTTCAATCAGCTACTGAATTATTCCCAGAATTGTTATTACATTGGGAAGATTTTGGACGAGGAAATGCTGCAACGATCTTAGAAAAATACGAAGATAAAATCACTACTTTCAATGATGATATCCAAGGCACAGGAATCGTTGTACTAGCTGGTGTATTAGGTGGATTGAATATATCAGGTGAGCAATTGAAAGATCAAACAATCTTGACATTTGGTGCTGGTACTGCTGGTGTAGGTATCGCAAACATCCTTTTAGATGAAATGATCCGTCAAGGTGTACCTGAAGAAGAAGCACGCCAACATTTCTATCAAGTAGATAAACAAGGTTTATTGTTTGAAGATACAAAAGGATTGACTCCTGGTCAAATCCCATTCGCTCGTAAACGCTCAGAATTCACTAATGCTGATGAATTGACAAACTTAGAAGCAGTTGTAAAAGAAATCCATCCAACGATCATGATTGGTACTTCTACCCAACCTGGAGCATTCACTGAAGAAATCGTGAAAGAAATGGCGGCTCATACCCCACGTCCAATCATCATGCCTTTGTCTAATCCAACAAAATTGGCAGAAGCAAAAGCAAAAGATTTGATTGAATGGACGGACGGAAAAGCTTTAGTTGGAACTGGTATCCCTGCTGCTGATGTGGAATATAACGGTGTAACTTACCAAATCGGTCAAGCAAATAATGCGTTGATGTACCCAGGATTAGGGCTTGGTTTGATTGCTTCAACAGCTACACGAGTAAATGCTGAAATCATTTCTCAAGCTAGTCGAGCATTAGGCGGAATCGTTGATGTAACAAAACCAGGAGCAGCTATCTTGCCTCCAGTAGCAAAAATCACTGAATTCTCTCAAACGATTGCTGAAACTGTCGCAAAATCAGTTGTTGCACAAAAATTGAATCGTGAAGAAATTACGGATATCAAAGAAGCAGTTGAATCTGCTAAATGGGTTCCTGAATATAAATCTTTAGAAGATTAAGATTGTTATAGTAAAAGAACATACAGAAACTTTGTATGACGTCTAAAAAGAAAAAAGCGACTGCGGCAAAAGAGCAGCCAGCCAACTACTGCTCTTTTGCCGCTTCTCTTTGGCCTTTTTTCATACGATACAGAATAAGAAAGGATCTGTAAAAATGGCACAAAAAACAACAACTGCAACTGCAGTTGAGGAAAAGAAAAAAGAAGGATTTTGGTCAACAAAAATTACCGGCGTAAGTTTGCCCCTTTATTTGATCATGGTCCTTGTCCTGATCATTGCAATGGCTTTAGGAAAATTACCGACGAATATGATTGGCCCAATCGCTGTTTTGGTCATTTTCGGTAATTTATTTCATTTTATCGGGACAAAAATCCCTATCGTCAAAAGTTATTTAGGTGGTGGCTCCGTCTTTGCGATCTTTGCCTCTGCTGCAATCGCTACATTTGGGATCTTACCTGAGTATGTAGTGAAATCCACAGAAAACTTTGTCAGCAATATGGGCTTTTTAGACTTTTATATTGCTGCCTTGATTACTGGTAGCATCCTTGGTATGAACCGTAATCTATTGATGAAAGCTTCTGTTCGTTTTATTCCTGTTGCACTTATTTCAATGGTCGTCTCCTTTTTTGCCGTAGGACTCGTAGGTATGCTTATCGGAAATGGTTTTGCAAATTCCGTTTTATATATCTCATTGCCCGCAATGGCTGGTGGTGTTGGAGCCGGAGCTGTACCTTTATCAACGATTTATGCAAATGTTTTAGGTACGGACGCTTCTTCTATCATTTCCCGCCTGATTCCTGCGACAGCAATGACAAATGTCCTAGCTATCATTGGTGCAGCGTTAGTTGCTCGTGCGGGACAATCAATGCCAAAATTCAACGGTAATGGTAAATTAATGGAAAAAGGCGACCTTGGCGATGGAAAACCTAGAAATGTAAAACCTTCCATTCCACAATTAGGTGTTGGTCTGATGGTATCATTGACTTTCTTCATCTTAGGACAAATCGGTAACTATTTTGTTCCTAAAGTCCATGCGTACGCATTCATGATCATTATCGTTGTTATCTGCAAAATCGCAAACCTATTA
Organism: Enterococcus sp. C46; assembly: GCF_040887565.1. Lineage (NCBI taxonomy): Bacteria > Bacillati > Bacillota > Bacilli > Lactobacillales > Enterococcaceae > Enterococcus > Enterococcus sp. C46. The sequence goes on from NZ_JBFOGA010000003.1 coordinate 262,679, forward strand.
CCAGAATATTACGAAGATGCAGCTATCATGTTCAACAACTTGATTGTCAAAAACTTGACAGCAGCTGTTCTTGCCGGTATCGGTATTGCGTTATTGAATCTGAATGTATTGGCTTCTGCTTTGACATGGCAATTTGTTGTCTTATGTTTGACAAGTGTTATCGCGATTTCAGTGGTTTCAGGATTTGTCGGTCGTTTGTTTGGTTTATATCCAATCGAATCAACTATTACTGCTGGCTTATGCAACAACTCGATGGGTGGTACAGGAAATGTAGCTGTCTTATCTGCAGCTAATCGGATGGAACTTATTGCTTTTGCTCAAATGGGCAATCGGCTTGGTGGTGCCATCGTTTTGATCATCTCAGGTTTCTTGATGCAATTACTTTCTTAGTCAAAAAAATACCTGATCATCAAGTATCGACTTGATGACCAGGTATTTTTTGATAAAAATTTACAGGATTTTCAAAAATCTTTTTTGCATTTTATCGGAATGATAACCGATGTGTTCATAAAATCGGTGTGCTTCTACTCTGTATTTTGCAGAATTAAGTCTTATTGCTGATATTCCTCGTCTTTTCGCTTCTTCTTCTACGCCAGTCATCAAGGCCTTTCCGATTCCTCTTTTTTCAGCATGTTTAGACACAGCAAGTGCCATAATATTGAACATCGGATCGCTGAAAATCGCTTCATAGGACTCCGCATGTACATAGCCAGCTGCTTTTTTAGAAATAGGATCTTCATAAACCAAAAAAAAATTTTTTTCTGGCTCCTTCAACAGTTTCTTCATTTGTCTCACCGTAACGGTTAATGGTACATCATACCCTAATTGTTCCGCATTGATTTCTCGTAGTGCTTCTGCATCTCCTAAACGCATTTCCCGCAACATCCAAATCACCAGCCAATTTTTATTTTTTTAAATGAATTTTTTTATCACAGTATACTCCTTTTTTCATTTAAAAAAAGACTTTTCAGTGATTTTGACTTGCTTGAATCCAGATCCTTCTAATGTTTGCAAGATGACGAAAGCATTGTAAAGATTGATCAAAAGAACCACGATGACAATCGCTTGAAAAATAAAGGTCACTTTTTTTGGAGACAAAATCCTGCTAAATCTTGCTCCCCACAAACCTCCAATAACAGCAGCGGGGATAACATAAAACAACATAGATAAATCAAAGCGCATAAAGCTACTTGTTAAAGCAATCGTTACCAATTTTGCCAGTTGAGAAAAGAAAATCGTAGATAGAGAATATAGTGTTGCTTCTTTTATTGGCAATGCAAACATCAGCATCAACAAAGAAACATTGACTGGTCCACCACCAATACCTAAAAAGCTAGCTAAAAAGCCCAGAACCACCCCACATATAAGGTACCAAGTCCATGACGTCAAATGAAATTTTGGCTGATGATGCTTGGTGTAGAAGAACGCAAAAACCAAGGTCAATACCGTCAAAAAAATTTGGATCAGCTGCACATGCTTCTCGTTTTCAAATAACTGTAAAAAAACTTCGAATACAATGTTGCCGACTACTCCTCCAACAACAGCTCCACTAGATACCCAACCGACAATCTGCCAATTCAGTGATTTCCCGCTTGATACTTGTCGCACAGTCGAAACAATGGACATCGTGAATACCGCAACTGTTGAGTAAAAAGAAATCCCTGCAACAGAATGGGCACCGATAAGATCAAGGATCGGTTTGATCAACACGCCTCCACCCATCCCGGAAATAGCGCCAACTGTATTCGCCAGAACGATCACCACAAAATAAATCAGACCAATCATCTTGTATTTCCTTTCTCTTGTTTATTTCTTTTGGCGATTTTTACTCTTTTCTTTTATTATACAGTAAAAGAAACAAACGAGGCTTCGAAAGCTTTTCTACTTTTTAAGGAAATTTAGTGCTAAACGAAAAGAGGTTCTGAAAAAGCTGTCCTGCATCAAGTAATAAGAACAGCCAAACAAAAATAGCTCCTCCTATTTTTCGTTTGGTTGGGCTTATTACCGCAGATGCAAGCTTTTGAACACCGTTTAAGAAAGAGGTCGTGAGCCTGCCGTTCAGCTCCGAGTTACAAGGAACAATTTCAAAAAAAGCTTCTCATGTTTGATGAATATTGTGACCGAGGAGTTGGTAGGAGAACACCGTTTAAAGAAGAGGCTGCGAAATCAGTGTTTTGACCTGATTATTAGAGAAACAAACGGCAAAATAGTTCTTCATATTTCGCCGTTTTTCGAGCGAATGCCGAGGAGCAGCTGATTGAACATCGTTTATTTGGAAAAAGGGATTGTGACAAGACGTTTGTCACAATCCCTTTTTTATATCTTATTCATTCTTTCGTTCTATTCTTCTTCTTCCGCCATGAATGTATTGAATACTTCTTCGATCATATCCCATTCTGCGTCTGTTTCGATTTGTTCTAACTCGCCTTCTGTTCCATCTTCGTTTTCGATGTATGCATAAGCTTGTAATTCTACATCTTCATCTTCTGAAACACCAGCTGGATATAAAAGAACATAGTTACGTCCAAATTCTTCTTGTCCGTCAACTGTTAGCAAGATTTCGTATAATGTTTCATTTCCTTGGTCATCCACCAATGTGATGTGTTCGTGTCCTTCGTGTTCGTGGGAATGGTTATGTTCTGTCATAAGATTACCTCTTTTCTTTTTATTATTAAAATAATTGCTTACCTGAGCCGTCTAAATAATTTTGTAAAATCATCACAGCTGCTAATTTATCGATGACTTTTTTTCGTTTCGCTCTTGAAGTATTTGCCTGCTCTACTAGCATACGTTCTGCCTGAACAGTGGTTAGTCGTTCATCTTGATAATCAACCGGCAAGGAGAATAGTTCTTTGATCTTCTCTCCATATGACATGGAAGCTTCTGCCCTTGGTCCGATGGAATTGTTCATATTCTTAGGTAATCCAACTACAAAACGGTCTACTTCGTACTGCGCCACTAATTCCTTCAACCGATCAAAGCCAAACTCTTCTTCTGCTTCATTGATTCGAATGATTTCTACACCTTGAGCTGTCCAGCCAAAGGGATCGCTCACAGCAACGCCTACTGTCTTAGAACCGACATCCAAGCCCATTACTCTCATAAATTCACTCCATGATTTGAGAGGTAGTCTTTGACAATTACTTCCATGATTTCATCGCGTTCGTGACGGCGAATCAAATTTCGTGCATCACGATAACGAGGAATGTAGGCCGGGTCTCCAGAAAGCAAGTAGCCGACAATCTGATTGATTGGATTGTAGCCTTTTTCTTCCAAAGCCCGATAAACAATCGCTAATGTTTCGCTCACTTCTTTTTTGCGACTATCGTCAAAACCAAAACGTACGGTTTCATCTGTAAAACCCATGATTCTACACCTCTTTCCCGCAAGGTAATTCCAGCTTACCTTCTACACCCTTATTTTACTCGAAGAAAGGGAAAACTACAAACAAATATTCCAAACTTCTGAATAAATTAAGAAACATGATTTGTCTGATTTTTCCTTTTTTCTGTGGCTTTTTCAAAAGCCCTCTTTCCATAAAGTATACGCTATATTTCTTTGAAAGTATGTTTTTACACATTTTTTTCATAAAGTTCATAAAAAATTCGAATTGCTGCTACTAGTTTTTCGTTTTCATTGCTTGCCCTGTCTCATAATTGATGGTGTAGCCATCTTGAACATTGTAGATAAAGACATTGAATTCAATTTTTTTGTCTTCAATACTTTCTGCTTCCAACTGCACACCTCTTGCTACCAGTTCATTTCCCTCGAAATGAGGAGTGACACGATAGCGTACATGATGATTTGTTTCTTTGATATATGCCGCAATATCATTTTCGTGGGCAAGCATGTACGGAGCATTCAACGAACGTGTCCCTGTCATTAAGTTTTTAATGTTATTATTTTGACCAGTCAACTGGAAACCAATCAAATGGCTGCGGTTGTATAACCATTGTCCGTCACTTAATTTCTTTTGTTTCCAACCTGTCGGATCAATATACAAAGGTTCTCTCTTTTCAGTAGGAAACAAGTCTTTTCCCAACATCGCATTGGCTTGTCCTACTCTGTTCAATTTGTCTATATTTGAATAGCTTTCCCATGTCCCTTTGGAAAGACTAAGATCCTCTTTTGTAAACTCCGGCTGATTCCCATTGATTTCTATTTCTTGATGTTTTCCATCATATTCTGGTACATCCGCTACTTGAGAAGCTTGCGGTGTGGAATCAAAAATAGTTGTAATTTGTTGGAAGATATCTGAATCTTTTTGTGTGGTGGAAATACCGAGTGCCCCTGCAATGACAGCAGCGACGATCCCCACGATCGCCTTGGTTGTTTTTTTGCTCATTTCTTTACTCCTTTACTAACAGCTCCCTAAATCTTAACATATGTTCCCCTATAAATAAATACTGGAAAGAAATAGAAACAGTAAAAAAATAAAACCAGTTTTTAGACGGCTTAAAACACAAAAAAGAGACGGATTCCTCGTCTCTAATCGTTCACAACTCTATCTGTGAGGTATTTATTATCATTAAAATTTTTTTCATAATCAAGACAATACGTTGATTTCACACCCTCTTTTAAGCGGGTGACGGGAATCGAACCCGCGACATCAGCTTGGGAAGCTGGGATTTTACCACTAAACTACACCCGCGATACAAAAATAGTATACGCCTCTTTTACTCCTTCCTCAAGTTTTTTTATTCTTTACGCTTCCGATATGTTTTGTAGTAAAATAAAACTAATCAATCAATTATTGGAGAAGATGCTATGACGGGAAAAGAATTAGATCTGCTGCTAGACACTTGTCTACTCGCTGGGAAAATCATGATGGAAAGCAATGCAGAGATGTATCGAGTAGAAGATACGATGAGTCGAATTGCTTTAGCTTCTGGAAATTTCCGTTTGGTCAGCTATGTCACGCAGACTGGTCTCTTTATTGGTCTTGATCGTACCTCGACCATTCGAATGGAACAAATCACCAACCGTTCGATCAATTTAGAAAAAGTAGTAAAAGTGAATGATCTTTCACGTAAGTATGTTGCTTCAGAACTAACATTAGAAGAACTTTACAGTGAATTGCAGGCAATCGACCGAGACCGTTCGTTCTTTCCTGTCTGGTTGCAGATCGTTAGTGCGGCAGTTATCAGTGGAACAATCATGGTGTTATTCGGCGGAAAGATGACCGATTTGCCTGTGACTTTAGTTATTGGTGGATGGGGATACGCAGTTTATCTGTATAGTTTGAAATTTTTTAGAATCAAATTTTTATCGGAATTTTTATCTTCTTTATTGATTGGCATAGCTGCTATCTACAGTGTTCGTTTTGGCTTAGGAAGCAATCAGGATTTAATTATTATCGGATGTGTGATGCCTTTGGTTCCTGGGGTTCAAATTACGAACGCTATCCGTGATTTGCTAGCTGGCCATTATGTGTCAGGGGTTTCTCGCGGAACAGAAGCGATGATGACTGCTACGATGATTGGTTTTGCGATTGCTTTTATTTTCCAGCTTTTTTATTAAGAAAGGAGCACGAGTATGGGCACGTTATTTATTCAATTTTCTTTTAGTTTTTTAGCGACTGCGGCATTTGCCATTGTTACAAATGTCCCTAGGCGTTCATTGATTTGTTGTGGTCTTTCTGGTGCTTTCGGCTGGATGATTTACTGGATCTGTGTTCAAATGGGCGGATCTGCTGCTTTCGGATCATTGCTTGGCTCTTTAGGAGTCGCATTCATCAGTGATCTTTTCTCTAAACGTTTGAGAATGCCTGTAACGATTTTCAATATTCCTGGGATGGTTCCTTTAGTCCCTGGTGGTTTGGCTTATCAAGCGGTTCGAAATCTCGTTACTGAATCCTATCAAGAAGCAGCTCATTATGCGGTCCAAGCAATCATGATAGCTGGAGCAATTGCTTTAGGTCTCGTATTATCGGAAGTCTTTAACCATAACATCCGCAACTTCAAAGTAAAGCGCGATGCCATCATGTTGAAACGAAAAAAACGGCTTTTTAAATAAACGAAATGTAACAAAGAAAAGGATATGACAGAAATAATTAGCTTCACGAAATAAGACAGGATTCACGAAAAAGGTTTCTTAAATTTTTGTGAATCCTATCTTATTTTTCGAAGAAACTACTTCTGGAACACTGTTTAGTAGAAATGGTGAAAGCAGCGTCTTGGTCTGAGTATTAGCAAACAAAATGGAAAAAGGAACTTGCATGATTAACTTAAGTCTGTTTACTAAAAAGTGAGATATGATCCTTTATTTTTAATTGTTTAAAATGATTCATTCCTTATCTTTTCTTGAATAAATTTCTTTAGTTTATCAATACTTCTCTTACCCATCTCTAGTTGTTCTCCATTCGTAAACGTTACTATTTCATTTACTCGGTTAATAGATGCAATGTTTTCAGTATTAATGATGTAGGCTTTTAAATCTTTACATAAATACTCATATTCCAGTGTTTTTTTATATTTTTTTATTGTGCCGTTTATGAGTGCCTCTTCGTCTTTCAATACCAAGCCTATCTTATTTTTATAACCTGGCATACTCATTAGATAAAGAATTTCATCGTAATGGATATAATGATCGCTATTGCCATAACGAACAGACGTCCACTTTTTTTGTTTGCTTGTTGAACAGGCTCGTTCTCTTTTTCTTTCAATAAGTAACTTTGGATGTTTTTTTTATTTTTTTCATAAGTGAATTCTTTTATCAAATACCCGCTAGGCGTAATATTTCGGTTAATAACAGCTATTGCTTTATTCGGATGAGAGGTCAAATAAACAATTCTACACTTCGCATTCTTTTCTCTAAGCATTTCTCCTAGTTCAATCCCGCTGTAATAAGCGTTCAAATCGATATCAAGAAAAAAATATCCGATGAACGAATATCATTGTTTTTGACAAATTCAACAAACTGCATGACGTTCAATCCCTTGATTATCTCGAAATTCCAAGGAATCAGTAAATTTCTGGATTCTTCTAAAATATCTTCTATCATTTTTTCAAAAACCAAACTGTCATCCAAAATAAATATACGTGTTATCATACAAAGTACCTCCACTTGATATTTTACTATTTAAATTATTGCATACCATTTTTCTAAATACATTTTAGGAATAAATTGTAATTCTCTTCACAATCTTTTCCAACACCTTTGAAACCGCTATTAACTACATTCAGCATGCAACTTCTAAAATAAATATCATTTTACAAAACATATCAAATAGCCAAATATCTCATACAAAAAAAGCCAGACAACCAACGTCCTTACACGTCAACTGTCTGAGCTATGTTCATTTATTTTTTCTTTTAAAAAGAACGATACACATACTGATTTTTCGGAGCAGAGACTTTCTCAGCGTTTGTCACAACTACAGATGGAATTTCACGCTTGAATGGTTGATAATAGTCCGATTGGATGGTTCCTTCTATTTTATACCACTCATCGTTTTTAACCGTTACTCCTTCCGGCATATGTGTTAACAATCCAAAGACTCCTGAATCTGCCACACAATGGATAATACCGAATCGGAACAAGAAGATATCTTCATTGCTATCGTTTGGTGTTTGGTAAACAAATCCTTCGTAGCTGATTTTTTTGCCAATGAATTCGCTAGGGTAATTATAGATCAGCTCCATGACTTCTAAATAATTTTCATCTGTGATCTCGATAGTCTGCTTATCCCCATACTTCTCTTTCAGTTCATTCATTTGGTCTAAATAGTCTGATTTGTTGAAATAAATACTTGTATCTGGCTTTAGGTATTGCGTCTGCATCTCCGGGTCCCCTACCGATTCTTTGCTTACCGGAAAATTAAATCCTTTGGCTTCTACGATCGTAGTATCCAGACTAACTGTTGGAAACAACGTACCAACGATTACTGGCAAAGCAAGCAGTACATAGGCGATTCCACGTTGATAAGGTTTCGATAACCCATGGTCGTGATCATGATCATGCTCGTGCGTCTCTTCCTCTGCTTTTCCGTTTTTGACCCACAAATACAGCTGAACTAAAGCCAAAAGAGCAGATAAAATCATTGAAAGAATAGCTAAGTAGCGATAATGGACATTGATATATTGATCAAGTTTACCAGAAACTTGCAAATACATCATCAATTCGAAATAGCCAGATAAAAACAAAAACCGCAGCATATTTTTCCTCCTAGATAAATAATGTGAATCCAACAACGCTAAGGGCAATCAGTCCGATCAGCGATAAAATAAAACGTCCTGTAAAATATCGTTTCATCATCAATAGATTTTTGATATCGACCATTGGACCAAAAACCAAAAAGGCAGCTACAGGTGCTGTGCCGAACAGACTTAACAAAGAAGACCCGATAAACGCATCTGCTTCTGAGCAAAGAGACATCGTAAAAGCTAATAACAGCATGATAATGATGGCTAAAATCTTTGTTGAGCCGAGCGTTAGCATCATTCTAGTTGGTAAATAAGTCTGCATCGCAGCTGCGATTAACCCACCAATGATCAAATAACGACCTGTATCAAAAAATTCATCGATTGAATGTGTCAACACATGCCCCGTTTGATGGATCAGCCGATTTTTTGGTTCATTCTTATCACTGTGTTCTTGTTCATGCACATGATGATGGTGATCTTCTGCTACTTTAGAGGAGATTTTTTCTTTCAATACAGCGTCTTTTTGAAAATAGGCAAGCCAGACACCAATCACAAGGGCAACAAAAAAGCTGCCCATCACCCGCCAGCTTGCCATCTGCCAAGAATTGCCAAATGCGATAAACGTGGAAAAAATCACAATGGGATTAATGATTGGCGCTGTCAGCATAAAAGCAAATGCTGTGTGGACCGGCACGCCTTTTTTTACAAACTGATGAACGATTGGTACGATGCCGCATTCACATGAAGGAAAGAAAAATCCTAAGATCGAACCAATAAAAATAGAGAATATACGATTTTCAGGAAGCCATCGCTTCACACGTTCTGGGGTCAAAAATACTTGTAAGGCGCCTGAGATAAGACAACCTAATAGTACAAAGGGCAATGCTTCGATAACAATTGATAAGAAAATCGTACTCATCTGCAAAACCGAATTGGGAATAAAAGAAAACATGAGTTTCCTCCTTTTCATTTCTAGTTCATTCGCTTTGCAAATATACGCTTTTATTCAAAAAAAAACAAGTTGCTCTGTAAATTTTTACACAACTCTTATTTTTTATCGAAGCAATTCAATTGACTTTTTCTATTATTCCCATTAGATTAAGGTCTCGTACATATCACTGCTATCACAAAAAGGAGAATGAAAATGAAACAAACCACTAACTTGACTGAAGTTCAATACATACTGCAACAATCATCCGTTGCCATCGTTTATCTTTCGATGCCTAATTGCAGTGTTTGTCACGCTGTTCGTCCACGATTGGAGGAGCTGCTCACCCATTATGATATTCCGGCACTTCATTTGGATGCATTCGAAACACCAGAAGTAGCTAGCAGATTTGAAGTATTGACTGCGCCAGTTGTTCTGATTTTTCATCAAGGCAAAGAGGTCTTTCGGCAAGCGCGGTTCATCGACTTTAAAAAAATCCGTCATTTACTAGATGAACTGACAGCAGAAGATGACTCTCTTTCTTATGAAGAAATCTTTCGAACAGAATAATCATTATCCAAACAGAAAAAAGCGATTGAACAAGTGAAAGTTTCGCCTTCATTTGTTCAATCGCTTTTTATTTTTATTCTGCTGTATTTTCGGAATGCGCATTTGCGTCAGAATGCAAGAAATAGATCAAGGTTTGCAATTCATTCGTCAAATCAACATTTTGGATCAATACATCTGACGGAGCATTCAATCGAGCAGCGGTAAAGTTCAAGATTCCTTTGATTCCTGCTTCCGTTAACTGATTGACTACTTCTTGTGCTCTTTCAGCGGGAATCGTTAAAATCGCTACTTCGATTTGCTGGATCTTGATTTGTTCCGACATATCTTCCATTGGATAAACGGGGATACCGTCTACGATGCGTCCAACGATTTCTTCATTCACATCAAAAGCACAACTGATACGTATGCTATTACTTTGATGGAATTTATATTTTAGTAAAGCACTTCCCAAGTTCCCTACACCAATCAGCGCAACATTTGTCAATTGATCATCATTTAATGTCTTCGCAAAAAAGTGCATAAGATCTTCTACATCATACCCATACCCACGTTTTCCTAATTCGCCAAAATAAGAAAAATCTCGACGGATCGTTGCGCTATCTACTTGAACGGCTTCACTTAATTCAGTTGAAGACACTTTTTTCTTTCCAGCATTATTTAAAATCCTTAAATAACGATAATACAAAGGCAGTCTTTTAGCTGTCGCCTTTGGAATAATATGATCTTTCACGAAATGACCTCCACGTATTGTCTAATTACATCTTTGATTTCTCCATCATAGCAGTATTTATAGGAAAAAATCAATTCCATTGCTCAGATATTGTGAAATTTTATTCTTTATTCATTTATTTATCATTTCTGCAAATCTCGCAGTATAATGGAATTTATGGTAGACTACTAATTGAAAAATAGTTTTTTATTTGAGGAGAATTCACAAAGTAGAAAAGAGGATTCCATGATATTATTACAAGCCAATCAGATTGCTCGCCATTTTGGTGCAGAAGTCTTATTTGAAAACATACATTTAGAAATCAGTACAGGCGCTCGTGTCGCTTTAGTTGGCAGAAATGGCGCCGGAAAATCAACTTTATTGAAGATCATTGCTGGAATTGAAGCGCCAGATGAAGGAAAGATCGCTAAAAATAAAACAGCGACTCTCGGATACCTCGCTCAGGACACAGGACTTGATTCCAATGAAACAGTGTGGAACGAGATGCTGAAAGCTTTTGAACAAGTTAGACAAATGGAACAGCGGATGCGCGAACTAGAGATTTTCATTAGCGAAGGTACGCCAGATACACCCGCTTATACTTCTTATTTAAAAGAATATGATCGACTGCAACACGATTTTTCGGATCGAAACGGCTATGGTTATGAAAATGAAATTCGTTCCGTATTGCATGGGTTTAAATTCGATTCTTCCTTTTATGATCAGAAAATCGATACTTTATCAGGTGGACAGCGTACACGTTTAGCTCTAGCTCGCATGCTTTTACAACACCCTGACATTTTGATTCTAGACGAACCCACGAACCACTTGGATATTGAGACACTTTCTTGGCTTGAAAATTATTTGCAAAGCTATACCGGTGCATTACTGATTGTTTCCCATGACCGTTATTTTTTAGATAAAGTAGTCAATGAAGTCTATGAATTAAGCAGAAGAAAAATGCGCCATTACAAAGGCAACTACTCGAAGTATCTAGACTTGAAAGCAGAACAGCTGACAAGTGAATGGAAGGCTTATGAAAAGCAACAGACAGAGATTCACAAATTAGAAGACTTCGTTGCTCGGAATCTTGTTCGTGCCTCTACCACTAAACGGGCGCAAAGTCGCAGAAAGACATTAGAAAAAATGGAACGTCTGGATCGTCCTCAAGGGGATGAGAAACAAGCAAACTTTCTTTTCAGTATAGAAAAACCTTCTGGAAATGTTGTCTTGCAAATCGAAGATGCCGCTATCGGATATGATGATGTCACCTTATCTGAACCAATCAATTTGGATATCCGTCGTCAAGAAGCGATTGCTCTAGTTGGTCCGAATGGTATCGGAAAATCAACGTTGCTGAAATCGATCATCCACCAGATTCCTTTTATCCGTGGCAAAGAAACGCTAGGGACAAATGTCACCATCGGCTATTACGATCAAGGGCAAGCTGATCTGCATACAAACAAGACGATTCTAGCAGAATTGTGGGATGAGCATCCTACCACTCCAGAAAAAGAGATTCGAAGTGCTTTAGGTGCTTTCTTATTTTCTGGCGAAGATGTAGAAAAACCAATCCCTTTGTTAAGTGGCGGTGAAAAAGCACGGGTTGCTTTAGCCAAATTAGCGATGAACAAAGAAAATTTTTTGATTTTGGATGAACCAACAAACCATTTAGATATTGACAACAAAGAAGTATTAGAAAATGCATTGATCGATTATGACGGCACACTGCTTTTTGTTTCCCATGACCGATATTTCATCAATCGGATCGCGACAAAAGTCGTCGAACTCTCTGAAAATGGCAGCAAAGTCTATCTAGGAGACTATGATTATTATTTAGAGAAGAAACAGGAAGAAGAAGAAATCGCCGAATTATTGGCACAAGATGAGCCAGAATCCGCTCCTGCTCCTACGAATAAATCCGATTATTACCAAAGCAAAGAACAGCAAAAGCTTATCCGTAGCCTTCAACGAAAAATCACTCAGGTTGAAGAAGAAATGACGCGGATCGATGAATGGATCGATCGGTTGGAACAAGAAATGGTCGCACCAGAAAATCTGGAAGATCACGTAAAACTCAATGAGCTGAATCAAGATTTAGAAGCTGCTAGACAAGATCAAGAAACAAAATTGACGGAATGGGAAGAACTAAGCTTGGAATTAGAAGAATACGAGAATTAAAAGCCAATGGAAAGAGGTTGTGACAGCACTGTTGTCATAGCCTCTTTCTTTTTTATGCAGAAACATAGCGAAACCGTTCTCTTTTTCTTACTATTTTTCTCTACTGACAAAATAAACAATAATTTTCCGGCACAATTATTTGCTGTTTTTTACCATAACATAGTACGATCAACGTAGAAAAGGAGATGTTTTTATGAAAGTTGTTGTCATTGGCGGTGTAGCTGGCGGTCCTTCGTTTGCCACTCGTTTCCGTCGATTGAATGAAGCGCACGAAATCATTATCTATGAACGCGGAGAAAATATTTCTTATGCAAGTTGTGCTTTGCCTTATTATTTAGGAGGTGTGATCACTGACCGTGACTCGCTGATCGAACGTACACCAGAAATATTGAAAACAAAAAACAACATCGATGTCTTTACTAAACACGAAGTAACAGCAATCGATCCTTCTACTAAGCGATTAACAGTTAAAGACCTATCCACAAATGAAGAAACAAAAACAGATTACGATAAGTTGATCATCTCTTCTGGTGCTAGACCAGATTATCCGGATATTCCCGGAGTTTTTGAAGCAGAAAACGGCTTTGTCCTCCGTAGTGTGACAGATGCGGATCGAATCAAATCGTTTCTTGAAGAAAAAAAACCACAACATGTTGTCATCCTTGGCGCAGGTGTTATGGGTCTGGAATTAGCTGAGAATTTCAAGCATCGCGGCTTAGACGTGACTTTAATCGATCAATTGCCACAAGTCGCTTTCCCTTATGATCCAGAAATTGCTGATTTAGTTTATGACAAATTGCTGAAAGAAGGATTAGCCGTTCATTTAGAAACAAGAGTTACTGAGATCCGTGATAAAGGTCGAGAAATAGTATTATCAGATGGCTCCGTCCTTTCTGCTGATATGATAATCTTTGCTGTTGGTGTTTCTCCGAATAATGAAGTAGTGAAAGCAGCCGGCATACAATTATCAGATACAGGCCAGATCATTGTTGATGACCAGTTACAAACCAATCTGCCGGACATCTATGCGATTGGCGATATTATCGAAACGACTAGTGTAGTGACTGGTCAGCCGATCCAAAGTATGCTTTCCAGTGCGGCCAATCGTCAAGGACATATGTTGGCAGATATTTTAAATGGTACGCCTATGCGCTATCGCGGATATATTGGTGCGGGTGTCGCAAAAATCTTTGATCATACAGCAAGTTATGCGGGAATGACAGAACATGCATTAAAAGCATCAGGCATAACAAATTATAAAACTGTTTTTATCACTCCTTTTGACCATGCCTATTTCTATCCAGAAGCTACAAGATTAAATCTAAAGCTGATTTTTGATGCAGATAGCGGTCGGATTTTAGGTGGACAAGCATTTGGAGAAAAGGGAGTCGACAAACGGATGGGAGAACTTTCTGTAGCGATCACCGGAAACTTGACAGTCTTTGATTTGCCTGATTTGGAGTTGCCTTACTCTCCACCGTATTCTACTACCCGTGACCCGTTGAATATAGCTGGTTATGTCGCAATCAATCAAATGACAAATATCGTAGAAACGATCAAAGCAAGTGATATACCCGAAAACGATTTGAAAGAAGCGTTCTTTTTAGATATACGTGAACCTAATAAAGTACCTTCTGGCAGTATCTCGGCAACAAAAAATATTCCAATGAATGAGTTACGAGATCGAATCAATGAAATCCCAAAAGATAAAAAAGTTTACATTACTTTTAGAAGAGGATTGAATACTTATACTTCTGCACGAATCTTGTCAGGTTTGGGTATCAAAGCGATTTTGATTGAAGAATAAAAAAAACGACCGCGGTGGGTGGCCGCGGTCTAGGAGTTATTTTTACTTGAGGAGTAAAAATGAAAAAGTATATAGGGTTGTTGGTTGGTATGTATATAGAATAGAAGATAAATGTGAAGAAATTGTGCATTATTTCTTCACATTTATTAGGTTATAGTTTAAGAAAGTTTAAATATTCCACAGTTTGGTTATTTTAGGCGTTTCTTTTCATAAAATTATCAGGCATCATCTTAGTTTCTCAGCACTAGGAACTAATAAAACACTCTTTTTGGATTTTTCTTCTGTTTTTCTCTTATCTGATAAAGTTTGTTTTAATTCCTCTAATCTCGCTAAATCGATTGGTTTACGTTCCGTGATACTAGGAACTGGTGTGCTGAGAACCGCTTTTCTATATTTATAATATTTTTCCACCATCTCGTTGATTTTATAATGACGAGGGGCTATTCGACTGATTATTTCTTCTATAACTTCGTCATTCAATTTTCTATTTGGGAGATTTCCATCAAGGCAACTGATCAAAAGATTATAGCGTATTTGGACTTTTCTTTCTAATTCTTCAACGAATGGTCCACTAGTATTTGATACTTTTAAGAAATTTAATTTTTCTAATTCTATATTCAACCAATAATGAAGATAATCAGATAAATATAATTTATTTTTCAGTTTCTTAACCATCTCCTCTCTAAAATTCCCCACACATTCGTCTGGTACAGTATCGATAGAATAGGGCATCAAGGTCACTTGTGCTGATTCTACTATAGCGCCTAACCGATTATATGATTCTTCTATCGAATTAGACTGACTAGTTTCTTTCGCGTAGTATTTCCTGTAAGGTTCTAATTTTTTTAACAGATCCATATTCACATCAAATCCCACTGCTTGAAAATGAGCATTTGGCTTCTGTTGGCTTTCGTTACTTTGACTCACAAAATCATATCGCTTATTTTTTTTGAAAAATCTCGATAATATTTCATATCTATTCATACAGTCTTCTCCCTTTCTTTTGTCGATTACCATGTCATTTTATTGAAAAGAGGGAAAGGTCATTTTTTTCCTTTTGGTTTATAGAAAATGAAAGATATAGTGAAGGATTTATCGGATTCGATTGGTCATACATGTAGGATCAGGAAATAAAAAAAGTGGATTTCTCCACTTCATAAAAATCTAGCTTTTTGGAACACTACATTTTTTATAGCCAAACTTCTTTTGCGACTTGCTGCAATAATTGGATTTTCTTCCATTGTTCTTCTTCTGTTAAATGGTTTCCTTCTTCTGTTGAAGCAAACCCACATTGAGGACTGATACTTAGATTTTCCAACGGTACAAATTGTTGTGCTTCTTTTATTCGTTCTTTTATCTTCTCCGTATCTTCCAAATCTGGAAACTTAGAAGTGACTAATCCTAAAACGACTTTACTTTCTTTATTATTCCAATGTCTTAAAGGGGTAAAATCACCTGCTCGGTCAGAATCGTATTCCAAAAAGAAACCATCATAATTCGTTGAAAATAACTCTTCTGCAATGGGTTCATATCCACCGGAGAACAGCCACGAAGAAGCGTGATTCCCGCGGCAGATATGTGTCGTGATCGTCAAATCTTCTGGTTTGTCTTCCAGTGCGTTATTGATAATCTCTGTACAAATATGAGCCATTTCTTTCGGATCAATTCCTTTTTGAAGAAGTGTTTCTCTTTTAGTTTGATCAGCTAGAAACGCCCAATTTGTATCATCGAATTGCAGGTAACGGCAACCTTTTTCATAAAAAGCATGAATCGCTGCTTTGTAAGTAGATGACAAGTCCTCATAAAAATCAGATAGATCAGGATAGATCTCATTGATTTTTGAAGAACCATCGTTAGATAGAATCTCTTGTCGTAAAATCATCGTGGGACTAGGGATCGTTGCTTTTGCAACAAAAGTATCATCTGTTTCCACTACTTCTTTCAGAAAAGCAAAATCTTTTAAAAATGGGTGGTTTGGATTGAAAGATAATTTATCTACTACTCGAATATTATAAGCTGGTGCTGCTTTCCCGTGGAATGTTTGATTATATCCAGTTTCTGGAACATAACCTTCGATACCATTTAGTTCTTCTAAAAAATCTAGATGCCAAAATCCGCGCCGAAATTCGCCATCCGTAATTCCTTTGATGCCCACTGCTTTTTGATCTTCTACTAATCTCTTTATCTCCTGATCTTCGATTGTACGAAGTTCTTCTTTTGAAAGTAAGCCTTCTTGAACTTTTTTTCTTGCTTCTTTGATTGATTGCGGACGTAAGAAACTTCCGACATGATCTACTGTAAATGGTTTGTTTTTGCTCATTTCACTCACTCTTTTCTTTGTTTTTTTGTAAAAAAAAATCCTTTTACTAGCAAATACTAGTAAAAGGACGACTATACTCGTGGTACCACCTTTTTTCAGAAAAAACATTCTTTCTCTCAGCCTGACAATAAAATCAGTGGTCTTGGTAACGAAAGACTGTTCGTTTTTGCCTACCTTTCGACAAAAAATCCTCTAAGGCCATTTTCGACAGTCAACTTCTAGCTTTTTACACCAACCAAAGCCTCTCTTGAACCATTTCCTGTCTACTTTCCTTCTCATCGGATACTATTAGAATAAAATTAGAATAGCATGTTTGAAAGAAAAGTCAATAGGGGATAAGAACAAACAAAAACTAATTTGTTATCTTTAGACTACTTCCTTAAAATAATTATATCCGTTTTAACTACATAAAAAGGACTTAATTTTGGAAAAATTCCCATCAAAACTAAGTCCTTTTTATTATAGTTATGCAAATTTGCTGATTTCATCATTATTTCCGATACATGAATCTATAATACGCTTTTCTTTACTAGTTTCTCAAGTTAGTTTAAAAATTTGGAAAACAACTCCTGTATATGTCACAATTCCAATAAATTATAAAAAAGTAGTGCGGTAATAACAGCTACCACACTACTTCTCGCTCAGTACCATTTTAAAGAATAAATATTAGCATAATAATCCACAGATTACACCTAAACAAATCCCCCCACAAATTGCTCCAATACCAATTCGTTTATTAGGGGTATCTTGTTGTTGCGCAACGCTAGATTGTACCGTTACTTCTTGCATTGTTTTAGCACCTCCATATGTTTTATTAGTTATATCAAGTTACGGACAATAAACTTCGTAATTCAACATAAAATTTGTTTTTTATCCAACATTACTCACACTGATATTACTTTTAGATAAGAATTGATTATCAACATATCTCTTGTAGGTATCATGATTTTTAAGTAAATCATAGTGGTTACCTTTTCCGGTTATTTTTCCATGTTCAAGAAATAATATTTCATCTGAATCCATGATCGTTGAAAGTCTATGGGCAATAATAATTGTAATTTTATCTTTAGATAACTTTTTAATTGCACTCTGAATTATCTTTTCAGAATCAGCATCTAAATTAGCAGTAGCCTCATCAAAAATTAGGATAGGTGCATCTTTAAGAAAAGTTCTAGCAATCGCTACTCTTTGCTTTTCTCCGCCAGATAAATTTTTTCCTCTTTCTTCAATTTCCAATTGTAAATTACCTGTATTTTCGGTAAGCCTATTTAATAGATTGGTTTGGATTAGTGCTTCCTTACACTCCTGAATAGTTACTTTCCGATTTATCCCATAGGTGAGATTTTCATACAATGTTCCAGAAAGAACTGGCGTATCTTGTGAAACATAGGCTAGATTATCTCTCCAATTTTGAAGTGGGATTTCGCTAATGTCCCCTGATTGAGTTGCAATTTTCCCTGAGTTTGGAACATAAAATCTTTCAATTAGTGATAATATAGTTGTTTTTCCTGCGCCGCTGGGACCAACAATTGCGATTTTTTTTCCTTTTGCAGCTTGAAAAGATATGCTATCAAGTGTAGGTTTTTTATCTTCTTGATAACAAAAAGTAACCTCAAAAAATGATAGTTTTTCAATCTCTAAAGTTGCTAAATTTTCACTAGTTTCATACGGTTCTATCTCACATCGTAAAATTTCCAAAACTCGTTGTACTGCTCCCCGAGTACTCTGCATAGCATTAAAAAAAGAAGAAATGTTAGACAATGGATTTATCAACTGAAACATATATAAAAGGAATGCCATCAACGTTCCACTGGTGAGTGTTTCATGTACGACACGATATTGTCCAAATGCAAGTACACCCGTGAAACTAACCATCAATAATAGTAATATTACTGGCGTAATTAACGCTTGAAGTTTAGAAACTGCAAAACCTGTTTTAAACAAGCTTTTAATTTTTTCATCTCCTCGGTCTTCTTCAAATTTTTCGGCATTTGCTGATTTAACTAATTTTATTTCACCTAATATCTGATTAGAAAATCCTGTCAAGTTAGCAAGCTGATCTTGATTCTTTCTGGATAGCTTAGACATTCTTTTACCTATAGGAATTGTTACTAATGCTATTGTTGGGACTACTAACAGAATAAGCACTGTCATTTGTACATCCATAGCAATCAAAATAATCACAGAACCAATTAACGTAATACAACTGTTTAAAAAAAGTGGTATTTGTACTGTAATCATGTTTTTGATTGAAACCGAATCATTGATCAAGTAGCTAGTCAGTTCCCCAGAGCTTAGGCTATTAAAGTAGTTGACTTTCAATCTTAATAATTTATGCCATATTGTGATTCGTGTGTCTGAAACAATTTTTTCTCCCTGAAAAGCTAAGATGATACTGGAAATATAACTGAATACTAATTGAACTATCAATATCATTCCCAGTATGAAGAAATCTTTCATTCCAATGTTCTCATAAGAAAAACTATCAATAACATTTCTTATAATCAATGGAAGCATTAAACTAGCAATTGTTCCAACGATACTTAAAAAAAATGCAATTCCAACCAGAAGACGAGAAAAATTTGACTATCTCAGCAGATAAACTATTCCTTTTTTTTCGATCAAGTTTTCCATTGTGCTACCCTTCTCTAAAATTTAATAAAAAATGAGATTTTGTAAATATTAACTTCTTTCTTTATATCTAGTTCACCATTGTATTTTTCAATTGCTCGTCGAACATTAGTTAAACCAATCCCATGTTTCTCCGTTTTATTTGATTTTTTACTTTTTAAGGACTCTTTGGAATAATTATTTATACAGCTAAATACTAAATAATTATTTCTAGTTTGTATTTTTACATCAATATAAGGACTATCTAGAAATTTTGATGCTTCAATTGCATTATCAAAAATATTGCTAACAATAATAGTTAAGTCAACATCATCAATCCTCAGCTTAGGAAGTTTAACCACATCCACAATAAGTCTTATATTTAGTTCCTTACATGAGGTGTCTAACTGATTCAAAAAGTAATCAATAATAAGCTGACCTGTATATTTTTTTCCTCCCTTATCATATTCCATATTAGAAATCAGCTTACCAATATAAGTATTTCCTTCTACAGCACTTTTTTCGTACAGATGGCGAATCATTAGTAGCTGATTTTTCATATCATGTTTAACTTTATAAATTTCTTCGTTACTTTCTTTAATTGCCGTTACTTCATTTTGCTTTAATTGATAAACATGTTTTAAATACTTACTTTCAATCTGTGTTTCAATATTCTTTTTTCTAATTTCTACGTAATAAAATAGGAATGCTATACTCAGTAACAAGGACAGGACAGTCACATTAAGAGAGATTATCAAATAATCCTGATTACTCTCACCAAATACCACGCTAATAACAAATACCACAAAGCTATTAGAAATATAAAGTACTAGCATTACTAGGATCATACCGATAAAAGAAATTGGTTTCATTTTTCTATTTCTTATAAAGAAAAGACAGAAAAAGACTGTCAAATCAGATAGATAAACATCAAAAATCTGTTGCTTTATTTCTTTTTGAATTGACGATTGAGTTAGAAGTGAGTAGACGTTTCCAACACCATTAACAATAATTCCACTCATCAGCACCACCAAAAAGAATAAGAGGACAATACCAAACTTATCTCTAAGTCTATTCTCAAATAAAAATGTACAGAAAAACAAGAATAAAAAAAGTACAATTGAAGAAGCCTCAAAAATCTGGGTTACTATTATCACAAACATACTACCAACAAAGATAATAATTATAGTTGTCTTCCACGAAAACTTACTGTTTTCAAAAAACGTTTGTAGGAAATAAAAAATGAGTAATGCTTCAAATACAGTTGTTAATATATTAAATAAAGATAATAATGAGGTATCTTTGAAAAAATGAATGATTGTCTCCATATTAACTTCCCTCAAATATATATCTTTTAAATTTTTCTAAACACGATTTTTTAAACCTTCTACTTATTGGAATGATGTCTCGCCCACGCAATAAATAAACCTGATTAGAAGAAATAACATCTATGTATTCCATATTTACGATGAAAGATTGATGACATTGAACAAAGGTTTCTTTTAAATATTCTTTTGAGAAATCTTTTAGTTTAGCGTAAGTTGAAATTTCAGATTGATTATTAGGATGAATAATCAATTGTCTTTTACTGCTTTCAACATATAAAATATCCTTTTTTAGTATTCGATGAACTTCATAATTACTATGGATAACCAAGTAATCCTTTTTATTCTGTTTTTTGATACGATTTATAATCTTTTGAATCTGGGTTTTTTCAATCGGTTTAATTAGATATTGTAAAGCTTGCACATCATATCCATCGAATACGTATTCTTCAGAAGTAGTCAAAAAACATATTGGGACCTTTGTATCAAATTCTCGAATGGATTTGGATATCTCAACCCCTTGAGCTTCATCAGTAAAATAAACATCCATAAATATTAAATCAAAATGTTGGTTATTTTTTAAGTCCTTCAACAATTTTTCACCTGTTGAATAGTATTCAATCCAAATTTCTTCTTCATCTTCCAAAGTACTAATGACACTTCGGAGGTAATCAAAATAAATTTCTTCATCATCACAGATTGCAAATTTCATTTTCTCGTATCCCTTCTCTATATATCTTCTACAAAAAATATACCACAACCGTATCTTTAATTAGATTGAAATAAAGACTTTCAATAAGAAAAGTACATATACCAAAATTAAAATTACGGTATTAGAAATTTTCCCAGTACTACTCAGAAGCACCATAATAATGCTATTAAGCAGAAAGAAAAGTATTATCGACATAATAGTTGGTAGTTGCAGCAATGATAAAAAGCAAAAGATAGTTAATAGAGTAGAGTACAGAGAAATTACGTACAATAAAAAATTAGAATAGCCTTTACTAAGATAAACGTTATTGAGAATCCCTACCACTCGACCACAACTATAAATTGCAAAAGCCATAGGGAAAATATACAACAATCGAATATAAAATACTGAATCGTTCCAAATCAGTCCGACTGAACTAATCAGTATCAAACAAGCTAATAAAATATGAAAAATCTTATTTATCCAAAACAGAAATAAACACGACCTGAGAATACTCATCTCAATTCACTTCTTCTAAAAAGAAAGTTTCCAATAATTAGAAACGTAAAAATTAATAATAGACTGAAGCTTGAAACCTGAATATAACTCAGCGATTGATTGATTCCAAAACTACTAAAAAGAACAAGTGGTTCAAATTCCGCTATTTTATTGAGGATTCCTTCGTTGACTAACGGTTTTATCAGAATAAAAAGTAATTGGATTACCACCGGATATAGAAATAGACAAGTGATAATAATATGGGTATTTTTCAGAACAAATATAAGCGGAAAAGAAATACTTAAAAGCAAAAAAATGATTATCAATTGGAATGCTATTGTTCTTATGATTTCTAAAATAGATGTTGATACATGAACACCAAAAATAAAATAAGTACAAACAAACGATGCAATTAAATACATAAAATAAAAAACTGTAGTCATTAAAAATATAGTTACTACTTTTCTAAAATAAATTCCAAATCGATCTCCAGAGGCCAAAAATAATTGTTTAACCCTACCATTATCAAAATCACTTAACCAAAACGAATAGATTAAATACAGCATAAACAGTAATACCATATCAGCAGAATGTAACATCTCTAAAAGAGCATTTTTAGATGAAGTTGGATAGCTCCTGTTGGTTGCTAAAAGATTCTGTATTACTACAGTTATTGGTCGTTTGGCGTTACTACTGACCATGAAAGTTAACACTGCAAAAAAAGAACTAAGAGCCAATAAGAACAAATTTATTTTATTTTTAAGAAATCTAAAGAAATCTGCTTTTATATTCATTTAACAGCCTCCACTCTGTGTAAAAAATACTTTTCCATATCCATCACGTTTCGTTTCAAGAAAAAGGAATTTTTCATTTCCTGGTCAAGCATTGTTTGGAGCCGTTCTTCCTCATCACTCGCTAAATCAATAGATATCTCTTTTTGAGCATCAAAAGTAATTTGATTTTTAGGAAAATGTTGTTTTAAAAATTGTAGTGTATCTAGTGGTTTTGATGATTCAATAGTGAAGCCTGTAAACCCTAAATCTACGTACTCAGAAATAGAAAATTCTTCAATCAGTCGCCCCTCATGCATAATTCCATATTTAGTTGCAACTTGCTCAAGCTCACTCAAAATATGACTTGAAATCAAAAAAGTAATCCCATGTTCTTGGTTTAATTTTAATATTAGGTTTCTTATATCCTGAATTCCTTGTGGATCTAATCCATTTAGTGGTTCGTCTAAGATAATCAACTCTGGATCAGGAATTAGTGCGATTGCAATACCTAAACGTTGTTTCATACCAAGTGAGAAATTTTTAACTTTTTTCTTTCCAACTTTATCTAAATTCATCAATGCTAATATATGATCAATGTTTTCCACATTTCTATTAGTTAAAAGAGAAAAGTACTTCAGATTGTCATAAGCTGTCAATTCAGGAAAAAATACTGGATTTTCGATTAATGCACCGATTTTTTGTAATGAGTGTCTATTTAAAGGAAAACTTTTTCCAAATAACTTAATTTCACCAGAATTGTATTTAACTAATCCTGTTATAGTTCTCATAAAAGTTGTTTTTCCAGCACCATTGTTACCAATAAACCCATATATGTCTCCTTGAGAAATAGACATATTAACCTTATCTAAAACTAATACACCTTCAATCTGCTTTACTAAATCTTTTGTTTTTAATACTTCTCTACACATCGACAGCCTTCCTTTCTAAAATTTTTATTCAAAAAGGACTCACTACACAAGCAAGTCCCTTTCTTGTTTTTTGCAGCTTTACAAGATTAACAGAAAATCCCGCACACGCCACCATCACAACCAATTCCACAAATGACTCCACCACGAGGGTCTTTTGGTGCTAGCTCTTGCTGTGATTGAACTTGAATTTCACTCATGTTAATTCCTCCGTTATAATAAGACATATTTATCATTAACTAACTAAACTTAATCGCTCAGCTAGTTTTGACCAAAGTAATGGATCCGACTGAATTCTAGCAAACTGATATAGAGTTCTCTTTAAAGTTGTTATGATCGTAACACAAGTCATATCCACAACTTTTTCCTGATGTTCAATATCAAAAGTACCCAAACATGAGGAACAAATTTCTCTTGCCAGACCCTTCACAAGCAGTATATTTAGATTTATTATTTACTGCATTAGTAAACTGCAATATTGAATCCACTATATTCTGTGGATCGTCACCAATCTTCCCAAGTTTTGCAGATTCATTAGCTGTGTACATAAAACAAGGCTGTATGACTAAGTCTTCTGCTACAGACAAGGTTCCTGCACCCGCTGGACAAATAATATCCACGAATTTATTTTCGATAACAGATCTCATAATACCTAACGTAATTACTGTGGTTTGAATTTCTTGATCGTGCAAAATACATTCAAATGTATAATCAACTAAATCAATAATGTATTTTTGGTATAAAATTGAGTCATTATATAAATCTAAAGAACTGGGTTCATCAAATTGAACTGGAGCAATATGTGGAATATTCACACCAAACTCTTCACCAAAAAATTTAACTAAGTCTACTAGTGAAACTTTTTGCTTTAAATGCTCATTAGTATAGGTTCCTTCAAATCCTAAATTTTCAAGTTTCCTGTCTTTTGCCTTTCGATAGCTCTCAACTATTCGATTGTATGATCCCTTCCCCTTTGTATCAATTCTTACGGCATCATTCACTGAAGCTGGACCATCTAGGCTTAATGTCAGCGTGAAATTATTTTCCTCGAACAAATCTAATAACCTATTGGAAAGTGCATATCCATTAGTGACGATTCCATATTTAGGCTTTTTATAGTCCGGATGTGTCTCACAATATTTGTTGATATAATTGACTGCAAATTCAATTTGCTTTCCACAAAGACTAGGTTCTCCTCCAAAAAACTGAATTGCTTCTACACTTTTAAAAGAAGTTAAGAAATATTCAAGAATATTTTCCAAGGATTTATTTCTCATAACTGTTCGATTAGCAAAGGAATAGATTCCGCAATCTGCATAGCAATATTTACACCTTAAATTACAATCCGAAGTCAATACCAGTGCCAATCTTTTAACATTAAAATTCTTAGAAATTGAAGGATTCTTTTTTTGATCAATGTATTTGTCGACTTTCTGAGTTTCAATATTACTAAGCATTTCATTAATTTCTTGGACATAGGTTCCGTTTAGATGCTTTTTTAACTTAATCAAAAGGTTTGGATCATGAATCAAGTAGAATCGCATACTTGACCTTTCCACCAAAATATTTACATTGTCTTCTTTAAAAAGTTGAAATTTATCGTTCTGATTTACTTGTATTTGATTATCCATCATATCCTTCCTCTCGTTCTGAATATTAAAACGAAATGTTCTTCATTAAAACAACTTTGTAAAAATCGACAATTCTAATGTAATAATTGGCTTAAACTCAATCATTGAAAAAATCAATTTTATTAGTTACAGATATCTGCTTTAAATGAATAGTCAATTGAAGAGGTGTATACATCTTATTACTAATTATTTTTTCGTATCAAAAATACTAACTTCACTCAAAAAAATGTTCCAACGCAGTAAGTTAAAAATGGACTGTATGTTGTCTTTACCACCTCATATCCTCCTAGCAGAATTCTGAGCTATTATTCACTATTCGACATATCCTTTTCCATATTTTTCTCTGGTAGAAAACTGTGGTAGAAAAAAATAAAATAACAAAAAAAAGCGGCTTTTCAGCCGCTTTTGGTAGAAAATTGGAAAACTCAAATAGAAAAAGGTCGCTTTTTCTCTATTTAGAAGGTTGATAAATCCCCAGTTTTACTGAGTTTTGCCATCATTTCCGATACATCTTGAATTCTAAGAATAGATCATTATAGATGCCTAGGTATTTCGATCCTAGATCTTCATAGACTTCAAGATGAGAGATCGTGTCATCAGATGGATAAAATTGTTCGTCCGACGAAATGTCTTTTGGCAATAACGCTTTTGCTTTTTCATTTGGTGTAGAATAACCAATATACTCTGCATTTTGTGCCGCGTTTTCCGGTTCTAGCATAAAGTTGATGAAATCATAGGCACCTTCTTTATTTTTCGCAGTTTTTGGCATAACGATATTATCAAACCAAAGATTGGACCCTTCTGGTGGGATCACGTAATGTAAATGTTCATTTTCCCACATCATATCGGCAGCTTCGCCAGAAAATGTTACTGCCACGGAAGCTTCTTCATTGATCATATACATTTTGATTTCATCAGCCACGATTGCTTTGACATTTGGTGTTAGATGATTCAATTTATTTGCTGCTTCTGTCAGCTGTGCCATATTCTTACTATTCAAAGAATAGCCTAAACTATTCAAAGAAAGCCCCATAACTTCTCGTGCACCATCAATCAGCATCAAACTGTCTTTCAATTCCGGCTTCCACAAATCATCCCAATGCTGGATTTGATCTGCATCAAAGAATTTATCATTATATACGATCCCTAAAGTTCCCCAAAAATATGGAATCGAATACTGATTATCTGGATCAAAATCCAAATTTAAAAATCGTGGATCGATATTATTTAATCCTTTGATCTTTGAATGATCTAAGGGTAGCACTAGTTTTTCTTTGATCATTTTTTGGATCATATATTCACTTGGAATAGCGATATCGTAGTTTGTTCCACCTTGTTGGATTTTTGTGAACATCGCTTCATTAGAATCAAATGTTTCATAATTTACTTTGTATCCATATTCTTTTTCAAATTTCGTGATCAAACTAGGATCGATATAATCCCCCCAGTTATAGATCGTCAGTACCTTTGCTCCACTCATGCCACTTGTTTTTTCAAGTTGACGAACACCAAGAAGTAGCACCGCAATAATGATAAGAATACCTAAAAACAGAGATTGTAATTTTTTCATCGTAGCCGTGCCACCCCCTCGCGTACTCTTCTGTTTTTCTTCAACCGTTTTGGACGGTTTTCTTTACTAATGAAGTAGTAACCAATGACCAATATCATGGAGAACAAGAAAACTAATGCACTTAGCGCATTGATTTCTAAACTGATTCCTTGTCTTGCACGAGAATAAATCTCTACTGAGAGCGTTGTAAAGCCATTTCCTGTGACGAAAAACGTAACCGCAAAATCATCAAGAGAATAGGTAAATGCCATAAAATACCCAGCTATGATCCCTGGAGAAAGATAAGGCAAAATGATATTTTTGACTACTTGCAAATTATTCGCACCAAGATCTCTAGCCGCATCAACCATTGAATCGTTCATTTCTTGCAATTTTGGCAAGACCATCAAGACGACGATTGGAATGCTGAAAGCAATATGGGAAAGCAATACACTCTGAAAACCTAATCCGAACCCTAGTAGTGTAAAGAAAATCAAGAAACTAGCACCGATAATAACATCAGGAGAGACTAATAAGATGTTATTCATGCTCAACAACGCTGTCCGTGCACGTCGTTTCTTCGTGTAATAGATCCCCATAGCCCCAAATGTCCCGATGATCGTGGCGATCAATGCAGATAAGAAAGCCAACATGAACGTATTCAATACGATAATGATCAAACGAGTATCTTCAAAAACAGCTTCATAATTTTCCCAAGTGAACCCTGTAAAGCTGTTCATCGTTCCTCCTTCATTGAAGGAATAAAAAATCAGATAGAAGATCGGTGCATATAAGAATAAAAAGACGATCCCTAAATAAAGATACGACCATTTAAATTTTTTCATTTATGAGCGACCTCCTTTTTTCTTCTCGCCTGTCAGGAGCATCACGATAAACATAGCAATGATTAAAATCACACCGATCGTAGAACCCATCCCCCAGTTTTGCGTAACCAAGAAATGCTGTTCGATAGCTGTTCCTAAAGTGATCACTCGGTTTCCACCAATCAGACGAGTGAGCATGAATAAAGAAAGAGAAGGAATAAAGACTGCTTGGACGCCGCTTTTCACACCATTTAATGATAATGGAAAAATCACTCGTCGGAAGGTCTCAAAGCTATTCGCTCCTAAATCTCTGCTGGCACTGATCAAAGAAGGATTCATCTCTTCCAATGCATTGAAAATCGGCATAATCATAAATGGAATCTCGATATACGTTGCGACGAACAAGAAACTGAAGTCTGTGAACAATATCTGTTTCGGTCCGATCCCGATAAAATCAAAGAAATGATTCACGCTGCCGTGAACACTGAAAATTCCAATAAATGCGTAAGCTTTAAGCAGCAGATTCACCCATGTAGGCAAAATAATCAACATCAGCCATAATTGCTTGTGCTTCAGTTTTGTTAAAAAATAAGCAGTCGGGTAACTGATGATCAGTGTAAAAAACGTAATCAAAAATGCATACCATACAGAATTGATCGTCATAGAAAGCGATGTCCCCGACGTAAAATAAGATAGATAGTTATTCAGCGTGAATTGCCCATTCATATCAAAAAAAGATTGATAAATGATCATTAATACAGGCGCGATCACGAATAAACCGAGCCACAAAATATAAGGGACGGAATAGATCCTGCGCATTGTTTTCATTCTTGTCCCCCCTATTCTTCGTAACTGTCAAGACGTGCATCGAATTCTTCTTCAGACTCGTTGAAACGCATGACATGGATATCTTCTGGCTCAAAGGCCAATCCTACTTTGCTTCCTTCTTTAGCTTTTTTCGTCGAATGGACCATCCATTCATTTTGCTGTTCATCATAACAGATGATTTCATAATGGACACCACGAAACAGCTGAGTATCGACCGTTACGACTAGCTTTCCTTTATCTGGTGTCGTGATCGTCAAATCCTCTGGGCGTAAAACAACTTCAACTGGCTCATTCGGGCGCATCCCGCCATCGACACATTCAAATTGCTTACCAACAAACTCAACTAGATTATCTTCGATCATCACACCGTCCACGATATTGCTTTCCCCAACAAAATCAGCAACGAAATGATTGATTGGCTCATCATAAATATCTACAGGCGTACCACTTTGGACGATTTTCCCTTTATTCATGACAAAAATCTCATCACTCATCGCCAACGCTTCTTCTTGATCATGAGTCACAAAAATAAACGTGATCCCTAATCGTTGTTGCAGATCCCGCAGTTCATACTGCATATCTGTACGTAGTTTCAAATCAAGCGCCGATAACGGTTCATCTAGTAACAATACTTTAGGTTCGTTCACGATTGCTCGTGCAATCGCTACACGCTGTCTTTGACCACCAGACATTTCACTGATCTCCCGTTTCTCATATCCAGGAAGCTGGACCATACGCAATGCATCTTTTACCTTCTTTTCGATATCAGATTTGGACATTTTTTTGATCTTCAATCCAAAAGCAACGTTATCAAAAACATTCATATGAGGAAAAAGTGCATAATCTTGGAAGACGGTATTTACTTGTCGCTTATTAGCTGGCAAATCATTCAACCGTTTCCCTTCAAAATAGATGTCCCCTTCTGTAGCTTCGGTGAATCCAGCTATAATACGTAGGATCGTTGTTTTACCACAGCCGGAAGGACCAAGCAGTGTATAAAATTTTCCTTGTTCGATCTCAAAACTTACTTTTTTTAATACTGTTTCATCATCATAGCGTTTCACTACTTGATCAAATGAAATGATTGGTTTCCCCACGTTTTTACCCCCTATATTACAAATATGATTGTGTCGCGACAATCAATACTTTTGTTCGTTTTTTGAGATGATTCCTTAATTGATGTTGTTTTGTCGCTTGATAATAGATCGACTGTCCTGCTTTTGCCACATAGATCGTCTCTCCTAAGCTTAACTCTAATTCCCCTTCTAATACAAAAATAAACGTTTCAGATAATGAAGGTTCAAACGTCTTATATTCTCCTGCACCTTCAAAAGTTAGTAAAACAGGCTCCATTTCTTTTTCATTCGAATCAGCCACCAGCCATTCCAATTCATACCCGTTTTCTTCATCGAAATAAACCGTATGATCTTCTTTTGAATAAACCACTTGCAGATTCGCTGCTTCTTGATGAAAAAATTCTTCTGGAGTGACACCTAAGACTTCAAGAATAGAAAAGAATGTTTCCATTGATGGTGAACTTAAATCTCGTTCCAACTGGGAAATATACCCTTTTGACAAATCTGTGCGTTCGCCTAGTTCTTCTTGTGTCAAATTCTTTTGGATGCGCAAATTTCTTAACTTCTCACCAATTTCCATAATTTCCTCCGTATGAAGTTTTCTAATAGTAAACTTCTGGTTTACTACCACTCGTATTAGTATACGAATTTTATTGCAAAAGGCAACCCTTTTTAACATTTTTTTTGCTGAATATTTCTTTATCTTTTCGAATCATTTCTACTTATTCGATTCTTTCTTTTTTCTACCTCTTTCACCTAATTTTTGTCTAAATTTAAGGAAGAACCAGAATAAAAAAGTAGGCTTTGTGGTATGATAAAAGAAAATTTTTAAAAGGAGTGTCTCACGAATGAACGCTTTTCGATCTTTTCAGGTAATAAATGAACCTGTTTTCCATACAGCAATCAGTGATCTGCCATTTACTGAATTGGCTGAAAATGAAGTCTTGGTAAAAATTGCCTATTCTGATGTCAATTATAAAGATGCATTGGCAATGAGCGAGTCTGGTCAGGTGATACGAACATATCCAATGACTCCAGGGATTGATTTATCCGGAACTGTCGTCCAAAGTAAAGATTCACGTTTTTCAGAAGGAGATCTTGTACTTGCTACTGGTTTTGGGCTTGGTGTCACCTATCCAGGCGGTTACAGCCAATACCAAAAAGTACCAGGAGACTGGTTAGTCCCTCTACCGAAAAATATGACACTGCGTCAAGCGATGATTTTTGGTACAGCAGGTTTTACTGCTATGTTGTGTGTGAACGCTTTAATCCGTCAAGGCATAACCTCCAATAAAAAAGTTGTCGTTACTGGTGCTTCTGGCGGTGTAGGCAGTGTAGCTGTCGCCCTGTTACATAAACTCGGATTCCAGTCAATCATCGCTTTTTCCAGAAAAGAAGAGTCTGTCACATGGCTAAAAAGTTTAGGTGCTTCTCAAGTCGTACGTCCTGATGAATTTCTGCCAGAAACAACAAAAGCTTTAGGAAAACAGCAAATCGATGCTGTCATCGACACAGTAGGCGGTGAGCAACTAAGTAGTCTTCTTCCATTGATCTCTTATAACGGTGTAGCAGCTTTATGTGGTAATGCAGGGGGAATCAAACTAAACACGACCGTTTTGCCTTTTATTCTGCGAAACATCCAATTGATTGGGATCGATTCTGTCAATGTACCTATTGAACAACGTCCTTCTTTATGGCAACAGATGGCAGATTTGCAGATGGCAGATGATCTAGTCGCCCAAGAAGTAACTCTGCAGCATTTGCCTGAAACAGCAACTAAACTACTTGCTGGGACACATCAAGGAAGAACACTGGTAAATGTAGGTGACCAAAAATGAAGGTTCTGATCACAGCTGGAGGGACAACTGAAAAAATCGATCAGGTACGCGCTATTACGAATCATTCGACAGGACGATTAGGACAAGCTTTAGCTGATCACTTAGCTGCCAACCCAGATACCACAGTCGATTACGTGACTACGAGACAAGCACTGAAACCGGAAAGACGTTCCAATATAACGATCTATACGATTGAGTCTGCCCAAGACTTGTTTTTACAATTAGAAACACTCACAAAAAAAGAACACTATGATGCAATTATCCACAGTATGGCAGTCAGTGATTTTACTCCTGCTTTTAGTTTTTCAGAAGAACAGTTGGCAAAAAAACTACCCGCTTCTTCAACACAAGAAGAACTGGCCAATTGGTTTGCAGAAAATGAACAAATAAAGAACTCTGCTTCAAAGATCTCTTCTGACACCGAGCATCTTGTGCTCGTTTTGAAGAAAACGCCAAAAATCATTTCTTATCTGCGTGAATGGCAGCCGAAAGCGAAAATCATTGGTTTTAAACTATTAGTAGACGTACCAAAGGAATCTCTTCTTACAGTCGCCAAAAACAGTCTGATAAATAACAAAACTGATTTTATTTTCGCGAATGATTTGACAGAAATCCATGGCGAGACACACCACGGTTATCTCTTATCTAAAGATGGGACAGTGGAAGAAGCACAAAGTAAATCAGAGATTGCTGCATTGATTACTGAAAAAATTAGATTGGAGGAATCAAAATGAAAAAGATCTTATTAGGCGTTACCGGAAGTATTTCTGCTTACAAAAGTGCCGATCTTACAAGTCAATTTGTCAAATCAGGTGTCCAAGTAGATGTGATTATGTCTCAAAGCAGCACACATTTTATCACGCCATTAACCTTGCAATCTCTGTCGAAGCGAGCAGTCCATACAGATGTCATGCAAGAATCAAATCCACAGGTGATCAATCATATCGAACTAGCCAAACAAGCTGACTTGTTTCTCATCGCACCTGCTACGGCAAACATTATCGGCAAGCTAGCAAACGGCATTGCAGACGATCTCCTTTCAACAGTCGCAATGGCGCTTCCGGCGGGAACACCAAAACTGATTGCCCCTGCCATGAACACGAATATGTATCAAAACCCGATCACTCAGCGTAATCTGGAAACATTGAGATCTGTCGGCTATCAGGAAATCGAACCAAAAGAATCTCTTTTAGCTTGCGGAGATTTTGGAAAAGGTGCCTTAGCTGATATTCAGACGATCATCGAACAGGTCATGCTGACTCTTAACGAAAGAAATGTTTAGTGGAAAAGGAGTACTTATGAAAAATACAAAAAACTTTACTTTGACTGCGATGTTTTTAGCTATTTTGATTTTATTAGCTGTTACGCCTCTAGGGTTTATTCCTATTGGCCCAATAAATGCAACAACCATGCATATACCTGTAATCATTGCTTCGATCGTTTTAGGACCAAGACTAGGTGCTTTTCTTGGCGGTACATTTGGACTGATCAGTATGATTCGAAGTACGGTTATCCAAACACCTTTGTCTTTTGTCTTTTCTCCGTTCATCCCAGTCATCGGAACTGAACATGGAAGCTGGAAAGCCTTGTTGATCGCGTTTATCCCTCGGATCTTGATTGGTGTTGTTCCTTATTTCGTTTATAATGGTCTGCGCAAACTGATGAAACAAAAAGCAGATACCGTCTCTTTATTCTTAGCAGGACTTGCCGGCTCATTGACCAATACGATTTTAGTGATGAATATGATCTACTTTTTATTCCAGCAAGATTATGCCAAAGTCATCGGGACAAATTTAAATGCTGTTTATTCAGCTATTCTTGCAGTTATTTTTACAAGTGGCGTACCTGAAGGAATCGTCGCTGGCCTTGCGACTGCGGCAGTATGCAATGTCTTGCTAAGATACTTCAAGCGCCCTTCTCTTCATCACTGATAGTTATCGTAGCCGATGTCTGATTTTTTTCTCTTTTGGTGTTACTATTAAATAGTAAGATTTGACGTCGAAAGGATGATCCAAATGAAAATTTTTGTTGTAGGTGCAAACGGACAGATTGGCCGACACCTGATAAAAGATCTAGCTTCAAGCTCCCACGAAATTTTTGCTGGGGTAAGAGATGTCGCTTCCCAGACATTAGTAAAAAAAGAGAATGTTTCGTATGTCTCTTTTGATTTAACTTGGTCCGTGGAAAAAATGGCTGAAGCATTCAAAGGTATCGATGTATTGATTTTTGCTGCCGGTTCTCAAGGAAAGAATCTTCTGCAAGTAGACTTGGATGGCGCAATCAAAACAGTGATTGCAGCTGAAAATGCGCATGTTTCTCGCTATCTGATGGTCAGTGCTGTTTATGCGGATGAACCAGCAAAATGGCCTGAGTCCATGACAGATTATTATATTACTAAACATTATGCAGATGAATGGCTGAAACGAACTAACTTAGATTTTGTCATTCTTCAACCAGTCACATTGACGAACGATGAAGAAGTTACTTCCATTCAATTAACTAAGCCTAATGAGAAGGCATCAAAAACGATCACTCGCTCTACAGTTGCTGCTGTACTTGCCGCTCTAGTGGAAGAAACGGATATTTCCCGTACGACTCTAGTACTTTCTGAAGGTAGCAAAGAGTTGAATACAGCATTCCAAGAATGGGCAAAGGAGGAATAGATCCATGCGTGCCATTTCAATCAAGCATCCTGGTTCTGTAGATGTATTAGAACAAATAGAAGTGCCTGTTCCTGAACCAAAACAAGGCGAATTATTGATAAAAGTCCATACAGCAGCGGTCAATCGAACAGATATCATGAAAAGAGAATCAGTCTCTTTAAAACCTCCCTACCCTATTTTGGGTGTCGAAGTAGCTGGAGAGGTAGTTGAGAATAAAAGTGATATCTCCACTTTTACTACTGGAACAAAAGTGTACGGATTAGTCAATCTAGGTGGTTATGCTGAATATGCTGTGATGCCTGCCGATCGAGCAATCCTTCTCCCTGATACATTAGATTATGTTTCTGCTGCTGGAATCTCAGAAGTTTTTCTGACTGCTTATCAAACACTTTATTGGCTTGGAAAATTACAAGAAGGCGAAACTGTTTTGATCCACGCAGGAGCAAGTGGTGTTGGAACAGCAGCGATTCAATTAGCTAGACAACTTTCTCACGCGAAAATCATCGTTACTGCAGGATCAGAAGAAAAGCTCGCCTTTTGTAAAGAACTTGGTGCAGATGAATTGATCAACTATAAAAAACAAGATTTTCAAGAAGAGGTAAGAAAAATCACTGATGGTCGAGGAGTCGATGTTATCTTGGATTTCATCGGCGCTTCTTACTGGGAAAAGAATTTAGCTTCTATAGCCGTTGATGGACGCTGGGTCTTGATTGGTATGCTTGGCGGAACCATTGTGCCTGAGATAGACCTTGGTGTATTGATTGGGAAACGTGTCCAACTTCTTGGTACATTATTGACACCTAGAAGTGATCAGTATAAAGCAGAGCTCGCACAAACTTTTATGGAAAAAGTGGGGCCTTTTCTAGAAAATGGCAAGATTCGGCCAATCATTGACCGTACATTCCAATTCAGCGAAGTCAAACAAGCGCATGAATATATGGAAGCAAACAAAAACATCGGAAAAATCATTTTGAAGATAACTGAATAAAACCATGCTGATCAAAAAAGAGGCTGGAATAGAAGCGTTTAACTCCAAGAAATAAGAAAAAATTCTCGAAAATTGCTTTTCAAATTTTTGTGAATTTCAGCTTATTTCCGAAGGAGTTGCTCCTGCTTCCGCCGTTTATACGTGTTTAGAGCGTGAGACAAAAGTGTTCTTTACTTTTGTCCCACGCTCTTTTTCCGAACAAACGGTGTTCAATCAGCTTGCATCTGCGGTAATAAGTCCAACCAAGTCAAAAACATAAGAAGCTACTTTTACTTGGCTGTTCTTATTACTTGATGCAGGGCAGCTTTTTCACAACCTCTTCACTAAACGGTGTTCTACTGCCAACTCCTCGGTCACAAGTCACAATATTCAATAAACATGAGGAGCTGTTTTTTGAAATTGTTCCTTGTGACTCGGAGCTGAACGGCAGGCTCACGACCTCTTTCTTAAACGGTGTTCAATCAGCTGACCCTCGGTATTCGCTCAACAAACGGCAAAATATGAGGAACTATTTTTTCGTTTGTTTCCCTAATACTCAGGTCAAAACACCGATTTCACAACCTCTTTTTATTTACGTTCTATTTCATTCATTTTCCGAAGCAAACCGAGCAGCTTGTATGCCCGCTTGTCGCCCAAAAATAATGATTTCTGCAACTGAGTTTCCACCGATCCTATTGTCTCCATGTAATCCACCTGTGACTTCTCCGGCAGCATACAACCCGCTGATCGGCTGATTTTCTTTATCCAATACTTCGGTATTCGTATTGATTTTCACACCCCCCATCGTATAATGAATCCCTGGCGCGATTTTGATTGCATAATAATTTGGAGACGATAGATCATGTTCCATGGCTGTGGCACGATTGAATTGAGCATCTTTTTTCTTGGCAACATCCGCATTCCATCCATCAATTGTTTTTGCTAATGTTTCTTTTGGCAAATCAATTTTTTCTGCTAATTCTTCCATTGTTTTTCCAGTTGTGACATATCCTTTTTGGTCATAAAATTCGATGGCAGTGGCACGATCACGCACGCCTTGATCAAAAATCAAATACGCTGATTTTTCAGGCAACGCTGTGATGGCTGCAGATACTTTATCCCTTGTATCCATTTCATTCACAAATCTTTTGCCTTCTTGATTTACCAAGATTGCTCCTTCTCCGCGAACCACTTCACCGATCAAGATTCCCTCATCCTGTTGCACGGTTGGATGAATTTGTATTTTATCCATGTCAACGGTTTGTCCGCCTAACTTTTCGATCATGGTAATACCATCTCCAGTTGATCCTTCTTGATTTGTCGTAATATAATCAGCTAAATCAGGACGATATCTTTCAATAAATTCTTTGCTAGCACCAAAACCGCCTGTAGTGACGACGATTGCTTTACCGGTGATTTTTTTTGGTTCTTCTCCTTGGACATGTACAGTCACTTCATTGACTGTTTCGCCATTTTTCTTAATATCTGTCACATCTGTGTTGACAAAAATCGGTATTTTTCGCTCATGGACGCTGTTCAATAATCCATCCACTAAATATCCACCGATAGCCGAGCCATCAGACGGACGATGCGTCCTCTTCTCACCCATCCCTCCAGTGATCGTTAAATTATCTAGTTTGATCCCATTTTGATCCAACCAATCGATTGCATCAGCAGAGTGATTGACAAAGTAACGAAGCATTTCTTTATCATTTGTTCCTCCGCCACCTTTTAGCGTTTCTTCATAGAATGCCTCATTGGAGTCTTCGATTCCCTCTTCTTTTTGGAATTTGGTTTCAGAAGCGTTCATTCCGCTTGATGATTTAGACGTATTTCCTCCGGCAACAGGCATCTTTTCGAAAATCACTGGGTTCAAACCAGCATCTTTTGCTTCGATAGCGGCTGCCATCCCTGCACCGCCAGCTCCCACGATTACGATATCATAAGATTCTTTCATTTCTTTTGGATCGGTATATGCTTGTTTAGAAGCACCTGATGACACTTCGGCAGATTCCTTCGTACTAGAACTTGTCTGTGCTGTATTTTTCTGATCTGCGCCACATGCACTCATGGCAAGAAGCGAAACCGCCGTTAATAAACCAACAACTAATTTTTTCATGTTTATCCCCCTTTTCTCCTTATGCCTATATTAAGTGATTTTTTTCACAATATCAACTCTGTTTTTCTTTAAGACATATAGTTTTGGTAAACACGCGCTTCTTAGTATAATTAAGGATATACATGAAGGAGTTATTTTATGAATCATTTGAAAACCTTTTTTACGAACAGTACAAAAACTGCTGGCAAAATCACAAATGGAATCTATATTTTATTACGTATCATCGTTGTTATTATGTTGGTTGATCAGATTTGGAACCAACATTGGGGAAATACGATGCTTTTATTATTGACACTGATTTTATTTGAAATTCCTTATTTTCTGGAAAAGATATTAAAGATACAGATTCCAAATATGTTAGAAATCATATTGTTATCTTTTATTTTCAGTTCAACGGTTTTAGGAGAATTAAGCGATTTTTATGGCTATTTTTCAATGTGGGATACTTTTCTACATGCATTCAGCGGATTTTTAGCTGGGGGTGTCGGTTTTTCACTTGTTTATTTGCTCAATAAAAATACAAAAACGATGAACTTGACTCCTCTGTTATTAGCAGTCGTTTCCTTTTGTTTTTCGATGACAGTTGGTGTTATGTGGGAGTTTGTTGAATTTTCAGCAGATAAATTGCTACAATTCGATATGCAAAAAGATACGATCGTCCAGCAAATCAATAGTGTGGAGTTAAGCAAAGACGGAAACACTGTCTATCATGTTCCTGATATCACTCGGACAGTCATTGAAAGTCAGAATGCAGACGGTAAAACAGATAAAATAATCATCCAAAATGGTTATTTAGATGTAGGAATCATGGATACTATGAAGGATTTATTTGTTAATTTTATTGGAGCAGTCGTTTTCAGTATATTTGGTTACTTGTATAGTCGAAATGATTACCAAAAATTTACTTTCATCAAGAATTTTATTCCAAAAAAAATCAAACGATAAAAATTCTAAAAAAATAAGAGAAGAGGCAGTGACAAGACTTTTGTCACGACCTCTTCTTTTTCGAATAAATAGCGTATCATCAGCTAGCCAACAGGATGAATTCAAAAACAGTAAGATAGAAAGAACTACTTTTCCGTTTTTCTTCTCATATTGTGAGCTGATTTCACCATTTTTTTATTTATCTAATTTACTTAAAACCTGCATAACCTTTTCATAATCTGAATTAGGTGTGCCATCTAGATTTTCAGCAATAAAAGAAAAACCCATTTTTTTATAAAGAGCAATCGCCTGATGGCTCCATGTCTGTGTGTGAAGATAGATTGGTCCATCCGTATGGAGGGTAGGAAATTCTTGTAAGACTTTAGCAGTCAATGCTTTTGCGAGCCCTTTTCCTTGGTAAACTGGTTTAACTGCCAACCAATGAAAAACCGGATACATTCGTTCTCTTGATTTTTTTCGCCAAGCGGTACAGGTTGCTACTTTTTCTCCATTTTTTGTCTCTACAAAAAACATCCTTCTTTCAAGTTCTTCAGGATAAGGAGCAAAGTTTTTTTGAAAATACTCAAGTGCTTCACCTGTCGTTTGAAATTCCCCAACGGAAGTTTCAATCTCTGACCAAGCAGATTCGTCCCCTTTTTGATAGGTTCGAAATTTAAAGCCTTCCGCTAAAGGCGTCATTGGCACAGGCAATTGAAATGGTCTTGTCATCCAGATTTCTGCGTAAGGCAACGTTTTATCTAACATTTTTCTATCCCTCCTCGTATCCATTATGCCAAATAACAGATAACTCAGCTACTTATTTGACTATAGCAGATAGGGGGATGAATCAGAACCAGTCATCTGCGTCAAATTCATTTCGATTAGCGTATACCCATGTTCCTGCCATACCTCGCATGACATCTCCTAAAACGGAAGAAGAAGGGACGCCTCCACCAGGTGCGGGTGTTCCCGGACTAGGAAGCGGTACTTGCGGCTGCAGATGCTCATTGGTGGAATCAATAGTTGACAAGCGTTTTTTCTTCGTTTCCTTGTGGTCATCTGATTCATTTTGATCTTCCGACTGTTTAGTAACAATTTCTTTTTCTGATTGTTGTTGTTCTATTTTAGACTCTAACATTTCATTTTCCGATTCAGAAACTTGTGGGACCAAATGATCTTCTTGCCCTATCGTTTTGTTAGATTCTGAGCTTTTTATAGATATTCTTACTGGTTCTAGGCTTCTTATTTGTTTTACTTTCCCTGTTGGAGAAACTGCATGAGCCATTTGTTGTTTTTTTTCTGGCAAGCTTTCTTCTTGTCTTTTTTGTTCTTTTTGGTTTATCTGTTTATTTAATGGTAAAACATGTAATAGCGACTGAGCACGGAGTTCTTGGAGTGAATACGGGTCATGATAACTATACATAATCGTAAAATCGCCTGTTTGTTTGGTCAAATAACCATCCTCCAATGGTTCTCCGTTGATTGTGACCTCTACATCCTTTGACGGTACGGGTTTACCTAAGGAGTTTGTTGCGGATTTGATCAACTCTTCTTTACTTATTTTTTCATTTGGCTGAGCAATAACAACATGACCTTCTAATGAACTATTATCCGGTACATAAACATAAGTGAAGGTAATTTCCTCTCCTGATTGCTTCCTATTATTCATCAGTTTTGAGTGAATAGCTTCAAGAATCACCGACCAGTTACTGTTTCTGTCTAATCCGTTTGCTTGCATCCAGTCAGAAATAGAAGTGACTTTTCCGTCTTGTTCATAAGTCGACAAATCTACATTCGGCACTCGATCAGAAAATTCAGCAGGGAGTTGTAAATCTGGAATAAGTTCTACACTACTTATGCGTGTTTCTGCTTGCAGTTCTTTATTCGTTTGACGATCAATAAAATGAGTGATGACAGTCGATGAAACAGCAGGTGCTTCTACATAAACGACAGCTGTTGTTTCCACCATTTTTGATGTAAGAGGGTCTGCATAAGTTAATACGACGGGATATTCTCCCGGTGTGGTAGAATCTACTGTCCCGCTCATTTTGATTTCTTCTTTATTCCCTGAAGTTCCATCGCTTTTTGTTACATATTCGATAAGAGATTTAGGGTCGTAATTCTCTCCTGTTATTAGATGAAGATCTTTTCCTTTGATAGCTGTTTGATCAACATGAACATGAATCACAGCAGATGCAGTCATTGTTTTTAAAGCAATTGGATCAAAATAAGACAAGTCAATAGTAGATACTCCTGTATTTGTCGTGTCTATGATATTCCCATTGTTTGAAATTACTTTGGACATATCTCCTTGTGTTCCATCTGCATTCCTCAAGCTTTCTACCAGATCCGATATCGAAATTTTTGTCCCTGCCAGAACGTTGATTTCCTTGCCTTTGAACTGTGAATAATCTTTTCCATATACATAAGAGACTTGTGCACTTCCACCGTCCTTCACACCTGTCAAAGCATGATTTAAACTATCAATGATCTGTTTTAGCTGATCACCTTTTGTTGGATCAGTCATACCGGAAAAGACAGAAAGCGGCACGCTACTTCCAGTTTCTGATGTCCATAATGTTTTGTTAGGAATTAACCAATAGTGGTTTATCGTTGGAGGATAACTGACTTTATTATAGGAATTCAAAGAAGGAAGTAGCTGTGTTCCACTTACATCAGTGAAAGTATGGGTAATAGTAATAGGAGAATCAGTCGTCTCAGAGACAGATGTACGTACGATCTTGATGGTTTGTGCCGTTGCCTGAACGGGTACATTCATATAGACACCTACAGATAAGCTGATCAGCATCGTACGCATCACAAATTTGACGTAGCGGTTTTCAGAACACGATCGTTCTTTGTCTAAACGGCAAGCGTGTTTATTTAGTTTTTTAGGTTGTCTTTTTGAACACATTTATTCTTAGTCCTCCCTACTCTTGCCTCAGCATGAAGTAGTAATTTTCATAAGATGATTTTATTATATAGATAAAATCAAAAAAAAGATGGTCAATTGGGACAGTATTTTTCTTGATTTTTTATTATTTAAAGAAAATCGTAATAATAACTTATGTACTTTTTAATTTTGTCAAGCAATATCTCTCGATATCTAGTCATCTTTTCTTTGAAAAAAACATAAATCAGCTAATAAATAGGTGAGACAAAGTTGTCATCCATAAATATTAGCTGATTTTTTCAGTTAAATGTCTATTTTTTTCTCTGATAATGATATTCCCAAAATATTCCCAGTCATCTGGAGTCGGCGGATTTTTCCATATTATCTGCTCTTTGTTGAATTTTTCAAGCAAACAATCAGATAAATAAATATCCGTACGGGAAGTGATTCGACTTTCAATCACAATATTGTAATTTTTAAATCCCTTCACTTGAGAAATAATATAAGCGTTATAGGCAGATCCTTGAGAAAAATCAATACAGACATGGATTGGTGATTCAAAATAAGAGACTGGACAAATACCGACCAATAAAAAAAGATAATCATAAAATAAGCGAATCATGAAACGTTCATCTTTTTCCAAGAAATAGTGTTTATTATCTTGTATGACATTTTGGATCGCTGTACTGAATATTGGATACGTTTCGAAGAAAAACTGCAACTGCTTTTTAGACGTAAAACTAGTCATCTCAAAGTCGAATATCCAATTTTTCCGATTGACATGCATCATCCCCATACGAAGTTCTTTTCGTATATGGAGTCTTTCTTCTTCAGAAACTTCAGTTGAAAATGGTAATTGATCAATCAATTCCACTGACATTTTTTGACTAATCATATGGATATCATGGAAATGAGCTTCTGCAAGTCCAAACGCACCATCTAATTCAAATTCTTCTTCCGTAATCAAAAATAACATGATATAAGAAATCTCATCAATAATCTGCTCTTTAGGGATATGTAGAAAAGAAATATGCGATAAATCCTTAATAATCTTCATTCCTTCTGAGCTCTTAAAGTATTCATCTGAAAAGAAACGTTTTCCTATTGGTTGATTTCCATAAATCCTCAACAAACTAACAGTAGTTAGCAAATTGAATTTGATTCGCTTTGTGGCAGACAACTTTAAATTGAACAGATATTCAAAATATTGCACGATACTTTTTGCTTCATTCATGACGCTTTCTCTAAATGGCATAGAAAAACCATTAAAGACCCCAAAATATACCCCAAATAATACGTTCCGTATGTTTATTTCTTCCCCAACTAATATGTTTTTCTTTAACTTTATTTGATGCTGTTCAAGAAAAGAGACTAATTCTCTTCTTTTTACATAAGCTCTTGATATGCTTAAAAAATGGTTCTCTGCAAATTTTTCAATTGTTACTTTTGAATCCACGATCTCCGTTAACAGTCGAGCAATTTTTGATCGTTGAAAGTAGATTCTTCTTAAATTTTTGATATCCGTCAAATTTAGCCGTTCAACATGAATCTCTCCTTCTTCTGAGATTTGGATCTCTGGCTTTGATTTGAATTCAGAAAATTCTTTATTTAATTCTATGATATAATTTCTTGTTTTAAATTTAGATAAACCTAATGTTTCATATAACTTAGACAACACGACGTAATTCTTTTTCTCAAATTCTAAATATCTGGCTAACAGCAGTTTTTCTCTATCTTCCTCTTCGATAAGGTAATCCAACTTCATATTCTACACCTCAAAAAAATGCCTCATACCAATCACTTGATATGCAGATGAAAGTTCATCTTTTCACCTATACTGATTTTATGATGGATTACACCTGTTTTTTCATCAGTTATTCACATTTTTTATCTTTTTTTTGAGAATATTACAAAAAATGGAAAAATTTACGGGAAAATATTCTATATTTTTTGTTTTATTGTGTTAAAATGTACAAGATTTGCACCATTTGCGTAAACAACCACAAAAAGAGCAGGGCGTCCTCCGTCCTGCTCTTTTACTTATTTTAAGTGCAATTACTTATTAATTCGCTAAACTTCTGCTTGTTTCTGATAGTGCTTGTTTCTCTCCAATGATCCGCACTTCTGTTTCTAAAGACACATCAAATTTTTCTTTGATCACTTCTTGGATGTGCGCAATCAATTCAATATAATCTGTCGCTGTCGCATGATCGATATTGACGATGAATCCTGCATGTTTTTCAGAGATTTGTGCACCGCCCCATTTCAGACCTTGCAATCCTGCTTGCTGGATTAGCTGACCCGTATAATGTCCTACTGGGCGCTTAAAGACACTGCCGCATGAAGGGTATTCTAATGGCTGTTTGGATTGACGCAATTCTGTCAACTCATCCATTCGTGCTTTGATTGCTTCATAATCCCCTGTTTGCAAACTGAATCGAGCTTCCAATACGATAGCACGTAGCTCTTGGATTTTACTGTGACGATAAGAAAATACCATTTCTTCTTTTGTCAAAGTTTTCAATGTTCCATCTTCAAGCAAAAGATCCACTTCAGCAAAAACATCTTTGATCTCTCCGCCATACGCACCTGCATTCATATAAACCGCTCCACCGACACTTCCCGGGATGCCGCAAGCAAATTCAAATCCAGTCAATGATTCGGCCAAAGCTGCATAAGTCGTATCAATCAGTGAGGCACCTGCTTCCGCAATGACCATCGTTCCTTTGACATGAATCTGTTTCATTTCAGTCAGCATGATGACTACACCACGGATCCCACCATCTTGAACGATCAGATTGCTTGCGTTTCCTAGTACCATCCAAGGTATATCATGGATTCGGCAATAATCGATGATTTGCTTTACTTCTTCTTGCTTTTTCGGGAATGCAAGGACATCAGCTGGTCCGCCTGTTTTCGTAAACGTATAGTTCATCAATGGTTCATCAAACAATAAAGTGATCGTGGCTAAGCTTTCAACTATTTCTTCTTTATTCACTGAGGATTTTCCTTTCTTTTCTCAAACGTCCCCATTATTCTATCACGCTTAATACAATCTTGCCAGTCTTGTTCAAAGTTGATGACGGTAGTGCTCTTTAAGCACTTCCTCGCATAATTCATGACTTCTTACAACTTCTTGCTGCTTAAGCAGTTCTGCTTCCGGTTTACCTGA
This sequence comes from Enterococcus sp. C46, assembly GCF_040887565.1. Classification (NCBI taxonomy): domain Bacteria; kingdom Bacillati; phylum Bacillota; class Bacilli; order Lactobacillales; family Enterococcaceae; genus Enterococcus; species Enterococcus sp. C46. The sequence goes on from NZ_JBFOGA010000003.1 coordinate 306,645, forward strand.
ACGTATCTGAGATAAGAAGGCCTCTACCATTGGCTCAAACCCGCGTTTGACTAGCGTGTTCGTCCAGTCGCCAAATTCTTTCACCTTTTTTCCATCAGCATCTTGAATGACAAGCTGGGTCAGGTCGCTTACTTCATAAGTACCATTCTTACTTGTTACTTGATATTTTTCTGTATTAGCACCACTTGCTAGATCCATCGTTAATAGAGCCGTTTGATTTTGTGTTTCTAATTGTAAAATGGCATATTCCAAATATTCCTTTGTTTCTCTTATCTGATATTTTGTTCTCAAAATGGGTTCATCCAATAAATACACCGCTGTATCAATGAGATGTAAAAATAAATCATAAAGGACGAATTCTGTCGTCTCTTTTGCCGCTATTCGATTTTTTTGCAGTTGGATCAGCCGCTTCTCTGGGATACGTTTCAATTCTTCTACCATAGGAGCAAAGCGTCGGTTAAAACCGACCATCAAGATCACTTGGTTCTTATCAGCCAATTCTTGCAATTCACGCACTTCGTTTAGATGGACACTCAACGGTTTGTCAATATAAACATGGATACCATTTTCTAGACATCTTTTTGCTAGCTCATAATGTACTTTTGTTGCTGCGTGAATCATGCATGCCTCGATTTTTTCTTCTAAAAGCTCATCGATCGTTTTATATAGATGTTGGAACCCATATTCTTTTTGGATTCTTTCTTTTGTTTCTTTATTTCGTGTTGCAAAATAAAAATCAACTGTTCCTTGTTTTTTCGCATAGGTTGGTAAATATGCTTTTTCTGCAATATTCCCTACACCGATTACACCAATCTTCATCGACTTTCCTCCTGGATCATTTAGTTACTTTCATCTTACACCATTTTTTACTAAAATGAGGTACAATAGTATCGCAAAGGTAAGGAATTTAATTCGAAGGAGTGTGTTTTTATTGAAATTTATCTCTTGGAACGTGAACGGGCTTCGTGCCATCGTAAATAAAAATTTTTTAGAAGTTTTTCATGAGTTAGACGCCGATTTTTTCTGTTTGCAGGAAACAAAGCTCCAAGCAGGACAGATCGATTTAGATCTTCCTGGTTATTATCAATATTGGAATTATGCAGAACGAAAAGGCTATTCTGGTACAGCCATTTTTGCTAAAGAACCTGCATTGAATGCCACTTACGGAATGGGTATCGATATCCACGACACAGAAGGCCGTCTGATCACTTTGGAATATTCCGATTTCTTTCTTGTAACTTGTTATACGCCAAATTCTCAAAGTGAATTGAAACGTTTAGATTACCGATTAGAATGGGAAGAAGCCTTTTATAATTATCTAGAAAATTTAAAGAAACAAAAACCAGTCATCGTTTGCGGGGATCTAAACGTCGCGCATCAAACGATCGATTTGAAAAACTGGAAAACGAATCAAAAAAATGCTGGATTCACTCCAGAAGAAAGAGCGGCTCTTTCTCGACTGTTGGATAACGGGTTTATCGATACATTTCGTTATTTTTATCCAACCCAAGAAGGTGTTTACTCTTGGTGGAATTACCGATTCAATTCAAGAAAAAACAATGCTGGTTGGCGGATCGATTACTTTTTGACGAGCAAAGATTTAGCGCCAAGACTGGCTGATGCAAAGATCCATACGGACATTATGGGCAGTGACCATTGTCCAGTAGAATTAGATTTGAAATAAAGAGGTTGTGAAAAAGCTGTCCTGCATCAAGTAATAAGAACAGCCAAACAAAAATAGCTCCTCCTATTTTTCTTTTGGTTGGGCTTATTACCGCAGATGCAAGCTTTTGAACACCGTTTATTGAGAGGTTGTGAAAAAGCTGTTTAGTTTCGAGTATTAAGAAAAATTTTGTGAAAATGGCTTTCCACATTTTTGCATAAATTTGGCTTAATACCGAGAAACTGGCTTTTGAACACCATTTACCAAGAGGTTGTGAAAAAGCTGTTTAGTTTCGAGTATTAAGAAAAATTTTGTGAAAATGGCTTTCCACATTTTTACATAAATTTGGCTTAATACCGAGAAACTGGCTTTTGAACACCATTTATTGAGAGGTTGTGAGCCTGCCGTTTAACTCTGAGGCACAAGGAGCAATTTCAAAAAACAGCTTCTCATGTTTGTTGGATATTGTGACTTGTGACTGAGGAGTTGGCAGGAGAACACCGTTTATCAAGAGGTTGCGAAATCGGCGTCCTGATCTGTGTATTAGAGAAACAAACGGCAAAATAGTTCCTCATATTTTGCCGTTTTGTGAGCTGATACCGAGAAGTCATGATCCTCTCGTCTAACTCCGAGTCGCAAGGAATGAGTTCAAAAAATAGCTTTTCTCTACAAAAACTACATAAAAAATCCTATGTTTTTTGTTAAAACTATTTGTTTTTTTCAAAAGTATGTTACAGTAATTTCCCAAGGAGGTTTTACAGAAATGAATTTTGTTTCCATGGATTTTGAAACTGCCAATCATCAGCCTTATAGCGCTTGTTCTCTTGCGTTAGTCATGGTAAAAAACAGCCGAATCGTCGATGAATTCTATACATTGATACAGCCTGAAACTCCTTTTTTCTGGCGAAACGTCCAAATTCACGGAATCCATCAAGAAGACGTACGCAATGCGCCGAAATTTCCAGAAGTCTGGCAAACTATCCAACCATATTTTCAAAAAAATCTTTTAGTCGTTGCACATAATGCTGCTTTTGATACAAAGGTCTTAGCAGGTTGTTTAGATTATTACCACCTCGAACAGCCTAATTATCTTTCTTTATGTACAGTGAAAAGCAGTCGTCGCTTGTTTCCTGAATTTCCAAATCATCGATTGAACACTGTGTGCGAAAATTTGAACATCCAATTAGATCATCATCATGATGCATTGGAAGATAGTCGTGCGTGTGCGGAAATCCTGCTTTATCAAGAAAAAAAATTCGGGACAGATCCATTGAAAAAACTCGTGACTATAAAGTAAAGCAATCATTTACTTATGAAACGCACAAAGAGGTTGTGAAATCAGCGTTTTGACCTGATTATTAGAGAAACAAACGGCAAAATAGTTCCTCATATTTTGCCGTTTTTTGAGCGAATATCGAAGGTCAGCTGATTGAACACCGTTTATTCAAAAAATGGACTGCGTCACGACTTTTGTCACAGTCCATTCATACGTTTTTCTGCCTTCCCAAAAGGATGACAGTTTCTTAACTCTTTTCTTATTTTTTCTATTCAATCAAATAACTCATTTTATATACATCTAAAAATTCACCTAAATCTGTTCTTGTCCCTCTAGGCATGACCGCTTCGATTTGGAAACCCATTTTCTGGTAAAGGTGTACGGCTCTTTCATTACGAACTTGAACATCCAGCTCCAATCGAAAAAGTACACCCATTTCCTTCGCCCAATTGATGATTTCTTCTAGCATAAGAGTACCTAGTCCCATTCCCCAATATTCCTGCAGGATACTGATACCGACTTCTCCCACATGAGATAAACGAAATTGACTGTCTGCTTTGACTGATGCTGTTCCAACAATCGTCCCCTCATTGATAGCAAGCAGCAATAAATTATTGTTGCTTTCGTACATATAACTCAACTCTTCTGATAAAGTTTCTGGGGGTAAAAGAAGTTCAGCTTCATCTAAAGCTAAAAATTCTGTCTCGCTATTGACTTGTTCCATCATCGAAAGAATATCTTTTGCATCATCTGGCACTGCTTCCCGCAAGATGATTCCAATTTCTTCACTCATGGTTTTCAACCCATTTTTCTAGGATTCGCTGTTTGAATGTTTCACTTTGTTCACCATATGAGATTAATTTCACATAACGCTTTTCTAAATCTGTATCACTTTTTTCTAAAATCAGTTCCAAATAATCTTCTGGCAGTGCTTCTTCTAATAGGTTTCCCCATTCGACAACGGAAAGCCCATCTCCTTCAAAATATTCATCTAACCCTAAGTCAGCTCCGCTAGCTGCTACCCGATAAATATCCATGTGATACAACGGAATCCTGCCTTGATTATATTCTCTAATAATCGTGTATGTCGGACTTTTGATCATTTGCGTTATTCCCAGTCCTTGGGCGATACCTTTCGTCAATGTTGTTTTACCCGCACCTAGATCACCAGTCAATATCAGATTATCACCTGGCATGGCGGAATGACCAATTGCTTCTGCAAATTGTTCTGTCATTGTTAATCCTGATAGTTCGATCATTTTTCATCTTCTCCCGCTCTTCTTTCTTTTTGCCAGTATATCGCGTAATGAAGTTTTTTTAAAGAAAAAAACGAACTAGCCAAGAACAGAAGCTGCCGTTTTTGGACTAGTCCATGTGTATTTGTTAATCAATCAATGTTTGTGCTGCTGTGATAATCGATAATTTATATACGTCTTCTTCATTTGCCCCACGAGACAAATCAGAAACCGGTTTGTTCAAACCTTGCAAGATTGGTCCGATTGCTTCAAAGTTACCAAAACGTTGAGCAATTTTATAGCCAATATTTCCTGATTGCAATTCTGGAAATACAAAGACTGTTGCTTGACCAGCTACTTCTGAATCTGGCGCTTTCAGTTGTGCAACTGAAGGAACATAAGAAGCATCAAATTGCAATTCGCCGTCGATCAAATATTGTGGTGCTAGTTTTTTAGCGATTTTAGTGGCTTCAACTACTTTGTCTACTTCTGGCGATTTCGCTGAACCTTTTGTCGAGAAGCTCATCATCGCCACTTTTGGTTCGATATCGAACAGTTCAGCTGTTTTTGCAGAATCTACAGCGATTTCTGCCAATTCTTGTGCAGTTGGATTCACATTGATTGCACAATCAGAAAAGACGTATTTTTCTTGGTCTCTTCCACGTACCATGATCATCGCACCACTTGTCCGACTGACACCAGGTTTTGTTTTGATGATTTGGAGTGCTGGACGAACAGTGTCGCCCGTCGAATGGATTGCTCCAGAGACCATGCCGTCTGCAACACCCATATACGTAAGCATCGTACCAAAGTAATTCACATCTTTTAAAATCTTTTCTGCTTGTTCTTTGGATGCCTTTCCATTTCTACGTTCGACAAATGCATCTACCATTTCATCCCACTTATCATAAGTATCAGGACTAATGATCGTAAAGCTAGATGTTTTGATTCCTCTGGCATGTGCTGCATTTCTTATTTCTTCTTCGTTTCCTACTAAAATGGGTTCCACCAGTTCTTCTGCTTTCAACCGGGCAGCTGCACCTAAAATTCGAGCATCAGTAGCTTCCGGGAAAACGATTTTGATCCCACGGCGAACAATCTTAAATCTTAAACTATCAAACAATTCCACAAGATGACCTCCAGACGTTTTTATATGTATTATCATACACTATTCCATAAAAAAAGAACAGTTTATTTTATCTGTATCAGTCAAAAATGCCGGAAAAATGAAGTTTTTCACATATATGGCAAACTGCGCTATAACAGGAAAGCGCTGTTTTATTACACTGTTTCAGGCAGTTGCCAATCAATCGGTTCTTCTCCTAACGCAAGGAGTGCATCATTCGTTTTCGAGAAGGGTTTGGAACCAAAAAAGCCACGACTTGCGGATAGCGGACTCGGATGTGGAGATGTAATGATGATATGACGGCTCTTATCGATCATTTTGATTTTTTCTTGCGCCGGTTTTCCCCACAAGATAAACACGATTGGTTTTTCTCGTTCATTTAATTTTTCAATGATCGTGTCTGTTAATCTTTCCCAACCTTTCCCGCGATGTGAATAAGCTTGCCCTTCCCGAACAGTAAGAACAGTGTTGAGTAAGAGGACTCCCTGTTTAGCCCATGACACTAGGTTTCCATGTTGAACAGGTACGATACCAAGATCATCATGAAGCTCTTTGTAGATATTTCTTAAAGATGGCGGGATCTTCACGCCGGGCTGCACAGAAAAAGATAATCCATGAGCTTGGTTTTCTCCATGATAAGGATCTTGTCCTAAAATCACTACTTTGACTTCTTCATAAGGAGTCAATTCCAACGCTTCATAGATATGATACATATCTGGATGGATCTTTTGGGTCGCATATTCTTTCTTTAAAAATTCTCTTAGATGCAGATAATAATCTTTTGAAAATTCTGAGGACAAAACTTCTTGCCAACTGTTATGAATGATTTCTTTCAAAACGTCCACCTCCTAATAAAAAGAATAACTCACATTTTCTTCAATCACAAGGGACAATCTTCCCCCTCAGCACTTGATTAATATGGTAAACTAGGAACAAGAAGCAGAAAGGAACGATAATCATTATGATCAAATTAATTGCATCAGATATGGATGGCACATTATTAGATGCCCATATGAGTGTTTCTCCTGAAAATGCCGAAGCGATACGTTTTGCAAACGATGCCGGCGTTGAGTTCATGGTCGCTACTGGACGAAACTACCAAGAAGCTCGCGCCGCTTTGGATGAAGTAGGAATCGATTGTGCGATGATCACTTTGAACGGGGCACAGGTATTTGATAAAGAAGGAAATTCCTTGTTTACCGTATCCATCCCAAATAATCAAGCAACCTCTGTTTTGGATATTTTAGACGCTAACGGTATTTACTATGAAGTAGCAACCAACGATGGTCTTTATTCTGAAAATCAAGCGAAGCGGATCGAAAGCTTTGCTTCCATGGTCGCTACCCATTTACCTCACCTTACGTATAAAATGGCGATTGCCATGGCCTCAGCTAAGCTGGAGTTGTTGCACATCACATATGTAGACAGTATTCGTACCATTTTGGAAGAAAAGAATCTGGAAGTCTTGAAAATCATCTGTTTTCATACAGAAGGACCTGCTGTGTTAGGACCAGTTGGTAAGCAGATTTCTCTTTTAGGTGATTTAGCTGTCACTTCTTCTGGTCAAAACAATATTGAAGTGAACCATAAAAACGCTCAAAAAGGGATTGCCGTTGCCCACGTCGCGCATGAGCGTGGCATTTCTTTAGAAGAAGTCATGACGATTGGTGATAATTTCAATGATGTCAGTATGCTGCAAGTGGCTGGAGTCAGTTTTGCAATGGGAAATGCAGAAATCGAAGTAAAAGATTATGCCAAATATACAACGGACACGAACCTTGAATCTGGCGTAGGAAAAGCCATATTGCGCGCGATTGCAGAAGACTTATAGTTTTATCTAGAAAAGAGGGATATAGATGTCAGAATTTTTCATTCAGGAAAAACAGCTTGGACGTGCGACTCGGACAATCGTCAAAAACGAAAAAGGGCATTCCCTGTTTTTGATGGTTGGTCGTTGGGGAACAAAGGGCGATGCGTTGTCTCTTTATGCCATGAATGGCGATCTTGTTGCCCACATCAAGCAAATAAGCCTGACATTCGGTACGCGTTTTGAGCTGTATAAGGAGTTCGAAAAAGTGGGAACCATGCAGAAAATATTCAATTGGCCCGGTGATTTTTATTATATTCGTAGGCTTCACTGGACAGTCCAAGGTGATATCTATAATCATCAATATCAAATCCACCATTTCAATCAACAAATCATGAAGATGGATAAAGCTACGCTTTTTTCAGGAGATTACTATGTACTGGATATCTCAAATGATGAAGATGCTCCTATTTGTATTTGTATTGCTGCGGTTTTAGATTACTGGCTTTACCGTAAAGACAAAAGTCGCGATAAGCCTGTTTCTTATCGGCTTGACTTAAGTTAAAAAGATGTACCTGAAATGCGTATTTCCGCATTTCAGGTACATCTTTTTAGATATTCTTTTGCATATGATCATAAAGATGACCACTGATCATCCGCTGACCGACCACTTTGAAGCCATGGCGTTCGTATAATTTTTTAGCCTTTGGATTTTTTTCATCCACACTTAGTCCGATGACGGAGCGATTCGCTTTCTTCGCCAATTTAGGTAATGCTTCTAATAATCGTGAACCGATGCCTTGCCCTCTAAAATCTTCTGATACACTGATAGAATCCAAATACCATTCATTGGGAAACGTTTCTTTATCAATGAACAAACGTGTAGACGCATCTAACTGATATTTTTCTAAGATAGGTACCAGCGGCTGATCGATGATGGCTTCTTCTTCATCTGTATAACCGTAAGCAACTCCTGCAACTTTACCGTCTATTTCTTCTACGATACCTCGTGAATAACTGTAGCGATAATTTGGATCAGTGATGGCTTCTTCTAGAATCTCTAAAGTCTTTTGTTCCCCTGTCTGCTTCAAAAATGGCAATTCCATGTCTTTTAGAATTACTAAGATCAATGGAGCGATTTCTGGAGCATCTTCTTTTCTCGCAAAACGAATCATAGTTTCCTCTCCTTTTCTCCATTCTAACATGCAGAAAAAGAAATCGCAAAATCGTTATTTTAAAAAATCTTCTATCTTTTCAGTAATGAAATAACCATGAGTAACGATTCTTGCCGCTTCAGTTCGGCAATAAGGGCAGACGATTGGCATTTCTTTATCATTATGTTCGACTACATTATTGACTTCTTCGTATGCAAATTTTTTTCCGCAATTAGGGCACTTCATTTTTTCCATGTTATCTCAACTTCCTTTCATCTTTACCCTCTTAGCTTACTCTTATATTGAAAAAAAGAGAAGCGATAGCCTTTTTCTATGCAGATATCCATACCTGTTGAGTCTGTTTTCCATCAATTAATTGGACTTGATAATACGGTCGTTCATCTTTAACTACAATCGCCCACTCTTTCACTTTTGCTTTTTTCCCGTAGTAGCTAACTGCTTCCTTCATCGCTGCTTGCGGTTGCTTGAACTCTTCCGTTTTTTCTATGTCAAATAGAGGTTCTGCTGTTTTTTCTGTATGATTCCTTACAGTTGCTTTCCCAGTGGTCGGGTTGACTGCTATGACTTGTCCTTCACAAAAAAACTGGTATTCATATGTTGCATTCGTAGGATTATCCAATTCTTTTTCCACTGTAAAATGGATAGAAGATATATTGTGTTTTTTTATTTCTTTTTTAGCGATTGCTGCTGCTTCGTTCAATGAGATCCGATATTCTTGATCACTAATATCATCCAAGTGAAAAGCGGCGCTGAGCAATCCTGTCATACCGGTAATCAATATTACGATGAGGGCAGCAGCACCAAACATCATTTTTTTCATTCTTCATTCTCCTGTTTCTTTTTTTAAAAGAATATCAAGAAATGAACGAACGAAAAATCGAATGAAACGAAAAAAAAGTGACAATTTTGTTATCTTTATTCGTGTAGTTCTAACGGCAACCCGTCTGGATCAAAGAAAAACGTCATTTTTTTACCTGTAAACGTATCTTCTCTTACCGGTTCAGATTCGATCCCTAGGGAATGCAATTCTGCAATTGTTTCTTCGATATCGTCTACTTTGAAAGCAAGATGACGCAAGCCACAAGCTTCTGGATAGTTTGGTCGTTGTGGTGCATTGGCAATTCCAAAAATCTCCAATTCGGCACTTCCTAGTTTCAGATCTAATTTATAGTCATCTCGTTCTTTGCGGTAGTTTTCTCTGATTACTTCAAATCCTAATTTATTAACATAAAAATCACGTGATTTCTGATAATCTGAAACAATGATGGCTACATGATGGATCGTTGTAAGGTTCATATAAGCACTCCTATTCTTCGTTTAAATTCGTATCTACCTTATTCTCCAGCTCTATTGTAAATGTGTCAGCTTGAAAAAAATAGCTGTTTTTTCTTTTTATAAGAAAAAAGGCAAAAAAAAAACAGAAAGTAGGTCCTCCAAGACACTCTTTCTGTTCCCAATATAATAAATGAAAGTAAGAAATTATATTTTCAAGAAAACAAACAGAAAATTATCATAACACAAATTATTTATAATTGAAAGACTAGTTTTTTTTCAAGAAAAGCATACAATAGATTGTGTTAGTAAATACAGAACACACTACATTTAGTGTCTTAAGGAGTCCTCATACATGAAGTCATATTTTCAGTTTTTAGCTCATCAGCTAAAAGGCTGGCCGCAACAAAATTATTATCTTTTCTTTTTCAGTCTTGGCTGTCAGGTCATGACTCTTGTCAATAGTCCCATCACTTGGCTGTCCGTTATCACATTTATCGGTACCACGCTTGGTGTATTGTGTATTTTATCCATCAATGCGGCAAAATCAGTCAACGGTATTTTAGGTATTTTGTCTGCGATTTGTTTTATTATCGTTGGATTTTCAGCAAAGAACTATTTAAGTATCGGTGAACAGATTGCTTATATGATCACATTGGATATCCCCGTATTGTTAAGTAAAGAATGGAATCATAATATGGCTTCAAAAATCCGAAAATTCACTGGAAAAAGCTGGTTTATCGCAATCGTCAGTACTTTCCTTGTCTATCTTGTTTCAGGATTCCTGATTGGTCGTTATACAGATGATCCTCGCCCATGGGTAGATGCCATTGCTTTTTCCATTAGCTTGACTGCTGGTATCATCAGTTTCTTGCGTTACAATAACCAATATTACTGGTGGTTAGCTTCAGGGCTTGCACAAATGGTCCTTTGGTATATTTCATTTACGCATGGATCTGCAAGTTTGGCAATGTTCGTGAACAGCTCTGTTTACTTGCTGAATGATGTCCTTGCATTTACCGTTTCTCCTTGGTATAACCAAAAAGAACGTGAACGTATGCAAAAAATGGAAGAAGAATACTACAACGCACAGCAACACGCATAAAAAATAGGCTTTTTCTCTAAAAATAGAGAGAAAGCCTATTTTTTATAGTAATTCCTTCAGATACTTTCTTGCCTCATCATTGAAACGCAGTGATTCTTCTAACTTCTGATAATATTCTAAGGCTTGTTTTTGCGCTTCAGTAAAACGATAATGTTTCCCTTTCCATTTGTCGATCGTCTCTTTTACATTCCCGGAATGGATCTCCTTCACTACTAGCTGCCATTTTTCTTTTGAGACTGTGTGCTCTTTCTTATCAGCAGATTGTACGGCTTCTCGTTCTTTACGCAATACTTTTAAAAAACCATTTCTGACTATCCGAGGAATGCTGTCGAAGAACCCTTCCGTAAAACCATAGCGACAATATTGCTTCCAAATAAATAGATAGATTTTTGGTTGGATGAATCGTTGTTTTTTTGCAAAATATTCCATCTGGGCAATGACTTCTGGTGTTCGCTGACGTTTTGTCTTTCTCAATGCGGAAATAAACGTTTCAAAATAAGCATTAGGATGTGCTGGCACTTCTTCATAAACGATGGATTGCCAATCTTTACGTAAAAATGTGCGATAGTTGTTCAAGAATTCTTCTACATCCTTTACTAATTCTTCTGCAAAGTCGTCAAACAGTTCTTTCTTTATCTGTCGCTTTTTTGGCTGCCCATTGATGTGTTCACTGATTTTCTTGATTTCATTTTCCAATGCTTGATAATCCGCTATGTAAATCGGCATTTCTGCTTGGCGAAATTCTGCGAGACGCTGTGCTAATTTTATATCCGGTAAATACGGCTGTTTCATCCGTCGATTTTGGTACAGGACAAAACAGTATTTTTGCCATAGTTCTTCAGGAAAATCGATATTCTTTTGCTTAAGCCATAATAATTCATCTAAGGCCAGATCGACTTTTGTCATTCCCTGATGGATCGAAGCTGCTACTGTCGGAGAAACATGCAGGTGATCGGCAAAGTGGTTGATACCTAGCTTTAGGGTCTTTCCGGTTTTTGGCGATTTGACGATATATTGCACTTTTAATTCTCTCCCACATTCGCAATACAATTTTTGCTGGCTTCGTTTTGTTCGAAAAAACGGATTGATCTTGAAGTCAGAAAACACCCAATCTGTTGCGGCCAAATAATGTTCTTCCATAAAACGAGAGCTGATTAGATATCGGCGGTGCTTATCGACTAGTTCCCGCTGTTTTTTTGTTAATTTTGCATAGATCTCCCAACGTTGACTGCTTGTGTATTGTTTAGAGATCTTAATAGGATAGCTTTTGTTGATTTCTTTTGGAAACCATTCTTCAAAGACGGATTGCCATTCTTCCACGGCTATTTCTTTCCTTTCTAATTACAAAAAGCTGGCTACTAACATAACGTTAGCAACCAGCCAGTGTTTCTTGCTAAATTAGTGAGTTGTTCCGGCATTCCCGGAAATATCTTCTTTATTTTCTACTGCTGCTTCAACTGCATAAGTCAAAGAAGAAGCAATGTCTTCCAGAGACATAGAAGGTGTACCCACTGGACGATCGATCACTTGATCTGGTGAGAATGGTACGTGGATGAACCCACCGCGAATTGCAGGGAATTGCGTTTCGATCAAATGAAGCAAACGATACATGATATCGTTGCAGACAAATGTTCCTGCTGTATAAGAGATGTACGCTGGTAGACCATGATCTTGTACATTTTTTGTCATTGCTTTGATTGGCAATGAAGTAAAGTAAGCGGCTGGACCGTTTTCTTCTAAAGCCGTATCAAATGGCTGATTTCCTTCATTATCAGGAATTCTTGCTTCTGCTAGATTGATTGCGACACGTTCGAACGAGACTGCTGACCGTCCGCCTGCTTGTCCGACACAGATCACGACATCTGGTTGGTGCTGTTGGATGGCTTCTTTGACTACTTGACTGCTTTTTTCGAATACGGTCGGTACTTCCACTTTGATGATTTCAGCACCGCTGATTTCATCTGGCATTTTCTTTACTGCTTCATAGGCTGGATTCACTTTGTCCCCACCAAATGGATCAAAACCTGTTACTAGTACTTTCATCTGTTGTTCCTCCGTCCGATTGATTTAACATATGGTTATCTTTTATCTTACCATTTTCCTTGAACTGCGTAAATAAAGGAAAGAAGAGTTTAAATAACATAACAGAGCAAACTTAATATATTCTTATAAAAAAATAGTGTTCCACTACTTTGAAAGCGGATTATTTTACTATAAAATAAAGATTTTCTGATGGAAATATCACCTATACCATTTATCGAAGAAAGGAAGTAAGAAATGAAAAAAATAACATCAGTTTGCAAAACAGGACTTCTTTTAGGAAGTACCGTCATTAGCATGGTGCAAGCAGAAGTACATGCTGACACAGTCACAGACTCAAAAAACGAAATACGGATAACCGAACAAATGCCTCGATCAGGCGGGGTCATTTTGGATGATAGCGGGAAAGTGATTGGCACGACAGATCCCTCTCTCATAACGGATGCCCCTTTAGAAAGCAGAGGATCTGTCCATATCCACCGCGGACATTGGACATACGGGACGCATAGTTGGCCGAGAGTAGCATGGGGAACCAAACAAGCTTGGTCAAATTTCAATCATTATGATAAATTCCACTATGCAACAGCAGTGGTTGGAGGTAGAAGATATACTGCTTATGCTGACCGTAACATGTATGCCTATGCCACTGTAGTAGGTGATAGCAAACACACAGGCTTAGCGTATTACGGCTGATGGTAATCCATCTTTAAGTAACTACACTGATGTTTTCATCAGACATCATTAAAAAATTGCTACTTATTTTAACAGTAAAGGATCACATTTCATGAACAATAAACTTATTCGGTTGAATTTATTCGTCCTTTTTTCTATCCTTTCATTTATGATTTTCTTTTATGTCCAAGAGGTGGCACAAGAAAGAATCATCGCCGACAGCTATTCACTTCCTGAACAATACCAATCGTTCGATCTACCTCGAACGATCCAAGACGATCGACAAAATTTTTCGAGAAATCTGACCATTTTGCTCGAAACGGCAGAAGAAGAACAGTTGAACGTACTTTTTCGTGAAACAAATTTCACACCCAAAATCACGAACGGAAAGCCTGACCCAAGTGTTGATTTAGTCGTGATCGACTACTTTTCCAATGAGCCTGATTTGAGAACGCTGCTGAATCAGCCTTCAGCAAAACACCTCTCAACCCAACACTATACGATCAATTATGCTTCGTTCAACAATCATCCATTGATAGAGCTGCCTTCCTTTAAAGAAGCGACGAAATTTGTAGAGAGCCAAAATACAGAGCAGGTATCCGCGTTCATCGAAAGCTTGACGACTAAGTATAATGAACTCTATCAACCTTCATTCACGGTGCAGGATTTTCAATATACAGATTATTCAGAAACCATCATGTTGCTTGATTTTCGTCCTGTGAGGAATTTGATTATTATCAGTCTGGTCTTCTTTCTGTTATTCACCGCTCTATGGCTATTCGACAATGCAAGAAAGTTATCGATCCTACGATTGAACGGACTCTCTTGTGCGACGATCTTGTATAAAGTACTGATAAAACATCTACTTTTCCTGTTCGGATCGTGTTGTTTGGTCCAGCTAATTTTTGATCCATCGATTTTCCTTTTGAACATGTTCCACCAATTCGCTTTTTTTACCGTATCTATCATTAGTTTGCTATGTGTTGTTTATTTCTTATGCACCACTTCTTTTGTGGAGAATCTAAATAGGAAATCGTATGCCAGAACTTTTATTTTTTCACTTTATTTCTTCAAGACCATCGCCTTCGTCTGGTGCTTGGCAAGCGTCCTTACACTTGTCGAACTGGTCAATCTGTCGCTTCTTCCTTCTACGTATCCGGATGAATTTTCTGAGTATGCAGTATTTTATAATACCTATTCAGGGAAAAACAACCATGAAGTCATCAGTATCGAAAACAATGTATTAAGCGCCCAACAAGACCGCTTGTATCAATATCTAGAAGAAAACGGGATGCTACTGATTGGTACAGTCAGTTACTTTATGGAAGAAAAAGAAATCAACCGCAAAATTTGTGTAAATGTCAATTATTTGCAAAAATACCCGATCATCAGCGTAACTGGACAAAAAATAACGATTTCTCCCGAGGAAACACAACGTGTCTTTCTAGTACCGGAAAGATTGGAGAATCAGTTCCAAGAAATCAAAGAACATTATTTGCATGGTTACTTTCTGGATGAATCACAAGCTGATTTTTATCTCATCCGGTCCAAACAAGAGATCCATACATTCCACCCAGATGAAGAAATCATTCACTATCCGAATGTCATCGAAGTCCAAACAAGAAACAACAGTGCGGGAAACCTCCGACAAATCATTACTGGTGGTGGATATTTCGACCCAGTCAAAGTTCCTATCACTCAATCGGTCGAGAAAACATTCGAACCCATCAAAAAAGTACTGGAAGAAAATTATTTATTGGACAACTACCCAGTCCTTACTCCGCTTTCAGAAATCAAAAAAGTAGATTTACATTTCGGAATCAAACGACGTAGCCTGGAAATTCTCTTCGCACTTTATCTTTTGATCACGATGATTGCTTATCTCGTGCTGATCTCTTTGAAGATCAAAAAGCAGAAATATACGATTTGGCGATTGAATGGTATTTCCATGATCAAAACTTATCGTATGATTTTCTTGCCGTTTTTCATACAATATGGTGCATTGGTTTTATATACGACTTTCATGGATGCGCCTTTTGCTTGGCTCCAAAGTCTGATTCTTTTTTCTATCTTAGAGATGGGAATGATTTTCTTCACCTTGCACCGTTTGGAAAGAAAAGAAAAAGCAACTATATTAAAAGGAGAATGATAGCCTGATGCCTCTCATCCAATTAGATCATGTAACGAAAACCTACAAACAAAAACTTGTCCTGAATGCTGTCTCCTTGTCGATCGATCAAGGAGAATTTTGGACGATCCACGGAAAAAGCGGTGCAGGAAAATCCACCCTATTGAATCTTTTGGGACTCATTGATTCATTCGATGAAGGAACGGTCTCGCTCTTTGGAAAAAATGCGCCGAGAATCAACAGCAAAGCAGCTCTTTTACTACGGAGAAATAAAATCTCCTATCTTTTCCAAAATCATGGATTGATTGAAGATGAAACGATCATGGACAATTTGAACATCCCCTTCATCTATCGAAAGACCAGACGAAGAGAAAAAATCAAGCTGCAACAAGAAGCTCTTGCCAAGGTTTCCTTAGACTATCCATTGAAAACAAAAGTTTATCGTCTTTCTGGCGGAGAAAAGCAACGCCTAGCTTTTGCCAAACTCCTACTAGAAGACAAAGAACTGATCCTAGCAGATGAACCCACTGGCTCTTTAGATAACGAGAACCGTAACCATATCTTGGATCTGCTATTCCAACAGCATCGCGCAGGGAAAACAGTCATCGTTGTGACCCATGATCCTTATATCATCGAAAAAAGTCCACGCTCTTTTTCGATAGATTCGTGGCAGGAAACTAAAAAAGAGGTTGTGAAATCAGCGCTCTGACCTGAGTATTAGAGAAACAAAAAGGGGGTGTGACTAGTGTCACACCTCCTTTTTCCGAATAAATGGTGTTCCAGAAGTAGCTTCTTCGAAAAATAAGCCGAAATTCCACAAAAATTTGAGAAGCCATTTTCGTCAATTCCTTCTTATTTCTTGAAGCTGACCACTTCTGTCCCAACCTCTTTTTTTATTTAAATAAAATCATGTAAGCAATTTGGAAAACAAGCATGAACAAAGCAATGAAAAGTTGATTTTTGATCACACCGTATTTATCTTTCATTTCCAACATCGCCACTGGCACGATATTGAAGTTAGCAGCCATTGGTGTCAGCAAGGTTCCACAAAAACCGCAAGTCAACGCGACCATTCCTATTAACGCTGGATTCGCTCCATGGCTAAATACGAATGGTGCACCGATACCAACCGTCATCACGGTGATAGCCGCAAATGCATTCCCCATGATTACCGTAAATATCACCATGCCAAGAGCGTAAATGATGATACCGATGTTCACATTTCCTTCTGGAACGATCGTACCTACGGCATTGGAAATCACTGTTCCAACTCCGGCACTTGTAAATACCGCACCAAGAGAAGCTAAAAGCATGGGCAACATACTTAACGGCCCTACTGTACCCAGCATATCTGCTGCGTCATCTAAAAATGTGCTTGGGCGATTATCTCGAGAAAAGAACATCAAGATCAGCATAGCCGCAAAAACACCGACACCCACACCGACTAAAGCACCTAAATTGGTGAATAAAGCAAACAAAATCGCAAAGACACCGATACTCAAAGCTGGAATAAATATTTTCATTCCTAGTTTGTCTGACATTTTTTCCATATATGCTTTTGATGGAAGCCGACTTTCTCCTTTGCTGACTCTCTTAGCAATCGCGGGTATGGTCATCGCAAAGATCAAGCCGCCGTTCACGATTGCCGGAAGCCATCTTCCTCCTGCAATAACTACCCCTAAAACCGTCCAGAAAAAGGCTGAGCCGTAACGATGAGGATTGGTTTGATCTGTTAAGTTTCTTACTCCAGTGTAAATCAACACAAGTCCCATCACGATATAAAGGATCTCCAATAATTTATCGCCTAACAAAATATCAGGATTTGTAAAAAAGTCCATCTTATTGCCCCTTTCCTGAATAATATTTCTTCGCTAGCTTCTTTTCTTTAAGATAGAAGTAGACACTTGCCACGACTAAAGCTGTAATGGCCACTGGAACTTCCACTAAAGCAAGCTGTCCCAATGTTACGTCATATCCTAGATCTTTCAATGTGGATTGGACTAGCAATGCCCCTGCTCCTCCGATGAACAGTACTTGTCCAAAGAACCAGCAGACATTTTCCATAGCTGAAGCCATCCCTTTTAGTTCTTCTTCATGCTTCGGATGGACTTCTAACCCTTTTGATTCGATGGTCCCCAATGCCATAGGTAGAATGATCGGACGAACAAATCCAGCAACTCCACCAAAACTCACGTTAAAAGCTGCAAAGATCATTCGAAAGATCCCATAAATATCTACGATCATGCCAGCAGATACTTTTTTGAATCGCTTGATCAAGGAAGCCGCTGATTCTTTCAGACCATTTCTTTCAAGTGTTCCTGTCGCCAACATAATGATGATGAAAATCGCCATCCCACGATTGTTCACAAAACTTGTGCCTAAAAGTTCTAACATTCCTTGAATGCCAAGACCGCCAGTCAAAGCTGTCACAACTAAAGCAACCATTACGATCAATATCGAGTCTAATTTAAATGCGAACCCGAGAATAACGATCAAGACGCCTAAAAGGCTAAGATAATTTTCCATGTATTTTCCTCCATAAAATGACAATATTTTTTTAATTATAATGCAAAACACATAAAAAATATAGCTGTTTTCTTACGAAATAGACACTATTTTTAAATATTTTTCGTTATTTTTTTATTATATAATTCACCTTACTTATTGTAAGATAAAGCTTTTTTCAATCTAATGCTTGATAATAAATAAAAATAAGGAACAGTTACCGTTTTTTTAAATGATTTATAAATAACAGATTAGTTCTATGCTGTTGAAAAGCATTTATTTTCTTTTCCGCTAATGATGTATCCATCGATGCTTGATGCACCTTAATAAGAAGAATCAGATTGCCGATAACTTGGTAGGTGTGCTATACTACAGAAAAAGATATACGATCTGCCACCGGGTAGGATAAAGAGGATGATCATTCCATTAGGTCTTTGAAGGGATGATTTTCCTCTTTTTGTGTATTTTTTTATAGTTAAGGAGGAATGTAAGTATGGCATGGATGGAATTAATCATAGCAGGGATTTTGGAAGTATTCTGGTCAACGATGATGAAATGGAGTGATGGTTTTTCCAAAGTCAATTATTCTTTCTACACAGTGATTGGAATGATTGCTAGTTTTTACTTTTTGTCAAAGGCAATCAAAAGTTTGCCGATGAGTCTCTCTTATCCTATTTGGACAGGGATTGGCGCGGTTGGTTCGGTCATTATTGGTGTGGTCTTGTTTCATGATAAGCTGAATCTTTCCACTTGGTTCTTTGTCGGGTTGCTGCTCATCAGCATCATTGGCATCAAAATCACTAGCGGTCACTAGATACTTAGACAAGCAGACAAGGACTGATCAGAAAAAGCGGGGCTTTTTATTTGATATTCCTCTTTCTATGAAAAAACAAGAAAATAAGACTAATGACCTAGCGACTTCTCTACTCATCAGGTGTATGCTTGTACTATCTATAGAAAAGGAGTGAATATTTTTGAAAAGTCTTTCGGTCCAAGAATTATCCAAGAACTTTGGTCACAAACAAGCCCTCAGCGATGTCAGTTTTAGCTTATCTCCTGGCAAAATCGTTGGATTAGTAGGTCCTAATGGCGCTGGAAAAACAACGATCATGAAAGCTATTTTAGGACTGATCCATTACTCAGAAGGAACGATCCGTATTGGTGAAAATGAGATTTCTCCCTCTAGTCATAAAGGATTAGAACAAGTAGGAGCATTGATCGAATATCCGGGTATCTATCCATTCTTAACAGGTTATGATCATCTGAAGTTATTCTCTGAAACAAACGATGTATCTGCTATCGACACTATCGTGAAACAGCTCAAGATGGAAAAATACATTCACAAAAAAGCGAAATCCTACTCGCTGGGAATGAAACAAAAATTGGGAATTGCTCTTGCCTTACTGAACCATCCGTCTATCGTTATTTTAGATGAGCCGATGAACGGTTTGGATCCACAAGCAACAAGAGATGTGCGAAAAATCATTACCGACTTGGCTACTCAGGGCACCTCTTTCTTGATCTCCAGTCACTTACTCAGCGAGCTTGAAAAAATGGTCGATGAGCTGATCCTGATCAATCAAGGAAAAATCATCAAACAATGTACAATGGCTGAATTGAACCAAACAGCGCAAGATTTCATCGTTATCTCTACGACAAATGATCAAGCTGCTCGAACGATCTTGACAGACGCTGGATATCCCTTGGAAGATCCTGATAAAATCAAGCTTCTAAAAGAAAACGAAGAGTTATTAGGAACTGTTATCCAGTTATTGTCTGCAGAAAATGTCCATGTGACAGATGTCCAGCATCTGACGAATGATTTGGAATCTTCCCTATTGGAAATTCTGGATTCAGTAAAGGGGGAAGAAGAAAAATGACATTGCTTATAAAACAAGAATTATTTAAATTGATCAAGAAAAAGTCAACTGCTGTTTTATCTGTTCTATTAGTTGCTTTGCTCATAGGAACAGCACTTCTAGCCAAAAAATACACGACGATCATTGATCCAGTTGAAATGACTGCTCAGCTTTTCAGTGCCACATCTTGGATTGTCTTTATCATGATTGCTGCTGCAAGTACGATCATTTCAATGGAATCACAATATGGTACATTGAAAAATCTCCTTTATCGAAAGTATTCTCGAGGAGAAATATTAGTAAGTAAATGGATCACATTAGTTATTTATTCTATTTATTTATACCTTTTAGCTATTATTGTCACCGTGTTGATGAAACTGATCCTTTTCCCTTCGATTTCCTTTACGGAGAAGATTTCTACTGGTCAGACACTGATCCAAAGCTTATTCACTTATACTTTGGGTAGTTATATCGGTTTATGGCTAATTTTAAGTTTAGTGTTGATGATTGCTTGTTTTATCAATAGTTCCGGTGCCTCCATCTCAGCAGGGATCGTCTTTTATTTTGCTTCATCAATCATATCTGGTATCCTCATCGCACTCATTCAAAAATGGGAGTGGATCAAATGGAATCCAATCAGTATGCTGAATCTGCAAAACCAAATTGGCAACGAAGAGATTATGAAGCAATTGACTCATCTTTCTACTAATCAAATGCTGTTTGGCAATTTAGCTTACATTGCTTTGTTCTTAGCATTGGGATACCTCGTATTCAAGCGAAAAAATGTATGATGGTTCATTAACAAAGAAGTTGTGACAGAAGTGGCCAGTTTCAAGAAATTTCGGCTTATTTTTAGAAGAAGCTACTTCTTGAACACCATTTATTCAAAAAAAGAAGCGATGACACGAATGTTGTCACCGCTTCTTTTTTGAATAAACCACAGGCTTCACAGCCTCTCTTTATACTTCTATACGTGAAGCATCCCAGTGGCAAATAAAACCATTGCGATTACTCCGACCATCGTCACACCGATAAGTAAAATCTTATCTAAGTGGATATGTTGTACAGGTTCGTTTTGTTCTTTACGTGCTTTGAGGTAAAAATAAATACCTGGTAAGAAAAGAACAAGAACAAGCATCACTTCATTAAAGGCTACAACTAGCATGGCCCATACTTGAAAAGCACTTGCTAAAAACCCTACTAAAAATTGGACCCACTCTTTCCGCTGATAAGAAAGCTTCATTTGGTACAGCCCTAAGAAAAGCCACGTGAAGAAAATCGCTGCTGTACCAAGTGTATAAGCAAAGTTATATGCACTGTCAGTGAATAATAATGAAAGTAAAAAGACATTCGTACATAACGTCGTCAATACGATAGCATAAGTTGGTGCCCCATTTTTGTTGAGTTTTCCCCATGCTTTAGGCAAAAGTCCGTCCTCAGCCATATTCCCCATTGTTTCAATCGGCAAGATTGTCCATGAGAGCCAAACCCCAACTAAAGAAATGATCAAACCGCCGTTGATCACGACCGCCCCCCATTTACCAACCATCATTTCAAATACATATCCCATAGCAGGTTGCGCTTTGATCGTTTGCAGCTGATTCATCGTCATTGTGCCATATGGAAGCATGGAAACCAAGACGTAAATAATGATCAAACCGAATATTCCTAGAATCGTTGCTTTCCCAACATCCGATTGTTTTTTTGCTCGTGAACCTACGACAGAAGCTCCTTCAATACCAACGAATACCCAGAGCATCACCATGATGCAACTCAATACTTGACTAGAAAACGGGATCGGCTGCCCATTCGCATTCAATATGATATCGCTAGAAAAGTTATTAATGAATTGTTGGATCGAAAAGGTGCTGATAGCTACTACAATAAATAAAAATAATGGCACTAATTTACAAAATGTGACGATAGCATTGACAAAGCTAGCATTTTCAACTCCACGATTCACTAGCCATGCATATCCCCATAAGAAGATCGTACTCATCACGATCGATGCCACATTTTGACCACCTTCGAATACGGGGAAGAAATAACCTAATGCACTCATCAACAATGTTGCGAACGCCACGTTTCCTAACCAGCATGTGAGCCAGTAACCCCAACCGCTGATAAAACCAGCGAAACGGCCAAAACCTTCTTCTGCGTAACTAAAGATCCCGCCTTTTAAATCTGGACGTTTTTTATTGATATTATTGATCGATAAGGAGAGCATCAACATTGCTGTTCCTACGAGTACCCAGCTGAAGATAGCTGGGCCACCAGCCGATCCGGAGATGTCCGTCATAATACCAAATACGCCACCTCCAATCGCTGAACCAATCACTAAGGCAGCAAGTGGAATCAAACCAATTCCTTTTTTCTGTTGCTCTGTATCCATGTAAGCATCCTCCAAAGTAAAACCGCTTTTATCAAAAAGTATAACAAACCTTTTTTATTTTTACTTAATTAATAAAAACTTTAATAGAAATATAATTCTACCGACTTTTTTCTCATTATACAAGCAAAGCGCCTAGTCCCTTTCCAAATTACACCACCAAAAAACTTAAAAAGATGCTATACTAAAGGGAAAGAATTGGGGGATGATCCATGAACATTTTATATATATCGATTTCAGGAAATACGCGTGCTTTTGCCAAACATCTAGCAGAATATGCTGAAAAAATGCATGCAGAAGATCCTGTCAATCCTGAAGTTACTTTAAAAGAAATCCATGAAAATAGTGATTTTACGAAAGAAACAGAACCATTTTTTACTTTCGTTCCTACTTATTTAGACGGCGGGAATGGGTTAGACAACGGTGACACAGAAATCTTGACCGAAACGATGCGCGAATATCTGGAATACGAAGACAATCATAAACTTTGCCTTGGTGTAGTCGGTAGCGGTAATAAAAACTTCAACAATCAATATTGTCTGACAGCCAAACAATACGCACAAAGATTCGGCTTTCCTTTCTTGGCAGATTATGAATTACGGGGAACACCATCTGATGTGACACGCGTTTATCAAATTTTGGCAGAAAAAAATAAATAACACAAAAGAAGAAGCTGAAAAATAAATTTCGGCTTCTTCTTTTTATGTTCTCTATTGTTTCTATTCTTATTAAGCTTTGACATCCATCACAGGTGCTTTTGCTTTCGCTTTACCTGTTTTTTCCAAGACAAAGTTTTTTACACGATCCATATTGGTTACCAAGACGATCATGGAGGTTTCTTTGTCTGCTGCTTTGATTGCTTCTAAGTCAGCTTCTGCTACAAGCGTATCAGGTGTCACTTGCTGTCCTTCTGTTACTTTCACATCGAATGGCGTACCGCCTAAGTCAACTGTGTTGATGCCCATGTGAAGCAAGATTTCTAAGCCATTTGGTGTCGTAATGCCGATAGCATGTTTTGTTGGGAAAACAGAACTTATTACTCCAGTAACCGGGGAATAGATATGTCCGTTTTCTGGTTCTACAAAGTAACCTTCACCCATCATTTTTTGTGCAAAAACTGGGTCACTTGCTTTATCTAAAGAAACAACTGTTCCGTCAGCAACTGATGATAAGATAGTCACACTTTCAGCTGAAGCTTGAGGTACTGCTTTTTCAGGTACTTCATTTACTGTGGCTGTTTCGGTCGCTAGTTCTTCTTTTTCTAAACGGTCTTTAGGAATACCGAAGAAGAATGTAGCAACGAAGCCACCAGCGTAAGCAGCCAATAAACCAAGGATATAGCCTAACCATTTACCATCAGAGATCAATGGAATCAAAGCGGCTCCTGAAGGTCCAATAGCGATTGCTCCGACATTTCCGATCATTCCGATCACTGCCCCACCGATACCTCCACCGATACAAGCAGTAATAAATGGACGTCCTAGAGGTAATGTTACTCCGTAAATCAATGGTTCGCCGATTCCTAAGATTCCGACTGGTAAAGCCCCTTTGATCATTTCTGTTAATTCTTTGTCTTTTTTGCAGCGGATCCATAATGCCAATGCTGCACCCACTTGTCCTGCTCCGGCCATCGCAAGGATTGGAAGCAATAAGGTACGACCAGTTTCATCAATCATTTGTACATGGATTGGCGTCAAGATCTGATGTAGTCCGAACATGACCATTGGCAAGAATAATGTACCTAGAACGAAGCCGGCAAATGCTCCTCCAACACCAAGTACCCAGTTGATCCCACCGACCATGCCGTCAGAAATGAACCCTGCTAAAGGCATGATGAAGAAAATTTCGATCAGACCGATGGCAATCAGGGAAAGAGTTGGCGTAACGATGATATCTACCGCATCAGGTACTACTTTATGCAGTTTTTTCTCAACGATTGACAATAACCAAACTGCGAAGATAACACCTAAGATCCCGCCTTGTCCAGCTGCAAGAGCTTCACCGGTAAACAAGTTTTTCAGTGGTGCTTCTGGATTCATCCCTGTCAGCATCACAACAGCCCCGATAACTCCACCAAGCGTTGGCGTTGCACCAAAAACTTGTGCAGCATTGATACCTGTATAGATAACTAGATAGCTAAACATCCCGTTTTTCAAGATGTTCATCACATCGATATATTGTTGCCATGTTCCTGCGTCTAGTGTTCCAGCTGTGACTAAGTTTGCTAAAACTGCGGCAATCCCTGCCACGATCCCAGTGCCGACAAATGCAGGGATCATTGGTACAAAGATATTAGAGATGTCTTTTAATACCGATTTGATTTTAGAGGGTTTTTGTTTCGATTTTTGTGCCGCTTTCATTTCTTGTGCCCGTTCGTTTACACGGTCTTTTCCAGATGCAGAAGAACTTGCTGTAGTTGCACTAGCAGAAGGAAGTTTTTCTCCTAATTTCACGCCTGCTAAGTCAACCATTTCCTGCGCTACTTTGTTCACTTTCCCAGGTCCGATGATGACTTGGAGCTGTTCATCCTCTACTACGCCAAGCACTCCTGGAATCGCTTTTAATTCCGAGACATTTACAAGATCATCATTGATGACCTTCATACGTACACGAGTCATGCAGTGGACAATGCTTTCAACATTGCCCATACCGCCTGCTCCTTGATAAATTTGTTTTGCCAGTTCTTCCAAAGTCAATTCGTTTTTTGCCATGGTCTTTTCCCCCTCATAAGGTTCCTTTTACAAAACCGTTTGCTTCAGCTAATTTTGCTTGAGCTGCCTCTTTATCACTATTTGTCAAAATCATGACGATAGCCAGTTTGACATTTTGATCTGCTTCCTCAAAGTACTTTTCAGCTGTTTCGTAGTCAGCTTCTGTCGCTTGCATGATGATTCGTTTTGAGCGTTCGATTAGTTTTTCATTTGTTGGTTTGACGTCGACCATCAAGTTATTGAATACTTTACCGATACCGATCATACTGATAGTAGAAATCATATTCAAAATCAGTTTTTGTGCTGTTCCTGACTTCAATCGAGTAGAGCCTGTCAAAAATTCTGGTCCTGCATCGACTTCAATTGGGAAATCCGCATGCTTGCTGATTTCTGCTTGTTTATTGCAAGAAATCGTTCCTGTAACAGCACCAATCGATTTTGCGTAATCTAATCCACCAATCACATATGGTGTACGACCGCTAGCTGCGATACCAATAACTATATCATTTTTTGTTAAATTCAGCTTGATTAGATCTTCTTGCCCTAATTCATAAGAATCTTCGGCTCCTTCGACGGCTACAGTCATTGCTTCTTCTCCACCAGCAATTAGGCCTATGACCATTTCCGGTTCTACACCGAATGTCGGTACACATTCAGCAGCATCTAATACACCAAGTCTACCACTCGTTCCAGCTCCCATATAAATCAAGCGACCACCTTTTTTAAAGGATTCAATCGTGTTGGCGATCACTGGCTCGATACTTGTCAGTTCTTTTTCAACAGCAGCGGCCACTTTCTGATCTTCTTTGTTCATGAGTTGGACTGCTTGAGAAATACTCATTTCATCTAATCCAAAAGTTTCTTGGTTTCTGCGTTCCGTTGTTAGGTTCTCTAAATTGATTTTGCTCATTTTTATCTTCCTTCTTTTCTTATAAATTGATAGTTCATACCAGCTTTGATTTGGTTGATCAGCGGTAGTTCTTCTTTGATGACTTTGGCTACTACATTCACTTTTTCATCCGCTGGCAAATCATATTTAGTTAATTGGATCTCACCCATATAGCGCAAATACTTTTCGTTATCTAAAGTAATAGATCCTTTCATACGCTTAGCTGTATTTCTTACTGGGATTGGCGGAATCTCTCGAAAACGCGCATCTGCGCTTCGTATGACATCTCTTGCATCATCTTGCCGATTCGTATGTTTTCCTAATATATATTCGTAAAAAACTTCATCTACAGGTTCCGTATGGAGCAAGACTGTCTGTTCTTTTTGGAAAGAAGCAAATTGCTCCTGAACGTGTTCTGACAGACCTGCATCTCCGATATAAACAATATCCGTGTTACTTGCTAATAGATCAAGAGCACCTGCCAGAGGATGGATCCCTCGATGTTCTTCCAAAGTTGGTAATCCTTGATACAGTGGACCTCTCAACTCTGTATCTCCTGGTACAAAGCCTTGTACAAGGAATCCTTGAGTTTTGAGCCATTGATTTTTTTCCTGATACCATTCTTTGTCCAGCCCTGTTTCAGGACGTGGATAATAATTATGCCAAGCTTCAATCTGTGAGAAATCAGCCGCTGCTTCTTTCAACTCATCGATATCTTTAGGCGTGATCGTGCTGGCATTCAAACTGATTTTCAATTGATGTGACCAGTCGGCGATCTGCTGATTAGAAATATGATAATCCATTCTTAACCCTGTTACACCAATTGCTTTCAAGGGTGTTAGATCTTCTAATGAAAAGCCAGCTCGTTTCAATGCCTCTCCTGAAATATCGACCATCAACTCTAGTTTATTCTTTTTCGCTTCGCTTCCTAGTTCGATCAATCGATTTTGATAAGCCGAAACATCATCTTCCGGTATATGCATGGAAGTGAAAATACCGACAAAGCCATTGGATGCCATTTGGCGGATATACTGTTTCTTCTCTTCTGACAAAGAATCATTCATAAATATTGAAAAGCCAAACATATTATCCCTCTTTTTCTGTATCCGTCTTCATTTCTATGACTAGAGTATATATCTAAAGAAACAAAATTTCAATACTTTTGTTAAAATAATTAAATTTTATTTCTAAAAATTGGATTTATAATGCCAAAAGAATTGACACAGCCACAAAAAAGGCACTGCTAAGCAAAAGCAGTGCCTTGAAACATTTTATTTAAATAACACAAAAGTCTAATTACTCATAAGAAATTAATTCTGTATTGTCTACCATGAATGTAAAGAACCCTTCATTAGGCATTGGATGAAAATAAGCATTGATCACTCTTATCAAGGCATTATGACAGACTAACAAGTAGACATTTTCTTCGTCTTCCATGCATTCTTTCAATAAAGGAACGATCCGTGCGTACACATCTAAGACCGACTCTCCATTTGGGAAACGTACAGCAAACGCTAAACGCGCTTTTTGAAAGTTTTCATCTTTGCTTGGCAGTCCGTCATAATCCCCAAAATCCATTTCTACCAATCGCTCATCAGCGGTCATCGGCAAATTGAGACGATCAGCTACTGCTTGTGCTGTATCTCTTGCTCGTTGAAGAGGGGAATGGATGATTTTCGTGATTGGAACAGGCAAATCTACTACCTTTTCTGCTAGTGCCTGTGCCTGCATCTGTCCCTTTTCAGTCAGCGGCACATCTGCTCGCCCGCAAACTAATCCTTGTGCGTTCCAAGTTGTTTCTCCGTGTCTCGTTACATAAAGCATGTGATTCTCTCCTTCGTTGACAAAGTTCTCCTTAACCATACCTTGTTGTCTTTGAGATTACAAGGTTTAGATTTTCTCAAGAGAAATAATCTCAGTAGATACTTTATCTAGAAAGGTTTGATCATGTTCCACTAGTAACATAGCAGGTTTCACGTTCAAAATCAGTTGTTCTAATTGTTCTTGATTGAAGACATCCAAATAATTCAATGGTTCATCCCATATATAGAGCTCAGCTGGTTGGGATAAAGATTTAGCCAATTCCACTTTTTTCCGTTGTCCCATACTCATCTGTTCGATTTTATTATGAAAAACATCTCTTTCCATCCCAAGCTTTCGGAGATTATTCAAAAATGCTTGATAGTCTACTCGGTTTTTCTTCGCGAATTCCGCCAATGTCCCTCGATTGTCTTCATAATTTTGGCGTACGTAACTAATGGTCAAATGTTTGGGCTGGGATTTTTCTCCTACAACCTTGCCGTTGAATGTCCCCAGAAGATAATGGATAATGGATGACTTTCCCGCGCCGTTAGGACCTGAAATTGCCACCCGTTGATGAGGTTCGATCGTAAAATGAACTGGCTCGAATAACAGATTTTCATACCCTAATTGAAGATTTTCTACGCTTAACAGCCGTTTATGATGAGACACTTGGCTATTCATCGTCAAAGCATCGATATACTCGATATCTTTTAATAATTTTTCTTTCTCACTGATCTGGGTTTCCATCCGATTCACGATTGCTTTAGATCGTTTCATCGTCCGTGCAGCATCAGCGCCTACTGCTCCTTTATTCACTCGCCTAGATTCCGTATCGATGAATCCGACTTTTTTCTTTGTTTTGTCTCCTTCTCGGGAACGAGACCATTCTGCTTTTTCAGCTGCTGTTTTCTTTAGCCTGCTGACTTCTTTTTTCAATTTTTCATTTTTAGCTATTTCAAATTCATCACGAAGTTTTTTCTGTTCTTCATAGATAGAGAAATTCCCTTGATAAAGTTCCAGTTGGCTCTTTTCGATTGCTAAAACATGGTCCACTACTTCATCGATAAATCCCCGATCATGACTCACCACGATGAATCCTTGTTTTTTCTTTTTCAAGTAAGCCGCTACTTGTTTTCTGCCAGAGATATCCAAATGATTCGTTGGTTCATCGATTAACGGGAAATGAGTGTCATCCACAAATAAGAGTGCCAGTAGGACTTTTGTCTTCTCTCCTCCTGATAGTGTGCTGAATTCTCTCCATAAGATTTCAGGATCTGTTTGCATCAGTTGGAGCTCTCTTTCAATTTCCCATATCTCAAAATCCGTAATCTCATTTAACACATAATAGGTCAAACGCTCTTTATCTTTTGTTTGCTGCGGGAAATAGACAAACGCTTGCTGATGGATCACTTGCCCTTGATAAGGGAGTTTGTTTTGCAGGATATTCAGTAAAGTTGTCTTTCCTCGACCGTTTCGTCCGATAAGTCCTAGTTTCCATTGTGTGTCAAAGTTTAGATTGGCTTGTTCAAATAATAATGTGCCTTGGCTGTCATAGCCGAATGTCAGATTTTTTATTTCGATTTTAGACATTATTCCATCACCTCGTAAAAAAAGACCAGTCCTATTTTCAGAACTGGCTAAAGAGGATGCAAGGGTTGGGGCACACAAAAAGACCCATACATCGAAAGAACCAAGCCAATCCCGAAAATCTGCACACTGCTCCCTTGTCTCCACAAGGTACAGTCTGAATGCAGCTTTCATCAATCGACTTAATTTTTCAATGCACGGATCCCTCACTTTGTCCTATATTTGAAATTACGATAGCATAAAGAAATTGTTTTTGTCAACTACTTCGGGAGAATGTTGAAAAATCTGCTGAGTGTCTGTCCTAAGATTTCTGTTTTTTCTAATGTTTGCCTGTGTTCCATTGCTTCCTCTAAATCGATTGGTCCTAATTGAATGCTTAAGACAATGGGGAGAAAATCAGAGAGTCCTTCCATCTCTTGGTCTCTACTTCCGCAAATAGCGATTATTGGTTTTCGATATTTTTTTGCAAGCACTGCTACGCCATATGGAACTTTTCCGTGGATTGTTTGCTGATCAATCCGCCCTTCTCCTGTAATGATGACATCCGCTTGTTCGATCTGTTTTTCTAATCCAGTGATTTGGCTGACCAACTCAAAACCAGAGACCATCTTCGCTCCTAACAAAAAAAGGGCTCCGCCAATACCGCCTGCTGCTCCGCTTCCTGGGATGTCATCTAAATCCACCTCCCAAACATCTTTTATCTGCTGAGCAATCTTTTCAGCTTGTTTATCCAAGAAAGCTAACGTCGTATCCGTTCCTCCTTTTTGTCTTCCAAATTGCCAAGCAGCTCCTTGTTGACCTGTATATGGGTTGGTCACGTCTGCAGCGATGATCACTTTTACTTTAGAAACAAGAACGTTCCTTCGATCCAAATGAAGTTTTCTAGTAGATAACAAAGGATTTCCTTCTGTGTACCCTTCTAAAGAAGCACCCAAGGATTGGAGTAATCCTAGACCACCATCGCTACATCCGCTTCCTCCTAAAGTGACAATGATTTGTTCCACTTCTTGAAGCAGTGTATCTTTGATAAGCTCTCCCAAGGCATAACTAGAAGCAAGTCGGATGGTTTGATCCGTTGGTTTATCAAGTAAATCTAATCCTAATACTTGTGCAGATTCAATGACTGCGGTATTTTTTCCTTGCCAGTTCGTCAATAAATAACTGATTTTTCGCTGACGAAATAAGAGATCCATCCCATCAATCGTACGCCAGGTTCCCCCGAGCGCGTAATAGATTGCTTCTGCAGTATTTTCTCCGCCATCTGCAATCGGCACATTGATTTTTCTTCCTTTACGGTCTTCCCAACCATTTAGAACTGCCTGATTTAATTCAAATGAAGAAGCACTTCCTTTAAATGAATCGATTGCCGCCAAAATATCCATCTATATCCCTCACTTTCTTCTTAAGTAAGACACTTTTTTTCACTTTTTTCAAACAAAACAATGCTATTTTCTTCTGTTTTTCTATATACTAAAAGGGAACTCATTGAATAAAGGAGAGAAAAAACATGAAAATCGCAATAGCTGGAGCCGGAGCAATGGGCAGCCGAATCGGATTAATGTTGCATCAAAGCGGAAATGAGGTCGTCTTGATCGATCGCTGGCCTGCTCACATTGAAGCCATTCGTACAAATGGATTGATTGCTGACTTTAATGGCAAAGAAGTAGTTGCAAAACTGCCAATCTATTCACCAGAAGAAATCATCGAAAGCAACAAACACGTGGATTTGATCGTAGCCTTGACAAAAGCGAATCAATTAGATGATATGTTTCGTTCGATCCAATCCATTATTACTGAGAATACTTATGTTTTGTGTTTACTGAATGGATTAGGTCATGAAGATGTACTGGAAAAATATGTACCAAAGAAAAATATCTTATTTGGGATCACGATGTGGACAGCTGGTCTAGCTGGTCCCGGAAAAGTCACATTATTAGGTGATGGAGAAATCGAACTAGAGAACTTGGAACCAGAAGGCGAAGCATTTACAAAAAAAGTTGTAGAAGTCTTTCAAGAAGCAAAATTGAATCCAATCTATAGTCATAATGTTCGTTATTCCATTTGGCGAAAAGCTTGTGTAAACGGAACATTAAATGGATTATGCACGATATTGGATTGTAATATTGCTGAATTAGGTGCGCAAAAAGCGGCAGAGGGCATGGTTCGAACGATCGTATCTGAGTTTGCTTCTATCGCAGCAAAAGAAGGAATCACATTAGATCAAGAAGAAGTGTACCAACATATTGCTTCTACTTATGATCCTGACAACATCGGGTTGCATTACCCATCTATGTACCAAGACCTGATCAAAAACCATCGTTTGACTGAAATCGACTACATCAATGGTGCCGTTTGGCGAAAAGGACAAAAATATGATATTGCTACACCATATTGTGCCTTTTTGACCCAATTAGTCCATGCAAAAGAAGGAATCCTTGGCGCAGAATAAAAGGCTCTCTGATGAGAATCAGCTGGATCAGCAGCTGGTTCTCATTTTTTTACCCCCATGAAAGATCAAAAAGAAAAACACAATTCTCATGTTGCCATAAGAATTGCGCTTGTTTATTTTCATCTATGATTGGTTGGCACTTTTATTTATTTTTAACAGAGGAAAGATCGTATTCATATTGTTCATAAATAGCGGAGTCAGTAGTGAAAAAACGTTTTGCCCAATTTTCTGCATCAAAAAATTCCAACAGTTCTGATGGGATTGGTTGAAATGGCGTATGCAAAAATTCCGGTAATTCATCTAAATCACGTTCTTGAAGCAAAAAAATATTTTCAGGATGATAAAACTGATAATGAGCTATGGCTTGATTATCTGTCACTAGTTTCTTTTGAAAATACATAGATTCAAACGTTCGCAAAGTCACTCCTTGCTGACCCTCCCGCAACAGTTCTAGAATTCCCCTCGATTCCCCAGTTTTTTTCAGGTACTCTTCATAAGTAAGATATCCAGGTTGTTCATTTCCTCGAAGCGGAAGAATGAAATAGTTGGTCGTAACATCTCTTTTTATAAATTCCTGCTTATAGCTTTCTGCTCGTTCTTTTCTCCCATTATTCGTTGCACCAAAAAATAGATCCGTCTTTGGTTCGCTAGAAGAAAAATCCATATGTTTCGAATAAAAGGAACTATTATGTTTTAGTCCAAGTTCTTTCGCTTCTAAAAAATCAAAATGATAAATCTCATCGATTGCCGGTTCATCTTGTGCCTGCTTCAGCATCGCCTCGTGTTCTGCTTTGAAGTGGTTCCAAAAAAATAACACGATTTTTGCATTGGTAAATGGACGCACGCGTCGAGCCATCTCCATATCAAATCCATAATCTAAAAAAACGATCAGCTGATAATTTGCCAACTGTTGTCGAGCTGATTTAATGAATTCCGACTGTAGTAAATCTTTTCCGGACCAAACATCTAAAGAGCGGATGGAAGGAAAAAAATAAAGTGATTTATTTTTCGCAATTAGCAATACGTCGTTTTTGTTCATCTGTTCCGCCTCACTTTCTCTGTCACTTTTTCCTATGATAGCCTGTTTAAATAGTAAAAAGCCAGTAAAACGCTTCCTATTATTTTTATAAAAATTTAACATTTCTATGAAAATACGATGAAATAAATCATTCTTCCATTAAAATATGCCTAAAAGTTTTCTGAATAGTTGTAATTATCTGAAAATTTGTTATCATTAGTCATTGTTATTATTGCTATTTATTCTTACTATTTATTCTTACTATACATTTTGATTGTGAATTTAAAAGAAAGAGGTTATTTATGGAAGATAAAAAATTAAAAAAACAACTTAGCTCCCGACATATCACCATGCTAGCTTTAGGTGGAGCGATTGGTGCAGGTCTATTTAAAGGAAGTGGCGAAGCGATTGGAATCGCCGGCCCTTCTGTATTGATTGCTTTTTTGATTGGCGGAATGATTTTATATATCGTGATGAAAGGTCTGGGAAAAATTGTTTTAAGTGGTGGCGATACGCACCACGGATTATCTGGATTGATTCGTCCATATCTAGGTGCTCATGCTGCCGATTTTACCGATTGGGTCTACTGGTCCATGTGGATTATCAATATCATTGCTGAAGCTGTTGCAGCTGCTTCCTTTTTACAGTTGTGGTTCCCCCACATCCCAGCTTGGGTATTTGTTTTTATGTTGGCTGTTTTAACTACTATCATCAATCTTTATTCGGTACGATTATTCGCAGAGACAGAATATTGGCTGGCCTTTGCTAAAATCAGTGTCATTATCCTATTGATCATTTTTGCTGCTTATCTTGTCGGTCAGCAAATGTTGGGTACTGGTGTTTTCCCTACCCTTCAACAATTAACTGATCATGGTGGTTTTACTCCCCACGGTATGAAGGGAATCATCAGTTCTTTGCTTGTAGTTATCTATTCTTACGGCGGTTCTGAGTTGATTGCTATCACAGTAAGCGAAGCAGATGATCCTAAACGTGCGATTCCTAAAGCAATCAAAGGCGTCATGGGAAGAATCATTTCCTTTTACATTATTCCTTTATTTTTGCTTTTGATTATTTTTCCTTGGAATACTTTAGCAGGCACGAACGTTAGTCCTTTTGTGATGGTATTTGAAAAAATGAATATTCCATTTGCGGCAGATATCGTCAATTTCGTGATTGTTCTTGCTCTGTTCTCGTCTATCAATTCAGGTGTATATGCTTCTTCGAGAATTTTGTTCTTCCGCTTGAAAGATCGGAAAGGTTCCTCTAGAAAACTAGCTGTTTTAAACAAGCATCAAGTACCGCAACGTGCTGTGCTGTTTTGTACCAGTGTTCTTTATCTAGGTGTGGCTCTTTCTTATTTTGTCGGTGACAAATTATTTGGCTATCTGGCAGGTTCTCTTTCCTATACAGTATTATTGATCTGGATCATTATCAGTGCTGCGTCCTTTGTACTGACACTAAGGAAAGGAACGTTATGGGACAAAGGAATCAGCTTTTTTGCATTAGCAGTCTTAGGGTTGATTTTCCTTGGTATCCTATTCACGAACTCCATTGGGGTAACTGTATTGACCGGTTTGCTTTACCTGTTCATTTATTTCAGTTATCAAAAAAAGAATGATGCTTTCGTCTTGACGAATGAATGAAACCAATAGAGAATTTTATTCTATTTATATTGAATATCTGGAGCTATTGAAAAAAAGGAGCTGCGACAAAAATTGTTGCAGTTCTTTTTTCCGAATAAACGGTGTTCAAAAACCATCTGCGCAGATTAATTGATTGTTCTCCACGCTCATGACATGATAGAAGAAAGGAATGAAGAAAAAGGAGTTTGTTTTAAATGAAAAAGTATTGGAAGTTTTTGTTGATGATTGGTGTTTCGACGGTAGTCATGTTTGGTATGATGTATTTGAATGTTTATGCGCTTGATCATATCTTCTTCAGTCGCACACGTGTATTCATGGCGCTGATGATGGGTGCAGTCATGGCAGTCATTATGTTGTTGTTCATGTGGAAAATGTATGAAAACAAAAAGATAAATGCTATGATTTTAGCCGCTAGTCTTCTTGTTTTTGCCGGTTCCTTATTTATGGTACGAAGCCAAACAACCGTCAATGATACGGCGTGGATGAAGGCGATGATCCCTCATCACTCTATTGCTATCTTGACAAGTAAACGAGCTGATTTAAAAGATCCTGAAGTAAAAAAATTAGCGGAAGAAATCATTCAGGCACAAGAAGAAGAAATCGACAAAATGAAAAAAATGATCAAAGAAATGGAATGACCATTATCCATCCAAATAAAAAAAGAGGATGTTCCAGAAGTGATCAACTTCAAGAAATAAGAAGAAGCTACTTCTGGAACACCGTGAATCAGAGGTTGTAAAATCAGCGTTCTGACCTGAGTATTAGAGAAACAAATGGCAAAATAGTTCCTCATATTTTGCCATTTTTTGAGCTAATACCGAGGGTCAGCTGATTGAACACCGTTTATCGAGAGGTTGTGAAAAAGTCGCTTAGTTTCGAGTATTAAGAAAAATTTTGTGAAAATGGCTTTCCACATTTTTGCATAAATTTGGCTTAATACCGAGAAACTGGCTTTTGAACACCGTTTACTCGTAAAAGGGAGTGTGACAAGACTTTTGTCACACTCCCTTTTTACATTTTTATTGTTCTAATTGCGCTGTCTTGCTTACTGCTTCTTGCGGTTTCACAAATTTCTTTGAGATCCCCCAACCTGTAAAGGCACTGACCATCGAAAACACAGGTGAAAGCAAACTGAAAAACACGAATGGCAAGTAAGTGAGTGTAGGAATGCCAAATGTACTTGCTACGAAACTTCCGGCGATTCCCCAAGGCACTAAGTAGTTGATTACTGTTCCACCATCTTCTAGTGTTCTCCCTAATACAGTTGGATCAAATCCTGCTTTTTCGTAAGTTTCTTTAAAT
Organism: Enterococcus sp. C46; assembly: GCF_040887565.1. Lineage (NCBI taxonomy): Bacteria > Bacillati > Bacillota > Bacilli > Lactobacillales > Enterococcaceae > Enterococcus > Enterococcus sp. C46. The sequence goes on from NZ_JBFOGA010000003.1 coordinate 342,299, forward strand.
GAATTACCAGGCAGGATAACAGATAGAAATTGTTCTCCAATAAAGATATTTACTCCGATGCTTGTCATCAATGTTGTAAAAATCAATTTTGGGGTGTTCGTCATCTTTCTTGATACTCGTTCCATAACGGTTGAGATCAACCCAAATTCGATCAACAAACCACCTAATGACAATGTTAGAATAATCAATGACACAGTTGGCATCATGCTTTCGATTCCTCCACGGCTAAGTAGTGAATCGATTTGTTGGTTTCCAGTATTTGAAACAAATCCCGATTCGATGACCCCTGCCAACTTCGTTAAGGAAGTTTGTGGGTTTTGAATAAAGATCATTCCTACTGCTACAGCAATATTCAACAAAATCGTCAAAATTGCCGGTACCTTTTTCCATGCACACAAGAGCATTAAAAATAGAGGAATCAGTGACCAGATCGAAATAGTAAAGTTTGCTTCTAAAATATCAGTCACTTCACGAATAGATGAAAGACTTGCGGCTTTACTTGTGTGTCCTAAAATCATGAATAAAAAGAAAGAAACAACAAATGCCGGAACAGTTGACCACATCATATGCTTGATGTGTTTGAACAAATCGGCATCAACAATAGCTGCTGCTAAATTTGTTGATTCGGATAATGGAGACATCTTGTCTCCAAAAACGGCACCTGAAACAATGGCTCCAACAACAAGGGCTGGATTTAGTCCTAGTGTTGTCCCAATACCGAAAAATGCAATCCCAATCGTTGACATAACAGTAAAGGCACTCCCTACAGCGCTACCTACGATTGCACAAACAACAAATACAGAAGGGACGAACCACTGGACACTAATCAATTTAAATCCAATGACCATGAGGGTTGGAATAATTCCTGCTTGTATCCATACAGCAATCAATGAACCGACTAAAATAAAAATAAAGATTGGAATAATCCCCGGTTTGATGCCATTGATGATCCCTTCGTGCAACCAATCTGTCGGGTATTTTTTTATCACTGCGTACAACATGACCATTCCGATAGCTGCCAAAATCGTGATATTAGGTGAAACCTTTAATCCGACAACGCCAATCGCAATGCCTAAAACAATGACCATCAATACAAGTGTTGCTTCTAAAAAACTTGGTGTTCCTTTTTTTTCCATGATAATCTCTCCTTTTTTAGTTGTTCTTATGTTCTAAAAAAGTTAAGATATCGGATTACTCCGCCACAATTCATCCGCGATTCCTCCTTTATAAAAATAAAAAGACCTGCTTTCAACTAAGGACGAATGACTCCGCGGTACCACCTTAATTAAAAACAGATCTGTTTTTCACTTTCAAACGATTATTCAAATGTATGGACTTTCCATGTAATTCGTCAATTAGGCTTGATCGGTTCACAGCGACCACCGACTTTCTGAACAAAACACCTAACCGCTACTGCGTGAAAAGTTGACTTGTATGAAGTTTACCTTCCATAAGATCATTTGTCAATGAAAAAGAAAATATTTTTTTCATTTTTCTGAAAATTATTTTTATAACTTTCGCGCACAACTTTATCTTTTTACTAGAAAGTAGCGCCCTCTTGTTTTTTTCTTGCTACTATTTCTTGATGTTCTTGTTTGATTTTTTCTAATAGCTTGGGTTCTCTCAATAAATCTAGAGCTGTATTGGCAAGTAATTCCGCTGCAATCGCAATAGAAGCAAGTCCTTTTTCACTTTTAGCAGCAGCTTTGAATTCTTCTGTATGTCCGGCAATATATGTCTCAGAGATTGCTACAGTAGGCTGTATCGTTGGAATAACTTGGCTAACATTTCCTACATCAGAAGAACCTAGACTTGTTCTTTGTTCCGTTTCTATTTCTTCATCAGGAACCCCTGCTTCTTTTGCATGTTGGAAGAATAAGTCATCGAAAGAAGGCGTGACGATGACATCATCGACTGCATTTTGGAACAATCCAAACTCGAAAGTCGTACCCGTGCTTAATGCAGCGCCTCGTACGATATTTTCCACTTTTTCATATACTTTGTCTAATGTTTGTCGATTTCCTGCACGTAAATAGAAACGTCCAGCAGCGTAGTCTGGTATGACATTGGCCGCCACGCCTCCATCTGTAATGATTCCATGGATATTGACATCTTTTGGCAATTGCAAGCGTAGAGCGTTGATTCCGTTAAACACTTGGATCAAGGCTTCCAAAGCATTTACTCCTTTTTCAGGTGCTGCTGCTGCATGAGAAGCGACACCGTAAAATTTGATATCGACTGGATCATTTGCTAAAGATTCTGTCGTTTTCCCATAACGAAAAGCTGGATGGACACATAATGCTGCATCGACATCCTCAAAAAAACCTTCCCGAACGAAGCTTCCCTTAGCTGATCCATTTTCGCCTCCTTCTTCCCCCGGAGTACCATACACACGGATTTCTCCGCCAATCTCATCAATGAATTGTTTCACTATGCTGGCTGCTAATACGGAGTAAGTACCAAATAAATTATGTCCGCATGCATGACCAATACCTGGTAAAGCATCAAATTCTGCCAAAAAGGCAATTGTCGGACCTGGTTTATTGGAAATATAACGTGCATCAAAGCCTGTTCGGTGCCCAGCTACTTCTTTTTCTACCCAGAATCCTTCTTTTTCCAATTGTTTGATTAAAGCTGCTGAGGAATAAAATTCATAATTACTTACTTCAGGATGGTCGTGGATAGCTAGTGCAAGTGCTTGATATTCTGGTAAACGGTATTGAATCAGATCCTTCAATTGATTTGTTGAGAGTGTGGTTGTCATAAAAATTTCCTCCTATGCTAGTCGTTTTTTCTTATTTTCTCCCGAATGTTTCCCATGCAGGTACGCTTGAACCTTTTGATGTTTTTTCGATTACTTTGGCTGTTTCTTCTGTTTGATAGGCATCTACTATTTTTTGATACGTTTTATTGTCTTCATCTTCTTTTCTTGCAACGATGATATTGACATAAGGACGTGCATGCTCATCGACTGGTTCTAAGAAGATTGCATCAGAAGCGGGATTAAATCCAGCATCTACAGCTACACCGCTATTGATGACTGAAATATCTACATCTGACAAAGCACGTGCTGTTTGGGAAGCATCTAACTCAGAAATGTCTAGATTTTTTTTATTCTCGGTAATATCAGAAACGGTAGGCGCTTGGCCTTTTGCCTTGTCCACTTTGATCAATCCAGCAGTTTGCAATAACAGAAGAGCTCTGCCGCCATTCGTGACATCATTAGGGATTGCAACTTTTGCTCCATCTTTGATATCAGCCACATCTTTTAACGTATTGGAATAAATTCCCAACGGTGCATTAACCGTATTCCCAATCGATACTAAATCAGTTCCGTGTTCTTCATTGTAATTGTCTAAAAAGAATTGATGTTGGAAGGAATTCAAATCGATCGATCCATCTGCTAAAGCCGCATTTGGCTGATTGTAATCTGTAAATTTCACATATTCCAAATGGATGTTTTCCTTTTTCAAACGGTCTTTCACATCGTCCCATACATCTGTATCTTCCCCAATGATCCCTAGTTTTACGGTCGTTTCTTTTTTGTCAGTTGTAGCTGCTTTTCCTTGGCTGCATCCTGCCAACCAAATAATTGCTACAAATGTAATGACTGCAAAACGAATAATTTTTTTCATTTTTTCTCCTCCACTTTCAATGTGTGACTTTTTTAATCAGTTGATTACTGATAAATTGACTCAAAAAAACTAAGACCAGAATCAATAATGTAGCGACAATCGTTACATCTGTTTGGAATCGATTATATCCTCTCGATATAGCAAGATTCCCTAATCCTCCGGCACCTACTGCTCCAGCCATGGTAGTCAGTCCGATCACATTGATGATCGTCAACGCTGAGACCCGAATGATACCAGGTAACCCTTCTAACAAATAAACACGTAAAATGATGCCGATTGGGCTCGTGCCCATCGCTTCTGCTGCTTCGATCACCCCAGGATCAACTTCTAGCAGTGCATTCTCGATTTGACGGGCAAAAAACGGGACAACGCCAAAAATCAAAGGGACTAAAGCTGCTTTGGCACCAATCGTCGTTCCAACTAAGAAACGAGTAGTCAAAGCTAAAAGAGAAAGCAAGATAATGAAAGGGATGGAACGAATGATATTGATCAACTTATCAAGTATTTCGAACAGCAGCCTGTTAGCTAGTAATCCATTTGGACGTGTCACTACTAACGTCACACCTAAGATGATTCCGATGATCCCACCAATGAATGCCGTCCAAAAAGACATATATAGTGTTTGCTTTGTCGCTTCGATGAATTCATCCGGAATCAAATAGACATTCGGCAAATATGTTTTAAAAAATTCAGTCATTTTAGTTTCCTCCTTCGATTACTTTGATACGGTTATCTAATTCATTTTTTTGTAAAATAGTTACTTTTACACCAGATTTAATCAAATAATCCAATGCTTTTTGCCGCTGTTTGGTTTCTCCAGCTAAAGTAACGATCAAACTTCCTAAGGGTGTTTCTTGTAATAGCTCTACATTACCGTATAAGATATTCGCTGTTACTTGGTACTTGCTGTAAAGATGAGCGATTAGAGGTTCGTTCGTCTGGTTGCCGATATAACTTAATTCCACCAACCATTTATTTGCAATCTGATCGGCAAAAGCAGCATGGGCACTGATTGTTTCCAATGCTTGGTCAAGGTGTGTCGCTGTCCGAATAAAATCTTTAGTCAATTCTTCTTCAGGATGACTGAAAATCTGGATGCTGCTACCTTTTTCAATGATTTTCCCCGCTTCCATAACCGCTACCTTGTTGCAGATTTCTTTGACAACTTGCATCTCATGAGTGATCAGGACGATTGTTAGACCTAGCTGACGATTTAGTTTTTTTAACAGTGCAAGGATCTGAAGGGTCGTTTTCGGATCAAGTGCACTAGTTGCTTCATCGCATAACAACACTTTAGGTTCATTTGCCAGAGCTCGTGCGATTGCCACTCGTTGTTTTTGCCCCCCCGACAGTTGTTTAGGATACGCAGATGCTTTTTCTTCCAGACCGACAAGTTCCAGTAGTTCATTCACTTTTTGACGACGTTCCTGTTTTGATTTTCCAGAATACTTTAGAGAAAAATCTACGTTGTCAAAAATCGTTCGACTTTCCATTAGATTGAAATGCTGAAAGATCATACCGATGGCCTTTCTTTCTTTTCGCAATTCTTTTGGAGAGAGCTGGCTTAAATTCGTCTGATTGACGATGACTTCTCCTGCTGTTGGTTTCTGCAACAAATTCATCACGCGGACTAACGTACTCTTTCCTGCACCTGAGTAACCGACGATCCCATAAACATCCCCTTTTTCAATCGTTAAATCTACAGAATCTACTGCCTGTATCTCTTTTTCTTTTTGTTTGAAACATACAGAAATATCTCGCAATTCAATCATTAACATTCCTCCTTGTCTATAAAAAAAGCATCCTCAAGAAAATGAAAATAGTCATTTTCTTGAGGACGCCTTTTTGCGTGTTACCACCTCATGTTCAAGCTGTGTTCACACACAACTCCTCTTCAAGTACCATCATACTCTAGCAAGATATCGGTCGCAGCCGTCACCGCCTTACATCTATGCTCGGGATGAATTGCTCGATGGCCATTTTCCAATAGTCGTTCCTTGCTTCTTCTCAGCTACCGAAGCTCTCTGTCAAAGGTTCTTCTATCGTACTTACCATTTCAATGCAAATAATATTCAAAAAAAAAATCCTTTTACTAACATAAACTATGTCAGTAAAAGGACGACGTATCGTGGTACCACCTTTTTTCGGAAGTTTCCTTCCCTCAAGCCCAACATCTCAAAAAGAGAGATTGGCGTTCGTTTTAACGGTCGAACATTTCCGAATTTGCCTACTTATCGACAAATTATTCTCCAAGGCCATTTTTCAGCTTTTCTTACTTGACTCTTCTCACCAGCCAGAGCCTCTCTGCAAAGTTTCCAAGCTTACTTTCCTTCTCAACGAAATCAATATTTTGTTGTTGGGAATAATCTACAGGAGGAAAACTGAAAAGTCAAGCATGAAATCCAAATTATTTTTTCTATATTTATTTTTCTGTTTTTTTATCTAACATTTCAATAACAGTTCGAAGATCTTTTCCTTCCGCAAGAAGGTTCAATTTTTCCTTCTCTTCGACGCTATAATTTCGAACAAAACTGGAATCGGGAATCAAAACAACGCCTAGTCCTGCACGTGAAGCGGCTGTCGCTCCTACTAAAGAATCTTCCACTGCAAAAGCTGAAAGAGCTTCTAATCCTGTTCGTTCCAAAGCTGTCAGATAAGGGACTGGTGAAGGCTTGTTCTCCGATACTTCATCTCCGAACGTAAACGTATCAAAGTAATCGGCTAATTGAAAGTGATCCAAGATATCTGTTGCTCTTTTCGTAACAGTTGTCGTAGCAATCCCTAGTTTCATATGACGTTCTTTTAAGTCTGTCAATATTTCTTTTGCGTAGGGTTTCAATTGGATAGCTCCACTTGTCAGCTGTTGATAAAAATATTCTTCACGCTTTGCTCGGACTTCCTGCACTTTTTCAGGACTGCCTGCTGCCTGCACTAAAATATCAAAACTTTGTTTCCAGTTTTTTCCGCCCCAAGCGTCAACGATTTCTTTCGGGATATGAATATCAAATTGCTGGAATCCCCAAAGCCAACCATCCCGATACGTTCTTTCCGTATCCACTAACAAACCATCTAAATCAAATATTGCACCTTTCATCTATACATTAATCCTTTCCAAAACAATACACCTAGTTTAGCATGACTGATCCAAAATGAACAGAAGCATAGAGCCCAGCCGCATCACTTATAAGAGTTCTTGGAATCGACGGATATAGATTTTCTTCACAGCTGTCACAAGCGCCAGATAAGCGACGACTGTTATAAACAACCATAACCAGTAATTGCCAGGGAGCGGCATCAAGCCTAACTCAGCACCAAATCCTGTGAATGGAAGGACTGAACCGACAATGATTCCTAATGTAGTGATAACCAGCATGGCAAATGTTGCATTGCTTTGGATAAATGGTATTTTCGGTGTACGCAATGCATGGAGTACTAATGTTTGTGTCCACAGGGATTCGACAAACCATCCTGCATGGAATAATGCGATAAAAATCACTTGTTGTGAGCTATCCAATGTATGGAAACTTCCACCAACTACAGCAGGACAAATAACAAAATACATCAACAAGTAAGTAGTGATATCAAAAATCGAACTTGTTGGACCAAAATAAACCATGAATTTTCCAATACTAGATGCATTCCATTTCTTTGGCTCATCCAAATATTCTTTATCCATCCGATCCCATGGTAAGGAAATGCAAGAAACGTCATAGATCAGATTCAAAAATAGAAGTTGCAAAGGCAACATTGGTAAAAATGGTAAGAACGTACTGGCAATCAGTACGGAAAACATATTGCCAAAATTAGAACTTGCTGTTGCCTTGATATATTTCATGATGTTTCCAAAAGTTTCTCTTCCAGAAAGAAGGCCTCTTTCCAAAATCGTCAAATCTTTTTCTAAAAGGATCACGTCTGCTGATTCTTTTGCGATATCCACAGCTGTATCCACGGAAATACCGATATCAGCCACTTTCATTGCTGGAGCATCATTGATACCATCTCCTAAAAATCCGACAGTATGCCCATTTTTACGTAAAGCTGTCGTCAATCGTGCTTTTTGCTGAGGATTCAATTTTACGAATACTTCGTGTTCTTCAGCTACTTGCGCTAATTCATGATCATTCATTTCCGAGATTTTCTCACCAGTAATCAATTCATTGATTTCTAGGCCTACTTGACGGCACACAGACCGTGTGACTAATTCATTGTCCCCAGTCAGAACTTTTACAGCTACACCATGTTCTTTTAAAGCTTTCAACGCTTGTTTTGTTGTTTCTTTTGGTGGATCAAGGAAAGCAAGATAACCAATCAGAACCATGTCTGACTCATCTTTGACTGAAAATTCTCCAACAACGCTTGGATTGGTCTTTTGTGCGACACCAATCACTCGCAAGCCGTCTTCATTAAGTGATTGTACTTTTGCAAGCACCGCTTCTTTTCGTTCTTTTGTTAATGGTGCGACAGTACCACCAAGATCAATAAATTTAGAAATGTTCAACATTTCTTCAATCGCGCCTTTTGTGATCATCTGTGTTTTGCCAGCCGGATCAGCGACTACAACACTCATACGGCGACGTTCAAAATCAAAAGGAATTTCATCTACTTTTTGATAATTGATTGTATCTGTATCTAAAGTTTCTGCTGCTTCATCAATGATAGCCACATCTAACAAATTTTTCAGCCCTGTTTGATAGTAGCTGTTTAGATAAGCATGGCGCAAAACACGATCATCTTCATTTCCTTCACAATCCATATGATATTCAAGAATGATTTTGTCTTGTGTCAATGTTCCCGTTTTATCCGTACATAACACATCGATCGCACCAAAATTCTGGATAGCATTTAAATTTTTGATGACTGTTCCTTTTTTGGCCATCACACTTGCTCCTTTGACCAAATTCGTCGTAACGATCATTGGAAGCATTTCAGGCGTTAAACCAACTGCCACAGATAATCCAAAAAGAAAAGCTTCTAACCAATCTCCTTTTGTAAGCCCATTGATAACGATAACTGCTGGAGCCATCAATGACATAAATTTGATCAGCAGCATGGATGTTTTGTGGATGCCTAATTCAAAACTTGATTGGATGGGTTTTTCAGATAGCGTTTCTGCTACATGCCCAAATAGTGTGTCATTTCCGACAGAAACAATGATTCCTTCCGCGCTTCCACTGATGACATTGCTTCCCATAAAGACAAGATTTTCATAACTTGTTTCACTTTGCTGATCGTCTTCACATACTTTCGCATGCTTTTCTACTGGATAGCTTTCCCCTGTCAATGCTGCTTGAGAAATGAATAGATCCTTTGCGGACAATAAACGCATATCCGCTGGTATCATATCTCCTGCTGAAAGCCGAACAAGATCTCCACAGACGATTTCTTCCATAGGAATCTCTGTATACTCGCCATTTCGTTTGACAGCTGCCGTTACTTTCACAAGTGATTTCAGTTTTTCAGCTGCTTGATTAGAACGCACAGACTGGATTAACGTCATCGTCCCACTGACGATAACCATAGTGAAGATAATGGCTACACCAAAGAGATCTTTATCTCCTGGAGCGGCTAATACGTATTCCGTAATGAATGAAATAATTCCTAATGCAATCAACACTAATGTAAAGGGTGTGATGTATGCTTTCAATATTTCTATAATGAATGGTGTTTTTTTGCCATATGAAATCGCATTTTCACCATAAGTTTCTCTTGAACGCTCGATTTGTTCTTCTGACAATCCATTTGGTGATGCATGGAACAATTCAAATAATTCTTGCTTCGTTTTTCCAGCAAAAGCTGCATAGATTTTTTGTGTATCTTTCTTTTTTTCCATCTCGATCTCTCCTTTGTGTCCAAAAGACAGCTGTTCTCGCTGTTTTTGGTCTTTTGCTATTCATCGGATCGATAGAGAAAATGCTGAAAGGGGCTGAGAACAGATAGATAATAGCCCTGGCCTTTCCTCTAAATCCTTGTTTTTCGAATGACTGTCATCCATTTGTTCTCATCTCCTTTACTAAGTAATTTTAATTCATGACTTCCAATCATTTTTCGAATAGTTATTTTCCCAACTCGCTCACCTCCCTTTTTGTTTTTTCACCTATGGGATTTGCGGCAACAAAAAAACCTCTCGCCAAATACTCAGCGAAAGGTTTGAAAAAGCAAATCAAAAAAAGCTTCTCAGATCTCATCGTTGAGTTTTGACACTGTACAACGTAAAAAGCAAATATCTGCTTTTAGCTACCTTATGAAAAGCCTTATCTCGACAATTCCTGTTCTACCCATTGGCGTCTCTCGACGTTTTTGGGCAGTAGCCTATGTTTGTATAGGAGCCTCACCTAACAAATCCTATTCGGTTTTCCCTCGTTAATATAACAACTAAAAAAGAGGATGTCAAATCAATTTTCCATGTTTTTCATACTTTTTAAAATACACGCGTTATATTTCCTGTCTCACGCAGTTTTATTTGTCTCATTTTCCACCTCCCGCTATAATAGAATTATAGTAGGAAACGAGGTGCTGTTATGGAACGAACACTTGTTATTATCAAGCCAGACGGCGTAAGACGCCATTTGGTCGGAAGCATCATCCAACGTTTTGAAGCAAAGGGACTGGCCATTGCTGAAATGAAATTTGCAACGATGACACCTGAACTAGCAAAAGAACATTATCAGCACTTGACTGAACGTAGTTTTTTTGATGAGCTTATCGATTACATGACTTCTGGACCGGTCGTTTATCTTGTGCTGGTCGGCGAGGAAGTGATCGATATCGTCCGTAAGATGGTCGGAGCAACAAAAGCGGCGGATGCCGTTCCAGGTACGATCCGAGGAGATTATGCACTGCCGGGGACTGAAAACATCATCCATGCTTCTGATTCCCGTGATGCTGCAACAAAAGAGATCGCCCGCTTTTTCCCGCTATTCGATACAAACAAACCGTCTGAAAAAGCGGCGAAGTGATACAAATCCTAAACTGTTGGTCTAACTGCTGGGTTTAGCAATGGCCAGCAGTTTTTTCTCTAAAGAATTCCTTTGATTCTTCCCTAATGTATATTCGATCACTGCGAAAAACTCTTGGTGATTTTCCGATTTTTCTTCCCCTAAAGCAGCAGAAATCAGTCGTTGGTAATAATCCGCCATCAATGTTTCATAAATCACTGTACTTCTTTCTTTATGCGCTAAACTCCGTTTCATATCTTCATTCACGCTACGTGCCTTTTTTAAGCGACCATTTTCTATATAAAACAAAGTCAAGTTCGTCAAAAAAGTAAAGAGATACTGCTCGTGATTATTCAGTTGCGCGATCCGTCGCATTCTTTTTTTGATTTTCAAATAATTATTCTCAATAAAACGATCACTGAATATCCAAGGAAAATCTGCTAGAATAGATACTTCAAATTGCCCATACTCTGGTACTTGCATCAAATATTCTTCAATGATACGACATTCATAACGCAAAAATTCAAATTCCGTCTCAGATACTTCTGTTTTTTTGGACATGTGCAGATTCAAAACCAAATAGTACAGATCTTCTGTTTTCTTATAGTGCCTGCGGTTATTAGCAATTTCTTTGTAAGGATCAAAGCTGTCTTCTTGAATCCGATCTAGCATTCGTCTTTTTTTCTTTAATTTTTTTGGCTCATCAAGCTGATTTCGTATCCATTCATATTCGGCAAGTGTCATGTTCATTCGCTCTAAAAATGATTTCAATGTTCCAAACGATACTTTTTTCACTGAATTTGTCTCGATCCCGACTAGCGAAGTTTTAGAACAGATTCCTTCCGCTAATTGGGTCTGTGTCAGCTTTTTGTTGACTCGAAGCTTCTTAATCAATTCTCCATCATACATAATAGTTCTCCTTTTTTAATTGAAATTAACCTTTGGCTTTTCCAGAATGCTTGCCAATAAGAGGAATGATTATTTCAATTTAAATTTTCCGCATTCAATAAATAGATACGTTAAAAATAAAAAATACACGAAAAAAATAAAAAAATGTTTTTCTCATAAAAAATACCAACCTTCAAGCATGAGACTGCTGTCTAATCCCTGAAGGTTGGTTTGATTGTTTATTGATCATTTTTTTGCTGCTCCGCATTGGTTCCTGTTACTGGATATAGGATAGTCGTTGTTTTATTGCCGTTTTTTGAAAAGACACTGGTCGAATGTTCACCTTTTTGCTTTTCGATTGCTTCATTACGTTCCGCTTCGTTTTTATAGTCATATTTTTTCGGATCAATCGTCTCAAATCCGTTTGGCACATAAAACCGCAAGAGATTTTCCTGATTCAGCTTATCTGAAAGACTTAACGCAGTCTTGACTTTTTCCTGATCTTTGGAGATTTCCTCGTCGATTCCTGCTGCTTTCGTATCGATGATTTCTCCTGTCTGATTATTGTAAGCTTTTCCTCCTAGGACGGTGTATTTGGGCGTCACGAAGTTCCCATTTCGAAAAGCAACTACTTGATCGTGCTGAGAAGATAATAAGTCTGTACCAAAATGAAGATAATCTTTATCATCGATTCCCAATAGATGTAGTAATGTCGGCAAAACATCGATTTCTCCACCGTATTCATGATTGACTGTCCCTTTAGTGTAACCAGGCATATGGATCATCAATGGCACTCGTTGCATCTGTGCGTTGTCAAATTCATCCCATGTATCTGGATCTTTACCAAGAGCACTTGCTAAATCTTTATTATCTGTATTCGAGATCCCAAAATGATCCCCGTAAATCACAAAGATTGAATTTTGATAAATACCAGATTTTTTCAAATACGTAAAAAATTGTTCCAATGATTGATCCAGATAATGGGCCGTTCGAACATAATTATCTACTGTGCTATTGCCAGTATTCAAAGATGGAAAGTCGAAATTCTTGTCATCCGTATAATAAGGCGTGTGGTTGGTTACGGAAAGAAATTTCGTGTAAAACGGCTGTTGTAGATGTTCAAGATATTGGGCAGATTCTCTGAATAAATCTTTATCTAATATCCCATAACCTAACGTTTCATCGGATTCATCAAAATAAGATCGATCAAAGAAATTGTCATACCCTAAATTTTTATATACATGATCTCTATTCCAGAAACTAGCTACATTCCCATGGAAAACAGCGCTTGTATAGCCTTCTGTTTGACCAAGGATCGCTGGTGCTGCTTGAAAGACATTATCTGACCCAAGTTCTGTGAATAATGAGCCTTGAGGTAAACCAAATGTGCCAGTTTCCAACATGTTTTCAGCATCACTTGTCTTTCCCTGTCCTACTTCATGAAAGAAATTGTCAAAACTGATCGTTGCTTGATTCTGGAAAATACTATTTAAAAACGGCGTGACTTCTTGTCCGTCTACCTTCATATTGATCAAAAACTGTTGAAAACTTTCTAAATGAAGAACAATCACATTTTTTCCTTTAGCAATCCCAAATGTTTCAGGATTTGGCTCTGCATAATGTTTCTTTGTATAGTCTAAAACTTCATCAATTCCATTACTGCTTGCATGCGCGCGAACACTGCTAGTCATTCCTGTTTTGATTCCGTCATAAATAGTGTACGCATCGATTCCTAGATATTTGACAATATAGGAACGGTCAAATGTCCGCTGTAGCAATTGGGGACGGTTGGCTTCGCTCAACGCTAAATTTCCTGAAAAAATCAATCCTGAAAGACAGGTAACAGCGATAGCCATCGGTTTGCTGACAGGGTTGCTTTTGATAGGTATTTTCTTGACCTTCAACCAAACCAGTAGCCCAATGAACACAGCGATATCCAACCAATAGATGACATCATGGGGTTTCATCAAAGAAAAGGAGCTTCCAGACAACCCTTGTGACACTTTCGAAAAGCCTAATACAGATTTGACTGTAATGAAATCTGTGAATTCCCGATAAAAAATAATATTCAAGTACAACAAAAGCGTATTTAAAATATCAATGATCAAAAGAATGGCTAACGCTGGCTTTGGATTTTTAATGTACAAAGAAAGGCCAAAAAACAATAAGGTAGTCGCAATCGGGTTGATCCACAAGATAAAGTACTGGATCGTACCTTCCACACCTAATGAAAAATCTGCATAGTAGGCAATGATCGTCTTCAGCCAGAAAAAGAAAACAGCTGTCAAAACGATTGCTAAACGATTTTGGCACAATTTTTTAAGTTGTGTCACGTATATCACTTCTCTCTATTCACATTTTTTCTTATTTTGCTCCTGAAAAATGAAAATTTCCTAAAAAAGTTGTTATCTTAAGATTTTTTTATTCTTTCTAAAGATTATTCCATTCATTTTTCACAGCATAAAATTGCTATGTTGTAAGCGGTTAAACTAGTAAGGAGATAAAAATCTTGTGGTGACCGATTTACTCTATAGTATTCAAAAGTAGTTTCTCGGTATTCGTACAAAAAAAAGAGGCTGTGACAAAATTCTTGTCGCAGCTCCCTATTTCTTGATGCAGGACAGCTTTTTCACAACCTCTCCACTAAACGGTGTTCAATCAGCTGACCTTCGGTATTAGCTCAAAAAACGGCAAAATATGAGGAGCTATTTTCCCGTTTTTTTCTCTAATACTCAGGTCAAACCGCTGATTTCACAACCTCTGATTCACGGTGTTCCAGAAGTAGCTTCTTCGGAAATAAGCCGAAATTTTACAAAAACTTGAGAAGCACTTTTCGTAAATTTCTTCTTATTTCTTGAAGCTGACCACTTCTGTCACAACTTCTGTTTTTCATTGTCCATAGGTTTGATATTGTCCTTCTGATGACTCATTCGTAATGATTGAGGCTTGATTTTCTTCATTTCCCGTTATCGTTTGTCCACTGCCAGAATCTGAAGGGCTTAGTTCTGTCGACTCGTTTTTTTGAGAAGAAGCAGTTGTTTTCTTGACTTGTTCGTTGGTCTTTTTCCATTCCGCTAGTCGATCGGCCACCACTTTTTTGTCCACTTTTTCAGAATAAGCTGTAACCACTTTTCCATTTTTCAAACGTGCTACCTTGTCGCCATCATGAGTCAAAAGCAAAACGACCAAATGTTTGTCTTTGAATTGATATTGTCTGAGAGAAATCGCACTAAGTACGTCATCGATATTGATAAATTGATTTTCTTCTTTTCCTTTTGGCAAATAGATGTCCAATTCACCTTTTTCGTAATTGGCAGTTAATTTATATTCCTCCCACCAATAAGTTGAGAATTCTTTTTTGAAATTATCTACTGATTCTTTGCTTGCTACGATTTTTTCTGTTTCTTTCTGAGCAAGATCTGCTGTCATTTTTCCTGAAAATGCTGCGGATAAAATAAGCAGTAAGAAAAAACCGAATAACCAAAAGAGAAGAAACGGTCTTTTTTTCCTCATGCCTTCCTCCACTCCTATTTAATTTTGACTATTCTATTATATACAAAAAATGAAATAGAAAGACAAAAAAGTTGAAAAAGATCGTAAATAATTGAACTTCTTTTTCCTGAAGCGGTAAGAACGGGAATTTTCATACATTCTCTCTTGGCTATTCTTTAAGCTTCAAATCCATTTCTGTCTGATACATCTTTGAACCAATGACCCGATTTCTTGATCGTTCTTTTTCCATCTTGTGCTAAATCTACTGAAATAAAACCGTAACGATTCTTATAGGCATTGGTCCACGACCAGTTATCCATGCATGTCCACATATGATAACCTAAACAATTGGCACCTTCTTGAATGGCTTGATGGACATATTTCAGATGAGATTGAACAAATTCGATCCGATAATCATCGTGGATCATACCATCTTCCTTGATAAATCGTGCTTCATTTTCTACACCCATGCCGTTTTCAGAAATAAAACAGTCGATATTCCCATAATGATCTCGTACATTGATCAAAATATCATAGATTCCTTTTTCATAGATCTCCCATCCGCGATAAGGATTCATTTTACGACCAGGCATTTCATAATTGTCGAAGTAATCCTCAGGCATAGGACCGTTTTTAGTATCGATTGGTGTTTCTTTTGCTTTTATTCGGCGTGGTTGGTAATAATTAATTCCCAAAAGATCTACTGTATTTTCTTTAATGATCGTCAAATCATCTGGATGAATCTCCGGCATTAGATCGAGTTCTTTTATTCTCTCAATCAATTCACTGGGAAACTCGCCTTTTACAGCTGGATCAAGGAATGAACGATTGAAGAACGCATCTGCTATTCGTGCTGCTTTAACATCTTCGGGATTTGATTCGTCTCTTGGATAACTCGGTGTTAAATTTAAGATGATTCCGATCACACCGCTTTGATCCATTTCATGGTAAGCTTTGATGGCTAATGCTGAAGCCAACGCTTCATGATAACCAACTTGGATTGCCTTTTTCATATCTGATTCTTCCGGATAATGCCATCGATACAAATAGCCTGCCTCGACTGGAACGATTGGTTCATTATGGGTAAACCATTTTTTTACTTTCGAGCCAAACAATTGAAAACAACTTTTTGCGTATTTTTCATAGGCTTCAACCGTTTCTCGGTTCAACCATCCGCCTTTTTCTTGCAGATACATCGGCATATCGAAATGATACAGATTAACAAAGGGTTCGATACCGTTTTCAATCAACTCATCAAAATAGTGATGATAGAAACGAACGGCTTCTTCGTTGATTGTTCCAGATTCATCAGGTATCAAACGGCTCCATTGGATAGAGGTTCGAAATGAATTATGCCCAGTCTGTTTCATCAACTGTACATCCTCTTGATACTTCGTATAAACTTGCGAGGTTTTTTCAGGTCCTACTTGATCAAAGAACTTTTGCGGTTCATTTTTGTACCAATAATCAAAAATGTT
Source organism: Enterococcus sp. C46 (assembly GCF_040887565.1). Lineage (NCBI taxonomy): Bacteria > Bacillati > Bacillota > Bacilli > Lactobacillales > Enterococcaceae > Enterococcus > Enterococcus sp. C46. Next base: position 358,727 of record NZ_JBFOGA010000003.1, read on the forward strand.
CTCTCCTTTTCCATCGCCTGAAATTCTTCCTTCTGTTTGTGGACCACTTGCTGCAGAGCCCCACCAAAAATTTTTTGGAAATTGATATCTTTTCATCAAAGCACCTCTTTTTCTTTTTTAGTTGATTCCATGTATGATATTTTCCATCACAATCACTTTTTCATTTTCTTCCTCTTCTTTTTTGATTCGTTTCAACAGCTGTTCTGCTGCTCGTTCCCCGATTTTATCTGTTGGTGGCGTGATCGTGATTTTTGGAAGGATACTCAGATCGTTTTTATCTAAATAATCATAGTGACTGAACGCAATATCCTTCCCGATTCTGACACCTTCTTGATTGAAACATTCGATGGCACCAATCGACATGTTGTAATTGCTGACAAAAATAGCAGTTGCCCCTTTTTCTAATAATGCTTTTGCCCCGTAATAGCCGCTTTTTCTAGAATAGTCTCCTGTAAAGATCTCTAAATGGATAGACGGATCCTTTTGTACCGCTTCTTTGGCTCCAGCTAAACGTTCTCTTGCTACGTAATCTGTTTGAGCGGCAGCAATAAATCCTATTGTTTTATGTCCTTGTCCGCCATGATGAGCAATCACTTTTGCTACACTTTCTCGATCATTCACTACTATTGTATCAATACCTGCTGGCCCATCCGGACAATTCAATGCGACAACTGGGATACTCATTTTTGTCAGCATTTCAAATCCAGACCACTCTTCTTCTGATAAGAAGACGATCAATCCATCGATCGCATGCTTCATCAGGTATTCGATTTTTTGTTCGATTTTTTCTGGCTGATCGGCAAACCCGCTTAATAATAAGCTATACCCATTTTCTTCAGCTACTCTTTCGATCCCTGAAACAACCTCCGAACCAAATCGGCTAGATATCCCGTTTATCAACAGTCCAATAGAGAAACTTCGATTATTCTTCAATCCTTTAGCAATGATGTTTTCTTTATAGTCCAACGCTGAAATCGCTTCTGATATTTTTTCCATATTCTTTTCCTTCAGCTGCTGACCGTTTAAATAGCGGGAAACTGTTCCCACTGAAACACCAGCCATCTTAGCCACGTCACGGATCGATGCCATACATTTTCACTCCTGCCAGTTACATTTGATTTCTTTTTCTTGTTGTTCGACCATGATGACCGCTTTCTTTGCATAATGCCGCTTGTCATCAATATCCATATAACTAAAGTCTTCAGAAGTGAGTTCAAAAACAAGCAGTCTTTCCTCTTGAGACCGCAATTCATCTTTACGAAAAGCTTTCAATAATTTCGTTCTTTGGATGACAGCGCCGTCAATTAATCGGACATAGACAAGAGTACTTGTTTTACCTGAAACACTTCCTGTATTTTTAACTTTAATTGATATTATTACTTTGTCAATATCCGTTTTGACTTCCATCTGACTGTATTCAAATGTTGTATAGCTTAGACCATGTCCAAAAGGATAAAATGGACTTCCGCTTAAATCATAATAATTCTCTTGTTTAGAAGCAGCACGCTGATAGTAATAAACAGGTAGTTGCCGACTATTTCTAGGATAAGACAAACTCAATCGTCCGCTTGGGTTATTTCTTCCAGAAATCATCTGCGCAATGGCTTTTCCACCCTCCTGTCCAGGAAACCATGCTGTTGCAATGGCATTCGTAAATGACTCGATTTTCATCAAATCGTAGGGTCTTCCTTGCACAAGTATCGTGATGATTGGCTTGCCTAGTTGATACAATTGTTCAATCAGCTGTTCTTGGTATCCACCTAAAGAAAGAGAAGCAACATCTACATTTTCTCCAGAATCCATGTTGATCCCTTTCGATGAAACTGCCCCGTTACGAAGAAATTCCATATCAAAGTTCCGCGCACTTGATCCACCTAGAACTGCAATGATCACATCTGAGTTTTGAGCAAGGGTCACCGCTTCTAATAATTTTTCTTCCTGATCCTCCTGATTTCTTACTTCACATCCTTGTGCATAAGAAACCTTTGATTGGGGAAACTCTGTTTTTATCTCTTGTACTATCGTTTTTTTCAAACGGTCTTCTGTTTGTGGTGCAGAGTAGTCTCCCAACAAGTGGTAAACATCGTGAGCATTTGGACCTATAACTGCAATGTTTTTTACTTGTTGATCCAACGGCAATATACCGTCATTTTTTAGTAAAGTGATACTTTCTTTTGCTGTCTCTAAATTTAAGTGCTCTGATTCCTCCATGAGATGATCCCAATACTCCTTTGGATCGTTTGCAAATGGCTGTTCAAATAAACCTAATAAAAATTTGACAGATAAAACTCGGCGAACTGCTTGATCTAGTAGCTTTTCATCTACGACTTGATTATCAATGGCTTCTGCAATCTTGGTATAGGTCTCATCCCACAAACTGAGATCGATTCCTGCCGCTAATGCATATGCTGCAGCAGTCTTTTTATCTGTAAAAACATCGGATAAACGATCCAAAGCCACACCGTCTGCCATAACGATCCCTTGATAACCGATCTCTTTTCTTAATGTTTGCTCAAAAAGCGCTCGATTGATATGACAAGGTACCCCGTCGATGTCATTATAAGCAGCCATGACACCTACTGCATTTCTTGTACTCTTCAATAATGGTCCGTAAATATCGGAGAACTCTCTGCGTCCAATCGTTACTGTGCCTGAATTATGACCGCCTAAAGCTTCTCCTTGTGCGATACAGTGCTTTAACACAACACCGATCTGATCCTTCTTCTTATTGATTTCCTCTACTGTCTGATCAAGAAAAGAAACTTTTTCTGAAATAATCTCTCCTTGGAACCCTCGAACGACCGCTTCAGAAAAACGAGCTGAGAGAATCGGATCTTCCCCAAAGCACTCTTCTGTCCTTCCCCAACGAGGATCTTTTGCCAGATCCAAAGTCGACACCAGCGCTAAATGAACACCTTTAGCAGCCAGTTCTTTTGCCATCAATCGACTCGATTGTTCTAATAATGCTACATTGAAAGTATTTCCACGGCCGATATTCGTTGGATAAGAAATCCCATCCAAACCTTGATGACCATGTGGACATTCTTCTACAAGCAAAACTGGAATTTTCCATCGCGAATGCTGTAGTACATATTCTTGGACTAGGTTAGCCACCTTCCAGCTTTCTTTTGCAGGAATCCCATTCTTATAATCTGTTTTAGACCACGGATCAGAGCGAAACAGACCGTATAAGGCACCCAGACCGCCTCCCCATTTAACATGTTCTTTTAACTTTTCTGTTAATTCGATCTTGTCTCCGTTTTTTTCATAACATTCCCAACCATACAAATGCTGGTTTACCTGTCCTACTTTTTCAGCAATATTCATCCTCGAAAGTAAATCTTCTACTCTTTGGCGGATGGTTAACTTTGGGTTTTGATACGGGTAATCGTACACCTTAATATCCTCCTTCTGCCAATTTTGCCTTATTAGCGGCTAATACAAATGGCAGGAATAAAAATACATCTAGAATGATAAGTATTACTGTTAAGACTGCTGCTCGTATATCGCCTCCTGTAGCAATAAAAGATTGTATAACCGGTGGAGTGATCCAAGGTGCAGCAGCAACTGTTTTACTGATGATTCCAAGACTTGTGGCTGCGTAGGCAATAACCAAGTTAATAGATGGTATAATAGCGCATGGAATCATATATATTGGATTCATGACTACTGGTAATCCAAACATAATTGGTTCCGTAATATTAAATAAACAAGTAGTCAGACCAAATTTAGCGATTGATCGCTGTTCTTGACGTTTAGAAGCCCACAAGATAGCAATAACTAACGGTAAAATACACCCGCCACCTCCGATCAATCCAAATGCATTGGTAAAGGGCTCCGTAATAATATTAGGAATTTCTTTTCCTACTGAAAAAGCATCCATGTTTTCCTGAATAGACTGTAACAAAGGTGCTTGCCGTATAGGAGCCAAAATACTCGAACCATGCATACCAAACACCCATAAGAAATCAGAGAAAAACTGTAAAAATAAGATGCCTGGGACGGATAAAACAAAAGCTTTCAATGGTGTCTGAATCGCTAATTCAATTAATTGCGGAACATTCAAACCAGTCGTATGGTTTAAAGTAAAAACGACAACTGAAAAAAATAAAATGACAACTATTTCTGGTACTAAAGAATTAAATGACGTAGCTACTGCCGGTGGAACTCCTTCTGGCATCCTGATTTTAAAACTCTTCATTTTCGCTAATTTGATAAATAATTCTGTACTGACAAGGGCAGCAATCATCGCCGTTGCTAAGCCAGACGAAGAAGTCAGACTTTGTAAGAAAACCCCTGTAGCTTCTGCTGTATTTCCGTCCATCAAAGTGACTGTACTTGATAAAGGCATCAAAATAAACATTACGGCTGTACTTAGAATTCCTGCATGAACAGGACTAAATGATGGATCATCAATCACGCCTGTTTGGATATAGTGGGTTGCCAAATTCCAGCCGATATTGTAACACACGATAATAGCTAAAATACTCATCGTACCATTATTCACGATTGAAGCAAGTTCAGCCAATGGACTTAGATCAAGTATTCTTTGGACTGTTGCATTTGAAAAAATCAGAGCATTCAGCAAAACCATGACAGAAGCAGCCATTACTAACGGCATAGTAACGATAAAACTGTCTCGAATGGCCAGCAAGTGTCGCTGGCTACTCATCTTAGATACGATTGGTAGCATTTTTTCAGATAGTCTGTCTACGACTTTCATTATTTCATCTCCTAGATTCTAAAATTGAACCGGTTCATTTTTAATATAGCACTTTTTTTAAAGATTGCAACACATTTTTTAAAACGCTTTCTAAAGGTGGTGGATTTTTTATGACTTTTGAAAAATTATTCTATTTAATGGTATTTTGTGAATTTTTTCTCTTCCATCCGTTTGAAGTTTTACTTTCCAATGGTATAATTTCTTTATCCTATCAAATGGGGGAAGTATTTTGAAGAAATTAATCGTACTATTTATTTTGTCTGCGGGACTTTTGACATTGACTGGCTGTGATTTGTTTGGCGGCTCTGACCAATCCTCGGACGAAACAACCGATTCTTCTGTCTTAAAAGCGGAAAAAGCAGATATCACCAACAGTGTATATACGCTAAAAGTACGTAAAGATATGGATTTATCCGCGGGACAGTTGACATTTACAGATAAAAAAATGGAATGGACACGCACGTATCAGACACAAGGAGCTGATTCTTCTGAATCATCTGAAAAAAAAACAGTGCTGACAGATATCAAGATTACTACCAAAGATGACGAATATATTATTTCAGGAAAAGAAAATAAAAAAGAAGCAACAGTCACATTTACCAAAATCGGTAATTACCGTTTGAAGGATAAGGATGGCAACATCTACAGTCTATAGTGCCATCTGTTGGATCTTCTTTTGTTTCTCCCCTTCTTTTCTGCTATAGTAAAGAAGCAAGATGACTGTAAAGGAGACGAAATGGATGATCGATAGTCCTGATTATTGTACATGTAATAACAACAAAAATATCCATACAGAATTTAATGATCAAGGAAGTTTGAGTATATGCGACAATTGCCACAAACTAGTCAAAGATTCTTTTAAATCGTTTGAATCTTATCCTGTCAAAAATTATGTAAAAAACAAAAGAAGATAAGCAAAATCAAGCAAAACTCACTATGGCTGATTTTTATGAGCTTCAAACTCAGCTTCTTCCTTTGATCAAGCTTCAAAAACTGGAATCAGTAAAACAAACAGTGGATCATTTCAGTTCACAAATCAAAGAGTAACGTTTTATTTATTTCACATCTTTGAATATAAAATAACCAAACGATAGAAAGACTTATTCTACATCACGTAGTAATTTTTCTTTCCCGTCGTTTGGTTTTTTACTTTTAGCCTAATTCTTGACCTTTCGCATGCTGATTATCTGTAAAATATTTTCCAGCAGGCTTTCCTTCCAATTCAGCTAATTTTTCTTGGATCTGACGAATCACCTTTTTTGCATCTTCTGGATTTTCTACAAAATCGAATGTATCCCCATCCACTTGTATTTTAGGACATACATCAAAATCCTCATACCATTGATTATAGCGGGTGTTCAATGTTTCGTAATAGGTGTATAACGTTTCATCGCTTTCTAGCTGTTCATAGTCACGCCCGCGTTTTTTGATACGTTCTAGCATCGTGTCCAAAGAAACTTTGATATGGACCATCAAATCAGGACGTTTTTTTGGAGCAACATCATCTAACTCGTTTAGCATCGTATCTAATAAGCTATCGTACTGCTGTACTTCGATATCCGTTACCCGACCTAAATCAGCATTTAGATGGAACAACAGACTATCTTCGTAGATGGAGCGGTCTAGCACATTGTCATCGTTCACTAAAGCATTTTTCATTGCTAAAAATCGCTTATTCAAAAAGAAGATTTGCAATAAAAATGCGTACTGCTCAGGATTTGAATAAAAAAGCGGCAATACTTCGTTATCTTCGACATTTTCATAAAATGGTTTAGAATCAATCTCTTTTGCAAGCATATCCGTCAAACTGCTCTTACCTGCACCAATCGTTCCTGAAATCAAAATCACTGACATACAACCCTTCCTCTTCTATAAGTACTCGCCTACGTAAGTTTCAACAGGCAATTTTTCAAAATCATATTCACGTACAGCTTGGTCTGATTTTAAATACGTGTGAAGACTTTGTGTAATCATCAAGTTCGTAGGTACCGTCTCTTCTTGTACGATGATCATCGGTTTTTTCAACATAGTTGCCACACCTAATTCGTAAGCCGTTCCTGGATCGATTGTTTGATGCTCAAAGTCAAGGATAGCCACAACAAATTCTGCATTTGTCAACTCTTCCATATCTTTTTCGTATACTTCTTGCGCCCAACCAGCACTGAATAGTTCATAATTGCTTTCTTGGTGATGACGTGGAGAGTAGAAACTTGTAACTGTTTTGTTTTCCTCCAACGCTTTTTCGATACGACTTACTCGATCGATTTGCTCCTCTGAAAAAAATGGTCCTGCTAAATATATTTGACTCATTATTTTGCCTCCTTCAATAATAACTGATTTTTAATAGATACTGCTCGTAATTCATTGACCAGTTCCAATGGATTGTTGGAAAAGATCACTTGATCCAACCATTTTTTATCCATAAAATCCTCTTTTGCAAAAGTTTCTAATAATTGTTGCAAGCCGCTGTAATAACCGCCAATATTCAATATTCCGATTGGCTTATCAGGTGTCAGGCCGATCGCTATCCAAGAAAGAAGTTGCGAAAATTCCTCCAATGTACCTAGACCTCCAGGGAAAACGAGGACAGCATCTCCTTTTTCAAATAATAATACCTTTCTTTCATCAATTGTCTCTGTAGGAATAAATGTAGTAACATCTTTCCCAGGCAGCTCAGTTTCAAAAAGGCCATTTGGATAGATACCTGTGACTTTTCCGTTATTTTCCAGTACTGTTTTACTAATCACTCCCATAATCCCGGAGTATGAACCACCGTAAACCAGTTCGATTTCTTCTTGTGCCATATATTTTCCTAACGTTTGCGCAATAAATTTGTAGCTTTCTTTATTGCCAAAACGGGAACCGCAAAAAACAGTAAGTTTCATAAAAAAACACTCCCTAACTCAAAAGTCTATCTTCATTCTACACGTGTTTTTTTAAAATAAAAGACTAGATTTTGTAGTTTTTTAGTGGTATATAGATCAAGCACCACTATATATAGTATTTGCAAAAAATAATTTTTCAGCTATTTTACAGTAACCAAAAAAAATAAATAACTAGTAAATATAAAATTGAAACGACTTACTTATAGAAGAAATTGGGATTTCGTCCTGCATGTCAATAACACGCATTATTTAAATAGTCACACACTTGTTTCTCCTATTAATGAAAAATCCATTTTATTCTCGTGTTATATTTCACCAACGCCTGATGTTTCTCTAAATAAAAAAGCCGACGAACCAAATAATCGAAATTTGATCATTTTGGTTCATCAGCTTGTTCCCAAACCTTTGTATTAACGATAAATAGCTGGATTCGTAAAACTATCACTTGGATCATCACTGCTGGAAGAAAATTCGGTGATAACCGCGCCTGTTGCACCTGCCTGGAACCAGTGTTTAATATTTGGTTCGATCGTGTACTGGTCTCCAGCGTGAAGTATGATTTCTTTTTTTGCCGTATAGTAACGTTCTTGCCCCTTTGGAATAATACAGGAAAGTTTTTTTGTTTCTTTTCCTTCGACATAAAGATATACTAAGCCTTTTCGACAACGAAAGGTTTCCTTTTTTCCTTCATTCTCATCTCGAGGTGGGTGCCGATGCTCTGGACAAGTTTGATAAGGCAATAATACCAGTTCTTTCCCACAGTATCGCTCATTATTTTCATAAACAAATAAATTCAATCCTTCAGTCTCGATTGCTCCTAATCCAAAATCTGTATATTCGATTCTTTCTAATTCTGTTTCTTTCAATACTACTCCTGAATCTAGGAACATTTGTTGTACTCTTTTCTTGTAATCCATTCTGTTCCTCCTAACTGATTGTCAAGTCATCCCAAGATATCTCTTCTTCCTCTTTTTCTTCTTGGATGACTTCTGCATTTGGGTCAACTGGTTTTTTCAATAATAAAATAGTTATTCCCGTAGCAAAAGAACCAGCTAATAAAGCGCCAATGAATGACCATGGTCTAGTCATCGTAGCGACTGCAAACATTCCTGATGCCGGGATACGGCTATCTGCTCCCCATAGCATGCTCAATCCACCGCCGACTGCCCCACCAACACCTGTTGCTATGACATTACGTGCCAAGTCATTCAATACGATAGGAAAGCACCCCTCAGTGTTTTGACAAATCCCCATAGGAAAAGCTGTCTTCAATGTATCGATTTCTTGACGATTGAATATATTTTTACGAATGATTTTCCCTAAGAAATAAGCAATCGTCAAGCCGAATGGGGTGACCATTGAAGCTAAGATCAATACAGTGATTGGTTCATAGATTCCTTCTGAAAACAAAGCAAACACAAACGCAAATACGACTTTATTGATAGCTCCGCCGTAATCGATTGATGACAATACCCCAATTACTGCTCCGTATAAAAATAACGAAGAAGTATCCAAATCACTTAAATAACCTGTAAGCATTTCTGTAAGCCAATTGATGGGTGTTCCTATTACATAGTACATGATCAACCCGCCGATGAAAGAACTGAGGAATGGCAGAACCAGAGTTGGCATTAGACCATCCATCCATTTAGGTACTTTGATTCCTGCCGTTAATCCAATAACGACTAATCCAGATAAATATCCGCCAACCATCCCACCTAAAAAACCCGCTCCGATCCCACTAGCAGTCATCCCGACAATCAAACCAGGTGCAATACCAGGCTTATCTGCCATTGAATAAGCTATCGCACAGGAAACGATCATCGGTAATAAACCTAAACCATATCCACCCATCGTTGTCATCGTATCTGCAAAAGAAAAACCATCTGTGAAGGATTCGATCGTTGTACCATCCAACATATTTCCAATAGCCAACAAGAATCCAGAAGCAACGACGATAGGTAAAAAGAAAGAGATCGCCGTCATCAAATGTTTTTTGAAGCCGATTGATTTCAATTTCTCCATCTTATACTCCTTTCGTTCGTCCATCCAACATCTTTTCTAATTTTTCAATCAGTTTTCTCGGAGATTTGACAACTAGACTAGTTGGTACTTCGACTATTTTTTTTCCAAGAAACCGCTCTTTCCCATTCACCTTGATGTCTGCAGCGATAAGCACAACATCTGCATCCGCGATGCATGTTTGGCTCAGTAGATCTTGTGTCCCAGCAAGCCCCTGTGTCTCGATCCAGATCTCATGACCAAGACTCTCCGCTGCTTGAAGCAATTTTTCTTTTGCGATATACGTGTGTGCAATTCCCGCAGTACAAGCTGCGATCCCTACGATCTTCATTTTGCACTCCCCCTCACATATAATATTTTGCTTTATTGTCTGCTTTGAATAAATGAATTTTATCTAATGCAACTTGTTTAACAGCTTCCATACAAGGCGAAAACAGCACATTCGGTTCACGGATCTCTAAATCTCCCGAGTTCAAGATATCTCGGAGTTTTTCTGCGAATACTATTTTGATATCACTGGAAATATTGATTTTGTTTATTCCTAATTCAACTGCCTGACGTATCTCCTCATCTGGGTTGCTCGATCCTCCATGGAGGACTAAAGGAACAGTGGTCAATGATCGTATCGTTTCTAAAATATCGAGTCGTAGCTTAGGTTTGAGTTCCTTAGGATAGATTCCATGAGCTGTTCCAATAGCGATCGCCAAGCTATCGATCCCCGTCTCCTCAATAAATGCTTGTGCTGGTGACGGATCTGTATAAATAATCTCGCTGACACCCCCTTCTATGGTATTACCTGTGTCTCCAATCGTTCCCAGTTCAGCCTCTACAGAAATACCACTAGCGTGAGCAGCTTCTACTACTTTTTTAGATAACATAACGTTCGTTTCGTATGATAGGTGAGATGCATCGATCATGACCGAAGTAAAACCTAGGCGGATGGCATGAATAATTTGGTTAAAGTCAGCACCATGATCTAAATGGATACATATAGGGATATCTGTCTGCTCAGCCGCGTATTTTACTTGAGCAACGAAACTATCTGTCAAAAATTTCAGTTCTTCTGGATGGATCGCAATCATGACAGGAGCTTGTGCTTCTTCGCAAGCTTCTATCACTGCGTTCAATAATTGTCCAGAACCTGCATTGAAGGCAGGTACGGCAAAGCCTTTCTCATTTGCTACAGCTAGTATTTCTTTTCCTGTTACTAACATACGTTATCGTTCCTCCTAGTCATTTTGTGTCAATAATGTATACAATTCTTCGATTGAAGTAGCTTTTTTCAGTTCTTTGATAAACTTCTCTCTTGCCAAAAGTACAGCAATTTTTTGTAAAAGCTGAAGATGTCCTTTATTTTTATCTCCTTCTTGTACAGCAAATAAAATCACAATCTCTACAGGTCGTTCATCTAATGTTTCCCATGGGATTGGATCAGCTAAAGTAGCAGCCGCGATTACTGTCTGTCTGACGCTTGTTGACTTACCATGAGGGATAGCGATTCCTTGTCCGATTCCTGTTGCTCCTTCTGCTTCTCTTTGATAGACATCCTCTAAGAAACTCTCTGTATCGGATATTACGCCTTTATCCGTCATAAGTTGGGTTAATTCTTTTAAGATTTGACGTTTCGTTCGTGCACTCGAATGAATGATCAGCAACTCTTCATAAATGACTTGAGTCAATTCCAGTGATATTTCCTCCCTTCAAAAAAACAGGCTTGACGCATTCCGCTTCAGCGAAATGGGTCAAGCCTGTCGAACAGTGACTCCCCAAATTTTAGATTTTTTGATAGACACTTTCCACCTCTCTTTCATGGATTAAATCTCCGATCTTTCGTTTGAATCCGATTCCTTTTTTGATCAACACCCACTCTCCTTCGTTTGATTTCGCAATGATAGCATTGTGATTCAAAACAGCGACCACTTGCATCGGTTGCTCCTCTCCTTTCAGTGATAGAAAACAGCCAAATAAAATCTGCTTTCATAATATGATACGCAAAGGCTGGTTCTTTTGACGAAAAAAAGCATCTTTTTACACTGACCGGATCTGCTGGCTGTAGCTCTATTAAAAGAATATAAAATCTTCGAATAGAGCAGATTTATCTTCAGGTGTATGTTCAGATAAAAAAGGTATTGAACACAATGTCCAATACCTTTTGCTCAGCAAATAAAACGCATACAATTTGTTAAATTTTCTCCTCTAAAGGGTAGATTTCTCCTTTTAGATTCGATACAATAAACAAGGTTGATGTATTTACATTGACTATGGCAAACTTGGACGGTCACGTGTGATGACTTTTCAAGGCCTCTGTTTCTAGCTGCCACTAGAAGCAGAGGTGCCTTTTTTTATTTGGCTGTTTCTATCTGCCATTTATGATACTGATAGCGCCAACAGTAGTCAAGAAAAAACGAAAAAACACGAAAATGTGTACTGTTTTTCGGTCAGGTTTTTGTAAAAGCAACATTTCTTATTCTTTTATGCCCCATTTGCGAAATACACTTTTTTCGAGTGCCCCTTCTCTTCTTCTTTCTTCTAATAGTTTCAAGATGTGAGGTGAGGCGTTTGGTTCATTTAATGGTGGAGTAGCTTATCTTAGCTTCCATGAATTAAAAGCTTCCTTTAATCACTAGACTTCTATGAATGAGCAGATTTCCCTCATTTATAGAAGTCTAATTTTTTGGTTAATGCAGTTATTTATATGTTTAAAATATTTTGAAGTGTTAAAGTTATAGGGAAAGAATGCCTAAAGCGGAGCCAATGTGTGCACCTGCAAGTAACTGTTGTTTCGCTTGTCGTTGTAAACTCGTTTTTTCTGGATAGTCTTGTACATTAGCATCTACTCGTCCAAAGATCCATGGAACTCCGCTATCATCTTGTTCGTCCACCAAAATTTTTTCTTCATTCCCCTCTTCTTAAGTGTGTGGCTCAAATGATTAATTATCGTTTTTCGAATCTTTAATCATCTTCTTTATTGTACATCATTTGCAAGATCAGATGCTGTCACTACTTTGATTCGCTCAGCATCACGTTGTTCTTTTACATAATCACAAAGTGCCAAATTAATATATCAAAAACAACCACTTTATGTAAAAAAATAATACTTATGCTAAATATTTTGATTTCCATACTAAGTAAAAGAGTAACTTTGCTGTATCATATGGTTATAAAAAAATTCTATTCAGATTAGCTTTTAATTTTCATCTAATTCTCTCCAAACCAGAGAGATTTCTTAACCAAATATCCTTTTCCTCTTTATTATACAGGAGTACAATAAATAGAAAGAAAAACGTTATTTTATTTTCTTAGATAATTGGAGGTTAATTTCATGAAAAAAAGGAATTCATTTTACTCCCTCTCGTACTTCTGTTTGTTGGTTGTGAACAAAAAAACACTCGCCAGTCAACACCTCATTCGACTGTTATTGAAAACACTACTTCTCGTGAAGCAACAACTGACAGTAAAACGAATAACGAATCAAGCGCTACTGTCAAAAGCAGTAGTGAATCAGTTTCACAAACCACTAGTTCTTCCATCGTTGCATCAACTACTTCGTCGTCAACTGTACCGTCAACAAATAGTAGTGAGACTTATGCTTCTGTCAGTGAATCGATAGGTCCACAAGTCAGTAATTCAACTGATTTGTTAAGTAATTATTCTGATCTAGAAATAGAATACGCTAGAGTTTGGCTAGCTGTGATGGGCACACAATATAAACAATGGTTAGCTGATCCAAGTACTGGTTTTGAACTGCATGTTTCTAAGTCTCCAGCAGGAACTCCAATTGACCCTTATGACCAAGGAAGTGTCGCTTTTCCAGCTGAAACAGTCATACTCAGTGGGAATATAAGTTTCCAAGGTTTAGTAGTTTATTCTAGCAATCATGACGGTACAATAACTCAATATTCTGTTCCTTCTCACTGGCAACATGATGAAACTTCTGATCATCCTGAGCTAGTCAAAGAAAAGACTCAAAAAATACTAGATGAAGCTTCTACAATCAGTATCCCTACCAACACTCCTGAAGATATCAAACAGCTTATTGATGTCATGGTAATCGACAATTGAACGAAGACAACCAAAAACATCTATTTAACAACTTGGCTTTCTTCGACTGAGACAGGAATCATACGCATTTTCTAGAGAATCTAATGTTTTTGATTTCAATAAATCAGATAAACTTTTTCCTTCGTTCATTCACTTAAATAGCTTATTATTTTGATGTTTGCTTTTTTTCCAAACAACTCATGCGTTTTTCAAGAATCTCCATTTCTTTTTTCTGAGTAGATATCACTAAACTATTGGAAACAACTGCAATACTTAACAGTAAAATAGCTAGAATCAATCCGTTTTCAATAAAGATTATATGAAAAGCTGTGCGAATCCATTCCATTATATTCCTACTTTCAACGTTTTTTTCGTTAGTTGCGGCCGTGCATGTCGTTATCAAATTCGTTCATCTCAATAGTTTGTCTATCGCTTGTTTCTGCTGAATTTTGTATCGTGAAAGCAGAGACACTTGGACTGAAAGATACACCTAGCATACTTATACTAGTAAGAGTTAAAATTATTTTTTTCATTCTTTTCACCTCATTCTTTTGATAATTCTATTTTGCCTATTTTGTTCTTGACTGAATAGATAAAATCTTTTTACAATGAGTTAAATGAATGTAAAAGCGCTTTTACATAATGAGAGGAAGAGTATTTATGAGGGATTTTTTTCCAAAAAAATTAAAACAACTACGAAAAGAACATGGACATACGCAAGAAGAATTAGCAAAAAAGCTCGCGATTACTAGACAGACAGTCTCAAATTGGGAAAATGGCCGCTCGTTTCCAGATCACGAAAATGTTTATCGCTTAGCTAAATTATATGGTCAAACACTCTCTATATTTCTTCCTGATCTCCCTGAAGCTCCCATGAAAGCAGAGGAAATATCTTCGGAAAGAATACAATTGATTCGATTTTTCATCTGTTTACTCGTTGTTCTGTCTTTCCTGATCCCTTTTGTTTCTGTGATTACTCTATTTCTTTTCAACATGTGGAAAAAATACATTCATTCGCATTTTCTTCGCCTGTGTTATCCTCTCATATACTTTTTAGCTTTATGTAATTGTCTTGGTGTACTCCTTTTATTTTACTTTCAGCTACTTTAGCAAAAACAAGGCTAGGACAACAAACAATCCTAACCTGTTTTATCCCTGAATCTTTTTACCGGATCAAGTCTGTTTCAGGATCATTCAGCAGACGTTCGACTTGTTCTCTTGTCGTTAACGGAACATCTCCTTGGATCGAATGAGCTAGTCGAGCATTTCCTAAGGCAAAATAAACGGTCTTCTGTAAGGACCACTTTTCAGAGAAACCGAGTAAGATCCCTGCAGCAAATGCATCTCCTGCCCCGATTCGATCGAGTACATCCAAAGGATAAACAGTTGTTTTCTCTGCTTCTTGTTGTGTGATCAAATAACCACTTAACTGTTTTCTTCCATCTACACTTTCTCGCCTTGTCCCAGCAAACCATTGGATATCGTAGTGGTTCATAAAGGACTGGATGTAAGAAATAGGATCATGTTCGTTTTCTACATCGGCTGTTTCCTCCCACTGCACTAGCTCTGTCAGATCTCTGACTGAGCCAAACAAGATGTCGCAATAAGGTAACATTGTATGATAACGCTTCTTCATTTGTTCTTTTTTTCCATCTTCTTGATTCAAACTAGGACGATAATTGAAATCAAAACAAACTTTTTTCCCTGCTTTATGTGCTTGTTCTGCTAATTGGATAGCCGTTTCAGCTGTCTCATCAGACAAACTTAAACTGATCCCACAGATATGGATCAAGTCGATCTCATCAATAAACGCTACGCAGTCATAATCCTCCATCACAGATAAACCAAATGAGCTATGTTTTCGATTTTGATAAGTGACTTCTGTCGGGCGGACACCATACCCCATTTCTGCAAAATAAGTGCCGATGTGTTGATATTGATGGATCACATACTTCGTCTGGATACCTAGGCCCTTCAAATTAGTGAGTGCTGCTTTTCCTAGTCGATTGTCTGGCAGAGCCGTCAGTAAATAACTTTCAACGCCAAAATGGGCAAGATTCCCTACCAGATTTACGCCGGTCCCTGTATAAGCCATGCGTAAGGTATGGGTTTGTTCCAGCATCAAATGTTCAGGAGGAGTGAGTCGCAGCATGACTTCCCCAAATGCACCGATTTTCATTCTTCTCACCTTATTCCACGATTTTTTTCATCAATTGCAACAGTTGACGTACCTCTTCTGGGCGTGTATTCCCTGTATCCTTGTCGATAATCGCACTATATACATGAGGAATGACCTTTTTCACTCCTGCGTCTATTGCGATCCGTACGATTTCTTCCACATTATCAAGGTCGATCCCGCCAGTTGGCTCTAAATAAAAATCATTGGCAGCACAAGCTTCCGCTAAGGCTTTATATTCTTTGATATGGGAAAGTCCCTTCATAGGAAAATATTTGATCGAGCTGCCGCCCATATCTTTCAATAATCGAATAGCTGTTTCAAGTGTCACGACTCCTGCAGGTCCTTGTGAACTTAAAGGACCAGTTGCGATGTTTACGTACCCTTCTTTACCCGTGGGAGAAACCAAACCGTTGATGACCGTTTCTGTCTGTTTCAATACTGCTCTGGAAGCTCCTACTCCTGTAAATACTTGATTGACATGCTGAGGCTGCAATACTTCGGCTAAACGAGTGACCATCTGGCTCTGGTTTGGGTCTCCCGCGCCTAAACCGATGGACAAGGCGTTATTTGTTGCTTGCTGGTATTTTTTCATTTCTGCAATAGCTGTTTCGTCGTCAGAAAAGTTCTTTGAAAGTACACCTAAAACGATATGGCCTTCCGCTGCCTCATAGCATTCTTTTGCGTTTTCTACAGAATTTGCTAACACATTTAGACAGATCTTATCTTTTAAATAATTGGGACTTAATCTCATTCCTTTTTCTCTCCTAGTTCTTCAAGATTTCTTTTAAACGATCGATGATTTTTGCCATCTCCTGTTGACTGACAGAACGGATATCGAATTCGATGATGCCGTTGTTTGCCTGGTATTCTCTTGTATAGATGGCAGGATTTTTTTCTTTCAATGCTTTAATCACTTGTTTAGCTGATTGATTTCCTGAAACTTTCACACTTGCTCGATAGATTGCTCGACCTGCGCTATCTTGAACGATCTTAGCTTCTAAATGATTGATTTGATTAAGTTGTTCGATGAATGGCTGTAATCTTTCTTTCATTGCAGGGCCAGACTCACTGCCTTTGTTCAAATAGTCTTCCACTGCTTGGACAAAACCAAGGATATTTTCCTTTCCGATTTTCATGGAACGTCCAATTCCTTTTGATTGCATCCGGACCCATGAAACATACGTTTTTTTCCCAATGACCATTCCGGCACTTGGTCCTTCGATTGCTTTTGCCCCTGAATAAATAACCAAATCAGCGCCCATTTGCACATATTTTTTCAGATCTTCTTCTGCCGCGGCATCAACGATCAACGGAATCTGGTTCTTTTTGGCAATATGTGCTGCCTCTGACACGTCAAGCATACTTTTTTGTACCGTGTGATGACTTTTTATATAGAGAATCCCTGCTGTTTCTTCTGTGATCATCATTTCGATTTGTTCAGGCGTACACATATTGGCGTAACCTGCTTCGACTGCCTGACCGCCTCCTTGCTGTACCATGATTTCCACAGCCGTTCCGTAATCTACATTGTGTCCTTTCGGCAAAATGATTTGTCGTTTTTTGATGGATTCTGCATAAGGGTGATAAAGGGGATACAGTTCTCCTTTGCCTATAACAGCAGCTACCGATTGAGCAATTCCTGCAGAGGCGGATGAAACGATCTGGACATCTTCAACTTCTAGCAAATCGGCTAAATATTTTCCTGTTTGAATGCTTAATTCTTCCATCTCAAAAAAATGCTGACCGCCAAAACGTTGCGCGTCAAGAACTGTCTCTGAAAGGGTCGAGACGCCTAGAATCGTCATTCTTCCTGAAGCATTAATGACTTTCTTCAGCTGAAATTTCTCATGATTCGCATGCATAACTTTTTCCTCCGATGATTGTTTGTACTGGTTTGATTTGCTGATTTGACTGTCTTTTCTCTCCATTGGAATCGATTAGTTCCTTGGGTTGATTGATCAATTCAAAAACAGTAAAATCAGCGTCAAAGCCTTCTTTGACTTGTCCCTTTGTTTTCAAATGGAAATTCTGTGCAGGAACTTCCGTCACCTTTTCGATGATTTCTTCCCACGTATATCCGACAAGCTTCAATTTTTCCATCGTTGTAGCTAAGTCATAGACTGGACCGTTTTTGCGATTACGAATATAGATATCTGTACTGATCGTATCTGTTTTTATCCCTTGGTGATAGGCAGTTTCCGCAACTTGGAAATTAAAACTATCCGTCCCGTGTCCGATATCGAAGATGATTCCTCGATTTTTTGCTTCTACAGCTATTTGTTTGATTGTTTTCGTTTCTTGATCCAAGATGCCGTTTGTTTTCCCATTGAAACAATGAGTCATGATATCTCCTGATTCCAGTAAAGAGAGGATATCCGGCAATTCCGGCGGAGCAGAACCGATATGGACCATCAAAGGAAGCTGATGGTTTTCTTTTTGTATCCTTTTTGCCAGTTCTAGTGGAGTGATGCCGTTTTGACCAACTACGCTCTTGCTCATCCGTGCTTTGATTCCAATAATGAAATCTGGCAGTTCCTTGATTTTTTGCTTTACCATATCAACTTGAATCTTGTTTAGATCTGCTAGTTCATCTTGTGCAACGATTCCCCATTTTGAGATATTCAAAAGCGCATAGACATTTGTTTTTGCCTGTTTGGCATGTTCATAAAAATCAGCAATGTTTTCTGCCCCAGTTGTCCCTGCATCTATGACTGTTGTCACACCTTTATTCACACCGATCTGATCTGGATAATCATAATACAAAGTCATTTCCTCAAAACAATGAACATGATCGTCGATCCAACCAGCCGACAAATATTGCTGAGGGGTCAAGCTGATTTCCTGACGAGCTTTTTGTGTGATGAGAGGGGCGATTTCGCAGATCTTTCCTTTTTCTATCCCGATATCGAAGATCTTCCCGTTAAGCTCTCTTGCATTTTTAATGACTAAATCATACATAATCATTCCTACTTTTCTATAAATTTGAATTTAGACCATGGATGAATGAACGGTAGCAAGATCAATTCTTCTGGAGTAATATGTCCTACTTTATTCTTTCGCGGATCACTGTGTGGCTCCAATACGATCTGAAGTTCGTTTTTATATTTGCCAAAGCGGTCATTCCCAACGACAACATCTCCTACGACAAATTCAAACTCAGTATCATGTACTTTGTTTTCGTCTTTTTGGTATTTTTTTCGAACTTCCGTTGATCGGATCACTTGGTCTGTGATGTCCCCTCGACGTACATGTTGCTCTTCCAATACGATTTGCCGTTCCACCTCATTTACATTTGCAACAAATTCAATTCTAAAAACAGTCTGGTAACGATCCAAATGCCCTAATGACTTCAATTCTTCTTCACTTGCGTATGCGTTTCCAATAATTATATCATCAATTAGGTTTGTGGCAAACAAATGCTTGGCCGCTGTTTCGACAGAAAGATGGCGATGCATTTCTAAAGTAGGCAGTCCATCATTGATATCCCACGGCCCGATTGTACCTGATTGTGAAGTAATGAAGGCTGCCGTTCGAATACCGTTTTTTTTGAATCGTTCACTACTTGATTGGAAAAAATGATACGGCAAAGCCGTTCCTTCTTGCGGGTAAAAATTATGACAGCCATATAGAAAAGATGTATTTGCCTGATGCGTCAAGATATTTTCTAGATAAGCCACATCATTACTCATATTCAACTCGATGGCCAAGTGATAAGGATTAAAAGTCAAAAGTGCTTCTTTTCGCCCATCAAATCCTAAGTCCAAACGAATGCCATCTGCGCCTAATCTATGGAAAAAACCTAAATCATCATAAGAAATATTCAATTGTTCAAAGATAGCCGGCGAAACATCTACTATCGTTTCAAATCCCCTCTCTTTTGCAAAAAAGATTAATTGCTGAAATTTTTTCTGAACGACTTCCGGATCTTCCGTGACCTCAAGCATACTCATAAAAATTCTGCTGAATCCATACTGATGGGCTGTTTCGATATACTCACGATCTTTTTGAGGATCACTGTGGTCTAGGTAAAGGGAAATGCCTAATGAACGTTTCATGGTTTGTTCTCTTCTTTCTTTTCAATTATAGTCGTTCTTCGGTGACACCATCTGTCAGAGTGAGATCTGCTTGCTCTTTCGCTTGCTCCTCTGCTTCTCTAGCCAATTGCTGTTTTTCAAATACTTTGAAGAATGGATAATAAATAGCCAAAGTAATCAAGAAATTACCAATAACCAATAATCCTGCTGCAACGCTCCAGTTCGTGCTCATCCAAGCAGCAATCGGCGCAGGCATCGCAAACGGCAGACGCGCAACCATCATTGGCACGACACCGCTGACAGTGAGAACATAAGAAAGAGTGGTCGTCACAAGAGGGGCAAGAATAAATGGAATCCCCAAAACTGGGTTCATCACTACTGGTGCACCGAAGATCATCGGTTCATTGATATTGAACAAACCCGGTAAAATGGACAAACGTCCTAAGCTTTTTAAATACTTGGATTTAGAAAACATGAATAAGACAACCAACGCAAGAGTGGTTCCTGCTCCGCCGATCCAAACGAACCATTGTAGAAATTGTTCAGTAAAAATATTTGGCATGGCGTGAGCACTTGTCCCTGCATTAAATGCATCGATATTTTCAGCAATCGAAATATCCCAAAACGGACGAATAACTGGACCCATGATTGCCGGACCATGGATTCCTAATACCCAGAAGAAACAAATTAGAAAGACAGTCAAGAGACCGCCAAACAAGCTGTTACCCGCTAATACACCTTTCAAAGGCATAAGTAGTTGACTCAAAAATCCATTTAAATCGAATCCAAGCATATGGCGGATGATCCAAAAGAAAATCAAGATGACTGCTCCTGGTATCAATGCAACGAAAGAGTTTGTTACTTCTGGCGGCACACCATCTGGCATTCGGATAGTTATTTTTTTCTCGATAAAAAACCGGTAGATCTCTACTGAAATAATTGCCGTCACGATCGCCCCAAATAATGAGCCCGATCCTAGATTAGCGATGTTGATGTAACGTCCGGCTGTGATTTCTCCTACATCTTCTAAGATGCGTGTAGGAGGAGCTGCCACGATCAGAAAAGACATTAATGCCAAGATACCTGCCGTCAGTGAATCAAGCCGATAGCTTTTCGCTAAAGAAGAAGCAATCCCGAATGTCGCATAAAGAGCAAGGATACCAACTGTATAGCGAAAAGGAATATCTAATATCTCACGGTAAGGTTCAATGACTGCCGCAACTGATTCAATCGGGATATTCAGTAAAATCGTAAAAAATGAGCCTACGATCGTCAATGGCATAGTGGCAATGATTCCTTTTCTGATGGCAGTCATATGTCGCTGAGTACCGATACGATTGGCCACGGGCATGATTTTTTGTTCGATAATTCCTATAAATTTATCCATTTTCCTTCTCCTTTTATAACATTATAATGTTTACAATTGAATAATAACATACTTTACTATAATTTGTAAACGCTTTTCAAAAGATGCATCCCTCCTTTGTTCTTTTGGTTTTACAAAGAAAAGGAGGTGCAACAAAAGTCGTGTCACACCCCTTTATTCAGAATATATGGTCATCTAGAGTCAGCCTTGTATCTACGGTAATAAGTCCGACCAATTCAAAAACATGAGAAGCTGTTTTTTCGTTTTTTTCTCTAATACTCAGGTCAAACCGCTGATTTCACAACTTCTTTTTTATTTATGTTTCGTAATCAATATGGTAAGGATGCAGCTCCGTATGATAGATTGCTTCTGAATATTCAATCATTTTCCCCATTTGCGTAGACGATTGCCGTATCCGTTTGATGCCAATCTGTGTGTCTGTTTTCAGAATTTCTTGTTCTTCTTCTGTTAAAAATACTGCAGAGAAATCATCAGAAAATGAGTCAATGGTATACCCTTTTTTTGTCAGCAGACGATACAAAGATTCTTTGTCAAATTCTTCTCTGCTGAATTGCATCATTTCTTGTGGAAGATAGTGAACAAAATAAATATAAGGCTGATTGTTCAAATAATATAAGCGCTTAAAACAAACAGCTTGCTCACCGAAAAAGGAAAACAAAGGATCTTCCTTCTTTATATGGACCAATTGCAAAACTAGCGTTTCTTTCTGAACTTCATATTGGGAGTTCTTCAAGATCTGCGTAAAACTTGCCGCTTTGGATAATCGATTGTAAAGACGATTGCTTAGAACCGTCGTCCCACGACCACTTTTCTTTTCGACATATTCATCTGATGCCAGCAGCTCGATTGCCTTTCGGACAGTGATTTTGCTGACTTGAAACAGTTCTTCTAATTCACTTTCTGTCGGCAGCATCGAACCGACTGGATACTTTCCTGAGAAAATATCTTCTTTAATTTTATCTGCGACTTCCAAGTATAGTACACGTGTCCTTTTCATAACGTCACCCTTTGCTTTACTATTACTAAAAGAATAGCACATAAAAAATAAAAAAAGAACACAAATCACATGCGAGAAGTGTGTTCTTTTTCATTCCACTGTTTTAATTATAGATTTTCGCCATTTGAGGCAATTACTTCTTTATACCAATCAAAAGATTTTTTCTTCGATCGGTTCAATGTCCCGTTTCCTTCATCGTCTAGATCCACATAGATAAAGCCGTAACGTTTACTCATTTCTCCTGTCGATGCACTGACTAGATCGATACATCCCCAGGGGGTATAGCCCATCAAATCTACACCATCTGCAACTGCTTGGGACATTGCTTCGATATGACGATCTAGGTAATCGATCCGATAATCATCAATGATCGAGCCATCCTCTTCCACATGATCAATAGCACCAAGACCGTTTTCAACAATGAATAATGGTTTCTGGTAACGATTGTATAATTCATTCAATGCGATTCTCAACCCTTCTGGATCGATCTGCCAGCCCCATTCACTCGCCTCAAGAAACGGATTTTTTACGCCTCCTAGCAAGTTTCCTTCTGAAGTTGCGGCTTGCGGGTCAGTCTCATTGATTGCCGTAGACATATAGTAACTAAATCCGATGTAGTCAACTGGATATTCTTTTAGCAACTGGAAGTCTTCTTCCGTTTGCTCTAATTTTTCCGGATCGACTCCATATTTTTTATGGGTACGGGCTGTGTACGCAGGGTATTCTCCGCGTACTTGAACATCCGTGCAGAAAAAATTGAATTCTTGATTTTGGATCATGGTTGCTACCTGATTGACTGGATTGGCATCGATGCTATAAGTCGTTGCATAAATAATCATGCAACCGATTTGGATATCCGAACGCAATTCGTGGCCGATTTTTACAGCTTTGCTACTTGCTACGAACTGATTATGCCATGCTTGGAAAATATTTTGGTACTCTCCTGCTCCGTTGCTTTTTACTAATCCTTGACTTAAAGCTGGAAAATGAAAGGCCGAGTTGATTTCATTGAAAGTCATCCAATATTTGACTTTACTGTTGTATCTCTTTAATACTGTCTGAGCAAATCGTTCATAGAAGTCGATCAGTTTTCGATTTTTCCAGCCACCATATTCTTTTGCTAAATGAAGAGGCATCTCGTAATGAGAAATCGTGATCACAGGTTCAATATCGTATTTTAAGCACTCATCAATCAGCTGATCGTAAAATTCTAATCCCGCTTCATTCGGCGTGCTTTCGTCTCCGTTTGGAAAAATCCGTGTCCAGGCAATCGAAAAACGATAACATTTGAACCCCATTTCCGCAAATAAAGCAAGATCTTCTTTGAAACGATCGTAATGATCGATTCCGCGATGATTCGGGTAATTATATGTTTCTTGATCGATCGTCCAGTCAAATTCTTTACGACCGATGATTGCAAAACGCTGCTTACCTCCAGGCATAGCATCTGCAACGGATAACCCTTTTCCGTCTCGATCATAAGCTCCTTCTAATTGATTGGCAGCAGTTGCGCCACCCCATAAAAATTTTTCTGAAAAACGTGATTGCATCCTGATTTCCTCCTTATTTTACAATTGCTAGAACATCTTCATTTGCAATAATCTCTTTTTGGTCTAATTCAAGTATATCGGCAAATGCATCGGTATTTGTAATGACAACCGGTGTGATCACACTATAGCCGGCTGCTTTGATTGCTTCGATGTCAAAACGGATCAATAAATCTCCTGCTTTGACGAGGTCCCCTTGTTTGACTAAGATTTCATAACCATTCCCATTTAATTCTACCGTATCCATCCCGATATGAATCAAAATCTCCGCTCCGTCAGTCGTTGTGATCCCTACAGCATGTCCAGTTGGAAAAATAGTCGTGATCTCTCCATCTGCCGGGGCAACAAGTTCCCCTACTTCTGGATCAATAGCGATTCCTTTTCCCATCACGCCAGAAGAAAAAACTTTGTCTGGCACTTCACTTAGTGGCAGTACTTTACCCGTTAAAGGACTCTTTAAGGTATGCCGTGCTGAAGTAATCGGTTCTCCTACATTCGCATGTTTGTTTTCTAATTGATTGTCTTGTGTTTGTTCGTCAAATCCTAAAATCAGCGTACCTACAAATGCTAGAACAAAAGCGATTCCTGTAGCTATTACGGCTACTGTCACATTTGACTCTACACCATCTACCGTACTAATGAAGGTTGGAATCGTTAATAAGCTGACCAAACTGCTGGAGAAAGCTTTTACTCCAGAAAATCCGATAATAGCCCCTCCGATCCCTCCAGAAACACACGCTGCAATAAATGGTTTCTTCAACGGTAACGTCACACCATACACAGTTGGTTCAGTGATCCCAAATAACGAAGTCACTGTAGAAGAAATCCCTAATGCTCGAAGCTTTGTATCTTTTGTTCGTAACGATACAGCTAAAGCAGCGCCACCTTGTGCCAAGATGGCTGGAAGAAGCATTGGCATCAATACATCAAACCCATATTGCTCGATATTCAAAAACATGATCGGTACGAATCCCCAATGCATGCCGAACATCACGAATACTTGCCATAAACTTCCCATGATCAGACCTGCTACGATTGGACTAAATCCATAAATCGAGTTGAAGAGACCACCTAAAGCATTACCGGCCACCGTCCCGATTGGTCCTAAAGCAAGAAATGTCAACGGAACCATCACTACTAAAACGACAAGCGGAACTAAAATCATTTGCAGAAATTGCGGAATCACTTTTTTTACGAATGGCTCTAATTTACTTTGCACCCATACTGCTAGAATGATTGGTATGACAGAAGAAGTATAACCAGACGGCGAAAGAATCACTGGGATCCCAAAGAAACTGATAGCTTCTCCCGCACCAGCAACTGCTGTGATAGCTGGGTACACAAGTGCCATAGCAATTGCTACTGCTAAAAACTGGTTGGCTTTGAACTTTTTAGCTGCTGTAAAAGCAAGCATGACAGGTAAGAAGGTAAAGACACCATCTGCTGCAGCAAACAATATTTGATAAGTACCGCTATCAGCTGTCAGCCAGCCCATCACCGTTGCCAATGACAAGAATCCTTTCAATACCCCGGCGGCTGCCATCGCCCCTAGAAAAGGTGTAAATATACTAGAAATGATATCAATTAGACGATTCAAAATATTTTTGGACTCTTCTTTTCCATCCTCCGAAACTGCAAGACCTTCCTCACCCACGATCGATTGATAAACATCTGCTACATTACTGCCAATCACTACTTGATACTGACCGCCACTTTGGACGACTTGGATCACGTCTGGGTCTTCTTTTAACTTTTGCGTATCTGCTAAGGATTCATCTTTTAATCTGAACCGCAAACGCGTAGCACAATGTACTAAACTTTTGACATTCTTTTGTCCTCCTACCGCTTCCCATACACGACGACCAACTGCTTGATTATCCATTGTTTTTTCCTTCTTTCTTTTTTTATTTAAAAAATAAAAACCCAGATTGAAAAAAACAGTCACAAACATTCGTGAACCTATTTTTTCAATCCAGGTTTTGCCTGCCATACAGTAACAATCCTTATGATTGGATACTTTTTTTCTCACTTACTACTCTTTGAATATGAATCGTTAAATAAATCTGCTCTGCGATTCCCATTTCCTGTTTTTGCGTTTGTCGAAGATACTCATTGATCCGTTCGACACAATGAAACGCTTTTGGATACTTTCCTTGAACTAATGCGTAGAGAAATTCATCTTGTTCGTCAGATCCTTCCCCTTTGAGATAACGCTGGGCAAAAAACTGCAGATGAGTAATGATACGCTGATAATTCAAAGATTCTTCATCGAACATGATGCCGAAGAATTTACTGATGATACTCAGTATATCTCTTACCATTGTGGTAGCGGTCATCGTCACTTGCATGTCTTCGTTTCCTTGTTGGCTATTCACAAAATGAAAGGCAATAAAACCGGCTTCATCCTCAGAAAGTTCCACGCCAGTCTTTTGTTTCACGAACAAAAGAGCCTCTTTCGCTGCTTGATATTCTTTCGGATAAAATTTTTTTGTTTCAAATAATAATGGATTAGGCAGTTGGATATTTTCTTTTGCCCGTGTGATCGCATAATGAAGATGATCGGTCAATGTCAGATAAATATTAGGCGAAAATTCAACTTTTAGTGTATCTTCAGCCAGTTCGACTACTTGTTTGACCCATTCGATCTCCTCTGCCGGAATATCAGCCATCAGCTGTTGGAATTGGTTTTTAACAAAAGAATCTCTTAAAACAAATTCTTTTTGGACCGCTTCTGGCGAAATCTCGTCCCCAATCTTTTTTTGAAAAGCTAGGCCTTTTCCCATACAAACGACTTCTTCCCCGAATCCATTTTTCGAAATGACGACGTTGTTATTCAAAATTTTATCAATTTTCATTTTGCTTCGCCCTCTCAAGAAAAATAAAAAAACCTAGAATTCGCCTACTGTTTCTTAGCTGAATTCTGGTTTTGCCTGCCGTACAGTAACAATCCATTTCTTATTCAAAATCATCATACCATCGAATTTTTATTTATG
Organism: Enterococcus sp. C46; assembly: GCF_040887565.1. Classification (NCBI taxonomy): domain Bacteria; kingdom Bacillati; phylum Bacillota; class Bacilli; order Lactobacillales; family Enterococcaceae; genus Enterococcus; species Enterococcus sp. C46. The sequence goes on from NZ_JBFOGA010000003.1 coordinate 385,535, forward strand.
CAAGCCTTTTCATATAAAAAATAAAGAAACTGGAACACAAGTCTATCTAGAAAACAACCAAATCAGAGATGCACCTCTTTGCGTTCCTCTTTTTTCAGCAAATCGGGTTTTCCTCATCGATTCATATCCTTTGGTTGTTTTTGATCTGTAATGACTTATGTCCCAGTATCCTAAAATGTTTTTGTCTCTAGATTGAAAGCAGTTCTCATGTCATCTGTCGCATCCTTCATCGGTGTGACACTTTCCAGTTCTCCTTGTACAACTAGTCGTGTGACGGCATCCATGTCGCCACATGTGATCAGCGTGACGATTTCTTTTCCCTCGACCTCGTTCAATAATTGTGTATCTGTAGGAGCAACTTTTTCTTTAAAAAATGTTTTATATGTATACACATTTTCTAAATCCGTCAAATAGATCTTGGCACCCATTTCCAAATTTTCCAGCGGTGTAAACAGCAATTCAGGATTTGTTGCACGATGGCTTGCTAAAGCATAGTTTCCCTTTCCCATCTCTTGATCTGGAGATAACGTTCCTGCACCGTAAAGCAGTGAAGTATTATCCAAGCCTTTGAAAATCGGTAAATTGATCGAAACAGAAGGTACTGCGATACTAGCAATCACTGGCAGATCTGTTCCGCTCATTTGTGACCTCATCACTCCTTCTGTTGTCATTGGTTCTACTGCGTCAAAGTCAAAACTGACATCTTTATCGTTATTCCTTTTCAAATCTTCTTTCGTTACATTCGCTATAGCATATCTGTCTCCTGTTAATCTGACAAGATAGTCTTTGATCTGTTCATTGAAAATCAAAGCTAGTCCTACTAATAACAAGAGGAACAAGAGGATATTGACTAGCCATCTTTTTGCTTTTCCTTTTTTCTTCATTTTCTCTCCCTCCAGTCTCATTTTACTGTTTTCCTTGTGCTCTTTCCAACAGCTGAATGACACATTTCTACAACTCTGTGTATTTTTTTCGTACCCCTGCGCTTTTTTCTACAGGATATTTCAAATTATTTTTGATCAATTTTTCTTCAATGATCTCATCTAGATCCAACTGAAGGTTGTCTGCCATCATGTATGAATAGATCAATACATCTGCCAGTTCTTCTTTGATTCGTTCTAATTGTGTTTCTTTTACTTCTTCCGGCGTTTTCCATTGAAAAAGTTCTAACAATTCAGATGCTTCCAAAGAAATAGAGATAGCCAAATCTTTTTCGTTATGAAACTGTCGCCAATTACGTTCATCTCTAAACTGGTTGACTTTTTCCATACTATTCATTTGCTTGCCTTCTTCCAATCATTTCTTACTTGATTAATCATACCATTTTTTTACATAAAAAATAGATGATGCTTTTTAAAAAACTCCTGTTTTCTTTTATTTAAAATAAATGTCATAAAAAATCAGTAATTTAGGTAGCCACCATGTGTATGTAGTAATGTGACTTCTTCCCCTGAGGCTTTTTGTTTTTCGATACGTTCTTCTCCCCAAACAGACATCGCTACTAGAATCTCTCTTAATGATTTTCCTTCTTCGGTGAGCGAGTACTCTACTTTAGGCGGGACTTGGTTATAGACTTTTCGATGGACAATGCCATCTTGTTCTAACTCTCTTAACTGCTGGGTCAGCATTTTTTGTGTGATCGTAGGGATTTTTTTCCGTAATTCACCCGGGCGAATGGGACCATTACCTAAATGACATAAAATAATCGGTTTCCATTTTCCTCCGATGACTTCCAATGTTGCTTCGACGCCAATATGATAGATTCTTTCCATTTTTATCTCTCCTAAAAAAAGATACGCATCGTATCATAGCATGCTCCTTTCATTTTGTGAACTAACAAAGTCTCTTCCTCTGCGTTTTTTATACTTTCGCCAAAAAAGGAACTATATTTTGAAAAAAATAAGAATTTTTTCAAACGCTGAAACGTTTGTAGGTTCACATTTGTTACCAAAAAGTGCCTATCATACAAAAAAGTCGGTACTTCACGAAGGAAGGATGAAGGTCTATATTCTCTATTTGTCAGAAAAATTTGAGGAGGAAATAAAATTGAATAAAAAAATTTCACCAGTTTTTACGCTTATGGCTTTGGTAATCAATGCCTTTGCTATTGGATCTACAGAATTTATCAGTGTAGGGCTTATGCCTTTGATCGTTGATAGTTTTCATGTCAGTTTGGCTCAAGCAGGGCTGACGGTTTTTCTTTACGCGATTGGTGTGACAGTAGGCGCACCTTTACTCACTATTTTAACAGGAAAATGGAATCGTAAAATGTTGATGGCAGCAATCATGGTGGTTTTCATCATTGGGAATCTGCTGGCTGCTTTTTCTGGGGTATTTGTTTTATTGCTAGCTGGAAGAATCGTATCCGCACTTGCTCATGGGATTTTTATGTCTGTATCAAGTGTCATTGCCGCTGAAGTCGTCTCTCCTGACAAACGTGCAAGTGCGATTGCTGTCATGTTTACAGGGCTAACGGTCGCAACCGTTACCGGTGTTCCTTTGGGGACATTCATCGGTCAGCAAACAAGCTGGCATATGACTTTTCTTTTTATTGCTTTCGTTGGAGCCATCGGTCTACTCGCCAATCTATTGCTCATTCCAAAAGATCTCCCAATACCAGGAGTTGTCGATCTAAGTGGGATTCTTCGGATAGCTAAAAATAAATTTTTAGTGGGCTCTTTTTTGATCACAGCTCTTGGATACGGAGGAACATTTGCTGCTTATACCTATTTGACTCCGATTCTTGAAGACAAAATCGGTTATTCATCAGAAGCTGTCGTTATTTTGTTGATTATCTACGGCGTAATGGTCGCTATTGGTAACACAATCGGGGGGCATTTTTCGAACCGACATCCATTAAAAGCTTTAGGTATCATGTTTGTCTTGTTATCCTTATCTTTAGTATTTTTATTTGGAACGATTCTTAGCGGGAACTTGTTCTTTGCTACAGCAGCTACCTTTGTTCTAGGGCTATTTTCTTTTATGAATGTTCCGGGTCTACAATTATATGTTGTACAATTAGCTGAAACGTATACACCGAAGGATATTACGCTTGCTTCTGCATTTAATATCTCTGCTTTCAACATTGGTATTGCATTCGGTTCTTTTGTTGGCGCACAAACGACTAAAACGGTTGGTGTCACTTATGCTCCTTTATTTGGTGCTGTTATCGTTTTACTTGCTGTGTTTTTAGTTTTCTGGTTACTGAATCAAGAAAAGAAAAATAAATAATCTTTCAAAATCAGTATGAAGGACTGTGACAAAAGTCTTGTCACAGCCTCTTTATAACTTTTCCATTTTTTTAGCGATCCGCTCATTCATTTTTCTTTTCAATTCATTGATTCTTGTCTTCGCTTGGATTTCATGTAACGTGTTTTCTGCAAATTGTCCTACGTCTTCTCCAACCAATTCTAAGACAGGAAGCCCATTTGAAGCACCTTCTTCAAAAAAATCAAGCAACTCATACATCGCTGACAACATATCCATCCCATCCCCTGCGGTAAATTCCCAAAGAAATTTTTGTATCTCATTGTAGACAATCTGATAGTCAGCAGGAAGTTTTTTCAGGCGAGCCATTTGTTCGCGATATTCTGCTTTGTCTTCCATCATTTTTTTGATATAGCCAACCAAATTTTTATTGCTCATTTTCTTTGTACTCCTTTAGTTTTTCGATTTGACCTGAAATAAAAGACCAGCGTTTCCAAAATAATTCTAATTCCTGCTTTCCAGCTTCGTTCAGATAATAAAATTTTCTCATGGGTCCTACAGAAGATTTTCTCTTCGTAACGGTAACTAATCCTTTCTTTTCCAATCTCAAAAGAATCGTATAGACAGTTCCTTCCACGATATCTTCAAACCCGTATTCCTGTAAATTTTTGGTAATTTCATATCCATAAGTCTCATGACGATCGATGATTTCCAGTATGATCCCTTCTAGGACCCCTTTTAACATTTCCGTAATTCCGTTCATTTTTTCACCTGTACTTTCGCTATACTCGCTTTCATCATATTTTGAAATCATTGACACGTCAATCATTTAAGCTGTTAATTTTGTTTTTTGCGGTAAACGAAAACCGACAACAATTGAAAAATTACGACACTCCCAATGCTCCAAGCAAAAGCCGTCCATAAATCATCAGGTACTTTTCCAGCAGTCATGAGTGAACGGAGTCCATTGATAATAGGAGTTATCGGCTGATAATCAGCAAACCCTTGTAAAGCATGCGGCAGCGTTTCTGTAGGTACAAAGCCGGAACTGATAAATAAAAGCCCCATCAGCAAATAAGAGAAGACGCTAGCTGTTTCATTGCTTTTAGCAATGAGCCCAAAGAATACAGCAATCCATGACATAGCTAAGGTTACAAGTAGTAAAAGCCCTAGTGCCAATAACCACTCGCCAATATCCGCTTTTGGTCGAAACCCAATCAAGACCCCACTGAATAAAACAAGAGCAACGGACAATAAATTAAACAGCATACTTGTGACAACATGACTGTTCAAAATAGCAGATTTAGCAATCGGCATAGAGTGGAATCGTTCAAAAATCCCAGTAGTCACATCATTATTTAAACGAAAAGCTGTGTAAGCCACACCGCTCATGACTGTCATTAGCAAGATGGCTGGGAGAATGAACCCTTTATAGCTAGCCACAGGTATGGTCATTGCTCCTCCTAATATATAAACAAACGCCAGCATGATCATGATTGGCATCACTACGACCGTAATAATCGTATCAGCGCTTCGCGTCATATGCTTCATCATTCTTCCTGTTAGTGTCATCGTGTCTTGGATCACGTTCATTTTTCTTCCTCCTTCGTCTGATTGATGATTGAGAAAAAGACATCATCTAATGTTGGTTGTTTTTGTGCAAATTCCAGAACTCCGATCTTGTTTTGCTGAAGTAAAGTAAGAATCTCTGTTACTTTTTGAACATCATTGTCAGTCGGGATCGATAAAGACAATAATGCTTCGTTCTTTTCTCCGCCTACCAGTCGATATGCGGCTTGGAATGTTTCTTCTTCTGCAAAAGTCAGTTCGATCGTTCCTTGCGGTAAATATTTTTTGACCTCAGCTACACTTCCTTGAAGCGCAATCTTTCCTTGATCCAAAATAGCGATTTGATCCGCCAATTGATCTGCTTCTTCTAAATATTGTGTCGTCAAAAAGACAGTCACACCGGCTTTTCTCAAATTCCTGATCGTTTCCCATAAAGAAGCTCTTGCTTGTGGGTCCAGACCTGTTGTCGGCTCATCTAAAAACAAAACGGTCGGATCCCCCAACAAACTCATCGCTAAGTCAAGTTTTCTTCTCATCCCTCCGGAATACGTATGCACTGGGCGATCAGCTGCTTCATGTAAGTCAAACGTGTGTAATAATTCATCAATCCGCTGCTTATGATCTTTCAAGTGGCGAAGCTTTCCAATAAGCACTAAATTTTCTTTACCAGTCAGCACATCATCTACTGCAGTAAATTGCCCCGTCAAACTAATCCGTTCACGGACTTGGATTCCTTGTTTTGCCACATCGAAATGAGCAATACGAATCTGTCCTTTATCCGGTGTAAGCAAAGTAACTAACATCTTGACGATCGTTGTTTTCCCCGCACCATTTGTACCTAGCAAAGCAAAAATACTGCCTTCGTCAACTGTAAAACTCACACCATCTATTACTTTTTTTCCTGAGAAAGACTTGTATAAATCTGTCACAGTAATCATCTTTTCCATTGTTTTCCCTCTTTTCTCCCTACCTACTTAGTATCACGAAGTATATGAATATAGTATTACTAAGTAGATAAAGTGTCAACTACTTTGTTTTACTAAATAGTAAAACAAACAGAAGGGTGACAACGGTCATCACGCTTCTGTTTGTTTATGCTTACTTTTTTAATAAACTGTGTTGTTGAACTCCCTTTATATTTAATCTTTGTTCAAGCTATTCTTTGTGATGTTAAGTCAGCAGACTGATTCACTGTGTCTGGCCGCCAGATACATTTCTACAAAGAAACAGTGATTCTGCTTTGAAAAATCGATTTTTAGTTCTGCATTTTCGTAAGCATCCAACATTTTTTTCGCACTGTATAGACCTAATCCGCCATTTTTTTTAGAGGTTTTTCCTCTTTGGACCATTTCCGCTAGCGTCAAATTCGTCGGATTTGCCTTGTTCGCTATACTAAAACGTAATCCCTCTTTTTCTTCCAGCAGATTGATCGTAATCGGACTCTGATCGGCTACACGATGATCGAATGCGTTAGAAATAAAAATAGATAAACAGCGAATAAAAACAACCAAATCAATCGGGATGGTTTTTACTTCGACAGGAATAACTACTTGGATCGGGATTTTCTCCGATTCTGCTTTTTCTAGAAACTCTAAAAAGACGCCCCTAACAACTGGCGATAAAATCTTTGTCAGCTGTTGTTTTTGCGGTTCTTCCAAAATAGCTGCAGAATGGTTTTCTAAGATTTCTAAAAATTTAAATGTTTCTTTTTTGTTTTCCTGAATAGTACTTTTTAATGAAAACAACAAACTCTTATAATCATGTTTGAATTCTTCTAGATGATGGTAATATTCTTCGTTTATTTGATACAGTTGAAGTGATTCCTGATGTTGTCTTTCTTTTACTTGAAAGCTGATTAACATAATAGAAAAAAGCAACGAAAAAAAGCTGATCACAATCGATAAAAGAGACAAAAGCAGATAATCAGAGGAACGAAAATGAACACTTCTCAATACCAAGAAAATCACGCCCCAACTTAATAAAATACACATACAGCCAAAATAATGCTCGGTTGGATAAGTAAAAAGCAAGTTGAGAAATTTCGTCCGTTTGTCTATACTTTTTACTAATAGGTAGAAAATGAATGCGACGAGCAGTGCAAGAAAACTTGCTGTTCCGAGATGTACTCTTCCTAAATAATTTACCAAGTCAAAAACCAGAAAAAAGCTTAACCCAGTGATAGCAAAAAAAAGATTACTGATCAAACAGCTGATAAATAGTTTTTTCGTAGTAGAATAAAAGAGAAACATTAATAATAAGCCAACTAAATAAGGAAAACTTACTTTAGGAATAGGAAGAAAAATTATCAGCGCCATCAAAGCTAAACAACCAAAGCTGGTTTTTACTAGCAGCTGTTTCGAAAAGAATAAATAAATACCTAAATCTAAAATCAAAGTAAAGGTCAAATAAAGTGTCACTGTTGCGAACATCTTATTCCTCCATTGTTTTGTTTCATCATGTACACATATTTTTTTGATAGGAGCCTGCATATGAAAAAGTTTTTTATCATAGAAGATAACCAGTTTCACAGCGAATGGATCATCAAAGAATTGGTCAATCATCATATCGAGAATATCGTGCAGCTCACTTCCATCTCCCAAATCAATCAGTTGATCCAGTTGGGCACTATTGATAATCACGATGTTTTCTTTATCGACATCGACTTGAAGCAATCACTTACAGGTATTGATGTCGCCGAACAAATACGTAAAAAAAACGCTCATAGCAATATCGTTTTTTTCACCGCCTATACGAACTTTGCAGTAGATATCATCAACCGGAAAATCCTTCCGATTGGATATATAAGAAAAGACAGGAATTTATCTGAACAAATTCATCAAGTGCTAGAACAGATCAATTGGAAAGAACAGCAGATCGTAAATGTCGATAAAATCTTCATTGATCAAAAAGGTGGGAGTCTCGTCCTATATCCTCGGGAAATTTTATATATTGAAAGTATCAAAGGATTGAAAAATCAAGTCATGGTCAAAACAACGACAGAAGATAAACTAGTAAGTACTTCATTAAAACAGTTGAAGATAGAGTTAGAAAAATACACTTACTTTTTACTTTTAAAATCCTACTGTATCAACTTATCACAATTGCAGAAAATCGATTCTGCTCATTATGTGTTAGAATTTTTCAACGGTGATTCCTTACTCGTTGGTCGGAAAATCTTTGAAAAGACAAAGGAACGTTTCCATGATTTCCAGCAAACTGCTTCGAGCTGATGAATGAGAGCTGCGAAGTAAGCAGAGCAGATTTCAGGGAGTGGAGCCAACTAAAGGCCCACTCCCTGAAATCGTTGATATGATTTTACGCTTCCTCTTCTGTAGGCGCATCTGTTAACGACCATGTAAATGTTGAAACGTAGTTGTCTACGGCATAATTGGATACAGGAACAAATAATTCCACTGATTGTCTCCCTTGTTCCGCATTTTCCCCTAGTGAATAAATCCATGTGCCAATCCCTTCATTTGCCCCTGCAGTTACTAGATCTACTGCCTGATCTGCTGGGATCTCGATTCCTTCAGCGCCAGTTCCAGAAATGGTAGATGGCGTTCCACTGATATTAGTTACGCTATTTCGAATCACGGCATTTTTGAATTTCACCTTTGAACCAGTTAGTTTATTCGTATCAGATGTTGTACCAATAAATTCTGTTCGTTTGACTGATAGTTTCCAACCGGCATAATTTCCGCTTTTATCCGTTACTTGTACGAAATTCTGTACTTGTGTTGGTGCCCCAGTACTGTCCGTTCCACTTTGTAATGCAGCATATACTGTTTTTGCTGTGCCTAACTTGATTGTTCCGAAATCAAGATCTGGCGCTTGGTCAATCGTCAGTAATCCGGATGTTCCCTGATTTGGTTCGTCAGGTGTAAACGGCGTATCGGGATCATTTGGATCAACGGGAGGAACCGGAACGACGTCTTCAGGATTTGCGGCATCTGGTTTTGTTACGGAAATCGTTCCTTCCGTAGTGGCTGAGCTCTTATTCTCAGCAAAAACAATTTGTGTACATAATAATAAACTTCCAGCTAGAACGGTACTTAATGCAATTGTTTTTTTCATTTCTTTTTCCTTCTTTCTTTTAAAATAAATAATCCAGCAAATAAGCCAATAAGAATGGCTCCAACAAGTATCAGCCATCGCCAGTCAAATCGTTCTGGCTGATTTTTTAAATCAATATCCTTTTCATTCAATTGGTCCGCTGCATCATCAGTTATTTCAAAATCAGTATGAAGATTCCAGCGTTTTTCTTTCCAAGTACCCTTCACAACCGCTTGATAATGTCCCGGAGCTAATTTTTTTCCTTCTAATGGGACAAGTAAATCAAAATTTGTATTGGGTGCTACATCTATTTTTTCTTTTTTTATTGAAAGATAAGGTTCTTTTGATTCTTTTTTGTAGATTTCAACCGATGTAGTCAAGCCGAACATATAAGAAGCATTTGGATTTTGAAGATTCACCTTAATCACATTTCTTCCATCGCTTTGATCCGCATAGGCTTTTTTTAATTTCAAATCTGGGGAAGACTCTTTTTCGCTATTTCGAATCAAGATCGCTTTCACTTGAGAAAACTGATTGACGACACCAACTGTACTTTTGTTAGAAACGTTCTCTTTTTTTTCTTGAAACGTGATCCCTCCTGCGACCACACCAGCCAGCTCTTTTTCTGGCGCTTTCAGTGAAAGTGTCTCAGTGATCGCACTTTGAGGAGGAACAGTTATTTCTCCCACTGTTTTTGCTAAGTTTTTCATATCATAACTTAATGTTTCATCTAATTTACTTTTTGATTCTCCATATTCGATCACACCGTTTGAATTCGTCGTAGCAGAATGGATCAATGTCTCAACTATTACTGGTTTATCTGTTCGGTTAAAAACCGTGTAGGGGATTTCCTGTGTTTTTCCAGGCTCCATCCTTACATTTATATATGTTTTGTTCTTATCGATCTGATTAGCTGGTAATTCGAAATCTACCGCAAAATTGAATTCGGAGGCATGGACAGGTGTCTGCCAAAGGATGAATCCAAGGAGAAGGATTAGAAGTAAAGAGCAGTTGTTTCGATGACTTTTATTCCATATTCGATTCATCAATCATCCTCCTTGATCTTTATTCTGTCGGCGCATCTGCTAATGTCCATGTCATCTCTGCTGAGTAATCACCAGCTATCTGATTTTCTTTGGTTAAGACAAGTTTAAACGCCCGACCGTTATTTAAATATTCTGAATAATCTGCTTGCGCATTCGTAGAATTTTGTCCTTCGACAATTTCCAGTTCTTCTTCATTCACTAATTGATACTCCTCGCCTTTCTTGAAATAAAGGACATCCTGCATAGAAAATCCTGAATCGTTTGTAAAGGGCTGAGATAGTTTTATTGTTAAGATCCATGGACTTTTTGTTTCTCGTTGGTCATAAATCCATAATTTTTCCTGCTCATCCATTTGGCCAAATGCTTCTTGCGTCAAACCAGTTGCTTTGATCTGTCCAAAATCGAGTTTGGAAGGGGCAAGAAATGAGAGGCCACCTTCTACTACGATCTTCGCAGCAGGCGCAAAAGGCGAAGCATCATGATAAACAACTGGCGTATCACTTGGATTGTGATTCCCGATTTCATCGTTGGTACTTGGCTTGTTCTGCACACCCTTAGCAGCAGCTTCTCCTGTTTGGTCGTTTAATACGATTTCTAATACGTCTCCTGCAAAAAGCTGATTTTCTGGGATAGAAAGAACAAATTTCCCTGTATCATCAATAGTGGTTTCTGATAAAACAGCTTGATTTTTTTTTAATGAAACCAAGGATCCTGCTTCGCCTGTACCTGTGATTGAGCGAGAAGCTGCATTGATCAATGTGGTACTTAATTTAGCAGGCTCAGGAGGAATGACATCGACTGTCGTTTTGGCAGAGTCCAGTTCTGTCACTTCTTGGCCGCCTCTTACTTTTTTAGCAGCAATAACTTGCACTTGATCCCCCGTTTTTAATCTCTCATCGTTGGGTACTTGAACTTCGAACAAGCCGCCTTGTTCGCCTTCTCCCCATGGGTTATATCCTGCCCCTTCGTTTTCATCTGTTTGTCCTTGCGTGAGAGCAGTAATTTCTACAGGTGTTTTCGTCGTATCTGCATAAGTAATACGTAAAGTCACTTCTACTTCGCCTGTCCAAGCATCTCTTGGCTTTGCCTCGACACCTTCGGGAACAACGACATGCCCATAGATTTTTTTATCTGCATTCGTTGGCACTCTTAAGGATTCAATTATCGGGAGCTGATTATTGGCACTGATTCGATTATAATTTTTCATTCCGGCACCTGTATGAGCAAATTCATTTGTTAAACCTGCACTAGTGCTTGATACGAAATTACCTAAGTCGGTCCCATTGATCGATAAGTCTGTCATATCAGAAAAATAATCCGGGTCTTTTTCAAAGTTATCGAATGTTGCGCCTGTTTTTCGCCATAAAGCGATTTCTGAATGGGCAATCTTCAAAGAAGAATCTCCATTTCCTTGGAATACCCAGCCGCCTATGCCATTGATCTCGCTTCCAATCCGTTTGTTTTGGAAATCAAAATAGGTAGGAGATTCTAAATCCACATTCAACACATCCCCACTGATGATGCCGGTCTTATCTTCCCCTGTTTTCCCGACCATGACTAAATAAGTTTTTTCACCTGCCGTAAAATTTAAATCAATATCTCCAGTTGTATCTACGGTTGCTCCGGAATCTGCGCGTATATCGATATTTGATTTTTCTCCAGTGACTGTAAAATCAGCTGAACCTGGACTTTCTAGAAAACCAGAAGCGTCATAAAATTGGATCGCTTGGTTTCCTTGATTGAGTCTGTTCACGTAAGATTTGCCATCCCCTGCATTTCTTACCCTCAATGAGCCTCCATTGGTTACTGTAAGCTTTTGTGTACCGTTCTCAAAACGAACTGCGCTGGAACGCCCACTTTGCTTATCGATGTCGATAACTGATCCGGCTCCTTCTACGATCAAAGAAAGGCCTTTTCCTACAAAACGCATCCCATTGTTCCCGGGTTGGTCGCCATCTCCAGCCATTTTGACCGAGATTTGACCACCACTTGATACATGGATTTGACTAGAATCTCCTTGCAGGCGAAATCCGCCAGTAGTTGCTGTATTGATGGTGATTTTTCCACCATTCGATACAGCGACTTTCGATCCTGAACCTCTCATTTGGATGATTCCGCGATTGTTGTCATTGGTAATATTGATCTTTGTATTTACCGAAAATTCGCTTCCCGAACCACTGACTTCAAACATGACATTACCAGGTAGCGTATCGACTGCCTCTCCTTCATCGCTGACGCCATCTGCCCGATCATAATCAAGAAAGACCTTTGAACCGCTTAAGATATGGATTCCTGGTGCTGTTTTTCCACTACCAGTCTCATCTCCTGAATCTAGAAAACCGTAGAATTTCCCTAGATATGGTCCATAAAGTTGACTACCATTGATCACATTCAATTGATAGCTTCTACAAAAATAGGCTTTACCCGGAGCAGCATTCAGTCCTTCCTTCACTGGTTGGACATCCAACACACCAGAAACACCATCTAATGTGACAGTTGCACGAGGAGCGTAAATCAGTCCTAATTTGGACCCATCATACAAATCAAGTGTCCCGGTAAATTTTATTTCTCCCGTAAAATGATATCTGCTCCCCCAAAAATCGGTCATATAAGCAATGATAATGGCATTTCCATCGATATTTGGTGTTAATCCACCTGGATGTGCAGCTGTTCCTTTAAAATTCTGGAAATCGATCGACTGAGGTATCTCATTGATATAAATATGGTGTGTGCCGAAATTGTGAGCGAACCCACCAAAATCAATAACGATATCTCGTTTGATTTCTAATTCCCTGTCTAAAGTCAAAGGCTTAGTCAGTCGGATTTTAGTTACTGATTCGTCTGCGAGAAGCTGCACCAATTCTTCTGTTGTGGCAGCTTCGCTGTACCCATCCGCTGAAACAACTCTAACCTGTACCGCTTCACTGCTATCAGACGTTTGTTCAGCTACTTCTGAGGTCTCACTTGTCTTATTTTCTTCTTGCCTTGTATTAGAAGTAGGCGCCTCACTTTGGGATTCTGTAGTTTCAGAAGTAATCGATTCTTCTGAAAAAGTAGTCTTGTCAAAACTTTGATTCTCTGATTGCGTTGATTCGTTTGTTTTCTCTACATCGGCAAAAACGGATGTCACCATCAAGAGAGGGAAGACAAACAAAATCGACGCAATCAGCTTTTTTACATATTGATTCATTCTCCACCATCCTCTCTGACGTTTTGACAATTTTATTTTATCGTTTTAATCTATTTCCAATTGTACTTTCATATTTAAAATATGTATTTTTATGGAAAAATTTTTCTATTAGATGAAAATTTCTTTTTTGTACAAAAACATACTAAGATTAGAGGGGAACATCATTGACGAATGATGTTCTCCTCTATTTTCTATTTTTAGATTATAGTGAAGAGTGAAAGAAAGTTCGAACAAAGCCTTGAGGACTACGAGTCCCTATCAAAAACCGAACTTCTTTACTGTCATTTTAGAATCAGGTTTACGTATGTTGGGGCCATGAGCCCGTGTATAGGAAATTGGAATCGAAATGAAGCAGTAAG
>NZ_JBFOGA010000004.1:0-208187 GCF_040887565.1 Enterococcus sp. C46
ATCTTTTTGTTTCAACAACTCTTTAATCTTATCAGATCCAGAAGAGAATGTCAACAACTTTTTTTGTTTATTTTTTCTAAATACCTTTATCGCTCATTAGCAGCGACTTGATTATCATACCATTTCATTTGTTATTTGTCAATAACTTTTTTGAAGTTTATTTCGATAAAATCAAGCTTTATAAACTTTCTCATCTAAGCGACTTCGTTATTATAACATGATATCAAAAGTGCGTCAACACTATTTTTTATAATTTTTAGCGACACCTTAAAGGAATCATTTAGAACAAATAATAATATAGCAATCTCTTTATAAAATTGCAATAGAAAATTTCCTATTTTTCTTTATTATTTTTAAAGACGAATATTAAAGTATTTTTATTGTTTTTTGTTCACCTAAAAGCTATTTACAATTTACCAACGAATGTTATTCTATTTTATTGTTCGCTAGATTTCTTTATAATGACCATCCTAAATTTCTTATCTGCTTTTATTTGGCTTCTTCTTTCTTAATCGATAATATAAAAAACAAGCAAAGCACATGCTTTACTTGTCTTCTGTTTTTGCGATAGGAATAAAAATTCTAAAGATAGTCCCTTGCCCAACTACGCTTTCTGCTAAGATACGACCTTTGTAGTTTTCAACCAATTGTTTTGCGATAGACAATCCCAGACCATTTCCGCCCTTCGTTCTAGCCCTCGCTTTATCCACACGATAAAAACGATTGAAGATCTTATTAAGGTCTTCTTTGGGTATTCCTTCACCAAAGTCCTGTATAGCAATCTCAAATTCATTCAGAGTAGAAGAAATAGAGATATGGACTTCTTTTCGTGTAGTTGAATATTTTACTGCGTTATCCAATATGATAATAATTAATTGCTCAAAGTGATTACGATAAATTTGCAGGGTCACTTCTTTTGTCAAATCATCATCTAAAGTAATCACATAGTCTGGGTATAATATCTTGAAATTATTATAAACTTGATAGGTGACTTCTTTTCCTTTAGTTGTTTCATTTGCATAATGGACATCTACTTGTTCTGCTCTAGATAAGTCTAGCATCTCTTGAACTAAGCTTTTCATGCGGCTGATTTCTTGCATGCTGGCGCTTAATGATTCTTCCAATATTTCAGGATCATCTTTCCCCCAACGATTTAGCAGACTAAGATGCCCTTCAATGATTGCTACAGGAGTTCTTAACTCATGAGAGACGTCTTCCACGAACTGCTCTTGTTGTTCGATATACAAACGCATGCGGTCAAGCATCTCATTGAATATTTCAGCTAAATCTGCCAATTCATCATTCGTGTCGATTTCAGGCATGTGGATATCTGATTGCGGATCTTTACGTATAGTATCCATTGTATCTCTGAGTACCTTGAGTGGTTTCAAGAAGTAAGAAGATAAAAAGAAACCTAAAATACTACTTAAAATCAAAGAAACGACTTCTAAAACAATAAGAGTCAATAATAGCTTATTTCGGATATCATAGAAAGAAGATAATTCATAGAAGCTTTGCGCATAACCAATCTTTTCTCTTGTTCCTTTAGAATATATAGGCTGTATAGATAAAAAGCCAGTTTTCCCTTCTAGTGTAACAATCGTTGGCACTTTACGTGTTGTTTGGATCAAGTTTCGACTGTTTTCGTGAGTTTTAAAAATCAAGTTCTCATCTAAATCATACACATAAAGATCCATCGAAGGCTGCCCTAGCTCAGCTATAAAGGAATCAATCTTCATTAAGTTTCCTTCGACCAGTGAAGTATGATCTATGACCTCATCTCCGTCATTTGTCGCTTTTGTCAGATTACGATACGTATTCACTAATGTCAGTTCTTCATCCGAGTTAGCCAAACGAGAGGCTACTTCTGAAATCGTACGTTCTACATTGTTTCTTTCTTTTGCAACAATCAGATTGATAGATGATTTATAGGTAATGACCGCAAAAATTGTAAATACGACGAATATGAAGAAAGAACTCGCAAAGGCCCACTTGATTGTCAAGGAGGGCCCTTTCAGTTCTCTTTTTTCCGATTTTTTCGGCTTTATCACGAGCGCATCACATAACCTGTTCCGCGGACAGTTTGGATATAGCTTTCCTCCCCTGGAACGTCAATTTTATTGCGAAGATAACGAATATATACATCCACTACGTTTGTTTCAACTTCCGTTTCGTATCCCCACACTTTATTTAGTAAAACATCACGTGCTAATACCACGTTCACGTTTTCCATTAAAGTAAGTAGCAATTCGTATTCTCTTTTTGTTAGTTCAATTACTTCGTTTCCGCGACGTACGACACGGTTTTCTTTTTCGATAGTCAAATCACGATAAGTAATAGTGGTTTGTTTTGCCACATTTTTGTCACCTTCAATATCGATTCGACGCAACAATGCTCGAAGACGCGCTAATAGTTCTTCGATAGCAAATGGTTTGACGATGTAGTCATCTGCTCCATGGTCAAGTCCCGATACACGATCAATTACAGAATCTCTTGCAGTCATCATAATGATTGGTGTATTTTTGACTTGGCGTACGCGTCTGCAGACTTCTAAACCGTTCAATTCTGGAAGCATCAGGTCCAACAATATGGCATCCCACTCATTATTTAATGCCGCATCTAAACCAGTACGACCGTTGTAATGGACTTCTGCGTTATACCCTTCATGCTTCAACTCTAGCTCGACAAATCGAGCTAAGTTCTTTTCATCTTCAATGATTAGAATATTACTCATTTATTATTTTATCCTTTCTATCTACTGGCTTTTTAAAAACTCTATCATTATACCGATAATCTGCTTAAAAATCTATAGTCATTTTATCATGAATAGCAGTTTTAAAAAAGAGCTGAAGTCTACTCATAACAATTGACTTCAGCTCTTTCGTCCTCTTTTTATTTTCTCATTTCCTAACAGCCAAAAGACTATTATTCTTCATGGTACCATGAGTAATGGAAGATTCCTTCTTTGTCGACACGTTCATATGTGTGTGCGCCAAAGTAATCGCGTTGGGCTTGGATTATATTTGCAGGCAGACGTTCTGCTCTGTATGAATCGAAGTAAGCGATGGCTGATGAGAAAGTTGGTACAGGTACGCCAGCTTGGACAGCCAAGGCAACGACGTCTCGGACTGATTGCTGATATTTTTTCGTGATTTCAACGAAATAATCATCTAGCAATAAATTTTCGATCTCAGGATTTTTGTCATAAGCATCCGTGATTTTTTGCAAGAATCGAGCTCGGATGATACATCCAGCGCGCCAGATTTTTGCGATTTCGCCAAATGGCAAATCCCAATCAAATTCTTTTGAAGCGACACGTAATTGAGCAAATCCTTGAGCATAACTCATGATTTTACTGAAATACAACGCTTCTCGGATTTTTTCGACCAATTCTTTTTTGTCTCCTGTGAACTCAAAATCGTTCGTGCGAGACAAAATTTTACTTGCTTGTACGCGTTCTTCTTTATAAGCAGAAATGTAACGAGCAAATACAGATTCAGTAATCAATGGAAGTGGCACGCCTAAGTCAAGCGCACTTTGGCTTGTCCATTTACCTGTTCCTTTATTTCCAGCTGCATCAAGGATCACATCTACGACTGGTTTACCTGTGCCTTCATCGTCTTTTCGAGTCAGGATGTCAGCTGTGATTTCGATCAGGTAGCTGTCTAATTCACCTTGATTCCATTCTTTAAAGATATCAGCCATTTCTTCTACTGAAAGGTCTAAAATATTCTTCATCAAGTCATAAGATTCAGCAATCAGTTGCATATCTCCATACTCAATACCGTTGTGTACCATTTTCACATAGTGTCCGGCTCCGTTTGGGCCAATATAGGTAACACATGGTGCTCCGTCTTCTGCTTTTGCAGAAATTTGCTCTAAGATTGGTGCAACTAGCTCATACGCTTCTTTTTGTCCACCAGGCATGATTGAAGGTCCTTTTAAAGCTCCTTCTTCACCGCCGGAAACGCCTGTACCGATAAAGTTAATACCAGAGTTGGCTAATTCTTCATTACGACGCATCGTATCTTTAAAGAATGTATTTCCTCCGTCAATCAGAATATCGCCTTTATCAAGGTGAGGAAGCAACTCTTGGATTGTTGCATCTGTTGCTGGTCCTGCTTTGACCATCAGAAGAATCCGACGTGGTTTTTCGATTGATTCTACAAATTCTTCGATTGTGTACGTTGCTTTGAAATTTTTATCTGGGTGTTCTTCTACTACAGCGGTTGTTTTAGCCCCTGTACGGTTGAATAAGGCCACTGAATAGCCGCGGCTTTCTATATTCAAGGCTAGATTTTTACCCATAACGGCCATACCGACAACGCCGATTTGTTGTTTTGACATATGAACTCCTCCTACATACGGGATTTCTCCCTAATCTCTTACATTATAGCTTAACACGGCTACATTGCAAACTAAAGAACAACATATTTTTTATTTACCGCTTATAAAAAAATAAACCTCAAGGCTCCATGGTTAGCCTTGAGGTTTTACATTTTCTAATTAAAATGTATTAAGCTTCTTTTGACATTACGTCCTTACCATCATAGTAACCACAATTTGCACATACGTGATGGCTTTTTTTCATTTCACCACAGTTTGGACATTCGTTTAATCCTTTGATTGTCAACTTGTAGTGTGTACGACGTTTTGCTTTTTTAGCTTTTGATGTTCTTCTAGCTGGTACTGCCATTTTGCTACACCTCCTTGTAAAGTCTTGCACCTATAATAGATACAATATATTCCAATCTTACTTGTTATCGTCGTTTTTTGATTCAGAATCAAAAAGTTCAGATAGTTTTGCAAGACGAGGATCAATTTTATTCTCGGCTTCTTCCATTTTTCTGCGTTGGTATTCTTCTTCGGAAACAACTTCCCAATCATTGCCTTTTGGAAGTTCTGTTGCTGCTTCCTCTTCTTTCGTCAATACCCGCATCGGAATCGCCAATAAGATGTTGTCTTCAATTGACTCTGCTAAATTCAATAACGGACCTTCAATCAGCAAAATCTCATCTGCAGACATTTGCTCATCTCTGCTTTGGAATTGTTCTTCTGTCATGAATACTTCGTCTACAGAAAAATCCATCGGCAGTTCAACAGGTTCTAGCGAACGTGTTGAAGGAACTGTCAAAGTCGTCTGCACAGTGTAATGAACGATATAGCCTTTCTTATCAACTGAGACCAAACCTTCGACTTCCACTGGCGCAACATCAAGTATTAAATTGTCTCGCTTCATGAGAGCGGCTTTCAAGTCGAGCGTCTCATGAAAAGTTAACGGTGTCTCCTGGTATTTTCTCAATTCCAATAAAGACCATTTCATTTTTCATCACTCCTAAGCAACAAAAGCAATTATACAGGGCAAAAACCATGTTGTCAATGAAATTTTCTTGACACCTTGCAGTTCATAAAAAAACAGAAATATCTTTAACAGAAAGCCTCTGTTTGCTATCATCTTCAGAATCATTTACAATAATCATTATTCTATCAAAGGAGCGGATGATCTTTATGAACACGAAAGATATTGAATACTACGTCCAAATCGTCAAACAAAAAAACTTTACGAAAGTGGCTAATTATTTCCGTGTGAGCCAACCTACTATTACATATGCATTACAACGTCTTGAAAAAGAGTTTGACGCCGTACTTATCACAAGAGATCGTTCGCATCACGAATTAATCGTCACACCTTCTGGAAAGCAGCTGTTTCTCCATGCACAAACTATTCTCCAAGAGATTTCTACTGCAAGGGCTGAAATCACTCAGTTACAAAAGAAAAAGCTGCGTTTTGGCTTGCCGCCTATTATCGGCAATGAGTACTTTCCAAAACTGTCAGGTTACTTTATTAAGCATGAGTTGATGAATCAGATTGAAATCACCGATGGAGGCTCTCGGGACTTATATGGAATGATCCGTCAAGGGAGGATCGATTTAGCCGTATTAGGCTCAACACAGCCAATCGTAGATCAATATTTAGAAACAGAATTGCTTTTGGATAAACGTTTCATGATCGTCGTTCCGCCTACTCACCCTCTGGCCCAGCAGAAGGCGGTCTCTTTCAAAGATATATCAGATGAACAGTTTGTGTTATTGAACGAACATTATGTCCACCCAGCAGCATTCACTAAACTTTCTAAACAAACACACACTCAACCAAAAGTTGTTTATCAAAGCAATGATTTGACGATTTTAAAGAGTATGATCCGTGAAAATGTTGGTATCGGTTTTTTGACAGAGATTGCTGTACATCCTGAAGATCATTTAGTTTGCCTCCCACTTTCAGACGAAGTTCAGCCTCGCTTCTTGATTTCATTGGCAAAACGAACACAACAGCTTGTCACACCGCTTCAAGAACAAGTAGTCCAAGTCATCCATGAATTCGTTACAGCACAAAAAAACAGCTCTTCGTAAATGAAGAGCTGTTTTTATTTTGTATTAAGCTAAATTAGATAGCTGTTGTTTCGCCACGGTAAACGATGCCGCGACGTGAATCAACAGTAATCAATTCGCCATCAGTAATTGTTGTTGTTGCGCCTTTAGCACCAACGATTACAGGAATATCTTGTGCAATTCCTACAACTGCAGCGTGAGAAGTCAATCCGCCTTCTTCAACGATAACAGCAGCTGCTTTTTCGATTGCAGGCATGTATTCTTTGTCAGTTGATGGTACAACTAGAACCATTCCGTCTTTTGCTTTTTTTACAGCTTCTTCAGCAGATGAAGCAATAACTGCATTTGCAACGACAGATTTTTGTCCAACGCCTTGAGCTTCTAATAATTTAGAACCAATCATTTGAATTTTCATCACGTTAGTTGTTCCGCGTTCGCCAACTGGTACACCAGCAGTGATCAAGATTAAATCGCCTTCTGATGCGAAACCTAATTCAACAGCTTTTTTAGCTGCTAGTTCAAACATTTCATCAGTTGTTGATGGTTTTTCAGCAACTGTTGGGTAAACACCCCAGTTTAACATCAAACCACGTTTTGTGCGTTCGTCAAAAGTAACAGCCAAGATATCTGCATCTGGGCGATATTTTGAAATCATTTTTGCAGTGTAGCCTGATTCAGTTGCAGCAACGATTGTTTTGACCCCTAGATTTTTTGCAGCACGAGCTACAGATAAACCGATTGTTTCAGTTACATCTGTTTTATCGAATTCGTTCAATTGGAATGTACCTAATTCTGATAATGCATTTTCAGCTTCTTGGTCGATACGTGCCATTGTTGAAACAGCTTCAACTGGGTAGTCTCCGTTTGCAGATTCACCAGATAACATTGTTGCATCTGTTCCGTCAAATACAGCATTGGCAACGTCAGAAGCTTCCGCACGTGTTGGACGTGGGTTTTCTTGCATTGATTCTAACATTTGTGTAGCAGTGATAACTGGGATACCAGCAGCGTTACATTTTTTGATGATACGTTTTTGAACCATTGGTACTAGTTCAGCTGGGATTTCCACACCCATATCTCCACGGGCAATCATAACACCGTCAGAAACTTTGATGATTTCGTCAATGTTGTCGATACCTTCTTGAGATTCGATTTTAGGGAAGATTTGAACATGAGTCATGTCTTTTTCTTCTAAAATTTCGCGAATATCTAGAACGTCTTGTGCTTTACGTACAAAACTTGCAGCGATAAAGTCGATATCGTTGTCTAAACCAAAACGAATATCATCAGCATCTTTTGGAGTAATACCTGGCAAACTGATAGAAACGCCTGGTGCATTTACTCCTTTACGTGATCCTAGCATACCTGCATTTTTAACTTCTACGACTAATTCACGGTTTGCTTCGTCTTTTTCAATGATTTCCATGTCGATCAAGCCATCATCGAATAAAACGTGTCCGCCTACGTGAACATCGTCAAATAATCCTGGGTAAGTAACCGCGATTTTTTCTTTTGAACCTACATGTTCAGGATCCATAGAGATGCGTGTTTGATCTCCTACTTCAAATTTGATGTATCCTGCACGACCAAAATCAGCTTCTGTTGTGCCTTGAACAGTTGTACGGATTTCAGCTCCTTTTGTATCTAAAAGAATACCGACATCTTTTCCTGTCTTTTTAACTGCTTCACGGACCATAGTCATACGTGATAATTGTTCTTCATGGTCACCATGAGAAAAGTTAAAGCGGAAGACATTTGCCCCAGATTCAATCAATTGAGAAATAATTTCTACTGAGTTACTTGCTGGTCCTAATGTACTAACGATTTTGGTTTTTTTCATTTAAAAAACTCTCCCATTCAATTTTGTTTATTTAAAGCTGTACACAGCTTAAATAGCTTGGTTTCTTTCACTCTTAAAATGAAAGTGAATTATTTAGATCATATAATGATAAGTCTGGTTTATGCTTGTTGTTTTCTAGTGTATCAATGATGTCAGCTGCAACGATTTCGTTGTCATGGATACCGACACATAATCCACCTTTTCCTTCTTGAAGCAATTCGACAGCGTAAGCACCGAATTTACTTGCTAAGACGCGGTCGCGTGCGCTTGGTGCTCCACCACGGACAACGTGTCCCAAGATAGATACACGTGTATGATAGTCGCCAAATTCTGAAAGTTTTTCAGCGAATTCATTTCCGCCCATTACACCTTCAGCCAAGATGATCAAGCAATGTTTCTTCCCACGATCACGGCCTTCTTGGATTTTTTTAGCAACTGAAGCCATATCAAAATCATGTTCTGGGATGATGATTTCATCTGCTCCGCCAGCTACACCTGACCATAAAGCGATGTCACCTGCATTGCGTCCCATTACTTCGATAACGAATGTACGAACATGAGAAGTCGCTGTGTCACGAATACGGTCAATTGATTCTAGCACTGTATTGATTGCTGTATCAAAACCGATTGTGAAGTCAGTACCAGGAATATCATTATCGATTGTTCCAGGAATACCTACTGCTGGGAATCCACGTTTTGTCAAAGCCATTGCGCCATGATAAGAACCGTCTCCTCCGATAACCACTAGACCTTCGATCCCGAATTTTTTCAATTGTTCGATTCCTTTTAATTGACCTTCTTCAGTTGCAAATTCTGGATAACGTGCAGAATACAAGAATGTACCACCACGTTGGATCTTGTCACCTACATCTGCCACATCAAGACGACGAATATCTCCAGCAACTAAACCGGCAAACCCATAATTGATCCCGTATACTTCCAGTCCTTCGTAAATACCTTTACGAACAACGGCACGAACAGCTGCATTCATTCCAGGTGCGTCTCCGCCACTGGTCAAAATTCCGATGCGTTTCATAATAAACATTCACCTCATTAAAATACTTTATCCTAAGTATAACTTAGGTTTACAACCATTTTTGCGTTAACCACGACTAACATTCTAACATTATTTTTCTCGCTTGTCTTGATTTACGGATAAAAAAATGAAAAAAAATGAAAGCAAGTAGTATTTTTTACCGTAAGTTATTTGAAAACCACATTATCTTCGCCAAGTAGAGAAACAAGTTGTCCCTTTATACTCTTGCTGTCATCCACCCAATAAGCATCTGACAGAACAACTTTTCGTTGTGTTTTTTCGTGGTACATAATTACTGGAATATATCCTGGGTGTTTCTGAAAAATCCCTTGTAATTGTTTCATTATCTCAGGGTCTTCCCGTTCTTCTGTTATACGCAAATAGCACGTTTGTGAAGGATACTGTGTTTCTAACTGACGAGGATCAGCAAAGCTTTCTCCAATCAATTGTAGTTCCTGGTTATATTTGCTGATTTCGCTACGCCCTTGAACAAAAATCACTTGATCAACTGCAAACAGGTTACGATATTTTCGATAAAGAGTTGGAAAAACCGTGACAGAAATTTCTCCGCTACTATCGGTTCCTTCCACGAAGGCCATCAGTTCGCCTTTTTTTGTCCGAATCTCTCTAACTTCCTTTATCATCAATAGTAAATTGACTGGTTGATTAGGAACGATATCTGTAATCAGCTGAACCTGTTTAGCTAAACGAAGCCGGTCAAACCCTTCTGCAGGATGTCCTGACAAATAAACACCTAAGTATTCCTCTTCCAGCTTCAGTCGTTCTTCTAGTGTATAGTCAGCAACTTCTTCTTCTTTTAATGCCATGATTCCTAGCAAATCTAGACTGCCACCGCTGTAAACGATATTTTGGATTTTTCCTTCGAGATCAAGCATCAACTGTTTCCTGTTAGGAGATAATTCATCAAAAACACCTACTGCTGTCAGTGATTGCAGTAACTCTAATTTCAGCCACCGCTTATCGATCCGTATGAGGAATTGATCTACTGACTTGAACGGGCCATTTTGTTTTCTTTCATTCAATACATCTTCTACAAAATCACGTCGGATGCCTTTTATCGCTGTCAGCCCGAATCTGATTTCTTCCTTATTGACCAACTCAAAACTATAATTGCTTTGATTGATGGATGGTGAAGAAAGTTTGAGTTTATTTTTACGTGCTTCTGCAATATATTCTTTCAATTTCGTTGTGTTATGCCGAACAGAATTCATTAGACTGGTAAAGAAAGCTCCTGGATGATGAGCCTTTAGATATGCCATTTGGAATCCCACGAAGGAATAAGCAAATGCATGCGACCGATTGAATCCATAGTTTGCAAATTTTTCAATATATTCATATACAGTCACTGCTGTTTTTTCCGAATATCCTTGTTGTAATGCTCCTGATACAAAATGCGACTTTTCTTCATCTAATACGTCTTTTTTCTTTTTACTAACTGCCCGCCTCAAAATATCTGACTGTCCTAATGTAAATCCAGCCATAGTCGAGGCAATCTGCATGATTTGTTCCTGATAGACAATCACCCCGTATGTGTTTTTCAAAATCGGGATCAGTGAATCATCGGGGTAGCGAATGGCTTCTTTTCCTTTTTTTCTGGCAATGAAAGTATCGATATTTTGCATAGGACCTGGACGATACAACGCATTGACTGCGGCAATATCTTCGATGTTTTCTGGTCCTAATCTTCGTAAAACGTTTCGAATACCAGCGGATTCAAATTGAAATACTCCTGAAGTTTCGCCTCGTTGAAACAAGAGTAGCGTTTTTGCATCATTTAATGGGATCTCTTTTAATCGGATTTCCTGCCCTTCTACTCGCTTAACAGCCTTTAAAGTAAAATCAATAATCGATAAGTTACGTAGTCCTAGAAAGTCCATTTTCAAAAGACCGATGGCTTCTACCTCATTCATCGTATACTGAGTCAGAAAAGCTTCATCAGAACCGCGTTGGAGCGGTACTAATTCAAGTAGATTCCTATCGCTGATAACTACCCCTGCTGCGTGAGTCGAAACGTGTCTTGGCAATCCTTCTAAAATCACTGCGGTTTTGAATAAAAGTTGGTTTTTTTCGCTTGCCTGAACTAATTCTACTAGTTGACGCGATGTTTTGTAAGCTTGGGTCAATGTGATTTTCAGTTGGTTTGGTATTGCTTTTGACCAGCGGTTTGCTTCACTTTGTGACAGACCAAACACTCTAGCTGCATCTCTAAGAACCATTTTTGCAGCCATTGTACCAAATGTCGCGATTTGCGCCATGTGATATTGTCCATACTTTTCTCGAACATAATTCAATACTTCCTCACGTCGGTTGTCAGGAATATCCAAATCAATATCCGGCATCGTAAAACGTTCAGGATTTAAAAATCGTTCGAATAGCAAGTCATACTCTAATGGATCCACATCTGTGATTTCTAACACATAGGCTACTAATGAACCAGCAGCAGAACCACGGCCTGCACCGGTAACGATTTTATTTCTATGAGCAAAAGCCATTACATCCCATACGATCAGGAAATAATCATCGAATCCCATTTGATGGATGACAGATAACTCATAGTCCAAACGTTCTCGGTACTCCTTTGTATAATCAACGATCCGATGTTCTACTTGCGAGTAGCATAGCTCTCTTAAATATTCTCCAGCTTGTTTTCCCTGAGGGACGGGATAATGCGGGAGTAATTTCTGATGAAACTGAAATTCAAATGAAATCGATTCAGCTAAGCGCTGAGCACCTATTACAGCTTGTGAAAGACCTGCTTCTTCGAATCGTTTGATCATTTCTTGTTCTGAAATCAGGTAACCATTTGCTGATGGTAAAGGTGCAGATAAACTTTCTAAAGGCATCTGACTTCCCTCTTTGATATGCTTCATCACTTCAAGCGCAAAAAGGTCTTCTTGCTGTAAACTAGCGATTGGATGCAATGCACAAAGCGGATAATTTTCTTTTGTCACATACTGATACCATTCAGGCAATTGATTAGGCGTGTTTTCTGACAAGCCGATATAAAAATCTTTAGTAAAAACATTTTCAAGCAAAAACTGCCAATGACTGAAAAAATGTTCCTCTTTATTGAAAGCCTCAGAAACAGAATGAGTTGCCGGAACGACAAACACTAGATGGTCGGTTTCTATCATATCATCAAGTGCCATTTTTTCTTGGATCATTTTTCGACTGGAAAGTTTCATCAGTTGCTGATAACCTGTCTCATCTTTTGCGTACGCAAGCAAACCATAATTTTTTTCTTCATAAGTATAACTAAGATGTAATCCAATGATTGGCTGTATTTCTTCTTCTACACAAATACGATAGAATTCAGGTGCACCGTATAAGACATCTTTATCCGTTATGGCTAATGAAGTGTAGCCTTGTTTTTTTGCTTCTTGTACATATTCTCGAATACGGATCGTACTTTGTAAAAGAGAATAAGAAGTAATTGTATAAAGTTGTGGGAAAAACATCTTGCATTCCGCCTTTTTTTTCGTTAAAATTCACTAGCGTTAAAAGGTATGATCCTTTTACTTTCATTAAATAACAAGTGCTGAAGTTAATTGTTCTGCTTCATTTGCTTGCTTCTAGTCTGTAGAAATGAGTTCTTTCACAAGAACTCGAATTTTATTGAGATTTAGTCTCGTTTCTTTACATTCAAAGAAAATCTGGTAAAATTAAGATAGAAAAGAGGTGTTCTTTATGCGATATATCGTTACATTATTCTGGGCTGTCGTTCTAGGTCAAGTAGTCGGTTATATTGGTGCTGCATTAACAAGCGGAACATATGATTTTACTTTGACAACAATCATTTCATTAATTGCGGGTGTCATTATCCTTTTGATTGGTGCAGTTGCGCCAAGAAAAGAAACCTCTGCCCATTCGTAAAAAAACAGCCAAGAGCTTGAGATATCTCAAGCTCTTTTTTATTTCCAATTTTCACCACTATTATAATCTACTGCGAAGAACTTTACGAAAATTGAATAGAGAAAGAAGAATATTTGACAGGACGAATAAACTTGTCACAATAAAAACAGCACTGTAATTATAAGCATGCGCAACTGTCGACCCCAACATGGGTCCTAGAACCTGTCCAAAGTTACTGAACATCTGATTATAGCTATAGATTCGGCTAACCCCTTCTTGTGGCGTGATTTTACTGATCAGTGTATTGACAGAAGGCATCAAAGCACCAGTTGAAAAACCTAAAATAAAACGAAGTATACCTAATTGGAGTGGTGTCGTGACAAACGCCATGGGCAAATAACAGCAAAATGATAAGATGAGTCCGCCAATTAAAACTTTTTGATTCCCAATCTTATCCCCTAGTTTTCCTAGTTTTGGTGAAGAAAAGACTGCGGAAACACCAGCTATCGAAACAATCAAGCCGCTGACAAACAGGATATTTTCTGTATTTCCGCTCAATTCACGAATATATAAGGTCAAAATAGGGCTGATCGTAGTGATCCCTATCTGTAAAATCAAGGTCGTGATGAAGAGACCAATCAAAATAGAGAGATGATCCATTTTTGAAAAAATTTCTTTGGTGCTTATCAGATCTTTTTTCTCGATTGGATGGAAATCTTCTTTGACTAAGAAGATGGTCAACACCGTTGTGATCATCAACAAAGCCCCTGTGATCAAGAATACATTTTCCATACCAAACCACTGAGCCAATGCACCGCCCATAGAAGGTCCGATCAGATTTCCCGCAATCGCTCCGGTGGATAATGTTCCTAATGCCCATCCGCTCTTTTCTCTAGGCGCTTGTGAAGCAATCATTGCTGTTGCATTTGGAATATACCCAGACAAAATCCCGTTCCAAAAACGCATGATCAAAAGCCAATACGCGTTCGGCACAAAAGCTAAAGAACCCATCGTCAACGTCATCCCAGCTGCTGCACGGATCATCATGAGTTTTCGACCTTTTCGATCAGCTAGATTTCCCCAGATTGGTGCAACCACGGCAGATGCAAAAGCAGTAACAGAGATTGCTAGTCCCGAAAACAATTCGATTTGATCTTTTGGTGTTCCTAGTTGCTCAACATAAACTGGTATGAATGGCATAACTAAACTAATACTTGCACCAGTGAAAAAACAGCCAATCCATGCAATCACTAAATTTTTTCTCCAATTAATCTTCATCTATCATCCCTCTTTCGTCTCTTTTATCATACCTATTTTCGAATAAACAAGCAACGATCTCGCCAGTAAAAAGAGAAAAATCCCGCAAAGATTATTTTATATGTAACGTTCTTTTTATGTAAAAAAAAAGAGACCGGAAAAAATGCTGTTCCAATCCCTTCTCTTTATTTAAATCGTTGCTAGAATGATGAAGTTGATGATGAATAAAATATCAACAATCCACAAAGCAACAGAAACTTCATTGAATTTTCCTTTGATTACTTTGACAATTGTATAGAAAATAAATCCTGCTGCAATCCCATAAGAAATGCTATAGCACAATCCCATAAAGATCGATGCAAAGAAGGCTGGTAAAGCTTCTTCCATATCTAGCCATTTGATGTCTGCGAAAGAAGCCATCATCATTACTCCGACCAAAATCAGTGCTGGCGCAGTTGCTTGATTTGGTACAATGGCGATCAGCGGGGAGAACAGACTACTTAATGCGAATAGCACTGCCACTACTACTGAAGTCAAACCAGTACGTCCGCCGGCCCCGATTCCAGCTGCAGATTCGACATAAGTTGTTGTATTTGATGTACCAAAGATAGCACCTACGGAAGTAGCGATTGCATCGGCAAATAGCGCTTTATCCATTTTTGTTTTGAACCCGCGACCATCTTCCAATGCAATCTCGTCCTCTTTTGAGAAAATACCTGTGCGGCGTCCTGTACCGATAAATGTTCCGATTGTATCAAATGTATCAGATAAACTGAATGCGATGATCGTCATCAATACTTGAGGGATCTTGGAAGAATCACTGAATAAAGATTGCATTCCTTCAGAACCAAATGCTGCACCGAACGTTGTTCCTAATTCTTTAAATGAATTGCCTAACGAATTCGTTTGCCAATCAATGGAACTTAAATCAACAACACCCATAAAAATCCCAAGGACTGTGGTCGCTACGATACCGATAAGAATAGCACCACGGACGTTTTTTACAACTAAAATGGCTGTCAGTACCAAACCAATCACAGCTAACAAGATAGGTGCGTTGTCAAAGTTGGCTAACGCGGGAACGATTCCGCCATTTATCGTAACATTTGTTGCTTTTCCACCTTCAACGACAGAACTCGAAATAGCAGATTGGTCTGCTGAAAAAGATAAAAATCCTGCATTTTTGATCCCGACATACGCAACGAAAATACCGATCCCGCCACCAATCGCATGTTGAAGACTTTCAGGAATCGCCCGAATGATCATCTTTCGGATATTTGTAACAGTAATAAAAATATTGATTAATCCGCAAATAAAAACCATTGCCAAGGCTTGTTGCCAAGAATAGCCAAGCCCGAAAACGACCGTAAAAGTGAAAAATGCGTTCAATCCCATACCAGGTGCCTGAGCATATGGTACATTCGCGAACAATCCCATGACTAGCGTACCAATGATTGATGCAATGATTGTGGCTAGAAATACTGCTTGGAACGGCATACCTGATGCTGATAAAATCGTCGGATTTACGAATAAGATATAGCTCATGGCAAAGAATGTCGTTACTCCCGCCATTATTTCAGTTGATACATTTGTATTGTTTTTCTTTAAACCGAAAAACTTTTCCATAAAAAGTTCCACTCCCTGAATTTTTTTCTGATGGAAAACTATAATAATAAAAAATATGCAAAATATGGCAAATCCATCGAACAATTTCAAATTATATAGACGTTTCATTCGTTTTTCAACGTTTTTTTAACAAAAAAACCGAAAACAATACTTAATGTTCGTGTTTAACTCGTATTCATTTATTTACATAGCCATAACTGTATTTTTTGTTAGGAATAACTGATTCCTCTTGTTAATTAACTAAAATATGCTAGACTAAAACAAATGCTAGTTGAGGAAGGAAGGACCTTTATTGAATAAAAAATTAATTGCCATCGATCTGGACGGAACCACCCTCAATCAAGATTCGATGATTACCTCTAAAACAAAAGAAACCCTGAAAAAAGCAATCAATGCTGGTCATCATGTCAGTATCGCTACTGGACGCCCATTTCGAATGAGCCATCAATTTTACCAACAATTAGAGTTAACAACACCGATGGTTAATTTTAACGGCGCACTGGTGCATATCCCTAATCAACATTGGGATGGCGAAAGAGAAACATTGATTAATCGTGAAATTGCTTTTGAAATCTTATCGCAAAAAAAACAATTGAATTTAGACTTTATCGCTGCTGAAAATCGGGATACTTTTTTTATCGACAGCTTTGACTTCTTTGATGAAAAAATTTTTGCTTCTTCACGTCCTGGAGAAAAAAACTTGCTTTCTCCTAAAAATCTGACGACAAATCCTACATCTTTGCTTGTCCGAACAGACAAGCGTTTTGCAGAAGCTGTATCTGCTGAATTAACACGTCAATTTGGCAGTTATGTGGATGTTCGTACGTGGGGCGGTCCTACGGCGATCTTAGAGATTGTTTCAAAAGGAATACAAAAAGCAAAAGGTGTGCAAGAGATTGCTAACTACCTATCTATTGATCAACAAGACGTGATTGCTTTTGGTGATGAGCATAACGATTTGGAGCTGCTGGATTATGCAGGCTGGGGAGTGGCTATGGCTAATGGTACTGATCAGCTCAAAGGCATCGCAAATGATGTCACTCCTTTGAGCAATCAAGAAGACGGTTTAGCTGTTTATCTGGAAAAATTACTTAAACTACAATAGAGAATTAGATTCCACTAAAAAAGGTTGTGACAATTTTTGTCACAACCTTTTTTGCCGAGTAAACGGTGCTCAATCAGCTGTCCTTCGGTATTAGCTCAAAAACAGCAAAATATGAAAATCTATTTTCCCATTTTGTTTCTCTAATACTCAGATCAGGGTGCTGATTTCACACCCTCTTGATAAATAGTGTTCAAAAGCCAGTTTCTCGGTATGAAGTCAAATTTAAGCAAAAATATGAGAAGCTATTTTCACAAAATTTTTCTTCATACTCGAAACTAAGTGGCTTTTTCACGACCTCTTTTTTATTTTGCCATGAACATATCATAATACGCGTCCATTATTTCTTTAGCAATCGTCAAGTTCATGTGGTCTTGTTCATCTAATAAGTTCGGCAAGACCACACTGATTGCGATTTCCGGATTGTCTGTTGGTCCGTATGCCACGATATTACTATTGACTGTCGTAATATCTGGGTGACCTTCCGCAACCGTTTCTGCAGTCCCTGTTTTTGCAGAAAGGTCCATTTTCGCACTGGCTAATGGTTTAGCTGTTGTGTAAGGGTCGGTACCATGAACAACCTGATGGAATCCTTCACGGAGGATTGCCATATTTTCTGCAGATATATTGACCGTATTTTCTACTGTCGTGCCAATTTCTTTTTTCACTTCACCTAAATTCCCATTTTCGTCATTGCCATAGATTGCTTTGACTAGGTGAGGCTGTACTCGTTTCCCGCCATTAGCGACTGTTGAAGCATATTGAGCTAATTGGATCGGTGTATATGTGTCAAACTGTCCAAATGCCAAATCGGTAAAGTTACCAGGAGTATACCATTCTTTGCCATTATCCGCATTGAACTTCTTCATATACTCAACAGAGCGTGAAATCCCAGGAGATTCATTCGGCAAATCAATCCCAGTCGTTGTACCAAGACCAAATTCTTTGAAAGAGTCTCTCAATTGTTGATAAGCTTTAGCTTCTTCGTCTAAACTAGGTAGTCCCATTCCAGGAGTATAGTCTAGTCCTAGCATCTTTAATGCCACTTTGATCATATACGTATTGGAAGACAATTCCAATGCTTTGACTGCATCAAGAGCAACTTGTCCGTTTCGGTTAAAGACAGAGCTTTTTTCTGAAGCACCTTGTAGACGAATCGGTTCATCAATCAACACTTGATTCCCGCTGATCGCGTTACTTGCCCAACCTGCTGTCAAAGTACCAGCCTTGACTACAGACCCTGGAGCAAAGGCGCTAGTGATCGTACCCAAAGCATTCTCGGTGATTTCCTTGGAACCTTGCTCATGACTGAAACCAGTCATGGCTAACACTTCTCCTGTCTGAGGATTCATGGCTACTGCATAAGCACCAGGCGAGTACTGTGCTTTACCATTATTGATCAATGTTTGATAATTTCTTTTTAAGATTTCTTCTACTTTTGATTGGAATTCTGCATTCATCGATAACATTAAATTAGAACCTTTTTCCCCAGAGAAGATTTCTTTTTGATTCGAAACATTGCCTTCATTATCAAGAGAAACTTCATATTGGGTTTTAGTTCCTTGTAGGACATCTTCATATTGTTTTTCCAAATAACTTTGTCCCACACGATCATTTCGAGAATAACCTTTTGCTAAATACTTCTCTGCATCATCTGCCGGAAGTCCTTGTTTTTCAGTCGTCACACTACCTAAAATACTTTTCAGTGAATCTGCTGCGTTATATTCGCGTGTCCAGTCTGTGCCTGTCGAAACTCCTGGAAGCTCAGAAGCACGTTCCGCCACAACAGCTAATTCTTGGTCAGTAACACCAGAGTTCTTGATATAGACCGTGTTTAATTCATATGCACTGTTCATCCGTTTAAAGATGGTAGCGATCTTTAATTGTTCCTCGTTTAAGTTGATCTCATCATCTGTTACTTTATTGACCATCGCGCTGTATTGTTCGCTGTTTCCTAATTGCTTTTCTTTTGCCGAAAGTCTTTTTGTGACTTCCTTCAAATGTTCCGGATCAGCCAGCCAAAAATCTTTTTTATCTCTATCTGTCAGATTTTCATCTGCCGGCACATCAATCAGCGAGTTCAGCTTCGTTGCGATTTCAAGTAGGTCTTTAGCCGTCACTTGTGTGCCCCTCGTATAGGTGATTGCCTGATTCGCTTTATTTGTGACTAACGCTTTTCCTGTGGAATCGTAGATCATTCCACGAGGGGTACTTTCTTGGACTGTAATCGTAGAAGTAGATTTCACTCGCGCTTCCATCTCTTCACCATTCACGATCTGCAAATAGCCCAATCGAGCAATCAACGCAACAAATAACGTAAATATAATGAAAAAAAGAAAATTTAAGCGAAAAGGAACATGCGACCGGCGAAACGTTTTGTTTTTAGGCTCTTGTGCCCCTTTTCTTATTTTTTCTATCCAAGAAGTATTTACTATTTTTTTCATAAAATCTTTCATCATTTCCTATCCTTCCGCCTATTTACATTCATGCTTCATTGTACCCAAAAACTTCTTAATAAAAAAGAAAAAATGAGCGGAGCAAGAAATTCTTTACCTAATTTCAAGATAAAATCAACTTTTTGTTTCACAGCAAACCTCTGAAGTTGCATATCCAACTATTTTTTCATTAAAAACTAAACTTATTTTTGAAAATTATGCTTTCTAAAGTCGTGAAACACTTTAATAGAACATTTCTTTGTGGAAAACTATAAGTTGTTATTCTAAAAAAACTTATATCAAAAATAGTAAGGTAAATTTAGTTTTTTTATTTTGAATCCATAAAATAGTCTTGAATTGCTTCTCTTGTTTTTTTCACTTTTTCACTAAGTGATTCGTTTTTAGCCATATAAAAATAAAAAATGATATCAATCGTAGCGAATTGGGCCAAAAGTGAATTGGTTGCCGCACTTCGATTGGTGATTTCTTTTGGTCTTGATGTTTGTACGAGTACATCGGCTATCTTGCTAAGTGGGTTATTTCCAAATTGCGTCAACGCAATGATCTCGATATTCATATTTTTTGCTAGCTCAGCTAATGCAACTACATCTGCGCTTCTCCCTGAGTTCGAAACAAGCCAAAGTACTTTCTTCTTCTCATTGCTGACAAGTTGTGGGAGCAAGACATGGATATCTTTTTCAAAAATGATGGGCTTACCGACACGAGACCATTTTTGCAGAATGTCTTCTACCACTAAAGAAGAGGCACCCACACCATATAAAAAAACAGACTCAGCCGTTTCCAAACATTCTACGACTTTTTGGATCGTTTCTTCTTCCAGAATATCTACTGTTTCTTTTATCGCTACTTGCGCATTGTTCCCAAGTTTGTTTTTGATAGAGTAAAAGGACTCATTTGCTTCGATATCGCTAAATCCTTCATCGATTCCAGTCTGTAATTCTGTTGAAATCGTGATTTTGAAGTCCGTCAAACTTTGAAACCCGATTTTTTTTGAAAAACGTACAACTGTCGGCGCACTCAAACCTGAAGCCTCCGCTAATTCATTGGCTGTCATTGTGGGAACCTTCTCAATATTTCCAATAATGTAGTTGGCCAACTTTTTTTCTGCTGAAGAATAATCTTCCATCATACTTTCAATACGACTAATTACGCTCATAAGTTCCTCCATCCTTTTAATAATCGTCTATGTAAGTATACCATATCAGTTCCCTGTTAACGGTCGTGTACTGGATAAAAAAACAAAAAAACAATCCGAACAATAGGATAGCTCATTCCATCAATCCCACAAATTCTATTGTCCATCTGTGGGATTGTGGAATATCTGTTCTCTATTGTTTGAATTGTTTTTTATTTAGTGCTTTTTTATAGGCAGCTTATCTATTTGTTTTCTCTGCTGTAATTTTTGACTTCTGCTTCCATAGCATCAATAAAGATATTCAAATCTTCTACAGCTGTTTCTTTGCTTCCGTAACGACGTACATTCACTGTTGCGTCTTCCAATTCTTTGTCACCGACAACTAATTGGTAAGGAATTTTTTGTGTTTGAGAGGCACGAATCTTATAGCCCATTTTTTCATTGCGGTCATCGACTTCTACACGTAACCCTTTCATTTGCAAGCGTTCTTTGATTTCATAAGCATAATCGCCATGTGCATCAACAGAAACAGGGATGATTGTCGCTTGTATTGGTGCTAGCCATGTTGGAAAAGCACCTTTGTATACTTCTGTCAAATAGGCGACAAAACGTTCCATGGTAGAAACGATTCCGCGGTGGATAACTACTGGACGATGCGTATTTTCTCCATCTTCTCCAACATATGTCAAATCAAAGCGTTCCGGCAATAAGAAGTCTAATTGTATAGTTGACAATGTTTCTTCTGTCCCAAGTGCTGTTTTGACTTGGACATCTAATTTTGGTCCGTAAAAGGCTGCTTCCCCTTCTGCTTCAAAGTAATCTAGCTCTAATTCATCCATAGCAGCTTTCAGCATTGCTTGGGCTTTTTCCCACATTGCATCATCATCAAAATATTTGTCTGTATTGTTTGGATCGCGGTAGCTTAAGCGGAAACGATAATCTGTAATATTGAAGTCAGCATATACCGCGACCATCAATTCAAGCGTACGCTTAAATTCATCTTTGATTTGGTCAGGACGAACAAATGTATGACCATCGTTCAACGTCATTTCTCGTACACGTTGTAAACCTGACAAAGCACCTGATTTTTCATAACGGTGCATCATTCCTAATTCAGCGATACGAATTGGTAATTCACGGTAAGAATGGATGGCGTTTTTGTAGACCATCATGTGATGAGGGCAGTTCATTGGACGAAGAACAAGCATTTCGCCATCTCCCATATCCATTGGCGGGAACATGTCTTCTTGATAATGATCCCAGTGTCCAGATGTTTTGTACAACTCAACATCTCCCATGATCGGTGTATACACATGTTGGTAACCTAGACTAACTTCTTTGTCTACGATATAACGTTCGATCGTGCGTCGGATTGTTGCCCCTTTTGGAAGCCAGAATGGCAAACCAGAACCAACTTCTGGAGAAACCATAAACAAGTCAAGTTCTTTCCCTAGTTTACGATGATCTCTTTCTTTTGCTTCTTCACGCAGACGGATATATTCTTTCAAAGCTTTTTTATCAAAAAAGGCTGTTCCGTAAACTCGTTGCATCATTTGATTGTTTGAGTTTCCACGCCAGTAAGCACCTGCCACTGATAATAATTTGAATACTTGTATACGACCAGTAGACGGAACATGTGGGCCACGGCACAAATCGATGAATTCACCTTGTTGATAGGCAGTAATCACTTCTTCTTCTGGCAATTCACTAATCAGTTCTACTTTGTATGGGTCACTTGCAAAAATTTCTAATGCTTCTTGTTTCGAAAGAACACGGCGTTCGATTGGCAGATTTTCTTTGACGATTTTCATCATCTCTGCTTCGATTGCGGGAAGATCTTCTGCAGTTACTTGATTTTGTCCATTGTCTGTATCATAGTAAAACCCTGAATCAATAGCTGGCCCAACACCAAAGTGGATATTTGGATAGAGGCGGCGCATTGCTTGAGCCATCAAATGAGCTGCTGAATGTCGGACTAATCCAAGTGCATCTTCATGGTCTGGTGTGACGATCTCAATACTTGCATCTTCCTCGATTGGACGAGTCAAATCAATAAGTTTGCCGTTCACTTTACCAGCTAAAGCTTTTTTTGCTAAGCTTTTTGAAATACTTTCAGCGATTGCCAATGTTGTTGTACCAGCCTCAAATTCTTTGACTGCACCATCTGGAAAAGTAATTTTTATCATAATAGTTTCCTCCTTGAAATGTTTTGATTGATCAGATCATCAAGCTGAAAAACAAAAAATCCTAGCATCTCTTGAAAAGAGATACTAGGACGAAAAGTTCGTGGTTCCACCTAATGTTCAAACGCACATGCGTTCCTCAAACGTTGTAACGGTCCGACCGCCCTTGCTTCAACAAGGGTTTCGAAAGTGGTCATCCTTTGGTTTTCTCCTGGAAAAGTTTCAGCCTAGCTTTTCCTCTCTTATCGAAGACTCTCAAATTCAGTTGGCTTTCTCATCAATCAATTATGTGTTTATTTAACCACTAATAAATAGAAAAATCAAGTGTGAAACCAAACTTATTTTTTCCATTCCCCATTTACACCGTATGTTCCTTTTTTCATCTCGTTGATGATAACATGGATGTGTTCTTTTGGTGCTTGCGTGTTTTTATGAACAGCTTCCGTGATATCTTTCATCATATTTTCTAATTGTTCCGGACTGCGACCTTCTACTAATTCGACATGTACGAATGGCATAATGTTCTCTCCTCTTTCTGATCGTTCTTTTTTCATCTCGATTCTATCATACTATGTTTGTCTTGGGTACTGAATCCGGAAAAATGGCTGGGTCTTTTTTTGCTCTCAGCGCACTCAGGATAGAGACCGTATCCACGACTTCTTGCAAAACAGCCCCGAATAACGCAGGAACCAGACCCGTACTTGCTATTAACATCAAAAAAATACAAATAAAGATGCCAATCAGTACAGATTGTTTCGCTATTCTCATCGTATCTTTTGAGATCACTACTGCTTTTGCTACACGCAAAAGATCATCTTTCAAGATGACCGCATCTGCACTTTCACTAGCAACTGTAGAACCATGAGCGCCCATTGCAATGCCGATATCTGCAGCAGCAAGTGCTGGTGCGTCATTCACACCGTCTCCTATCATCGCCACAGGTCGTTGATCTTTAGGGATACGTTCTAAAATGGTCAGTTTATCTTGAGGCAAGCAATGAGCATGTACAGAATCTAATTTGACTTCCTCTGCAATCGCTTGAGCAATGGCTGATCCATCTCCGGTAATCATCATCAAATTTTTCACACCAAGATTTCTTAGCTCTTTGATTGTCCTTGCTGCTTCTGAGCGAATCTGATCCGAAAATAGGATGGTTCCTGCAAAGGATTGATCAATGGCTACATAGATTGCTGTTTCAGAAGTCTCGATTTCTTCCACTGAAACAAAAGAAGCGCGTCCAATCTTTACGTCATGATTATTGACTACTGCTTGGATTCCTTGACCTGTCACTTCTTTCAGTTGACTAACAGGATAC
Source organism: Enterococcus sp. C46 (assembly GCF_040887565.1). Taxonomy (NCBI): domain Bacteria; kingdom Bacillati; phylum Bacillota; class Bacilli; order Lactobacillales; family Enterococcaceae; genus Enterococcus; species Enterococcus sp. C46. The sequence goes on from NZ_JBFOGA010000004.1 coordinate 24,214, forward strand.
AGTTGGCTGTTTTTCACGTTGTTCACTAACGAACGAGCTAAGATATGGCTAGATTCCTGTTCTGCACTTGCTGCATACATAAGTAGCTCTTCTTTTTTCATTCCATTGACTGGTTGAATCGCCTCTACTTCTAATATTCCTTTGGTAAGCGTTCCTGTTTTATCAAAAGCAATCGTTTTTGTACGTGCGAGCTTTTCAATCGTTGTTCCAGTTTTAACAACAATCCCGTTTTTACTTGAACGGCTCATCCCAGCAACTAAAGCGATCGGCGCAGCTAAAATCAATGGACAAGGCGATGCTACGACCAATACTTCTGCAAAACGCAAAGGATCTTTTGAGAACCACCAAGAAATACCGCCAATCAAATATGCGATCAATGTAAAGGGAACCGCATAACGATCAGCTAAACGGACGAATCGGGCAGGTTTTTCTTTTGATTCTTCGACTAATTTAATGATCATTTGATATTGGCTATCTGCAGCGCGTTTTTCAGCAATCATTTGGATTGATCCGTCTCCATTTAAAGACCCAGACATGATCTGATCTCCAGGTTTCTTTGTTTCTGGACGAGACTCTCCTGTCAAAGAAGATTCATCGACTGATGATTCTCCTTTGATCACTCGACCATCAACTGGTACAAGCTCGCCAGGCTTGACTAGCAGCTGATCATCCACATTTATTTCATCAATTACTATATCCTGCCATCTTCCTTCTTTGAATCGATGGGCGATTCTTGGGGTGTTGTCTAATAAAGATTGCAATTCTTTACCTGCTCGTTTATTCGCGTAATCTTCTAGACTATCTCCGCCTGTAAGCATGATCAATATCATCAAACTAGCCCAATATTCTTTGACGGCTAATGTTGCAAGGATTGCGGTAATCGCTAATATATCTACACCATATCTTCCTGAACGCAATGTTTTGATCATTTCCAAAAACATCACGAAGGCGAGAATCCCTCCAGTAAATGCAACAATCATAAAAGCAAGTCCCGGCTGATGGAAAACAAATTCACTTAACAAAGCTACTCCGCCAATAAATAAAGTAAGTAAAAATTTTTTTAAATGTGTCATAGTTTCTTCTCCTCTTTTTTGTGACTTAGAGGTTAGTCATCTTCAATTGCCTCTCTTTCTCTTAAGCATAGTACTTGCTTAACACTTTTTAAAACAATAGGCCTTAATTGAAAACAACTATCACTATCAGCGTTTCCAATAGTCGCCAGTCCGACAAACGAATCTATCGAGCAAAGAGGACTTTTTTCGATTCATCCGTTAAAAAGTACCTTTTTTCGAAAAACTGTGCTATACTTTTAATTCGTTATTTACGGCGGAAGGAGCAAACATGTGATGAATGAGAAACAACTAGAACAAACGCACGTGGATGAAACGATCGAACTAATCCAGATCGAACAAAATATGCTGGATACAAAACAACGAGAATTGACTCAAGAAATGAATCATTCGACAAAAGACACAGCTAATCACAAGATTCGAGCTGGTTCCAATGAAGCTTTTTATGAATCTGCTGTTGAATATCGTCAACATGAGCAAGAATTGCTTTTAAAATATCATACTCTTGAGGCGCAGCAAAAACGCCTACAAACGTTGTCTGTTATGAAAGACAGTCCTTACTTTGCCCGTATCGATTTTAAAGAAGACCGTGAAACAGAAACATTGTATCTAGGTATCGCTTCTTTAAGAGATCTAGCAGAAGAAACAATTGTTATTGACTGGCGCGCACCAATTGCCAACCTTTATTATGAAGGTGAGATTGGTCCCGCATTTTATGAAACTGAAACAGATAGAATAGATGTCGATCTGCAGTTGAAACGACAATTTAAAATCCAAGAAGGACGTATTTTATCTATGGTAGATACGTCGGAAGTAATCAACGATGACTTTTTGCTAGAGATATTGGACGAAGCATCAAGCAACCATATGAAAAATATCGTCTCTACGATACAAAAAGCACAAAATGCAATCATTCGGGACACAACAAGTAAAGTGATGCTGATTGAAGGAATCGCCGGAAGCGGAAAAACGTCTGCTCTGCTTCAACGTATTGCTTTTCTGTTGTATCATAATCGCAAATGGCTAGAGGCAGAAAACGTGCTTCTATTTTCACCAAACCATTTGTTTTCTGATTATATCTCGACTGTATTGCCTTCATTAGGTGAAAGCGGTGTGCCTACACAAACATTCAAAAATTATATTTCACAGCTGTTGCCAGAGTTTTCTTTATTAGACGAACAGCAACAGGAAAGTGGTTTTTTGCTAGGCGAAAAAGATCCGATACAAGTGATGAAAAGCGGATTGACCTTAGTGGATCAGATTGATCGCTATATCCAAAGCATCACAAGCTACGGTCCCTTGTTCCGTGATATGAAAATAAATGGTCGTACGATCCTATCGAGGGAATCGATTCGCCAATGGTATAAAGAAACAAATGAACAACTTCCCTTGCACCACAGACTCTCTCTGTTACAAACGAAACTACTGAAAAAATTAGGCGGTCTGCAAAAAGATGAAACACGTCAGCAATGGGTCAAAGATCTCGCGGAAGAGCAGCTCCAAGAACTATACGCAACAGATCCTAATCTTGAATATACAGAACAAAAGGAGCGTTCCTTACGTAAAAAACTGGCTAACCAAATCGTACGTAAACGATTCCGTCGAATTCATCGAGGAATCATGAATTATCAATTTGTCAATATAACGAAACAATATCTCCACTTTTTACAAACTGTGCCACTTTCTCTTCTGACACGACATAAAATCAGCGAGACCAGATGGCAAGAACATTTAGCAACTATTCGTACACATTTGCGTCAAAGAGAGTTGCCCCAAGAGGATGCTGTCCTATTCTTTTTACTAATGCGCCGAACGTATCCGGTGACGGTCACACACAAAGCTCGCTATATCTTTATTGATGAAATGCAGGATTTCGCACCATCACAAGTGGCATTGTTGCAAGCCTTGTTCCCAAAAGCAAATTTGACTTTCTGTGGAGATCTAAATCAAAATGTCTTTGGAAATGAAACGATTGTGGGATCATTGGAAGAACTTTTCGTGGACCGTGAAGTTACCCGTTTCCAATTAACGACAAGCTATCGCTCCACAAAAGAAATCACTGATTTTGCTAATCACTTTATTGCAAAAGAACATCAAGTAGAGACTACAGCAAGAAAAGGCGATTTGCCTTTGCTCATCCAAGGAACAACTGATGATGTCAAACTGAATTGGTTAGCAGATACCATTCGAACGACTCAGGGAAAAGCCCGGTATTGGCGTACAGCAATCATTGCTAAAACCCAAGAAGAATGCGAGACTCTTTATGCTCAACTGCCAGACGAGTTGAAACAACAAGTCCAGCTGATTTTAAATGAGAGTGATTTTATGAAGCGTTCCATTATTTTACTTCCAGCCTTTTTAGCAAAAGGTCTGGAGTTTGACCGAGTTTTCTTGTGGGATGTAGATGCAGATCATTTTTCTTCTCAGCAAGACAAATTGATCCTTTACACCATGTGTACACGTGCGATGCATGAATTGACACTTTTTACCTCCAATAATGAAAGTCCTTTGTTAAACAATATGGATATTTCATCTTATGAGAAAAAAGTATTGTAACTAAAAAGACAACTGCTATCGTCAATGTTAGCAGTTGTCTTTTTAGTTACAGCAATAATTGCAGAAAAAGTAATTTCATCATTTAAGGTCATTTATTCTATATATAAATCCAAATCTGTTTCAGGATATTTTAATTTGACAAGCGAAATAATCATTTTTAGTTCTTCCATGTTTTCTGGATATTCTGGGTCAAATACCTTGCTATGACGTCCAATACCGCCATTATCGATCAATCGGTAAATTCGGTTCCATTCAATGAACTGATCGATTGATTGGAAATTGCTGATTGGATAACCCCCACAATCCAAAATTTCTGATACACGAAATGCTAGGTATGCACTATCGACCACTTTATTTTTTTTCGTATCTATCTTCTCATTTCTTTCGATGAGAATTTTTTCAGGATGATGCTTTAAGCTCCACTCCAATAGTAGAAAGAAAGCCTCCATCCGATACTCTTCTTCAAATAACCGAAAGGCTGAATCAGAACGACGAAAAAGCAGCGGAATCAAATATTTTTGTCTATAAATCAGCATTGGTGCGCGGTCCACCATACACTCTAAATAACGGTTCAGATACCCTGTACCGACATAGTTTCCTAATCGATAGCCTTCAACGCCGAATCTTGCGTATTTTTGCGCTAATTTTGAACAATCAGTTACGTTCACTGCTAACTCTTCTACTTTGCGGTAACCGCTTAAGATACGTTCAAAAGGTTCTAAAGTGATTTTTGCTTCCATATTCTTCCCCGTCCATCTTCCACATACTTCATATCATTTCATATGATACTTATGCTCTCATCATACCACAGGTTGAATTAGAATAGAAAATAAATCACACAAAAAAACAAGACAATCTGTTAGTGAGATTGTCCTGCTTTTTGAAAAAAACTGAATACTTTTCGTTAAAACTGATTGCTTAGTCTTCTAATGCCACATTATGGAACACATGCTGTACATCTTCTAGATCTTCTAGCGCATCAATCATTTTTTCAAATGTTTCTTGGTCTTCTGAAGATAATGTAACTTCGGTTTGAGGAATCATTTGGATCTCAGCAATTGAAAAATCAGTGATTCCTTTTTCTTTTAATGCTTCTTGGATACTATGGAAATCCGCTACTTCACCGTAAACGATGATTTGTCCATCTTCTTCCATTACGTCACGAACGTCGATGTCTTTTTCCATTAGATATTCAAGGATCTCATCAGCGTCTTCTCCTGCAAATGCAAAGATTGCTGTATTGTCAAACATATAAGAAACCGCTCCAGAAACACCCATGTTCCCGCCATTTTTCCCAAATGCTGCTCGTACGTCTGCTGCTGTTCGATTCACATTGTTTGTCAATGTATCAACGATCACCATTGAGCCGCTTGGTCCAAATCCTTCATAACGTAATTCAGAGTATGTTTCATCTCCTGCACCTTTTGCTTTTTCGATTGCTCGGTCAATAATATGTTTTGGTACATTATAAGTTTTAGCGCGATCAATGACGAAACGTAGTTTTTGGTTTGCATGCGGATCAGGATCACCTGATTTTGCTGCTGCGTAGATTTCAATCCCAAATTTTGCATAAATCCGGCTATTATTAGCATCTTTAGCAGTTTTCTTTGCTACGATATTTGCCCATTTACGTCCCATATTTTCACTTCGCTTTCTGATTTGATAGTTTCATAACGCAAAAACGTCCTGTTCCATTATACTTGTGAATCACGATTCTGTGAAGCTTTTTTTCTTTCTTCCTTCATTCTTCTCATTTTCAGTCAAAGGTCTATACTTGGATTGGGATTTGTCCGAAATTCTGTTCTGGAATATTGCCTCCCAATTGATAGATTTGATCACTTCTAACTAACAGTTCCGCTTCTTGTGCCTCTTTTTTTCCGATTCGGGAATAAATAGAAATCTCTTTTTTTTCTTTTAAGAAGCTTCTTCCAGCATCGGTAAATCCAAGTAGTCGAAGATAGTTTTTATTTTGTTGGATAGGAATCTCTTGCTTTTTGATATTCAACAAGACATAACAAGATAATCGTTGGATCCGCGTCCATGTATATCTCTTTGTTTTTACTTTTGACACAAAATCTGCAAAATCGTTAGCTGTTGCTGCTGCTGTCTTCATACGAGTTTCTATTCCTTCGGTCATCTGATAGATATCTGTCAATTCCATCAAAGTAGAAGATAACAACCGATAACGCAAATACGGCCAATAGGATTCCCAAGTCTGTAACGAACAAGTGGAAAGATCTTCTTCTGTCTGAAATGGCACAAGTCCAGCGATCCTTTTTCCTTTTTCTAACGCATGGCGAATGGCTGTTGCACTGGCTATTGTTTGATCTGTAATTGTTTTTTCATGATAGCCTGCACTTTTACGCTGGATCGGATGTAACTCCATAGGGTGGATATACTTGGCATTTTCTTTTGCATAACTTAATCCTAAAATATGATTGGGTGAAGAAAAATCAAGCGCAATATCGGGATACAGACTGCGAAAAACTGCAGTCATTTTTTGCGGATAACTATACGTTTGATCAGACAGCTCGTGAAAAGACTCTTCTATCTTATCTTGATTCTGTTGAACAAATCGGCCGAAACTACCATAGTCAAACGAGGTTTCTTCTTCTGTTCCAAAACACAAACTGTCACAGTCCAATGCTTGCAAGATTTTCACTGCACCTTTGGCGAAATAATCAGCTGACTGAACCGCCCATTCGACAGGAAGCTCTACTACTAAATCCACACCATTTTGCAAAGCTTCATTCGCACGATGCCATTTATCGATGATAGCTGGTTCGCCTCGTTGCAAAAAGTTCCCGCTCATTACAGCAATGACGACCTCTGCTCCTGTTGTTTTTCGTGCCATTTCAGCATGATAGCGATGTCCATTGTGAAATGGATTGTACTCTACGATAATCCCGCAGCTTTTCATGTCCGCCCTCCTTCATAGTTTATCGATAAAAAAACACTAGAGACAAGTAAGGAAAAGTCAAAAATCAGAAAAAATACCCGAACTATATAAACTATTCTCGCAAACACAATACTTCTGCGACGAGAAGCTGCACCGCAAGAGCAATGCCTATATCGTTCGGATATATAATTTATGTTGACGATTTATTCTTTTCTTGTTAACTCAAGCAGGCAAAATTGCTAGTCTTTGTATGCTACGAAGAACCAGCGCTTTGATTTCTCTGATGCTGCTTCGTCTGTAAAATCAGAAAATGCTTCGACTTTCGAAAACCCACTGTTTTCCAGCATTCTTAAATAGCTTTCCAATGGATAGGTACGCTCTTCATGTAGTTCATCTTCACGGATAAATTGCCCAGATCCTTCTGGTTCCTCAACGAAAAAAGTCAGAAAATGTTCGATGCTGTGTTTCTCACTTCCTGGATAGCTATCCCACAAAAAAGCAAAATTATCCCCTTGATAATGATAGCTATATTCTGGAAAAACCTCGTCTACTTGATAGGTGGAGTGCACGTCAAATAAAAAACGGCCATTTTCTTCTAACGCTTGATAGACTTCATCAAAAACTTGCTGTACCTCTTGTCTATTTTTCATGTAGCACAACGAATCAGAAAAACAAGTAATTGCTTGATATTGACCGATTTCTGATAAATCGAGCATATTGCCTTCTACAAATTGGATCGATACGTCTTCTTCATATGCTCTCTGGCTTGCGATCATCAACATCTCTTCTGAAAGGTCTAACCCTGTCACTTCATATCCATCTTTTGCAAAGGCAACCGCTAATGCTCCAGTACCGCACGCCAGTTCCAAAATATTTTTTGTGTCTTCTTGCAAATGACGTTTCGAAAAAGCTAACCACTGCTGGTAAAGCGTTTCGTCCATCACTTCATCGTAAATGAAAGCAAATGTTTCATAAGCCATGTTAATCCAACCATTCATTAAGATCGACTAACGGCGCATCTGACCATAGTTTTTCCAAATTATAGAAGCATCGTTCTGGCGCATGGAAAACATGTACGATCAAATCTCCAAGGTCGATCAATACCCATTTTCCGCCTTCTTTTCCTTCAATACGTTTTACTTCATATTTGTTTTCTTCTTCTTTATCAATGATTTCTTCTGTAATTGCGTTGATTTGACGTTCACTATTTGCTGAACAGATCATGAAATAATCTGCTAACAAGGAAACATTTCGAACGTCTAAAGCGATAATGTCTTCTGCCCGTTTTGAATCTGCTGCTTTAACCGCAATTTTTAATTGTTCTTTACTATCTATGATGATTTCCTCCTAATATTGAATGGCTTATTTTTTTGCTACCCAGTAATTATATGTTTCGATTGTTTTTGGATAAATCTGTTGTTCTTGTGCAAGTAGATGGGATAGCGTATGTTTTGTTTCAAATGCTACTGCTTCATCTAGATCAACCCATGCAATTGTCCGTGCATCTTGCACCCCAGGAAAATCCCGACCTGGTTCAATATAATCTGCTACATAAATGATTTTGTCCAGGAGACTCATTTTAGCAGCGCCAGTCGTATGCACTCGTATCGCGTGAAGAATCTCTGAATCAGTGATTCCTAATTCCCGTTCTACAAATGAAGCACCAACAAGCCCATGCCAGATAGCATTATTATAATTCAATAATTCTGGATCAAAACCGTCTCTTACGATCACCATTTTGAACTCCTCATCTGGTCGTTCTTTCGCATAATCGTGTGTCAATGCAGCGATACTAGCTTTTTCAGGAGAAGCACCGTATTTTTTGGCAAGAGCAACAGCTGTTTCTTCTACTCCAAGCACATGCTTGAAACGTTGTTCGCTCATTCTCATCTGTATTTTTTGCATCAGGTTTTCTCTAGAATAAGCAGTATATTCATTACTATAGTCCATCTTCATACAACCCTTCATTTTGGATATAATCAATTACTTTATCTGGAACAAGATAGCGGATAGAACAGCCTTCTTTGATCTTTTGACGTATTTTTGTGGAACTGATGTCGATTTCAGGTACATCTACCCAAATCACAGGATATGGCGTATCTGTTGTGTAACCTGGTCGACGTATGCCCACAAAATTGACCATCGAAGTCAACTCATCAATTTTATACCATTTTGGCAAATATTCTACCATATCCCCGCCGATAATAAAGTAATAATCTGTATCCGGATTGTTTTGTGTCAATTCCTTCATCGTATCATAGGTGTAGCTTTTCCCACCACGAGCTAATTCGATCGTTTCAATCTGCAAAAAAGGGTTGTCTTCCACCGCTAATTCCAACATGTTGAGTCGATGTTTTGCATCAATCGTCTGTTTCTCATCAACATGAGGCGGCTGATAAGAAGGCATTAAAAATACGCGGTCAAGACCTAAATTCCGGCCAGCTTGTTCAGCCATCACTAAATGAGCAAGGTGAACGGGATTGAACGTTCCGCCTAGGATCCCTACTTGCTTTTTCTTCTCTAAGAATTGAGGCATTTCTTTAGGAAATAGTTGTGAACGAACAAATGTCTTAGCTTGCGTATTCATCATGGTCACTCCTTATATTGCTTTTACTTCATTTGATAACTTTTGATACTTTTCTTTTGTAGAAGGTTTGTATAATACGATCACTCGTCCAATGATTTGGACGATTTCACAGTCGATTTCTTTTTCTAATACTTGAGCTGCTTCTTCTGCAACCTCATCTGTATTTTGAAGTAGAGATACTTTGATCAGTTCTCTTTTTTCTAAAGCTTCTTCAATTTGGACGATCATTGCTGAATTAATTCCACCTTTACCGATTTGAAAAATCGGCTGAAGATGATGCGCTTTGCTACGTAAAAAACGCTTTTGTTTTCCTCTTAAACTCATAATTTTCCTTCTTCCTTAAATCAATGCTTTGCGTTTCAATACATCTACACCCTTTGGCGCCCAGCCCGCAATTACTGCTGGCGCTGTTACAGTGATCCAGCCTAGACCGGCAAAAACGATGTCTGTTTTTTCTTTCACAGAAAACTCAAAACGAACAAGCTCCGGAAATGCCTCGACTTCATCAGGACGAGGAGGCTGTAATAATCCACCTACATGTTTTTGATAAAATTCGTCTGCTTTTTCCAGTTTCGTTCGATGAATATTTACATCATTTGACACATAAGCAATAAATGAAGCACGATTGCCGCTGATAAAATCAAATCTTGCAAGTCCACCCAAGAAAAGTGTTTGCCCTTCATTCAGCTGATAAACTTTAGGTTTGATTTCTTTTAACGGGGCAATGATCCGCAAATCTTTTTTACCTAAGTAATGCGCCATTTGATGACGATGGATGATCCCCGGTGTATCAATCAAAAAATGTCCATCATCTAAAGGAATCTCGATTTTATCCAAGGTCGTTCCGGGAAACTGTGAGGTTGTGATCACATCTTGTACTCCCGCTGTATTTTTGATGATTTGATTGATAAGCGTTGATTTCCCTACATTTGTTACTCCGACGATATAAACATCCCGTCCATCGCGGTATTCTTCAATTTTTTCTAATAGTTCCGTCATCTCATGTGATTTCTTAGCACTAGTTAGTAATACATCTACTGGACGAATCCCTGCTTCGTGAGCACGTTCCTTCATCCATTGTGTTAATTTAGGTTTTTTCAATGATTTCGGTAATATATCCACTTTGTTTCCCACTAAAAGTACTGGATTATCGCCGACAAAACGGTGTAGTCCTGGAATCAGCGAACCATTGAAGTCAAAAATATCCACCACATTGACAATCAATGCATCTTTTTGCCCTAATTCATTCAGTAAGCGTAAAAAGTCGTCATCCGTCAATGAGACATCTTGGATCTCATTATAATGGCGTAATCTGAAACAACGCTGACAATAGACTTCGCCGGAAGCTAACCCTTTTTCCAAAGCCGTTTGCGGCGTGTATCCTAATTCACCGGGTTTGCTTGTTTGTATAACGGCACCACAGCCGATACATTGTAATTCTTCTGTCATTCGATTCCACCTCGCCAGCCCATATCAGGGTATTTTGCTAATAGATAGGCCATAATTCTTTTTTCCCAAAAACGATTAAATTGTGTCTTCCAACTATCTGTTGCGATAATGGGTTTTACAAGGATGCTACGTATCCCTGCACGATTGGCTCCACGTATATCAGTCATGATTTGATCGCCTACCATTACTATCTCATCATCTGCTAAATCCAATTGTTTCTTTGCTATGTTGATCCCTCTTGCTAAAGGTTTCATTGCTCGTGCAACATACAAAAGATCAAATTTTTCAATCGCTCGCGCGACACGTTTTGAATTATTGTTTGAAACAACAACAACAGGAATTCCTGCATTTTTCATTTCTAAAATCCAAGTAAGCAACTCTTCTGTTCCATCTGGATTATTCCATGCAATCAACGTATTGTCTAAATCTGTCAATACTGCTTTGATGCCTAGATTCTTTAATTGGGCAGGTGTAATCTGATAGATGGCTTCTACCATCCATGTTGGTTTGTAATTTGAAAACATGTTGTCTCCTCATCTGCAAAAAATGAAGGAGCACATAAAGTACTCCTCAACCCCGTATTATACTGCATATCAGCAAAAAAAACTACCTCTATACTCGTCCCTCTTTCAGAAAAAGCATTTCTTTACAAAATGACCCAAAATAAAGATTGATCACAGAAAAATTTAGAAACAAAAAACAACTAAGCGAGCAAGAATCATTCTTTACTCTTTGCTTAGTTGTTAAACATCTAATATTGTCGGAACCTCTTGTATCGTTTTTCCAATAGTTCATGGTGGTCGAATCGAACAAGTTCCGTTAATTTTTCAATCAACGCTTTTTTCATGATGTGAGCGACTTTTTGCCGTGGCAACTGCTCGCCGTTGAACGTTTCAGGAATCACTCGATCCACGATCCCTAGCTCACGTAGTTCTGGTGCAGTAATTTTCATCAACTCGGCTGCTTCTGCAGCGCGACTGCCGTCTTTCCACAAAATCGAAGCAAATCCTTCTGGGGAAAGCACAGCATAGATCGTTTCTTCTAACATCCAGACTTCATCCGCTAAACCTAGAGCAAGGGCACCGCCACTTCCACCTTCACCAATGATGACGGCGATGATTGGTACTTTTAAATCAGACATTTCGAGCAGATTTTTGGCAATTGCTTCTCCCTCGCCACGCTCTTCTGCTCCTATACCGCAATAGGCACCTGCTGTATTGATCAATGTAATCACCGGTCTATTGAACTTTTCCGCTTGCTTCATCAGTCGTAAAGCTTTGCGATAGCCTTCAGGATGAGGAGAACCAAAATTTCTGCGGATATTTTCCTGCAGATCCCTTCCTTTTTGAATACCTATCACTGTTACTGGTTTGCCATCTAATCGAGCGATGCCACCAACAATCGCTTCGTCATCTGCAAATAAACGGTCACCATGGCATTCCTCGAAAGAATCGAAGATCTCTTCAAAAAAGTCCAAGCTAGTCCATCGTTCTTTAGCTCTTGCTAACTGAACGACATCATGTGCTGTTTTATCCACGATCTATCCATCCTTTCTGTGTATGCAATTCAAGAAGCGTATGGATTTTCTGCTTCAATTCCATGCGGGGAACAATCTGATCGACGAAACCATGAGACAATAAGAATTCGGCCTTTTGGAAATCTTCTGGAAGTTCCTGCTTGATCGTCTGTTCAATGACACGTCTTCCAGCAAAACCAATCAAGCTTTGGGGTTCTGCTAAAATGATATCACCTTCCATTGCAAAACTGGCAGTTACTCCTCCGGTCGTCGGGTCTGTCAAAACAGTTAGATAAAAAAGACCTTCATTACTGTGTCGTTTGACAGCAGCAGAGATTTTCGCCATCTGCATCAGAGAAAAGATGCCTTCTTGCATCCGAGCGCCTCCAGAAGCCGTGAACAAAACGACTGGAAGTTTTTCCTTTGTTGCTCGTTCGAATAACCTAGTGATTTTTTCTCCAACAATCGTGCCCATGCTTCCCATGATAAAATTGGGGTCCATCACTCCAATAATGAAGGGAATTCCCTGAATGGTTGCTTTACCAGTGAGGACTGCTTCATGAAGCCCCGTTTTGTCTTGCATTTTTTTTATTTTTTCCGTATATTCAGGAAATGCTAGCGGATCTTCGGTTACAAGATCCGTATCCCATTCTTCAAAACTTTTTTCATCAATGATCAAAGCTAGACGCTGCCATGCACCGATTCGAAAAGCGTATCCGCAATGGGGGCATACTTTTTCTTCACCGATGTCTTTCGTATAAAGGATATGTTTACAATTTGGACACTTCGCCCACATGTTATCGGGAACAGATGGCGAGTTAGCAGGTTTGCTCTCTCTATTAGGATTGATCCGAATATATTTCTTTTTCTTAAACAGAGCCATCTATGCGCCTCCTATCTCCGTTTCTGGTGTCCAATTCGGTAAAAATTCTTCTTGTAAAAATGCTGTGCTGTAATCACCTGCTATTACTGCTGGATGACTAATCAAATCCATCTGAAATTCTGCGTTCGTAATGATCCCTTCTGTGATAAATTCACTTAAGGCTCGCTGCATCTTCATCAAGGCTTCAAAACGTGTATTTCCATGGACAATAATTTTTGCAATCATTGAATCATAATATGGCGGGATCGTATAGCCTGGATAAACTGCACTGTCTACCCGCAACCCCATCCCACCTGCTGGAAGTAGCAAGTTTTGGATTTTCCCTGGTGAAGGAGCAAAATGAAAAGCGGGATTTTCTGCATTGATTCGGCACTCGATGGCGTGTCCTTGGAATACTACTTCTTCTTGACGTACATTCAAAGGCTCACCGGCTGCTATCTCCACCTGTTTTTTTACTAAATCGATTCCTGTGACCATTTCTGTTACGGGATGTTCCACTTGGATTCGAGTATTCATCTCCATGAAATAAAATTCGCCTTCTTCATCCATCAGAAACTCGATCGTTCCGGCATTTTCATAATTGACTGCTTTAGCTGCTCGAACAGCAGCGTCTCCTAGTGCTTCTCTTTTTGATTGTGAAATCACTACAGAAGGAGATTCTTCCAGTACTTTTTGATTATTACGTTGCAAAGAACAATCTCGTTCACCTAAATGAATAACATTGCCAAAATGATCACCTAAAATCTGAACTTCTATATGGCGAGCAGGATAAATGATTTTTTCCAAATACATATCATCATTTCCAAATGCCGCTGCTGCTTCTTGCTGAGCTGAAGAAAAATGCTGTGGAAGTTCTTCTTTTGATTGAACTTTTCGAATGCCTTTCCCGCCACCACCTGCAGCTGCTTTCAGCATCACTGGATAGCCGATTCTGTCTGCTATTTCCAATGCTTCTTCTACAGTAGATAATACACCAGTACTTCCTGGGATGACCGGGACATTTGCTTCTTGCATCAATTGACGCGCATTGATTTTATTCCCCATTGCATCAATTGTTGCGCTTTTAGGACCAATAAATGTGATATTGCACTCTTCACACATGGAGGCAAACCGGCTATTTTCAGATAAAAATCCAAAGCCTGGATGAATTGCTTCAGCTTTTGTTACGATTGCAGCGCTCAGTACTTCTTGAACATTCAGATATGAATCAACCGCTTTTGCCGGACCAATACAGATTGCTTCATCTGCTAGCTGTGTATGAAGTGCTTCGGCATCTGCCTCTGAATATATCGCTACGGTTTGGATCCCTAATTCGCGGCATGCACGAATGATACGCACAGCGATTTCGCCACGGTTAGCTATCAAGACTTTAGAAAACATATTTCACCTATCCAATCATAAAGGTTAATTCCGCTTCGGCTACTTTTTTACCGTCAACCTTAGCGATTCCTTTGCCTATTCCGGCTGAGGCTTTCACTTTCAATATCTCAACTTCAAGATATAAGGTATCTCCCGGTGTAACTTTCTTACGGAATTTTGCTTTGTCCAATCCGCCGAAGTAAGCCGTTTTACCCTTGAACTGTTCAAGAGAAAGTAATGCGACTGCTCCTGCTTGCGCCATTGCTTCAACAATCAGTACCCCTGGCATAACAGGTTCTTCTGGAAAATGTCCTTGAAAAAAGGGCTCGTTGATCGTTACATTTTTCTTAGCAATGATCCGTTCTCCTTCAACCATCTCTTCCACTCGATCAATCAAAAGCATTGGATAACGATGCGGAATAATTTCTTTGATTTCTTGTATGTTCATTTATTTCCCTCTTTCCTGCTTTGCTTATTTTGGCTGGATCCTAAAGAGTGGCTGCCCATATTCAACAACTGACTCGTTCTCTACAAGGATTTCTGTGATTACTCCGTCGGTCTCACTAGTTATCTCATTCATCAGTTTCATCGCTTCAATAATGCAGATAACTTCTCCTTTGGCAACTTGATCACCTACTTTTTTGAAAACTGGTTTGTCTGGTGCCGGTTGCAGATAAACGATTCCCACGATTGGCGAAACAACCTCGATTCCATCAAATACTACCGATTCTTTTTCCTTCGTTGGTTTTGGAACAGTTGTTGCTTCTTCAGGCATGGCGTTAACTGGCTCCGAAACTGGCAACGTTTCGTTTGTTTGAACCATATTCATGCCTCGACTTGTTTTATTTTTATTCATGTACAATTCAAATTGACCTTCACGCAAGTCAAATTCCGTTAGCGAAGATTGATCAAATTGACTAACTAATTCTCTAATTTCATTGATATCCAAAATTATTCCTCCCAGCGTTTCATACAAAGAACCGCATTATGTCCGCCAAACCCTAATGAATTGCTCATTGCATAAGTAAAGCTTGCAGGTTTGCTTTCGTTTTTGACAACTGTCAAATCAATCTCAGGATCTTGTTTTTCTACATTGATTGTAGGTGGGATAAATTGATGTTCCAATGCCATCAGAGTGGCTAATGCTTCGATCCCGCCGGCTGCTCCCAATAAATGTCCAGTCATTGATTTCGTACTGCTGACATAAGTATCTCTGAAATTTTCACCTAGTGCGAGTTGGATTGCTTTTGCTTCTGCCTGGTCATTAGCTGGCGTACTCGTTCCGTGCGCATTGATATATCCAACTTGCTCCGGCTGTATACCAGCTTCTTCCATCGCAAGCTTCATTGCTTTAGACGCACCAGAACCATCTGGAGTAGGGGCTGTCATATGGTAAGCATCACAATTTGCACCGTATCCAACGATTTCTCCATAGATTTTGGCACCGCGAGCCTGTGCATGCTCTAAAGATTCAAGAACTAGAACACCTGCTCCTTCACCCATCACAAAACCATTTCGATTTTCATCAAACGGGATCGAACCACGATTAGGATCAGTTGATTCCGAAAGTGCAGTTAAAGCTGCAAATCCAGCAATCCCCATCTCACAAATCGTTGCTTCTGTTCCTCCAGCAAGAATGACATCTGAATAGCCATGTTTGATGTTACGGAATGCTTCACCGATTGAATTCGTTCCGCTAGCACAAGCTGTTACGATAGCTGTACAGATGCCTTTTGCGCCTACTCGTAAAGCAATATTTCCAGCTGCCATGTTGGCAATCGCCATTGGCACGAACATTGGAGAAACTCGTTTTGCGCCTTTTTCATGCAGACGGATAACTTGATTTTCGATTGTCGGAAGACCACCGATTCCTGATCCGATGATGACACCAAACCGGTCTTGATTCATTTTTTCTTTATCTAAACCGCTTATCTCCATTGCTTCTAAAGCAGCGTAGATCCCATAGATCGAAAACATATCCATTCGTTTGCTATCTTTTTTAATAAAATATTTATCGTGAGGGAAATCTTTGACTTCACCCGCTAAGGTGATCCCTGTTTCTGAAGCATCAAATTTAGTGATCGGTGCGATGCCATTCGTACCTTCTTTCAAGCTATTCAAAAAGCTGTCTGCGTCATTTCCAATAGGTGAAGTGACTCCATAGCCAGTAATTACCACTCGATTCATTTATTTGCTCTCCTTTTCTTATCCGTGCATGACCAATCCGCCATCGACATTGATGACTTGGCCGGTGATATATGGATTTTGTGCTAAGAAAACTGCTGTTTGTGCAACATCTTCTACTTGTCCGAAACGTTGCATTGGAATTTGCTTTTCCGCTTGCTCTTTGACTTTATCTGCTAAAACTTCCGTCATATCAGTTGTGATGAATCCTGGTGCAATGGCGTTGCATGTGATACCTCTAGTCGCAGCTTCTCGTGCAACCGATTTTGTCAATCCTACGACACCAGCTTTGCTAGCTGCATAATTTGCTTGTCCGATATTTCCAATCAATCCAGATACGCTAGAGAGATTGATGATGGCCCCTTCTCGCTGCTTCATCATTTTTTTCAAAACGTGCTGCGTCATATTGAAGGTACCGATCAAATTGATATCAAGACATTTTTTGAAATCTTCTGCATCCATCCGCATCACAAGTTTGTCATTTGTGATTCCGGCATTGTTTACTAAGATATGGATCGATCCAAGCTTTTCTTCTGCTTCTTTGATCATTTGTCCTACTTTCTCATAATTAGAGATATCGCCGGAAACTCCTACGCATTTTACACCGAATGCTTCAATTTCTTCTATCTTTTCTTTTGGAATCTCTCCGCGCCCATTCAAAATAATATTTGCTCCAGCGTTTGCAAAAGCTAAGGCCATCGCTTTGCCAATTCCTCTTGTGCTACCTGTGATAAATACATTTTTCCCTTTTACATCCATAACCTTCCTCCTTATAATTTTGCTATTGTTTCATCAAATGTCTGCTTATTTTCAACACGCAGAACTGGTATCGTTTTATCAATTTTTTTCATAAATCCGCTTAATACTTTTCCAGGACCGACTTCAATGACTTGCTCGATACCGATTGTTTTTAATTTATGGATACTCTCGTAGAAACGAACGGGTTGCATGACTTGCTGTTCGAGTAGTCCCGCAATCGTCTCTTTCTTCATTATTTCCGTTGTTGTGTTGCTGATGACTGGAAAAGAAGGGTCAGAAAATTGAATATGACTTAGATCCTTCGCCAGTTTTTTTGATGCTGGTGCTAAAATAGCTGTATGGAAAGGTCCACTGACATTTAGTGGGATCATCCTTTTGATTCCTTTTTCTTTTAAGAGCAAAACAGCTTCATCTACGGCTTTTTCTTCGCCACCAATCACGATCTGCTGAGGTGTATTGTAATTAGCAGGAGACACGATGCCGTACTTGCTTGCTTCATGACAGCTTTCCTCAATCGTCTCAATCGGCGCATTCATTACTGCGACCATTTTTCCGCTTCCAGCTGGGGCAGCTTCCGTCATATAAACGCCTCTCTTCGCTACTAGTGCAACGGCTTCAGTGAAGGATAACGCATCACTGGCTACTAATGCCGAATATTCTCCTAAACTCAGTCCTAAAGCTGCATCTGGGATGATTCCATGCTCCTTCAATAAGCGATAATACGCAATGCTGACTGTTAGAATAGCTGGCTGTGTATATTGTGTCTGATCCAAACGTTCATTTTCTGAAAAGCAGAGTTCGGCCATATCGTAGCCGAGAATCTCACTTGCTTCATCAAATGTCTGCTTTACAACGGCTTCTTCATATAAATCTTTTCCCATACCTTGATATTGTGCACCTTGGCCACTAAATAAGAATGCTGTTTTCATGTTTTTCTCCAATATATCCAGAATATATGTTTGATTCTTCTTATTCAAAAAGGCCGAGACATCCCTATTTCAGGAAATGTCCCAGCCCCCAACCTAATTTTAATGATTATGCAGTTTGTTTTTCTACGTAAGTCACTAAATCTTGAACCGTTTTGATTCCGTCTTCTGTTTCGATTTTTACATCAAATTCATCTTCAATTTCATTGATGATTTGGAATAAATCCAAGCTGTCAGCTTCTAAGTCTTCTTGGATGTCAGTAGTCAATTTGATTTCTTCAGTTTCTTTTCCTAATTCTTCTGCAATGATTTCTTGAATTTTTTCGAATACCATAATAATATATTCCTCCGATATTGTTTGCTTTTTTATTTTTATAATTTAACAGTTTACAGCCCCATGAGAATACTTCCCCACGTTAAACCTCCGCCATAGCCTGTAAATATTACTTTCTGTTGTTTTCCCAAGGTGATCTTTCCGCTAGAAACTGCTTCATCCAATAAAATAGGGATACTTGCAGCAGAGGTATTCCCGTACTTATCCATATTGGTCAGGAATTTTTCTTGCGGCATCTTTACTTTTCGGGCGATTTTCTCAATGATCCTGAGATTTGCCTGATGCAAAAGCAGATAATCAACTGGCGTGTCTTTCATGACTTCTTGGATATTGTTTGCAACATCTCGAACAGCGAAATCAAAAATATCTCTGCCGGTCATTCGCAAATAATACGAACCTTCTGAATCTTCTGAATAGAACGGGTTTTTATTTTGCTGGTAGCCAGCAGTCAGTGAGGTACTTCTGGTACCATCAGTTGCTAATTTTTCTTTCAGCAATTTTTTTTGTGGGTTTGCTTCTAAGAGAACCCCGCCTGCTCCATCACCAAATAATACAGCAGTCGTGCGATCAGACCAATCGATTAGCTTAGACAGTGTTTCACCACCAATTACCAATCCTTTAGTTGAGCCGCAGCGGATCATTTTTTCAGCCATGCTTAACGCATAAACAAATCCTGAGCATGCCGCGCTGATATCGAAAGCAATAGCATTAGCTGCTCCCAATTTTCCTTGCACTTGTGCTGCTACAGATGGTGTCGAGTAATCGGGCGACATTGTTGCTACTAAGATAAAATCCAAATCTTTAGGGTTCAGATTTTTTTGTTGCATCATTTTTTCCGCCACTAAGAGGCATAAATCAGATGTCTCCTGATTTGTTACACATCTTCGTTCACGAATACCCGTCCTTGATGAAATCCATTCATCCGAGGTATCCATCATCTTGGAAAGATCATTATTCGTAATGATCTTTTCAGGAAGGACGCTGGCTGTTGCAGTAATCATTCCAAATTGTTCCATTAAATATCCTCACTTATAGTCTTGCAAGAAGTCATGCAAGTTTTTCAGTGCATCCAGCAAGGCATGCTGTTCTTCCGTAGCCATTCCTTCTAAGATGTTCTTGACCATTTCACGATGAAAATGCTGATGGACCCGAAACAGTAACTTTCCTTTTTTCGTTAGTCCCAACTTTACAACACGACGGTCATCTTCACTGCGGATACGTTCGACATAGCCTTTTTTTACTAACTTGTTAATAGCAGTGGTCAAGGTCCCAACAGTAATTGATAGTTCTTTGGCTACTTCTGAAGTTGTTTTTTTCTTGTACATCCCGATTGCCTCGATCGTGTGCATCTCTGTGATTGACAGATCTTTGAATTGAGATTTTTTCAACTCAGATTCTTCGATTGTCAAAATATCATTGAAGACACTAACAAGATAATCATTTACTGTTTTTAAATCTGGTTCCATGTTCCACCGTCCACTAATTAGTTTGATTATCAAATCTTTTGATGTTCAAACTATATCTTAACTTTTTTCAAAATGCAACCGTAAAAGTTCATTTTTTTGTTATATGAGTTTATTTTAAGATTTTACTCATTTGAAAAAACTGATAAATCAGCATTTTTTATTTATTTTATTAGAAAAACTATTGCACCGACATATTTTGATTATCAAAGTATTTCTTGTTGATAGAATGTTCCAATTACCTAAAACTTGTCCATTATTTTAAAATTTGTTATAGTCTTTTTATTCAAAGCGTGAAAGGAGACCCTATGTTAAAAGAAAAAATAAAAAATCTCCCCATGCTGCCGGGTGTCTATCTTATGAAAAACCAAGAAGGGATGGTCATCTATGTTGGTAAAGCAAAACGGCTCAAAAATAGAGTAAGCAGCTATTTTCATCAGAATAAGCAGCATTCAAAAAAAGTATTACGTATGATTCATCATATAACAGATTTTGATTTTGTCGTAGTAGATACAGAATTAGATGCTTTGTTGCTTGAGTGTCAACTGATCCAACATTACCGTCCTTTTTATAACCGACAAATGAATTATTTCAGTAACTACAATTATGTACATATTTCCAATAAGGGATTTGTATTAACAGATACTCCTACGGCTCGAACATACGGGCCTTTTCGTCTCTATAAAAAAATGCCGTCTATTTTGCGTATAATGGAAGAAACGTATCAAATGCCTTGGTTGTCTGAAATCAGCTTATTAGCTTTGCGAGTCCAGCTTCCTGACTTACAGGAAATGACTTTTGAACAGAAAAAGAAGGAGATCCAAGGATTGTTTCAGGGTCGCAATAAAAAGCTACTGACTTACTTGAAAAAGAGACAACAACATTTCATCTATCAGCTGAATTTCGAAAAAGCTGGCATGCTTCAAAAAGATATCGAATTAGTTACTTATTTCATCAGACGGATCCAAGAACAAAAGCAGTTTTTAAGAACACCATCCCTCACATTCAGCATGCCACTGGCAGCGGACGATAGTCAGAAAAAGCACTACCTTATTTGTTACGGACAGCTTGCAGAAACAATGATTACTTCTGGGAACAATCCACCTGACTTTTATTATGAAAAAAAAGAAGCTCATTTATCTTTGAAACGCCAATTATCAAAAGAAGAAATCGATCCTGTACAAATTTTGATTAGTTACCGCAAAAAATTAGAAAAGGAACAGATTGAAATGGAGCAATTAAATAAAAAAGAAGCTGAAAAGCAACTAAATTAGCTGCTTCTCGGCTTCTTTTAGCCATCTTCAACTTCAAATGTCAATTATCCTAAAATTTATTGGATTAAATCATAGATTTCCATCGCTACGATATCGATATTATCGAATTCGTATTGCTGATGAGTATCTGTTTCAGTTAATTCAAATGTATCGGTCGCTTTATCATAAGTTACTGTACACTTTTCTACGCCTTCTTTTTCAAAACGGCGAACTTGCAGTTCATTATCTGCTGACTCGACCATAGCCTCCAGTCGTTTTATGATTGCGACTAATTGTGAATGTGTCATCGGAGGTCCTCCTTTTCTTATTTCTGTTATATTGTATCAAAAGCATAGCCTACTTGCATTGATTTTCTCTAAAAAAACTCGTTTTTTATGATTTTTTTTCTGGTATTTTCCCTTCAGGCCACCAAAGTTTGATCAACGCTTGAGTTCCGTCATTCTCAAAACCTTTATCTGCCAACTCTTCGTATAGTTTCAACGCTTGGATGGTTGCTGGCAAGACAAGGTTCATTTTTTCTGCTTCTTCTAATGCAATCTTTAAATCTTTGATAAAATGTTTGACAAAAAAACCAGGCGTGTAATCTTCTTTCAAGATACGTGGGGAATAATTACTTAAAGACCAGTTAGCTGCACTTCCGCCTGAAAGTGTCTCAATCACTTTCTCTAAAGCGAGACCGTTTTTTTGTGCATAGACAAGCATTTCCGTCATTCCTGTCATCGTGCCTGCAATCATGATTTGATTGGCCATTTTCGTATGCTGACCTTTCCCAGCAGAGCCATACAATGTAAATGTCGTACCAAATTCCTTGAATAAAGGAAGTACTTGATCATAGACCGATTCTTCTCCGCCCACCATGATCGTCAGTGTGCCATTCTTTGCTCCTAAGTCACCGCCTGACACCGGTGCATCTAATGCATCTGCACCTTTTTCTTTTGCTGTTTTTGCAATTTTTTCTGCCAGAGTTGGTGTACTTGTAGTCAAATCAACTAAAATACGTCCTGAGACATCTGCAGAAAAAATCCCCGATTCTCCATAGTAGATTTCTTCTACATCTTTAGGATAACCTACCATTGTAAACAGAATATTACTTTGTTCTGCTACAGCCTTTGGTGTATCCGCCCAGACAGCTCCTTCTGTTACTAAAGGATCAGCTTTTGCTTTTGTCCGATTATAAACAGCGACTTCGTGACCTGCTTCTAGTAGATGGCGTACAACAGCACTTCCCATAACGCCTGTTCCGATAAAACCTAGTTTCATTCTTTCGACCTCCTAAAAATCAAAAATCCTTGCTTCTATGCTAGTATACGCTAGAAACAAGGATTTTTTTATAAAAAATGTTTGAATTTTATCTTTTAAATGAATTTAATTTGATTTTGATTCGTTCAATCGAAGCTTCTTCTTCTTTTCTTCGCATCTCTTCTTCATGGTAAACAACCATATCTTGATAAAATTCGATCATTGCTTCGCCGAAATGAGTAGACGAAATGTCATAAAGTTTGGCTTCTAAAACCTTTGGATTTCTAGGGACTTCACTGGAAATATAATCAATAAGTGCGGGTGCAAAGTCTTCGTCGGTTTCAAAAGTTTTCCCTAATGAAGGATGATCGAACAATCGGTTCAAATAAGCATTTCCTTCTACGACACAAGGCGTGCCGGCTGCCATCGCTTCGGTATAAGTAAGCCCCTGTGTCTCTGAAGTAGAAGCACTGACAAAATAATCTGCCGCTTTATAATAAAGGGCTACATCATTGTTATCCACTTCTCCTGTAAACTGCACAAATTCTTCTAACTGCAGTTCGGAAATCAATTCCTCTAACTCTTCTACATAAGGACCTTTTCCTACAATAACTAATCTGGCATTAGGGTAAGCCGAGATAACCTGAGGAAATCCATTAACCAATGCTTGGATATTTTTCTCATAAGAAATCCTGCTTAAAGAAAGAATCATCAGATGATTTTCCTGAAGTCCTAATGACTCCCTTAACTTGTTGATATCCTCCTGAGTGATATCAGAACGTTTGAACTTCTCAATGTCGATACCAGTAGGAATCACACGAAGTGGTGCTACTACACCATAGCTACGTAATGTATCAATAACACGTTCACTTGGACAGACTACACCTGTCGTATGATTAGCAAATAATCTGGATAAGTATTTTACATGGGATTGCCTGATCACTTTTCCTTTACCGATATAATGAAGGTAATCTTCATACATCGTATGGTAAGTATGGATCAGGGGTATTTTCAACTTCTTAGCTACCATCTTCCCGAGTATTCCTGCTCCGAATTCTGTATGGGTATGGATCAGATCTAATTCTAGTTCTTTGGCAACCAAATAAGCATACCACATGCCTCTAACAACAACTCTTCGATCCTTGAAAGAAATAAACGGTACACTTGGCATTCGAATCACATCTTTTTCCAACTTGTCCGCATTAGGATCGGTTGTCGTAAAGATATAGACTTCATGCCCATGTTTTTCTAATTCTTGTTTTAATGTTTTGATCGATGTAGCCACTCCGCTGACTTGCGGAAAGTAGGTATCGGTAAAAAAGCCGATTTTCATGTTTTTCGCCTCCAAACTAGTCCTTTGTCTGATGTACTTTTTTTAATTTGCTAGAGACTTTTT
This sequence comes from Enterococcus sp. C46, assembly GCF_040887565.1. Classification (NCBI taxonomy): domain Bacteria; kingdom Bacillati; phylum Bacillota; class Bacilli; order Lactobacillales; family Enterococcaceae; genus Enterococcus; species Enterococcus sp. C46. The sequence continues at coordinate 48,108 of NZ_JBFOGA010000004.1, forward strand.
CATTCAGCACACTTTCATATACGTTTTTAAGTTCTTCACCGATTTTATTGATACTTCGTTCTTTTGCTGTTTGATAACCGGCTTGTGTCAAACTCGGTAGCTCTTCATTGGTAATCTGTTGAATCAGTTGGATAAACGCTTCGTTTGTCTTCCCCATATAGCAGTTCTTGCTATCTTCTAACCAGCCATTATACACTGGAATATCTCGAACAAGTACGTTTTGTTTGCTTGCTAAAGCTTCTAAAACAACGATCCCTTCTGTCTCTTCATAAGAAGGGAAAAAGAATAGGTCTGCACCTGAATACGCACCTTCTATGATCTCTCCACGAATGTATCCAGGAAACAGGACATTTTCAGGATGATCTTCTTTTACAATTTTCCGGATGTTCCGAGGAATCGAGTACATGGGAACATGGCCAAACCAAATAAATGTGTATTCGGGCATCTTCTTAGCAATTTCTACGAAATCAATGATTCCTTTACGTTCGAAAAACAAACCGACACAAATGATTACTTTTTGATCCGGAGACAGTTTGAAATATTCTCTGAACTTTTGTTCTTTCATTGGATCAGGGCGATATTTCTCTAAGTCGATCCCATTGGAAATAGCTTGAATCGGCACACGGATACCATAGCTTTCCAACAACTGTTTTGAATAAGGTGTTGGCGTGATCAGATAGTCCGCTTTTTGGTACAATCCTACCAGATATTTTTTTACGATAGGAGAAAGCTGGTTCGATCCGATAAAGGAATTTCGGAAATCTTCCTCTGTAGAATGCGCATGATAGACAACTTTTTTTCCTTCTCTTCTGGCTTTATTGACCATGTTATGACTATTGATTCCGTATGTATTGATGTGCAGGATGTCATAATCTTCTTTTTCATCTAGTGTATAAGAGATACCGACTTCCGTCAGAGCACGTTTTTGATGATCAAGCGCACGCCCGATTCCAGATTTTGCAAGCATCTTTTCACTTTCAAAATATAATAATACCTTCACCTTACGTCCCCCTTCACTTATATAGTATAACATAGCCTACAAACTGTCACTCAAACTTAAGCCCTATTTTTGTCTATTCTTACTGACGAAAACGTTTTCTTAAAAAAGAACAAAAAAACTGGCGTAGCTCTTTTACAAGCCACACCAGCTTTTGATACGTTGTTTATTTTACATATTCATGAACAAGTTCAACGACTTCTTCCATCGTATCGCATTCTTTCAATGCACGATCAGCAAGTTCAGCCATTTTCGCTGTGTCCAAGCGTTTCATTAAACTACGCGTTTTAAGAATAGATGTCGCACTCATTGAGAACTCATCTAGACCCATACCTACTAGCAATGGAACAGCTGTTTGATCTCCAGCCATTTCTCCACACATACCTGCCCATTTTCCTTCAGCGTGTGCTGCATCAATTACATTTTTGATCAAACGTAAAATTGATGGGTTATATGGTTGGTACAAGTAAGAAACGCGTTCGTTCATACGGTCTGCTGCCATTGTGTATTGAATCAAATCGTTTGTACCTACAGAGAAGAAATCTACTTCTTTTGCAAACTTGTCTGCTAAGACTGCTGCTGCTGGAATCTCGATCATGATGCCGACTTGGATCGTATCAGATACTTCCTTGCCTTCACTGATCAATTTTTGTTTTTCTTCTTCAAAGATCGCTTTTGCTGCGCGGAATTCTTTGAGTGTAGCTACCATAGGGAACATGATACGTAAGTTACCATGAACAGATGCACGAAGCAATGCACGCATTTGTGTACGGAACATTTCATCGCCTTGTTCAGATAAACTGATACGCAATGCACGATATCCTAAGAATGGATTCATTTCATGAGGTAATTGCAGATATGGTAGTTCTTTATCTCCACCGATGTCCATTGTACGAACAACTACAGGTTTTCCTTCCATACCTTCTAATACAGCTTTATAAGCTTCATATTGGTCATCTTCTGTTGGGAAGTCTGGAGAATCCATATACAGGAATTCAGTACGGTACAGACCAACTGCTTCTCCACCATTATTATGGACACCAACTAGATCTTTTGGTGTTCCGATGTTTGCAGCTAATTCAAAATGCTTGCCGTCAGCTGTGACAGTTTCTGCATTTTTTAATTTTTCCCATTCTGCTTTTTGTGCTGCGTAATCTGCACCTGCTTTTTCAAATTCAGCTTTTTGTTCATCTGTAGGATCGATGATTACATCGCCTTCGATCCCGTTGACAGCCAAAATATCGCCTTCTTTGACTTTAGCAGTAATTTCTTTTGTCCCAACGATTGCTGGAATTTCTAAAGAACGTGCCATGATAGCAGAATGTGAAGTACGTCCACCAATGTCTGTTACAAACGCTTTTACAAAATTGCGATCTAATTGTGCTGTATCACTTGGAGTCAAGTCATGTGCAACAACGACCACTTCTTCGTCGATCATTGATGGATTTGGTAAAGTAACGCCTAATAAGTGCGCTAAAATACGTTTAGCAACGTCACGAATGTCTGCAGCACGCTCTTGCATATAAGCATTATCTTCCATTGCTTCGAACATACCGATATACATATCCGTTACTTCTTTTAGCGCTGATTCAGCATTTACGCTGTTGTCTTTAATATTTTGCTTGATTTGACCTACCATTTCTGGATCTGAAAGAACCATCAAATGGGCATCAAATACTTGCGCTTCTGCTTCACCTAAGCTTTGCGCTGCTTTTTCACGAATTTGCTGCAATTCTTCAGTAGATTTAGCTAATGCAGCATCCAAACGAGCTTCTTCAGCCGCAGTATCTTCTACTGTTGCCTTACTGAATGTTAAATCCGGTTGAACTAGCAGGTAAGCTTTTGCAACGGCTACACCGTCACTAGCGGCAATCCCTTTTAGCATTTCAACCATTATTCAGATAAGCCTTCTTTCTTCATTGTTTCAACGATTGCTGCCATTGCATCAGCTTCGTCAGCACCTTCTGCAGTAATAGTAACATCAGAACCTTGACCTACACCTAAAGACATAACGCCCATGATTGATTTCAAGTTTACTGATTTACCTTTATACTCTAAGTTTACATCAGAGTTAAATTTGCTTGCTGTTTGTACTAATAGTGTAGCTGGACGAGCGTGGATCCCAGTTTCTGCTACTACGTGAAATTCTTTCTTTTCCATATTAATCGGTCTCCTTTAAGTGAGTGTTGTTTTTATGTGAGGGTTTTCTTTTTTAGTAATTCAGAGAATCCTAACAAATGCCACCCTTTCATCTGTAAAGATTAACATTTTTTTTCGTTAGATACAACAGTTTTCATTCAATTTCAGATAAAAGTATTCAAATTATTCCGGATTCTTTTTCATCCTTTTCTTCACATTTTATAACAAACATGTTTATTTTCTTTTTCTTGTCGCTTTTTCTTCTCCTGACGTTTATCATTCTTTCCTTTGACCCTCTTTGTTTTCATATGAAACGAATTACTTGCTTCCTTTTTTATTTTTAGTATAATAAGAGTCAAAGGTCAGGAATGGTCAATATAAATTTCACCTTTTCTACCTCATAAATCTCTTAAAAAACTAGGGGTTATTCTTTTACCTCATGAAAAACGAGATGTAAAATATGGATGTACCCATTTTTGTGAAAGGACGTGAATGATTCATGCTTTGTCAAAACTGCGGCAAGAATGAGGCAACGATTCACTTGTATGCCACTGTCAATGGTCAGCGGACACAACTTGATTATTGTCAGAGCTGTTATCAAAAAATCAAAAATCAACAAAATGGAGGTCTGACTAATATGGCCCAAAACGATCCATTTGGATTTGGCAGTTTGGACGATCTTTTCCGTTCCATGTCTCGCCAAATGCAACAGCAAGGAAATTATGAGCAAACACCACCAACACAATTTGGCGGAAACAACAACTTCAATGGTGGTCAGCCACCTCAAGGCAATACAGAAGGTTTATTGGGAGAATATGGAATCAATATCACAGAACAAGCACGACAAGGTGATATCGATCCTGTGATCGGACGCGATGACGAAATCAAACGAGTCATTGAAATTTTAAATCGCCGAACCAAGAACAATCCTGTCTTGATTGGAGAACCAGGTGTTGGTAAAACAGCAGTTGTTGAAGGTTTAGCACAAAAAATCGTAGATGGTGATGTACCGCAAAAATTAATGGACAAAGAAGTCATTCGTTTAGATGTCGTATCTTTAGTCCAAGGTACTGGTATACGAGGACAATTTGAAGAACGTATGCAAAAATTGATTGAAGAGATCCGTCAAGCAGAAAATGTGATCCTATTCATAGATGAAGTTCACGAAATCGTCGGTGCTGGTTCTGCTGGTGATGGAAATATGGATGCTGGTAATATTTTAAAACCAGCTTTAGCTCGAGGAGAATTGCAAATGGTTGGTGCTACTACCTTAAACGAGTACCGCATCATCGAAAAAGACGCTGCTTTAGAACGTCGTATGCAACCTGTACGGGTAGATGAACCAACTGTCGAAGAAACGATTAGTATTTTGAAAGGTTTGCAAAAACGTTATGAAGACTATCATCATGTAAAATATACTGATGAGGCCATCGAAGCAGCCGCAACTTTATCCAATCGTTATGTCCAAGATCGCTTCTTGCCGGATAAAGCCATCGATTTGCTAGATGAAACAGGTTCTAAGAAAAACTTGACGATCCAAATCGTTGATCCTAAAACAATCGAGAAAAAACTGCAAGAAGCAGAAGAACAAAAAGTTTTAGCTTCTCGAGAAGAAGATTTCGAAAAAGCAGCTTATTATCGCGATCAGATCAATAAACTTCAAAAAATGAAAGAACGTCAGCTCACTGAAGAGGAAACACCTGTGATTACCGAAAAAGATATGGAAAAAATCGTTGAACAACGGACAGGTATTCCAGTGGGTGAATTAAAAGAAAAAGAACAGACACAACTGAAAAACTTAGCAGATGACTTGAAAGCTCATGTCATCGGACAAGATAACGCTGTAGATCGAGTAGCGAAAGCGATTCGCCGAAACCGTGTTGGATTAAACAAACAGAATCGTCCAATCGGCTCCTTCTTATTTGTTGGTCCAACTGGTGTAGGTAAAACAGAGCTTGCGAAACAACTTGCCTACGAACTATTCGGTTCACAAGATTCAATGATTCGTTTCGATATGTCTGAATATATGGAAAAACATAGTGTCTCTAAATTGATTGGTTCTCCTCCAGGTTATGTCGGATACGAAGAAGCTGGTCAATTAACAGAAAAAGTACGGAGAAATCCTTACAGTCTTGTCTTGTTAGATGAAGTAGAAAAAGCTCATCCAGATGTTTTGCATATGTTCTTGCAAATCTTAGATGATGGTCGATTGACAGATGCACAAGGAAGAACGGTCAGCTTTAAAGATACGATCATCATTATGACAAGTAATGCCGGAACTGGTAAAGTAGAAGCAAACGTTGGTTTTGGTGCGGCACGCGAAGGTGTTACTCGTTCTGTATTGAACCAATTAAACAACTACTTTACACCAGAATTTCTGAACCGTTTTGACGGGATCATCGAATTCAGTGCATTATCAAAAGAAAACTTGATGACAATCGTCACACTAATGCTAGACGATGTCAACCAAATGCTGGCAGCACAGCAACTTCACATCGAAGTTCCTACGAATGTCAAAGAAAAATTAGTTGACTTAGGCTATGATCCATCTATGGGTGCTCGTCCTCTTCGACGCACGATCCAAGAACAAATCGAAGATGGTATCGCTGAATTTTATCTTGATCACCCTTCTATCCATGAGTTGAAAGCAAAACTGGATAAAGATGGAAAAATCATCGTTACTTCTAAACCAGAACGTTTGGCAAAAGAATCAGCCGAAGAAACGGCTGAATAAATCCAGTTTTATAGCGTGAGACGGTATTTCTTTGAGAAATGCCGTCTCATTCTTTTTTCAGAAAAGTCAAAATACTGTTCATTTTATAAAAAAGAAATTATAATAAGAGAAACAAGCAATTAAAAATACATAAAAGAGGTGAGCGCCATGAAATTGGTAAATGTAACAAACAGCCATTCCCGTCTTGTATTAAACCAGCTTGAAAACACTGATGCCCATCTAGTCAAGGTCTACACAGCCGGAAATACCACTATTGTCTACACTGAAGCCCCTGAACATAATGAAATTCTGCTGATCAATGACAAACGTAAAATCCAGCCGAAAGAAATCGAAGATGCTAAAAATTATTTCTTAGATAAAATCAAAGACGCCGTTTACCACGAGGATGAAATCAAAGTAATCGAATTGGCAGGCCTTGTTGAGATCTCGATTCCAAAACATGAATTAGGCGCTACATTAGCCGTGTAAACAAATTTTGAACATAATAATTAAAGAGCGTGGGACAAAAGTAAAGAACACTTTTGTCTCACGCTCTAAACACGTATAAACGGCGGAAGCAGAAGCAACTCCTTCGGAAATAAGCTGAAATTCACAAAAATTTGAAAAGCAATTTTCGTGAATTTCTTCTTATTTCTTGGAGTTAAACGCTTCTGTCCCAGCCTCTTTTTCTTTCTAGCTTTTTGATTTTTCTCTTTTCTTTTGTACTTTTCTCTTTTCATTTTCAGTTCTACGCGTGTCTTTATTTTTAACTTTTTCCTCTTTATGGATGATTGATCGTACTTTTTGTGCAATCTGCTCGTTTTTGTCCCAGTCTTTTACATCTAATAATTGACATAATTGTAACATCTCTTCTTTTTTCTGTTTTTTTCTTTCACGTCTTTGCCATTCTGTTTCCATGTGTCACACTCTCCTTTCTTTAATCATATGTACGCAAAATAATTTTTATATTTTTTTGATTAGACATTTCTATGATTTTAAATAGTAAAAAGAGCCGTCACGGCTCTAAACAAAATATGAGAAGCTGTTTTTGTTTGGCTATTCTTATTACTTGATGCAGGGCAGCTTGTCAAGACTTCTTTACATCAAACTTTTTAATTTTACATTAGGATATTTATCCGCAAACCAGCGTTCTGCAAATTGGTTCTCGAATAAGAACAATGGTTGGTCGAAACGGTCACGAGCCAAGATATTGCGGCTTGAACTCATCTTCTCATCCAAATCTTCTGGATCGATCCAGCGAGCGATTTTGTGTCCCATTGGAGACATGATTACTTCGGCGTTATACTCATTTAACATACGATATTGGAATACTTCGAATTGTAGCTGACCAACAGCTCCAATGATATATTCTTCCGTTAGATATGTTTTATAAAGCTGAATCGCTCCTTCTTGAACTAATTGATAGATTCCTTTGTGGAAGGATTTTTGCTTCATGACATTTTTTGCAGTCACTTTCATAAATAGCTCTGGAGTAAATGAAGGGAGTTCTTCATAAGCAACTTTTAGTTTTCCTTCGAACAATGTATCCCCAATCTGATAATTACCTGTATCATATACACCGATGATATCGCCTGCTACTGCTTTTTCGACGTTTTCTCTCGAATCTGCCATAAATTGTGTGACATTGCTTAATTTCAGTTTTTTATTTGTACGTTCCAAACAGACATCCATTCCTCGTTCGAATGTTCCAGAACAGATTCGGACAAAAGCGATTCGGTCACGATGGGCTGGATTCATATTTGCTTGGATCTTGAATACGAAACCTGAAAATTCTTCCTCATAAGGACTTACCATCTGATCATCTTGTGTTTTGTGTCCATAAGGAGCTGGTGCCAATTCAACGAAAGTCTCTAAAAAAGTCTGTACACCGAAGTTAGTCAATGCAGAACCAAAAAATACTGGTGTCTGATCGCCACGAGCAATTTTTTCTTGATTAAATGCATCTCCAGCCTCTTTGATTAGTTCTACTTCTTCTAAGACTTGTTCATATAAGGAATTTTCAGTTAGAGGATGATTTTCGGGAAGCAGTCCATCTTCATCCAATTCTACTAATCGTTCATCCTGATAATTTTCCGGACGATAAAACTCTACACGATTATGGTAGATATCATAAAGACCTTCTAGCCCTTTACCCATACCGATTGGCCAATTCATCGGATAAGATTCGATATCTAATAGCTCTTCTAATTCTTCTAACAATTCCAATGGTTCACGACCATCACGATCTAGTTTGTTGATAAAAGTAAATATCGGGATGCCACGTTTTTTTACAACTTGGAATAATTTCTTTGTCTGTGCTTCGATCCCTTTTGCACTATCGATTACCATAACCGCACTATCCACGGCCATCAAAGTACGATAAGTATCTTCAGAAAAATCTTCATGTCCTGGTGTATCCAAGATATTTACTCGTTTCCCTTGATAATCAAACTGCATAACAGAACTAGTAACAGAAATCCCACGTTGTTTCTCGATTTCCATCCAGTCTGATTTGGCAAAATTACCTGTTTTTTTGCCTTTTACGGTCCCGGCTTGACGGATAGCCCCACCAAACAATAGTAATTGTTCTGTAATCGTTGTTTTCCCAGCATCCGGATGGGAAATGATCGCAAAAGTTCTGCGATTGTCCACTTGTTGCTTTAATTCTGGATTATTCATAACCTAACTCCATTTCTTCCATTCAATTATTTATATTTTCTCTAGGCACAGATTGTCCGATCTCTTAAAGAAAGACAATTTCATATAGGGCTGTGACAAAAGCCGTGTAGCAGTCTCTTTTTCCGAGTAAACGGCGTTCTAGAGACAGCCTATCAGCAATAAGCCCACCCAAGCCAAAAACACGAGAAGCTGTTTTTGCTTGGCTGCTCTTATTACTTAATGCAGGATAGCTTTTTCACAACCTTTGTCAACTACTACAACTGAATCAGTATAGCATGGATTCAGCGAATGAAAAAGCCACCAAACCATAAGAGTCAAATATTTTTTTGTCAGCTGACTAAAAGAAAAGACGTGTTGCTTGTTTATTCAAGCAACACGTCTTTCATAACCAAGTTTCCAATTATCTTCTTGGCTCGTCATCTTCGAATTCTTTTCTGAAGTATCTTCGTTCTTCTTCAGGTTCCGCTTCTGTTTCTTCCGGATCATGAAAAATGACACGGATTTTAAGGATTCGAGAACCTTCCATTTCTTCAGAAACCAGCGTAATATTATCGACATCAAACGATAACTTTTCGCCTTCATCCGGAATCATGCCTAATGCTGTAATCAAATAACCAGCCATCGTATCTACATCACTCATATGCAGATCGCTGTCAAAAGCTTCATTGAACTCATCAATCAGCATACGTCCTTGGATGATATATTCGTGTTCATCGATTTTTTCATAAAGATTCTCAACTTCATCTGATTCATCATCGATTTCTCCGACGATTTCTTCTAAAAGGTCTTCTAGTGTTGCTAACCCAACGACGCCGCCATATTCATCTAATAAAATAGCCATCTGATTCTGCGTCTTTTTCATTTCATATAACAGATCATCAATAAAGACCGTTTCAGGAACGAATAAAGGCTCCTGCATGATTTTCTTGATATCTAAATTATCAAAGCCGAATTTATGGGCAGCTTTTAGTAAATTCTTTGTATGAAGGATTCCGACTACTTTATCTTTGTCTTCGTTATAAACAGGGATTCTTGAATAGTTTTCGGATAAAACTTTATTCACATTTTCTTCCACAGTGTCGTTGATATCAATCATAAATGCATCCGTTCGTGGGACCATGACTTCTCGGGCAACTTTCGTATCAAGAGAAAAAACCCCTTGGAGCATTTCTAATTCTTCATTATTCAATACGCCTTCGTTTTCAAGCATATAACGCATTTCATCTCTGGTCATTTTTGAATCTTCATCATCAAAAGTCATCGGCGTGATACGCGCCAATAAACTTGTGGAAGCAGAAAGCAGCCAGACGAAGGGCTTAGCTACTACACCAATCAAGCGTATCAGCCCTGAAGTGAACTTTGCGACTTCTTCTGATTTATTTAAAGCAATACGTTTAGGGTACAATTCTCCAAAAACAATCGATACATAGGTCAAAATAGCCAGCACAATGATATTTGCAATATTTTTTGCCGCTGTGCCGCCACCTAATACCGGAGCTAACCGTTCCGATAAAGTATTAGCTAGTGAAGCACCAGACAAAATGTTGACCAAAGTGATTCCTACTTGGATTGTCGATAGGAAATTATTTGGATTCTGCAATATTTTTAAAAGCTTTTGAGATTTCACATCTCCTTCATCAGCTTTTTGCTCGATTCGATTCTTATTGATCGAAACAACAGCAATTTCGGAAGCTGCTAAAAAAGCATTGATCAATGTCAAAACGATCAATAATAAAATCTGCGCTAACAGCGACTGACTCTCAGGGTCAGCATTCATAATCGCATTCTCTCCTTATAAAATTAATTTTTAGTTTACGATAGAAAAAAACGTGGCACTATAGCCACGTTAAAATGGTATCACAAAGCAATTTTCTTTGCAATAAAAACAAGTGTACTAAAACTACCTACGAGGTCGTAGCAATTTTCTTCTTGTTTTCATTTTGCTTGTCTTCTTTGACGATTTTGATTATATAGGAAATGATCGTCTTGCAGATTGCGTAAAAAGGAACACCTAAGAAGATACCAAGCAATCCGGCAATATTTCCAGCTACTAGAAGAACGATAATGATCGTTAATGGATGGATTTTCAGTGATTTCCCAATTACATTAGGATAAATGATATTCCCATCCAACTGTTGGACGATTAGCACAACCACACAACAAAGTAATGCTTTTACCGGATCATTGAAGACTGTTACTAGAAATGCAGGTGCTAGTCCTAGATAAGGTCCTAAATATGGGATTAGGTTTGTCAATCCCGCAATGACCCCAAATAAGAAAGCATAATCCACACCAATTACCATATATCCTAAAAATGTGAAGGTACCAACGAATAAACATTCGATCGCTTGTCCGCTAATGTAATTAGCCAATGTTTTATTCAGTTGCCCCAATAACTCCACAATTTGGTTTCTTCTTTTTTCTGGGAAAAACTGTTGGATGTTTGGCACTAGTTTTTCTCCGTCTTTCAACATATAGAACAAGATGAATGGTGCTGTAATGATTACTACGGTTGCCGAAGCGATCGTTCCAACGATCGAACCTAAACTATTGGATACTCCACTAAGGAATTGCTGAATGATTGTCCCGTAAGAAATGTCTAATTGCTCAAAATATTTATTAATATCTACTTCCTTGAACAAAGGCAATTCGGCTACCTCTTTCAACCAGCTTTCTACCTGTTTGATGAAATCAGGCATATTAGATGCCAATGAGGAAATTTGCTGTACTAGACTTGGGATGACACTAAGTAAAATCCAAATAATTGCTGCAACTAAAAGGAGCAGCACAATTGCGACAGCCCATATTCTTTTGATTTTTGCTTTCATCAACAGCTTGACAATAGGATTCAATAAATAGTAAAGAAAGCCTGCAATCAGTACAGGTGCAAATAACGTGGAAAAAAATGTCCCGATCGGTTCGAAAATAAAGTTTATTTCTGATGAAATCATGATCAATGCAGCTATGATTAATAATTCAAGCGACCAAAACATTAGTTTAGACTGTCTAAGTTTTTCAAACAATAGATTTCCTCCTTTCTTTCTTACTAGTATATATTATATTCGTTAAAAATTCTTTTATTCTTTTTTTATTTTTGAAAACTTGCCATACTTTTTATTTGTTTTATTTTCCAGTATACTATACGAAAGGAAGGTGGCTAGACCATGAAAGTTGTACAAACAAAAGATACAATGAGCAATATTTACTTAGATGCTGTACGGATCAGGCATCAAGTTTTTGTAGTCGAACAGGGTGTGCCTTTGTCTCGAGAAATAGACAAAGATGAAGCCCATTGTATCCACTTCGTCCTGTACTCAGATAAAAAAGAACCGCAAGGAACTGTACGTCTTTTGCCTTTAGAAAACGGAAAAATGAAATTACAGCGGATGGCGATTCTTTCTGAATACAGACACCAAGGGTTAGGAAAAATACTGATTGAAGAAGCAGAAAACTTTGCTAAGAATCAAGGCTATAATACGATTTTATTAGGGGCACAGTCCACAGCTGAAACTTTTTACGAAAAACTAGGATATACAGCTTACGGCGATCCTTTTGAAGATGCTGGCATGCCTCATATTTATATGAAAAAGACTTTATAAAAATTTATTTCGAAAAAAGCAAAAAACAGCAAGCTTTTGAGAAAAATCTCTCACTGGCTTACTGTTCTTTTTTGTGTTTACTTACGCGACAATTGCTTGTAACGGTTATACCAAATATCAATATAGCCTTCCGAGAACGGGCCATCTCCATTATTGATCCAGTCAACCAGAATCTTCACATTTTCTTTTAGGATGAAGTCAATATCGTTAGGATAATTCATCATTTTGCTGTGCATCTCATATTCATCGACATCCAATAGTCGTTTCTCGCCGTCAGGAAATACCTTGATATCCAAGTCATAGTCGATATATTTCAAGGCCTCATCGTCCAGCAAAAAAGGTGAAGCTAGATTACAATAATAGGAAACCCCCTTTTCTCTGATCATTGCTATTACATTGAACCAGTATTTTTTATGAAAATAAACAATCGCTGGTTCGCGCGTTACCCATCGGCGTCCATCAGATTCAGTGACTAATGTGTGATCATTCACGCCGATCATAGAGTGTTCGCTTGTTTTTAATACCATGGTATCTCGCCACGTTCGATGCAATTTGCCGTCGTGCTTGTAACTTTGGATCGTCACAAACTCTCCTTCTTTTGGAACTCCCATAGCAACCCTTCCTTAAGCAGCATTTTGTGCTTTGTGTTTGGGTGTTCATTACACCGACATCATAATTATTATATCAATAAAAATGAGCTTTGCCTAGAAAGGATTCCTTTTGTTTCGATTTTTCTCTAACTGATCTACCAGTTTCATTTGGACCTTAGGAAAAACGACCGAATCAAATGCATCAGGCTTCAACCACTTCGAAGTTTTGTTCTCGGTAAATTCTTGTTCTGCTCCCTCGGTTGCCCGTCCGTAAAAAAGGAGAACATGCCATTTCAGATGACTAAAAATATGAGTAACTTCTCCTAAATGTCGTGTCTGCCAAACAAAGAGTTCCTGCTTTTCAAATGGGAGATTTTGCTCTTCTTCTGCTACTAGGTCATCAAACAGATCGATTTCTGGCTTTGTTTCCCATTCTTTTTTCAATCGCTCATACTCCTCTTGTGTCACTTCCATCATTGGAAATGTCCACATATTCGCCAGCAATTTTTGGCTATCTCTTTCTTCAAAATAATACGCTCCAGAATGATTTTGAAGAGCCGCACTGATATAATAAACGTCTTTTGGCTTTGCTTTTTTTGTTTTTACAGGAAAACTCGTTTGGATTCCTCGTTTGTTAGCTAAACAAAAGGCTTGGATCGGACAAGTCTCACACTTTGGAGAAGTTGGTGTACAGATAGCTGAACCTAGATCCATCATTGCTTGGTTGAATTCGCCTGGATGCTTTTCATCAATGATTTTCCGCATCGCTTCATCAAAGATTTTCCTGCTAGAAGCTTTTGCGATGTCTGCTTCAATGCAAAACAATCTGCTGACTACTCGCATCACGTTGCCGTCAACTGCGGGTTCTGGAAGTCCAAATGCGATACTTGCAATCGCTCCTGTCGTATAGGGGCCTATTCCTTTCAATGAGCTGATTTCTTCAGGCGTTTGCGGCATTTTTCCGTCAAATTCAGACATGATCTGTTTAGCAGCAGCTTGGATGTTTCGGGCTCTTGAGTAATAACCAAGGCCCTCCCATGCTTTTAAAAGCTTTTCTTCTGGAGCATTTGCTAACTCTTCAATTGTAGGAAACCATTCCATGAAACGATAAAAATAATCGATCACTGTGTCTACTCTGGTTTGCTGAAGCATGATCTCAGAGATCCAGATACGATAAGGATCACGATTATAGCGCCAAGGCAGGTTTCTTTTTTCTTGTTCATACCATTGAATGAACTGATCTTGAAATTCTTTTGTTTCTTTATCTGTCCATTTTTCCCATTCTTTATTCACTTTCCTCTTCCTTTTCCGTAATGAATCGCTGGATCATATCCAAATCAAATCCTTTTTGATATAAGCTTTGCTTTACTTTTAGATTTCTTTTTTTAGGTTCAAATCTTAAATTTCTTCGCCATAGTTTATCTCCTTGTTTGACTAAATAATCATATTCTATTTCTTGATCTGCTTCTTGCGGAAGATCAGCCATCGCTTGTTGGATCACTTCTTGAGAAAAGCCTTTCGTCATCAATGTTTGTTGGATTTTTCTCAATAATTCTTTTTGGCTTTTTCCGTGATTTTTTCCAAACGCTTTTTCGGCTGTCTGATGTGCATTTTGAACTTGGTCTTCAAATGTATATTGGCTGAGCGCTTGTTCAATGATTTCAGGTTTCAAACCTTTTTGCTGCATCTGCTGCGCTAATTTCTTTGGTCCTTTGTCACTTAAGCGTATATTCGTGCGCACATAACTTTCCCCATAGACCAAATCATCGACAAGGTCCAATTCTTTTAAGCGGGCTACGATTTTATTTCGATCTTCTTGAAGGATTTCCTTTTCTTTTAAGTATGTTCGGATTTCTTTTTCCGATCGCAACTGATAACTTAAGTAATTCATTGCTAGGTGAAAACCGAAATCAGCTCCGCTACTCTTCTTGATCTCTTGGATAGTTTCTTCGTCTAATTCCCGTCCTTTTAATAATCGATAGCGTACTAATACATCTTCAGATACTTGTAAAGCTTCTCCTTCAGATAAATCTACGCGATAGAAAGGGCCTTTGCCTTTACTGATTCTCGTAACGGTTAACATAAACATCCTCCTCGAACATATATTCTCTATCATACCACAGAAAATCCCCGTAATCAGGTATTATATGTTAGAATAAACCACAGAAAAAAGAAAAAAGGGAGATACTTATGGCAGAAACAATTGTCAAAACTGGACAAACGGTTCCTTTGAAAATCAAGCGTTTAGGCATAAATGGTGAAGGAATCGGTTATTTCAAACGGTTGATCATATTTGTTCCATATGCACTACCAAAAGAAGAAGTACTAGTGAAAATCACGAAAGCAACCCCTCGCTATGCAGAAGGAGAATTAATAAAAGTCAAAAAAACAAGCAAAGATCGCGTAGTGGCACCATGTCCTGTTTACTATGAATGCGGTGGCTGTCAATTACAACACTTAGCTTATCAAGCCCAATTGGATTTTAAAAAGGATCTGCTTTTGCAAGCATTGGAAAAATTCAAACCAGCAGGCTTTCGATCTTATCAACTTTTGCCGACGATCGGGATGGATGAGCCTTGGCATTATAGAAACAAAGCACAATTTCAGTTACGAAAAAATAAGCAGACTCAAAAAATTGAAGCTGGTTTATACGAAGCAAACTCTCATCAGTTAGTCCCTATAACAGACTGCTTGGTTCAAGAACCTCGAACACAAAAAGTAATGAATACTGTTGTTCAACTATTGAATAAATTTGATGCACCCATCTATGATGAACGGACAAACAGTGGAATCTTCCGCACAATCATGGTTAGAATCGGTGTCAAAACTGGGGAGTTACAAGTTGTTTTTATTACTCGCAGTAAAAAATTCCCGCAAAAAAACGCAATGATCCGTGAGATCAATGAACGACTGCCCGCAGTTGTTTCAATCATGCAAAATGTCCAGGCACAAAAAACGTCTCTCGTGATGGGGGATGAAACGATCCACTTATGGGGAAAAGAAGCCATTGAAGAACAAATCAATGAAGTGACTTTCGATCTTTCTCCTCGTGCCTTCTTTCAACTCAATCCTCAGCAGACCGAATTGCTTTATGGCGAAGGAATTAAAGCATTAGATGTCCAGCCTAATGAAACGATCGTGGATGCTTATTGCGGAGTTGGGACGATCGGCTTAAGTGTAGCAAAACAAGCCAAAGAAGTACGGGGAATGGATACCGTTCCTCAAGCAATCGCTGATGCAAAAAAAAATGCGGAAAGATTAGGATATCACAACACTCGATATGAAGTCGGGACAGCAGAGCAAGTTCTGCCTAAATGGTTGAATGAAGGTTTTCAGCCTGATGGTATCATCGTAGATCCACCACGTACGGGTTTGGATAACGCATTGATCCAATCATTATTGAAATACCCTCCAAAAAAACTTGTTTATATTTCCTGTAATGTTTCTACACTTGCCAGAGATCTGGTTGATTTAAGTAAAAAGTTCAAGATTGAATATTTACAGTCTGTCGACATGTTTCCTCAGACTGCACGTTGTGAAGTTGTCGTGAAGATGACGAGACTCGCTGACTAAATGAAAGAGGTTGTGAAAAAGTCTGCCCTGTATCAAGTAATAAGAACAGCCAAACAAAAATAGCTCTTCATGTTTTATGAATACTGTACTTGTGACCGAAGAGTTAACAGGAGGACACTATTTATTTAAAAAAAGGGTTGTGACATAGTTTTTGTCACAGCCCTTTTTGATTATTATTGGATATTCACGTCTATCACTTGATAAAATGCATTTGTCGTATCGCTGATATTCCATACTGCTAAAATCACATTATATCCTTTTCGATCCTGCGGAAGTGTGATCGTTTGGTTGACTGTTTTTGGTGGAACAGTTGCTTTGTCGTCTATTTTTGTGATCAATTCAAAATCACTAAATTTCAAAGGTTGATTAGGATTCCAAGTTGGTTTGGTAATGTAGTAATCCCAAGTACTTGTCCGATGTTGTGCTGTTAAATTCCAAGTAATATTTAATGTTCCTGGATTAACCATGTTTTTATGCCATCTGTTAGATGTCTGTTCATCTAAAGGCTCAAAGCCGCTGACTCCTGCACTAGCAATTTTTCCATCAATGAATGTATTTTTGGTAGCTTCGATACTTTGCGGTTCCCATTGTGCTCTTCCGACATTTTGATTTAAGTTTCCTGCTGCTGATGTTCCTAGGTATGCACGGCTTCCTGGAGAAGTAATATAACCATGCGCAAAACCTGGAATGCTAAAACCGAACAACCCTAAACTAACTAACCCAATAAACAATAACGTACTAATCTTTTTCATGTAGAAACCTCCTTCATTTGATAACCACATTGTAAACGCTTTATTGCATTAACACAAACATTATGATTTTATAATTTTATGTTGAAGTAAAAAAGGTGAAAAAAGTAAGATGCAGATTATAACAGAAGTAGACGAGAAAAGTACAAATAGAAAACATGAGAATCAAATCATATGATCTTTTTCAAAAACATCATTCATATAAACAAATGTTCAACTTTTTAATAACAACAATTATCAATTTTTTTCTTACTTCACAAACTAAATACAGGTCTTGCTGTGAGCCTTCATGGTAAACTACTATTATAGAAAGGAGTTAGTAAAATGAAGATGATAAAAGATATTCGTTTTTGGGTTTGTGTTATAGGAATTGTCATATTAGGCTTTTTATCAGGGTTGCTTAGCGGAAATCCCGGAGAATATTACTATTCTTTGCAACTTCCACCATTTGCACCACCTAGCTGGATATTTGGGCCGATGTGGACCTTACTGTATATATTGATGGGTATTTCTCTTTATTTGTTACTTAATCACAACAACAAAAAACAGCGAAACAATCTTGTCGGTCTTTTTGTGATTCAGTTCATTTTTAATTTTATATGGTCTGCTCTATTTTTTAATTTAAGAAATATTTTCATTGCAGCAATCGATATTACACTTTTAGTTATTTTCTTGTCAGTGCTTATGTATCAGTTGTGGCTGCATCATCGCCTGGCAATGTGGCTCATGATTCCTTATTATTTATGGGTACTATTCGCAACTCTATTGAATTATTCAATTTATTTTTTAAACTAAGCGCTAAAAAGAGACGTCCTGTAATTTAACACATAGAAAAAGTGCCACCTAAGTTAGATTTTTTGTCTAATTTAGGTGGCACTCTTTATTAACCAAACTATTTTTTTCTAGTACCCACTTGTTGTTCCATACTCATTATTCTGGTCATAACCATAACCATTTTGTTCCTGTCCAGCGTAAGGATCATAACTTTGAGTATCTTGACTTGGTGTATAGTACTGACTTGTATCTTCTGTTTGCTGATAATAGGTATTCGGATCTTGGTACTGATCATATGTGTTTTCTGAATAGGAAGAATAATCGGTGTACCCTTCACTATTCGATCCATCACCGTTTGTCGAATCGCCATCTTCCGAATCATCAAAGAACATCATTGAAGCATTCTCATTTTTCAAATTAGGTAATGTATCGCTTGTTTTTATATTTAATTGTTTCTTCAGTTCATTTTGGATCGAAAGAAGATCATTTTTTCCTAAAATTTGATAGTAGATATCATTGATCATTTGTCCTTCGCCTTGCAACTGGTCTTGTTTGATTGTTTCAAACGCCGGGGTGTAGTTCGTCGCTACATCAAGCATGTCATCCCAATCTAAGTCCGTCGTCACATTGTTCTCAACTGCTTTTAAAATTTTTCTATAATTGCTTACGCCATCTAAACTTAAAACTTTATTGACGATTTTCGTCACTACTTCCCGCTGACGACGTTGTCGACCGATATCGCCTTCTGGATCTTCGTGTCGCATTCGAGAATAGGCTAAACCTTTTTCTCCATTCAATGTTTGTTCACCTACTGGTACATGGACACCATCCAAAGTAAAGTCAATTTTATTATTCACTTTGATGCCACCGACCGCATTGATCAAATCTTCCATGCCATCCAAATTGATCGTTACATAATGATCAATAGGAATATCGAGCAGTTGCTCAATTGAATCCATGGCCATTTCGACACCACCAAATGCATAGGCATGATTTAATTTATCTACCGTTCCATAACCTACGATATTCGTATAAATATCTCGGTCCAAACTGATGATCGTTGATTTTTTTTGTTTCGGATTAACTGTTACTACCATCATCGTATCAGAACGTCCTTGTTCCGTTCTTCCTAATCCACCGGTATCTAAACCTAATAGCAAAACCGAAAAAGGTTCTTTGTCATCAATGCTTACTCTCTCAGAACGTTTGGAGGATATTCGATTAGAGTTTTTAGAAATTTTGTTTACTGTTTGGCTCGCTTCTCCCATAAATCTGATTCCGTATGCTGATAATCCGGCAATCAGCAAAACGAATACCCCTAACAAGGTTAATAGAACTTTTTGCCATCGCTTCATAATACACCTCTGTTTCACATTTTCTAAAATATTGTCTCATATAACTGTTCAATCAGCAAATTCACTTTTTAATCATAAGAAAACTTTAAAAAACATTTTTGTGTAACGATTATTATTTTTTAAAATTTCTCAAAATTCTTAACTATCATACCATACCGTGAAAAAGATCGAAAGACCGAATACACGCAGTTCGCAATCGTTTTATCTTTTTTTATGTATTTTTTCCAGAAAAAGCGAACAACAAGGTATTTTCCAAATAATCGTGCAGTAAAATGATCGCACATACCTTTCTCATCTTTTTAACAGTCTTTGCCTACCGTTCAGATTATCATTCGATTTCACGAAAATTTCTTCCTATGACTGTTCCTTTTGTTAAACCCATCTTCTATTCGTTTTATTTCCAGCTCACTGCATGGCTATTAAAATGACTCGAACTAGTGATTGCATTACCATCATCTTTTAATGGATAGATATGCTCCTCTTCAAAGTAAAACGATTTTCTTTTAAAGTAATAGAATTGACATGAGAATGAGTATGTATACTAGTGGTTTCACAAATGGTCTTTTATTCAACATCCAAAAAACTGAAATTTCTTTAAAATCCATTACTAACGAAGAAAATGTTCCTTGCTTGATAATTAGTTAGGACATGTCAAGTGAACAAATGCATTTACTTAGCCAAAAAATCTAAAAACTTCATAAATAGACAAAAAGACACGACTCTCTAAGAAGTCGTGTCTTTATTCAACAAATTATTATAATTTAGTCACTTCAGCAGCTTGAGGTCCGCGTGCACCTTCAACAATCGTGAATTCTACTTCTTGACCTTCTTCTAGGCTCTTGAAGCCGTCTCCTTGAATTGCTGAGAAATGAACAAATACGTCATCTCCGCCGTCTACTGTAATAAACCCAAATCCTTTTTCATTGTTGAACCATTTAACCGTTCCGTGTTCCATAAATGTATAGCCTCCAAAAAAGTTCTTGCAAGTAACCTTGCAAGAACATTATACCCAATTTAGAAAACGCTAGCAAGCTTTCGCTCTTTTATTTTCCAAATTATTTTTAAGACTGATATGACGGAGGAAATGGTTATTTTGCTGCTTCGAAACGTTTGTTTACTTCATCCCAATTAATAACATTCCAGAATGCTGCAATATAATCTGGTCGGACATTTTTATATTTCAAATAATAAGCATGTTCCCAAACGTCCAAACCTAGAATTGGTGTCTTTCCTTCCATCAATGGAGAATCTTGATTTG
This sequence comes from Enterococcus sp. C46, assembly GCF_040887565.1. Classification (NCBI taxonomy): domain Bacteria; kingdom Bacillati; phylum Bacillota; class Bacilli; order Lactobacillales; family Enterococcaceae; genus Enterococcus; species Enterococcus sp. C46. Next base: position 68,534 of record NZ_JBFOGA010000004.1, read on the forward strand.
CAGTAGAGGTAATAGCTAATTTTCCATTTTCCATTACAAGCCAAGCCCATCCAGAACCAAATCGTCCAACGGCTGCTTTTTTGAATTCTTCTTTAAAAGAAGAAAAATCACCAAAAGCTTCATTAATCGCTTCTTTTATTTCTCCTGTAGGTTCGCCACCAGCATTTGGTGCCATGATTTCCCAGAAAAATGAATGGTTAGCATGTCCGCCACCATTGTTACGTACAGCTGTCTTGATATCTGTTGGAATAGCGTCCATATCAGATAATAATTCTTCTATTGTTTTTTCGCCTAATTCTGGGTATTTCTCAATTGCTGCATTTAAATTCGTCACATAAGTATTGTGATGCTTATCATGATGCAGATGCATCGTTTCTTCGTCAATATAAGGTTCCAATGCGTCATATGCATAAGGTAGATCTGGTAATGTGTAAGTCATAAAAAAATTCCTCCTCAATGTTTTCTTAATAATGTCTACATTACAAAGAGTAACAAAGAGAAGGAAATTCTTCAATTGTTATGCCTAGTCGTCTTTTTCACTTTGACCTACTTCTTCTTCAAAAACCTCAGTTTCTTTAAAAATAAACAACTTGCTGAAAATATAGTTCGCTAGGATAACAATAATTTGAGTGATGATTTTCGCCACATACTCATTGCTGTTCATAACATTGATCAACAATACCATTGCCCCCATGTCCAATCCGTAAGAAAGGATACGGTAGAAGAAGAACTTACCGCATTCAATAAGTGCATGTGTAAAATTCGGTGATTTTGAATGGAATACCCAAAGTTTGTTCGTTACAAAAGCAAACAATACAGAACAAAACCACGAAATAGAATTGGATAAGGCCATACTTAAATCAAAATATTGGCGTGCGAGAGCAAAACTAACAAAATTTACAATCGTAGCCAAACCACCAAAAAAGAGATAGACTAGTATCTCCCAATATCCTTTTGCTTCTAAATATCCTTTTAACTGTCGATACTGCTTCATGAGCCAACCTACCTTATTAAAAATTCTTATTTATCATACTCTATATTTCAATAACTTTCATCTTTATTTAAAAAAATTAATTTTTTTTGATCCTTTGCCTTTGTCTCTGCTTGGATCGTCACATGTGTAATACCATATTTTAATTTTAATAAAGAAATTATACGAGGATATATCTTTTCAATCTCGCTTAGTAGCTGATCTTCAAAATCAATATGTCCGTCGAAAATAATTATCTTTTCGCTATACTGCCAAATATGGACATGATGAACATCCTTTACCCATCGATTGCTTCAATTTCTTGTTCCATTTTTTCATAGTCGATAGCAGGTGCACTTTGTATCAAAATAGCGGCAGCTTTTTTGATCACCATTATCGCTTCTATCAATATATATATCGAAATGATCAGTGTAATAACTGGATCGATCCAGTAGATATCGAAAAAACGGATCAAAATTGCTCCGATAATCACACTTACCGAAGACAGTGTATCACTTAACAAATGCAAATAACTAGATTTTATATTCAAACTTTCATCTGCTTCTTGTCGTAATAATAATACTGAGAACAAATTCGCGAGCAATCCAATAACTGCTACTGTTAGCATCAAATGACTATTTATCTTTTCTGGTGAAGTGAACCGCTTGAATGCTTCAACGGTTAAAAACAAGGATAATATGATCAATATGAATGAGTTGATGAAAGCACTCAATATTTCTAAACGCTGGTAGCCATACGTACGTTTTTTATTTGCTTCTTTTCGGGCCATTTTTTGTGCCCCGTAAGAAAAAATAATTGCCAATGTATCACTAAGGTTATGGAAAGCATCTGAAACAAGAGACAAACTCCCTGACATAATCCCTCCAATAAATTCTGATAAAGTGATCACCGCATTCAAAACCACTACTCCAAATAGTTTTTTTGATGATCTCTGTGGCTGTGTAGGCACTATTCCTTCCTCCATTTTATTTATATTGGATAGTCTTTAGACAAGAATAACATTTTTTTGATATTTCACCAATCATTCAGCTGTTTCCCTAAAGCACTTGTATTTCACTTGATACTTCGCTAGAATTGCAAGTGATGACACTACTAGATGAGGAGTACTTATGACAACAAAACAATTAATTATCAGTTCCTTTATACGATTCAAAGACCTAAAGGAGGCGAGAAATGTCCCATTTTGGAAAGCCATTGTCTATCTTTTAGTTTTGAGTATAATTATGGCTTTGCCAATCTCTTTTCAAGTTTTTCAAGTCTTAAACAACATTCAATTGGATGGGCAAAAGATTGCTACTCGCATTCCTGATTTTACAATCCAAAACGGGCAGCTTCAAACCGAAGAAAAAGAAGGATTCATTTACCAAACAAACTCCATTATCTTCACATTTGATCCAGAGGGAAAACGAACAGAACAGGACATCTCTACTGATTTGATGGGGAATTTTGTTAGTGTCGGGATGTTAAAAGACAAACTTATCATTGCTCTTCCCAATACAGGCACTACCTCTGCTTTATTGAATAATAATCAGTTAGAACTTCCCTACACCAATGAATCTTTAAAAAATTTAACAGGTAAGCAGCTTCGATCCTTCTTAAGTGAAGCATCTATACCGATTTGGGTAAAAGCCCTGACCTTTCTATTTTCGATTTATCCTAGTTTCTTGAATCTGCTGATCACTTTACTATTTGCCAATGTCGCTGCTTTTCTCTATGCACGCTTTCGACTAACAAAAGCTACTTTCCTTGATTGCTTGAAGACATTGATTTATTCAATCTCGTTACCGACTATCATTGCAACACTCTTGATGATCTTTCTCCCTTCTTTTGACACTAGTGCATTTATTGCTTTTGCAGGTATCTTTATTTTTGCTCAAGCTGTCAAAGGATGGTCAAAAATATCGATCAGTTAGAAATACAGACAACTTATTATTTCAACTTCAATAAACTCTTTTAGAGGTTGTGGCAGAAGCTACTTCTGGAACACCGTTTATTCGGAAAAAGAGTTGTGACACATCTTTTGTCACAACTCTTTTTTATTTATACAATATTAATTTCTAAAAAAGCATGGCACTTCAAAGTTCTTCTTATATGCGCTACACTTAAAGTAAAGAAAGGCGGGTAATTAACTATGTCAGAAAGAATCATTTACGCAGATCGTCCATTTCGTGACGAATTTATCGAAGAAATCCATACTATAGCGCCTGGTTATGTCTTCAAGACAGAATTACAACCAGAAGATCTACCAAATGTAGAAATCAGTTTGGGTTGGAACTCAAACTATCAAGAAAAACTATTAGCCTCTTCTAACTTGAAATGGGTACAGTCTATCTCAGCGGGAGTTGATCAACTCCCCCTTGAAGCATTTTCAAAAAAACATATCTTACTTTCAAATGGAAGTGGTATCCACAGTGAATCGATCACCGAGCACGTATTAGGAATCATTCTAGGTTATTCTCGCGGTCTTTTCCAAGCACAAAGGGCACAGAGTGAAATGAAATGGTTAGGTTCCTCAATCCATTACCAACCTATCCAAGGGAAAAAAATATTAATCATTGGAACTGGCCATATTGGAAAAATGATTGCAAAGAAAGTCAAAGCATTGGATATGATTTGCTATGGAATCAATACATCCGGTCATCCAGCAGAAGGAATGGAAAAAACTTTTTCTTTAAAGCAACTTCAGGAAGTTCTTCCTGAAGTAGATTTCGTCGTCAATATCTTACCTCTAACGGAGGAAACAACTGGACTCTTTGATCAACACATATTTGAACACTTTGATTCAAAAGCTGTATTTATCAATGTCGGTCGTGGCGCTTCTGTTAAAACGCAAGATTTGATACAAGCATTAAACAAGCAGCAACTTTCCTTTGCGGCATTAGACGTTTTTGAGGAGGAGCCTCTCCCACAAGATCACCCGCTTTGGAAAATGGACAATGTACTGATCACGTCCCATATTGCAGGTTTGACACCTGATTTTCAAAAGAAATTAATGTCTATTTTTTTAACTAATCTAAAAAGCTACCTTGCTACTCATAACCTTCAAACCAATCAAGTCAAATTGTTTGCAGGATATTGATAGCTGAATCAGCCTACTTTAAACAAGAGGGTGTGACAAGTTGTCACACCCTCTTGCTTCTATTGTTTTTTAAAGTGATAGGTTGGTTCTTCTAATTTTGGATCATAATCTACAAGTAAATCATATCCTTTAAAAAACCATTCATCTGCATCCTCAATAAAAAACAGTGTCCCATCTATTTCCACTTTCTTGACAGGATGTTCAGGCTGTTCCACTGACATCCCAATCGAAAAACCATCATGAACTTCTGTTTTGCCGTAGACTTTTCCAAAAAAACGTATTCCGTAAGTTTCTGGCAGATCGATTTCTGATTCAAACCATTTTTGTGCTTTTGGTGTTACTGTTAATTCCATCCTAACAACCTGCTTTCTATTGATTCATCTTATCGTCTAAAATATCCACATCGCCTGTCTCACCAATCACTAGTAGATTATCGTTTTCACGAACGTATTCATCTGCTGCAGGTGAAGCGATCACCGTTTGATCTACTCTGCGAATTGCAACTACTGTTAGGTCAAAACGTTGTCTGAAATTTAATTCAGATAATGTTTTATTGAAAAATTTAGGATTGGATACTCGGATTTCTGCTAAAGAATATTTATCTGACAACTCTAGGTAATCTAAAATATTCTTTGACACTAAATTATGCGCAATCCGTATTCCCATGTCTCGTTCAGGATGGACGACGCGATCAGCTCCGATCTTTTCAAGTACTCTGGCATGATACTCATTTTGGGCTTTTGCTAAAATATTTGGTACGCCCATTTCCTTTACCATCAGAGTAACTAAGATACTGGCTTGAATATCTTCTCCAATAGCGACAATTACATGATCGAAATTTCTTATGCCTAATGATCGAAGTGTCATTTCATCCTGTGCATTTGCCACAACAGCATGAGTGGCTATATTCATATATTCATTGACCCGATCTTCATTACTATCAATAGCCAGTACTTCTTGACCAGCTTCGATCAGTGTTCGGCAGATACTTCCGCCAAATCGTCCAAGACCTACAATTGCAAAATTTTGTTTCACCGTTTTCCTCCTTTAGTATCTTCTTTTCTCAGTATAACAAAGCCTTTACAAAAACAAAAGCAAGCATCATTATTGTAAAAAAGCCAAGAAAAATAATAGTTATTTTCTCAGCTTTTGATTATCCTCTTTATCATCGTTTTTATTTCACCAAACCATGTTTGAATGCATAGATAGCGGCTTGTGTACGGTCTTCCACTTCTAGCTTAGCCAATATATTGGAAACATGTGTTTTTACTGTTTTCAGTGTAATAAACAATTCGTCCGCTATTTCCTGATTACTTTTTCCTTCAGAAATCAGCATTAAAATTTCATTTTCCCGATTCGTTAGTTCTTCATGTAATACAGGCTCATTTCGCCGACTCATTTTTTCCATCATTTTTGTTGTCACTTCTGGTTCTAATACTCGCTCGCCACGTTGCGTTGCCCTTATAGCATCAGCAATTTCATGTGCGGTAGAGGTCTTCAACAAATACCCTGCTGCACCTGCTTCAATGGCAGGATAAACTTTTTCGTCATCAATAAAACTGGTTACGATAATGATTTTAGCTTCTGGCCAATCTTTTAAGATTGCTTTTGTTGATTCGATACCATCCATTTCTTCCATGACTAAGTCCATTAAAATGACGTCCGGTCGAAGTGTCATCGCCTTCTCATAGCCTTGTCGTCCATTTTCAGCTTCTCCAATTACTTCAATGTCTTCTTGAATAGATAAATAAGAAGAGACGCCTAAGCGCACCATTTCATGGTCATCTACTAATAAAACTTTTATCATCCTTATCTATGCCTCCTTCATCAAAGGGACCTTGATTTCTACACTTGTACCTTGCCCTTTAAAACTAATGATTTTTACTGTTCCACCAATACCAACTACTCGTTCTTTGATATTGTTCAATCCATAACTTCCCGTTTTCGTTTCATTCATATTAAACCCTGTTCCGTCGTCAATAATACGTAACAAAAGATTATTGTCTATTTTGTGCAAATATACCTCTAATTCATTGGCTTTGGCATGTCTTAATGTATTTGATAACAATTCTTGAACGATTCGGAACAAGTGATCCTCAATGGAACTAGATAGTTTTACATCTTCTACATCCCATTTCAGCGAAATCTGGATTTTATTTTGCAATTCCTTCAATAACTGCTCGATACCTTGCTTTAAACTTTTCTCTTCTAAATTGACTGGACGTAGATGAAGAAGCAGCGCACGCATCTCGGACTGGGAAGCGTTGATGATCTCTGCTACCATTTTCAACTGCTTGCGGAACATTTCTGGTGTCTCGCTTTTTTCTGCTTGCTCCCTCAATGCCGACATCATCATCATTGCTGCAAACAATTGTTGCGAAACTGAATCATGCAGCTCACGGGCTAATCGATGTCTTTCTAATTCTAAAATTTCTTCTTTGGTTTGTCCATCTACATATTGGGGACGGCTCGTTACAATTTGTAATTCACTAGATACTTCAATCATTTTTTCTTTTATCTTAGTGATTTCCTTATCAATATCTTTGATGTATAAATCGTCCGATGCACTTGGGATCGGAAGAAGCAACAATTTGGATTCATAATTGCCAGAAGAAAGTGCACGCAGCTTTTCTTCGATTTTCCCGTATTTTGTCTTTTGAATAAGTGATAATAATAGAAAGACAATTAATCCTACACCTAAGGAAATGGCTAACAAATGGAAGATAAGCGGAACATATAATAAACGTGCACGCAGTAATTCTCCCCACCAATGACTTTGATTGCTGGCATAAAAATAAGTGAAAAGTGAAAATAGAATAATAAGGAAAACCGCAATCCCCGAATAAACAGCTAGCATCGCTCTGGATATTTTTCCCATCATATTCGTATCACCTCGACATCTCCAATCAAGGTATTAGTAATAATCTTCAATCTACGAGGGTTTTCATCATAATCACTGCTGTAGATTTTGATTTGTTCATTTTTCAAAGAAAATTGCTCTTCTTCAAACAAGACATTTCCTACTAATGTCGCATGCTCTAATCGGATGGCTACGCCCAAAGGTACTAAGATCCGTGTTCTGCCTATCCCTTTTCTTACAATCACAATATTATCATCTTTTGGCAAAAGCGTATTGCCCAAATCTATGATAGTATCACCAGAAATGACGGCGATGTTGATATCGTCCCATTCATAGACGTCGTTTCCAATACGTTGGTTACCGAATAATTGCTGTCTTTTCCGCTCATTATTATGTGTTTTTAATTGCTCTGTTTGGATCATCATGATCTGTTTCTTTCGCCAAAAAGCATTTTTGGTTAAATCTATCCCTGAAATCTCTACACCTTTCAGACCAATAAATAAAACGGCAAATACAGCCATCATCCATAAAGCAGGACTGTTGACTAAGCTAAAAAAAATGACCAAACTTCCTAATATCAATTGAAAATTTTGAAATTTAGTACGAGGATGTTTGCGCATAGCTAGATATATATTGAAAATACCGAATATCACTAAAAGCAAAAGTCCAGTATTGTTTACGATTTGCCAAACAGCAAATAACAGCAGTAGTGCTTCAACTACCACAAAAAAACGCCAAGAACTATTCATCGCTCTTTCTCCCTCCTGACACATTCTCATTTCATCATACCTATTTTTTTAACTGTTGGCTATAGGACTTTAGATGTAAGATCGTTTGTTGAAATCTAAAATACACAAAGAGAAAAAGATCTAGAGTGTATCATCAGTAAGATGAACTCTCTAGATCTTTCAGTCAGACTACGCTTGTTCTACTTTGACGATTTTAACTAACATATCGCCACCTGGAGTAACAATAGTTACTTCATCATTTTTACGTTTGCCAATCAATGCTTGCGCAATAGGAGAATCATTGGAAATTTTGCCAGAAAACGGATCTGCTTCAGCGCTTCCGACAATCGTGTACTCTTCTTCTTCTCCATCTGGTAGTTCGATGAATGTAACTGTTTTACCAATTGATACCTCATCTGCATCTACACCGTCGTTATCGATGATTTGAGCAAAACGAATCATATTTTCAATTGTTGTGATTCTTCCTTCAACAAATGCTTGTTCATCTTTCGCTGATTCATATTCAGAGTTTTCGGAAAGATCTCCGAAACCGCGGGCAATTTTGATTCGTTCAATGATTTCCCCGCGTTTGACTGTTTTTAGTTCTTCTAATTCTTTTTCTAATTTTTCTTTACCTTCTAGAGTCATTGGATAAACTTTCTCTACCATGTGTAACGTCTCCTTTTTTCGATAAAATACCGCAAAAGGTAATCTTTTGAGGAATATAGTCCAAAAAAGATTACCACGCTTTTCTTCAAATGTAAATGTTTTTCTAAAAATGATCAATGTCTAGAGCCTGTTTTTCTAAGAATTATTTACATATTTTTCCACTAATTCCATATGTTCTTCATAAGTTTTAGCGAAATAAACATTTCCAGTGCTCGTATCTGCTACGAAATAATAATAGTCATTTTCTGCTGGTTCTAATACTGCCTTGATTGCCTCTTCGCTTGGATTGTCAAAAGGTCCAGGTCCATAGCCGGTATTGGTATACAAATTATATGGTGAATCTACAGCTGTATCTTCATACGTCACTAATTCTTTGTGTTCACCTAATGCGTATAAAACAGAGATATCTGACTGAAGTGGCATATTTGCTTTGATTCGGTTAAAGAAGACTTGTGCAATGTTTTTACGATCATTTTCTTTTACGCCTTCTTTTTCAACTAGAGAAGCTAGAGTTAAAACTTCTTGTACAGTCAAATTTTTCTGCTTGATAGCTGAATAATAGTTTTGCATGACCGTATTCGTCTTGTTCACCATTTCAATCACTAGATCCTTAAGCGAAGTACTCGTGTAATAATCATATGTGGCTGGGAATAAGTAACCTTCCAAACGGTATTTTGTGTTCTCAGCTTTAGATGCACTTTCCAACAGTTCTGGGAATTTTTGGTGCAACTCGTTAAAGAAAGTCTCATCATTCACTAAATCTAAAAATTCTTTCTTGTCTTTACCAGTTACCTTCGCTACCCGTTCAGCAATCTGATCGATATCGTACCCTTCTGGAATGGCAATTTTCCCATCTGCAACTTTTGTTGGCTCAGAAGTACCGCCTTCTTGCAACTGTTTGCCAATCTCGTCAAGAGTCATATTAGGCGCTAACTGATAATAGCCAGCTTGAAAGCCAGTTAAATTTTTAAATTTTGTATAATAATTGAAAACAATCCCGCTTTTAATAATATTGTCCTTCTCCAAAATCTCACCAATCTGCTTGTTAGAAGAGCCACTCGGGATCTCGACTTGGACTAATTGGTCATCTGATTTATCTAAAGGCTTCAACCCGCTATCTACATAACGATACACGGTAAATCCAAGAAATCCGCCAATAATCAATAATGTAAGAGCAATCACTAAAATGATCTTCCTCACAATCTTATCTTCTTTTTTACGCAGATTTCTCCGCTTGTCGATTATATCTGCTGTAGCTGCCTTACTGGCTTCTTTTTTATCTTTACTTGGGTGTTGTTTGTTTCCTGACAAAACAACTCCTCCTTACTATCAAGTTCGTAACTTTATTCATTATACATGATATTTGAATTGGCGTGAATGATTTTATTTAAATATTCTATCAAAAATGTAAGTAGTAAATCCATTACTATAAGATTAAAATAAATGTTATCAAGATACAAGCTATTTTAGCTTTATTCTTTCTGTAAAAAAGAAAGGAGACTAAATAAACTATTATGAAAAAAGGAAAACATGCTAAAAAAAGAAAATATTCATTTTTAATGATCGTTGTCGTGTTGTTTAGCCTTAGTGCGTTCTCTACAGGAACTATTCTTGGATGGCAATTTTACAATAATGAACACTCTCAGATAGTTGCCCATGCTCAATCAGCTCAAAAAAAGTTGATACTGACTACCAATGAACAACAGCTCGTTGAAAAAATCGATCAACTATTAAGAAAAAATGATTATATTGGCTCAATTTACGTAAAGAAAAATAATCGCATCATCATGGAAAAAGGCTATGGCTATGCGAATAAACTCACGCAACAACCAAATGATCCTTCTCTTTATTATCAGATTGGTTCGGTTCAAAAAGCATTGACTACTCTTTTGATTTTAAAACAAGTCGAGCGTGGGCACCTTTCTTTAGATACTAAGCTGGCTCAATTCTATCCACAAATTGCTGGCAGCCAGCAAATTACTATCCGTGACTTGCTGTATATGCGCTCAGGCTTGCACCGAACTGCTTCTCCAACCATACCGATGACTGATGAAGAAGTCGTTCAATTTGCGATTCAGCACTTAAAATTTACAGATTATCAGACCTCTCATTATGATTCATTGAACTTTACCATATTGACTGGAATTTTGATCAAATTAACAAATCAACCGTATGAAAAATTATTGACCGATGATATCATCGAACCTTTAGGATTACAGCATACAAAATTTTATGACCAAGTCAAAAATTCATCCAATCATGCACTATCCTATCAAATGTCTAAAGAGGATGATTACTTTAAACCACTGACAGAATCTGAAACAGAGATCCATAACGAATTAGGGACTGGTAATATCAGTATGTCCGTCTATGATTTAAATACGCTGTTTACACAAGTTTTATCTGGAAAACTAGTTTCCAAAGACTTACTCTTCTCATTATGGCGTGAAAATGCGAATGGACATCCATATAGTGGTGGGGTATATAGCGGAGATAATTATATCCTGTCGCAAGGAAATATCGACTCTTTTGATACATCTGCTATATTTAGCAAAGATTCACAGGATGCTATCATCATGGAAAGCAATATAAAAGCTGACAAAACTATCAAACTGCCTACTGCTGATCTAAGAAACCAAATCTATGACCTGATGGAAGGAACTACTAAGTTGGCAAATAGCTGATATGATGAAAAGATAGCAAATACTACTTCTTTGAATAGCATTTGCTTAAAAAAAGTACTCGACTAAACGTAGGAAAGAGTGTGGGACAAATCTAAAAATCAATTTTTGCTACAGACTTTAATTCCAAATAAACAGAACAGAAAGAGGTGTTCTTCTTTCTGTTCTGTCCAAATTATTCTAAGATTTCTCTTTACCAACATTATTTGACAAAGGGCCTATTAAATCTAAAATAGTATCTTTAGATTGCTAAAATATGTGCTAGCAAATCATTCATGGCTTGTTCTTATTTTTAATTTTATGCAATAAAAAAGAAGAACAATTAGCGTGATTATAGAAATAAATAATGAGATTTTAGAAAAAAATGTGTATGAATACCTGATTGTTACTTTATTTATTCCACTTTCACTTTTTACTGTAACAAAAGGACCTCCTTGTTTTAGTACTGTAGCATTTTTTGAATTAACAGTAACCGTTAATCCTTTATACCGGAATACAGGTAAAACTATTGTTTTGCCTTTTGAAGATTTAAACGTAAATGTAATTTCATCTTTATTTGGAGAAAAGCTACTATAAATAACTTGACCATCTTCTGTAACTTGATGGTTTTTCAAAAGCAATTGATCTTTTTTATAGCCTATAGGTACATAATCAAAATTCTCAAATTCTTCAAGTTTATTTTCCATTTGTTCATTAGAATAAGTTCCTTGAAAATTCATTTCTTTCACCATGTTAACTACTGATGAATAATTTAAAATTGAAATAGCTAATATTAATAATAGTATAAAATTTCTTCTCCTTGTATAAGAAAATTTTTCCAACTGTGGAGAAATAAATAGAGATACTGAAAAAGATATGAACAATGTTGAAAATATCATAAAACGCCAAGGAGCTTGAATAATATTTAAAGGAGTATTTTGTAAGGCAAACCATGGAAATATTTTTGTACAAAGTAGAATAGATATTATACCCATTATATAAGTGATTTTAGATAAGATTCCTAATTTTTTAAAGTTAAATGTTAGTATAATTAAACAAATAAGCAAAGTTAAGCCAATACCAAATGATAGTAATTCTGAATCTATACTTCCAATCAAAAACTCTTTACCCAGATAAATTGCTCTTTTTTGTAATATATCCACATAAGGTCTATTCAGATCTTGATACAATGTCTGCTCAATCATAGGACCTATAAACGCTAGTGAAAGAAGTAAAGTAACTATAGCAGCTTTTATTAATTTAATAATTAAGAAGATTTCTATTTTCTTTTTCCGATAAAATTGAATAATTAAAGCAATTATAATCATTACCATAGTCATAGCTACAGAAAGAACATGAGTGTAAATTAATAAAGTCATGCTAATCGCCAACATAACCCAAGATTCTTTTTTTGAGTCGTAAAGCTTTATAAACCCGAGTAAAATAAGAGGAAGTATTGACATTGCGAGTAATTCCCCCATTGCCCCTCGAAGAAATATTTCTACACTCCTAAAAGAAGATGTTGTATATATAATAGCGAAAAAGGAGCTAGTAACATGTTTTTTGGTAATTTCATACATTACATAATGACATATAAATAGAGTAATGAGCGTAACAATATAAAGAAAAAGGTTATAGCCTATTGCTAAATTAGTAAACTTGATCAATAAAAATAAAGGATATAGAGTTAACCATGGGTAAAAATTATTTACTTGCATGCCATATGATCTAAACGTTTCAAAATTAATAGGGGAGCTAAAAATAGATTCTAAACTTAACGCACGATTAATGTGAAATGCCGTATCATAAAAGCCAAATATTTCCATGTTTTTAAATGCTGGAAATAAATATAATAAACTAACAAATGCATAAACTATAAATATTTTTACAGAAAAAATTTTTTTCAAATTCATATACCACCTCATGTTTTTTTATATTACATATAGTATCATTTATTTTTTTAAAACACTAGATTAGTCACTATATAAAATGTGATTAATTTTATTATTAATAAAATATTTTTTATATTACAAAAGTAGTGTTTCAAAGTTAGTAGAGAAAATGTAGTTATATATTTAAATTTTTACCAGAAAGAAATGAACACCTTCAATTATCTAAATCTCGAAAATGGTTAGATGTAATCATCAGGAAAAACAATCTTAAACGAATTACTATTCATGGTCTTAGACACACACATGCTAGCTTGCTTTTAGCAAGCTAGTGCAAATATTAAAGATGTGCAAGAGCGTTTAGGCCACTCTTCTATTCAAATCATTATGGATCTATATATTCATATTACAGACAAAAGAAAAGAAGAAACCGTAGCGCAATTCGCAAAATATAGGCTCTATAATTTATGGGACTGATGAATCAAAATTGATTCTTCAGTCCCATTGTTATTTTAGGTATATGATTCGTACATTGAAAGAGTTGAAAAACTATCTTCCGAAGCCGTCAAAAAGGACCCTGCCAAAAGTATTGATGGTGGATGAATTTCGTTCGCACGCTTCAATTGTGGATAAAATGAGCTTTATTTGTGCGGATGGCGAGACTGGAAAACTCATTGATATTTTGCCTACACGAAAATTGTCTCGATTAACACACTATTTTAGTCGCTGTGCAAATCCTGAAGCGGTGGAATATTTAGTGACAGATATGAACGCCGCCTACTTCCAACTGACAAAACGTGTCTTACCAAATGCGAAAGTCGTCATTGATTGTTTTCATATCATCAAACATTTGAATCAGGCGTTCAATGATTTTCGTGTACAAGAAATGAAAAGATTACACCAGTTAGGGCAACGACGGGAAGCCGAGAAAGTGAAAAAGAACTGGCGCTTTCTTCTAAAAAACCGTCAAAAAATCAATCACTATGATTACAAAACATGGCGCAGTTTTCGTGCACCTAAATACCCGCTACTCACTGAAGCAATGATGATTGATCGATTGCTGGCATTTTCAACGCCTTTAAAGGACGCCTATACTTTTTTCCATGAGCTGACCGAAGCCTTTAGAGACAAGGAATCAGACTTATTTTTTACCTTATTAAAAAATCTTCCTGAAACACTTGATGCACAACTTCGCACGAAACTTCAAAACCTTTTAACGTATGAAGAAGGTATTTACAATGCTATGATTTACCCGTATTCTAATGGCAAAATAGAGGCCAAGATTCCCCATATCAAGACACTGAAACGATTATCTTATGGATTTAAATCATTTGAGAACATGAAAATCAGGATTTTTTTGATCAATCAATTGATTCAAGTGAAATAACAAAAAAATCTGAGACAGAAGGTCAGTCCTTCTAGCCCAGATTTGATTTTACAAAACTCATCAGTCCTTATTGACAAAGAGCCTGAATTTACCCTCTAATCTTATCTTAGTATGTTTTAATTGATTTCAGTTTTCAAATAATTAGTCATTCCACTTAAAATACCATATTTCGGTTGATAGCCAATTGACTGGATCTTAGTAATATCTGCTAGAGAGTCATGGATATCACCCGAACGCTCTTCTTTGTATTCAAGTGTCAATTCTACACCGAGAATTTCATTGATTGCATGAATCAATTCCAAAAGTGTGGTTGCTTTACCCGTTCCAACATTGAATTGTTTCCCCAGTGCAGCTTCCTCATTCGCAACTAAAAGTAATGCTTGGATTACATCATCTATATAAACAAAGTCTCTAGACTGGCTTCCATCACCAAATAATGTAAATGAAGTTGCTTCTCCTACGATTTGTTTCTTATAGCGATCTACGAGAATAGAAATCACACCACTGTATGGAGAATTCGGATTTTGATTTGGACCATAGACATTGAAAAAACGAACTGCGCTACCGGGTACATCATATAAATGACAATAATCTAGCACATATTGTTCTGCAGCGAATTTATCAACCGCATAAGGCGTCAATGGGCGAATCACGGACTCTTCTTTTTTTGGTAAAGTCGGTTCATCCCCATAAACAGCCGCTGAAGAACTAAACACGATCCGTTTTAAATCAGGTTGATACTTGCGGATCAATTCTAAAATCATTAATACACTTTCAAAATTCACACGATGTGTTTCTACTGGTCGGGCAACTGAATCTGCCACACTAGCAACTGCTGCTAAATGAAAGATATAATCAAATTTATTAGCTTTCATGATCTCTTCCATCAAGGATTTCTCAGCGACATCTCCCTCAATAAAAGTGATATTTTTCGTCATATCAAGATTTTCTACTTTTCCCATTGATAAGTCATCGACGACGATTACCACATGTTCTTCTCCTAAATGATTGGCTAAGGTAGAACCAATGAAGCCAGCCCCACCGGTGATAAGATAACAGCTCATCCTTTTACCTCCGATATAAATAATTATAGATATCTTGAAGCTCCGAAGAATCTTCTAAAAATTTAGGAAACAAAAATTCTAACCATTTAAAATCTTCTTCACTATCAATATCTAAAATTAGATAATCTCTCATTTTTATTATCCCACATTGCCCATCAAAAATATAATTACTTTTTTTTAGAAATTCAGGTTTAAAAGAATACATTGAGGCATTCATTTCAAAAACTTCAGGTGTCTGTTGCCTAGATGTGTATCTTGATTTATTAACTATAGTAACTTCATTTTCAATTCTTTTTACCATATTAAAATAGGGATTACGTCTTGCAGAAACAACTGAAAAGTAGACGTCTTTATCTAAATTTTTTAGATGTTCATCTATTAATTCTTCAAGATTAGAAACTTCACGTAAAGGTGAAGTCAAATCTAAATCTATAATTAAATCAAATATATTATCTTCTCTTTCTAGTTGTAAGAATGAATCACGTATCACTTCAATTTTCCCTACAGTATCTGTAGCTAATTCAGGTTTACGTTCTACAATTTTCACAGACGGATTTAACTTAGTCGTCAATTCTACTAACTCATTACTGTCCGTATTCAAACAAGTCGTGCAATTATGTTCAGGATGTTTTTGTTGATAGATATCTATCATTGCTAAAGCGAAATGGACTAGGGGCTTTCCTGCCAAATATTTCAAATTTTTATTTTTAAACCCCTTAGACCCAGCTCTACCACAAATAGTAAATAAAATTTCCATTTATTTCTCCTCAGCTATTTTCAATACTTCGTTTGCATGATATAAATCATTCCAGTTTTCTTTGCCTGTTACTACGTTTTCAAAGAAATATTTCAACTCCTTCTCATACATATCATTAGCAGATTCAGGCATTTCTTTAACAATGTTTTCTTCAAAACTTATTTTATTATTTAATAAGTCAACATTGATACATTCATCTAAAGTAAACAATTGAAATTTTCTTGTAGGAACTCTTCCAAAATAATCTAAATGAATTTCTATAATTTTATCATCGTATCTCAATATATATGTTGCTAAATCATTACTGTTAATTTCAAGATTCGAATATTTACCAAACTGTTTTTTTACTGATTTAGGGAAACCAAATAGGTTTATAATATAATCCAATTCATGTATACAGTCTAATTCTACTCCTCCCCCCATAGATTTAAAGGCAGAATAATTATTTCTATAATCAGTACCTTTTCTCCAATCAGGAAGATAAGTAGAACAAATAGCTCTTACAGAATATACTTTTTTACTTTGAATACTATTACGAACAACTTCCATGATATTTTTATACCTCAGTGGAGCAGCAACATAAATATTTTTGTAATCATAATTATATTGAGTAAGATCAATACTCTCAGAAAAAGCAGGTTTTTCTAAAAATATGTAATCAACTTTTTCAACAATTACATTTAGTGTTTCCAGATGCTTAAAAGTCGGATTTGTAATAAAAGCTATATCATAATGTGTATCCAAATCGTCTCTATTTTGAATATACGTTATTTCTTCAAACTCTTTTTTTCCACTGCTACTATAAGCTGTTATATCAAAATTAATAGAATTCTTTTTTCCATAGCTTATTAGATTTTTTAGATGTCTCTTTCCAATTGACCCTAACCCAAAAAAAATTACTTTCATCATTAATTTACCTCAATGTCGTTAATTAAGTTAATAATATACTTATCTTTTTCAAAAGTATATTGGGGTTCCATTTTCTTTTCCAAAAGCGTGAAAAATTCTTTAATCTCCTCTAAATATGCATCTTCAATAATAGTATGTGAATAATTATTATCATGCATAACCTCATCGTACAATTGAATATCTGTCATACTAGAAGTTTCTTCATTCCATGAAAATAGAGAATCCGGGTTACCTTCCCATTCTATTAAAATCTTTTCACCAATTATAGTTAAATTTCTTTTAGCTACTCTTGAAACAACATCTACACTTAAAGTTCCAACTATACCAGTTTCATGCTCAATAATAAGAGTGAAACTGTCCGAATAATCAATATCAAGATTGGATAATTTCTGGGTCATTACAGTAAACGATTTAACTTTCCCAAATGTATCTATAATCCAAGGTAATTCAATAGCGAATATTTCTCTACACCCATTAGTTTTTTTGTTTGAAACAAAAAAATTGCGATAATCTTCCCAAGGATGCCAGTCGGGTAAATACTGTCCTACATGGTATTGATAAGAAATTTTTTTATTATGCGTCACTTTAGACTTAATGTATTGAATTTCTTTTCTCTTCAAAAATGTAGAAGATAGATAAAGTAATCTATCTTTCTTTTTAGCTACTTCGATTATTTCATCATAATATTCATTTAATAAATTGATTTCCGTAAAGATATTACAATCTAAATTTAAAGCCTCTTTTATAATAAATTCATGGGTTATAGGGGATGTACAAACAAAAACTGAATTTATTTCAAACAAATTTTTTGCCTCTGTTAGACTATTATAAGTTGGTATTCCAAATTCCTTTTCAACTTCCTTTCGTCTCGCCTCATTAGTATCAACACCACATAGTAAAATATCATTAAAGTGTTCTTGAATGAGTCTAAGTCTTCTTTTCCCCATGGAACCTAAACCAATAATTCCTATGTTCATAAAATATCACACCTACTTGAATATTTTTTTAAACTCATCAATAACAAATTCTTGTTCACTATCTGTCATATTACTTCCAGAAGGTAAGCATAAGCCGCTATTAAATAACTTTTCTGACACACTAAGATTATTATCATGGTAATACATTTTTACCCCTTGAAATACTGGTTGCAAATGTAGTGGTTTCCACAAAGCTCTTGTTTCAATGTTTTTTTCATTTAGTTTATTTATTACGTTAACTACTTGATCAATAGAATTATAATCATTGATCGTTAAAGTAGACAACCAACGATTTGGCACCATGCCATCCACTTCTGGCATCATTTCAATTCTATCAATTCCAGAAAAAGCTTCCTTATATCGATTGAAAATTTCTCTTCGTTTAGCTACTCTATCATTCAATACTTCCATTTGTCCACGTCCGATACCGGCAGAAATATTGCTTAGACGGTAATTATAACCTATTTCGCTATGTTGATAATACGGTGCTTGATCTCTTGCTTGTGTTGCTAAAAATCTTGAATGCTCAACATATTTTTTATCACTAGACACTAGAGCTCCTCCACCTGAGGTTGTGATGATCTTATTACCGTTAAATGAATAGATCCCAATTGTCCCAAATAAGCCTGACGAAATTCCCTTATAAGTAGAACCTAACGATTCCGCTGCATCTTCTATCACTGGAACATTAAATTGGTTTGCAATAGCTAAAATTCGTTCATAATCAGCCATTTGACCATATAAATTCACTACGATGATTGCCTTAGGTAATTGGTTGTTTCTTTCAGCTTCTTCTAATGCGCTCTCTAGTGCAACAGGGCTCATATTCCATGTATTAGGTTCTGAGTCAATGAACACTGGTACAGCCCCTTGATATAAAATAGGATTTACTGTAGCTATAAAAGTAAATGAAGGAGCAAAGACAATATCGTTTTTTCCAACATTAAGCAGTCTTAAGGCAAGATGTATGGCAGCTGTACCTGAACTTAACGCAGAAGCTCCGCCCTTAGAACCAGTATATTTTGTAATACTTTCTTCAAATTTATCCACATTTTCACCTAATGGCGCTATCCAATTATCTTTAAAAGCCTTAGCAACATATTTTTCTTCTGTTCCTCCCATATGAGGACTTGATAATAAAATTCTAGAATTCAAAATTAATTCCTTCTTTCTTAATTTTAGCTGGATTGCCATAAGCTAAGGAATGTGAGGGAATATCCTTAACAATAGTGCTCCCTGCGCCTATCATACACCAAGATCCAATTTTCTTCATCTGGATACATTGAGAACCAATTCCTATTTGAGTTCCTACACCTACATGTACTCCACCCGCTAAGCATACACCTGGAGATAAATGAACATAGTTATTAATTCTACAATCATGCTCAACAATGCTACCTGTGTTTATTATAGCATGCTCTCCAATTACAGCATCTGGGTTAATTACAGCATTCGCAAAAATAACAGTTCCATAACCAATTGAAATTTCTTTTGCCACTATAGCACTTGGATGAACAGCTATTCCATATTGCTCACTTGGCATATTCAATTTTTTTATAATCTTTTTTCTTACTACACAGTCACCAATAGCTACAATAAATTTATAGATTTTTTTTTTGCTATCCGCCCAGCTATTCAATTCGTTTATTTTCCCAAGATATTTCAGATCTTGCATTTTATTTTGCTTATCATCAAAAAATCCATATATTAACTTATTTTCTAATCTTAAGGTTTCAATAATGACTTTTGCGTGTCCGCCAGCCCCAATAATAATGTATGGATCACTAGTATATTTTAATAAGCTATTTGTTTTTGAATCCACTTAATATCTTCCCCATCATTCAATATTTGATTCAATGTTTTTGTTATTCTTCTAGAACTGTTGCCGTCACCGTAGATGTTCTTAACATTTTTCAAGCTTTTTATAAACTGAGGATCTTGTATTTTATTCAAAGCAGTTTCAATTTCATTTTCATTTAGATTTGCATTTATAATATTTTTAGATTGTTCTCGTCCATTTTGTCTGGTTCCTAAATTTATTACTGGTATTTTGAATGATGCAGCTTCAATTATCCCAGAAGAAGAATTTCCGATCATAAATTTGCACTCTTTTAATATAGTCAGGTATTCCTCCGGCTCTAAATTCGTAATATAAATAATATCCGTTTTTAAATATTTCTGGTACATTTTTCTGATAATTTCGCTACCAGCATCACTATTAGGTAAAATGCAAATAATTGGTTGAGATTGTTGTTCCATTGAATTGATCAAAGCTAAAATTTGTTTTTCTATATTTTCTAGTTCGGTTACAACTGGATGAAATACTTGCAAAACGTATTTTTTCTTTTCAAATTTTAGATGATATTTTTCTTTTATATCTCTAAAACTAGGTAATCTATTATTTAAAATAGTATCTATTCTAGGAGCTCCGACGGGAAAAACTCTCCAAGAATCTTCCCCCATTTTTATTAAACGCTCTTTGCTTTTTTCCGTAGCAGCAAAATGAACAGATGCTATTTTCGTTATGGCATGTCTTATTGATTCATCTACAGTACCAGACACTTCGCCTCCGTGAATATGTGCTGTTTTGATTCCAAGATACAAACAAGCTATCGCAGCTGCCAACATTTCTCCTCTATCCCCTAGTAATAATACAAAATCAGGGCTAGTTTGTTCAAATATATTTGTGAAACCATTTATCTCTAATGCCACAGACCGAGCCATGTTTCCCTTATTGTTCTCTAAAAACAAACTTTGAACTTCTCCACTAATTCTAAATCCGTCAGCTAAGATCAATTCTTTAGTAAATCCATATTTATGGGATAAATGCATTCCAGAAACAACAAATGATACATCCCAATTATCTTGTAGTAAATTCTCAGCAACAGGTTTATATATTCCATAATCAGCTCGTGTTCCACTTACTATAAGTATTTTTTTCATTCAACATCTTCCTCAAGCAGAACACTATCTGCACTTATTGGTCTTTTAACTTTTTTGCCAATATATTGATATAAAAACTTAGGAGCTATTCCATTTCCAGGACGTTTTATTGTAAGAGATTTCTCTGTAAGAATATCTCCCACATTTAAATTCTCAGTGACCACTAGGCTTTTTCTTGATACTTCTTTTGTACTAAGTTCAGAAGGCATTGCTCGCTTAACACCATCACCTAAAAATATTTCAGTGTTTCTAATATGCTTTACAAAATCTGCAAATTCCTGAGGATCTAAAGAAGCTTTATGATCTGGACCAGGTAGTTCCTTATCCAAGGTAAAATGTTTCTCAATTACCTTAGCACCCATCGCAACAGCACAAATACCAACATCATATCCCAATGAATGATCGGAGTACCCAACGGGTATCCCGAACATTTCTTTTAATGTGTTAATCGCCAATAAATTAATATCTTCAGAACTAGCCGGATAATTTGAAGTACAATGTAAAATAGTAACTGGACTATCTATGAAACAATCTACAGCCTCACTGACCTCATGAATATCAGCCATACCTGTAGATAATAAAACTGGCAACCCATACATATCTATTTTTCTAAGAAAAGGTAAATTTGTTAAATCTCCTGAGCCAATTTTAAATCCTTGTACACCAATTTGTTTTAGAAAGTCTGCACTTTCTTCATCAAAAGGAGTAGACAAAAAATCAATTTTATTTTGTATACAATAATCTTTTATTCTAATAAAATCAGATTGAGATAATTCTAATTTTTTTAGCATTTCAAATTGAGAACTGTCCTCTTTAAGATTATCCTTCTGATATTTTGCCATTGGAGCCTTTTTGGAAACTAGCTTATTCGTTTTAAATGTTTGAAATTTAACCGCGTTAGCTCCACATTCTTTAGCTTTATCAATACTTTCTAAAGCTAAATCTAGACTTCCATTATGGTTTACACCAATTTCTGCAATTACATATACTTCTGATTTCATCATAAAACTCCTTACCAAGTCACGACATTATTCTCTTTTGCGATTCTAATAAATTCCTGTCCACTCATTAATTCTGTTGCATCTGAAGAGTATGCAGTGATTTTAATTTTTTCATAATCTTTGTACAGTTCGTCAGTAGCATGATAGTGTGGTGGAATGATATACATTTTATCATTTTCATATGAGCGTTCAATTTCGTCTGTAGTCATTAGCTCTTCATATAATTTTTCTCCTGGCCTGATACCTACAACTTTTATTTCACCTCTATATTTTTCATCATGTGTATCATTATATATTTTTATTAATGATTGAGCTAAAGTTAAAATATTGATTGCCGGCATTTTTAAGACATATGTTTCTCCAAATTTTGAATTCATAGCAGCAGACAGAACTAATCTTGCAGCATCCGGTATTGACATCATAAATCGTGTCATATCAACATCTGTCAAAGTAATATCTTTATTGTTTTTTATTTGTTTACTAAAAAGAGGAATAACAGATCCACTTGACCCCATGACATTTCCAAACCTTACACAAGAAAATATTGTTTCTGTTTTTCCTTTATACTGATTGGCAGCTATTATTAATTTTTCACTCAATAACTTTGTCGCACCCATGGTGTTAGTAGGACTCACTACTTTATCTGTACTGATACCTACAAAATGTTTTACATTATTTTTGATCGCTGCATCTATTACATTTTGAGTTCCCATCACATTTGTTTTTACAGCTTCCATAGGATTATATTCACTTGCTGGAACGTGTTTCATTGCGGCAGCATGAAAAATAATATCCACATCACGACATGCATAATCAATCCTTTGAGAGTCTCTGATATCACCAATTAAAAATCTCAAATTAGTGTGATTTGAGAGCTCTTGTTGCATATAAAATTGTTTTTCTTCACCTCTACTATAAATTCTGATAGCTTTTGGTTCATATTTTAAAAGCTGACGAACAATTTCACTTCCAATGGAACCAGTTCCGCCAGTTACTAATATTGTTTTTCCTTTAAACACTTATATCTCCTCCTATGAATTATAGTCATCTATAATTCGATTCTTAATCTTTAAAAAATATATAACTAAACTAATTATCAATAATGATGTCAAAACGTAACGAATCAACATTTGATTGATTAAAATATGAAGTATCAAAGAAAAAATTGATACAAAAATTATTATGATACATATTTTTTTTGTGTCAAATAATTGTTTATTCGTAATTTTTTTAGCGATATTATAATGAAAAATAAAAAGTAAAAAATACGTAAATACGGTTGTGTATCCAGCAGCAATTATTCCTAACCTAGGTATGAAAATCATGTTTAATAGTATATTAACTATAGCACTTGCTACTGTACCAATCGCAATAAACGATGTTTTTTTCTCATAAAATTCAGCATTAACTGGTAAACTATATAAAAACTGAAAGAAATAGCCTAAGGTTATCGGAACCACTAAAGATAACCCAGAATAATAGTCTTTCGGAGCCATAAATTTTGCTAAATCAATCGAAACTACCATTACAATCATCGTAATCAAAGTAAAGACTACTAAATAATAGTTACTAACTTTCTTCACTTTTTTTTCATTATTTTTACTCATCTCACCATAGAACCATGGAACCCAGGCGTTATTAGTAGACATCCATATTACGCTTAGAATAATACCTATGTTACTAATGTAGGAATATATTCCACCCGCAGCAGGACCTAAATAAGAATTAATCATAATTCTATCGAATTGTGCTAAAACTATATTTGCTAAGGAATGTGGGATTAGCGGCAAAGAGATTTTTAAAGCGTATCTCCACTGTTTTTTATCAAAAAAATGAGCACCCTTTATCATTATTCTTAAATAAATTACTAAACCTATCAACACAAATGACAGTGTTCCGCCGACTACTCTGCCAACATATTTATCATCAAAATATAATGTCTGCATCAAAGCTACAGAGATTGCAATATTCAAAAAAGTAGATATAAAAGATAAAATCAAATATTTAAAATGGTTAAAGTTAATCGTAAAATAAGACTGGATATAACTAATTACAAAACTAGCAAAACTTTGTAATAACATCAAATTAAATACAAGTTGGTTCATATCAAAAAAAGCATTTGAAAACAAAAAATATATGTTCCCTATTAATAAGAACACAATTAACGAAAGTGTAGCTAGAGAAAGTACCGATGACATAAATTCATTTATGTCATCTTTATAGTCAAAACTTGCATTATTAATTGCCGAATTTAGGCTTAGCCCAACAAGAATCGAAAAAATTGATACAAATGAAGTGAAATTATTAATCAAACCATATTCTGCTTGAGTAGTAATATTTACAAAAATAGGAATAGTTATGAATGAAATTCCCTTAATAAAAAAATTCCCTATAGTATACCAGAAACTGGACTTAACTAATTTTGACTTGGAAAGTGTGTTAAATAATCCCATACTCTACCAACTTTCTTAATTCTGCCCAGTTTTCTGGGAGTAAAATTTTTTCTTCTGATAGACGGTTATATTGTTCACAGAAAAGAACAATATTTGTCAATGTTTCTTTTTTATCTTCAGATAATGCTGTATATTCATTTAAAATTAATTTAGCCAACATAATAGAGTTGATCGTCTTTTCAAACATCATAGATGGTGAAAAAGAAATTGTAGATATAGGACTAATCAAAAGTGTTGAAGAGAAGTCATTTTCAAGTAGCAAGACTTCAAACGGTAAACTGGAATTCAATATGTTTTTTTCACCATAACGATTTGTCCTTGCTCTAGGATGAAGCTTAATTAAAGTTTCTTTTTTTCCAGAAAATATACTATTTACTTTAGCGAAAATATCTGTTTCATCTATGCCATAACCATCAGATAATAAAGGTTGATCAAAAAAGATACATTTATCTCCGACAAAAACTTCTTCTATCCCAAAGATTGATTGTATGTTTTTCATCAATTTACTGTTTTCATCTATTTTGGGAATTTTTTTTATATTTTTTACATCATAAAGTAACAATTCCGGACAATAGACAAAATAATCGTCAATTTTTTTTTTGAAGATGCTATTTTTATTTAATATTTTAAAAACTCTTTGAACGTTTTTACTTGTTGAAAATATACTCTTCTTCAAATAAGTACCCAAACCATCTTCTATATAATTTAGTTTTACATCTGGATTTTTTTTGTAAACATTGGAGAAAAGTATTTTTGTGAAATAATTTTCCCCCTGTATAAAAATTTCATCATAAACGGATAAATCATCCGAGAAAAATTGATTATGGTTAGTTAACAAGTTAATTTTACGTTTAAAGGAAGAACCGATTTTCCGGTGATTCACAAAAACAACATCATTAAATAGCCCTAATTCTTTTATACGCTCACTATATCTTCTAGCGTTTTCAAATTCAGAATAAATAAATAAATCTCCTTTTGATTCTCGGTAAAAATTTTGATAAACATTTAATATATTAATCAAATGTAAAGGAGTCCAAGCAATGAAAGCTGTCTTCATATTAATTCTCCTTTTTTAAATACAAGTAAGAAATGCTTCCCAAATAATACCAGAAAACAATTGAAATGACATCGCGCTTATTGAAAAGTACATGAGCCTCCACCATTTCATCTATAAAAATAGATAGTATAAAAATTAAAACAATACCAAGAAACGCATAATTCACTTTACTTCTAAAAAATGTTTTGAGTAAACTAAAGATATTTAACACATAGAAAGCATAGATACATATAAAAGCAATTATACCACTTGATACAAGTACTTGAAGAAATCCATTATGCATGTTTCCATGTGCTCTTTTTAGTTCATTCACATCTGTAGTATCAAGATCTACTTTTTTCAAAAATTTTGCATCGCTATTCCCATAGAAATCGGTCTCTCCATAACCAAATAACAAAGTTGGTCTTATAACTTTAAGCGCAGCTTTCCAAATCGTAAAACGACCAGCTGAAATTTCGGAGTTATCACTAGAATGCTGTAATATTACTTCTTTTTCTGGAAGTGGAGTTTTATCTGATTCATTTGACTCTATAACTTCTACTTTTCTATCAATCGATACAGGAATTGTTGCTAAAAAATCCTTAGCATAATTAGTACCAAAAGAAAAATATACCAATAGAACTAATAATATGCTTACCATCCATTTGATTTTTACAGGTAGTACTTCTCTAATGCTCTTTCTAAATTTTGAATTGGCAAACAACAAAAGAAATAATACTAAAAAAGAACAAATTACTACCTGGGCACCTCTAGACGAAGAAAGTGTAATATAAAATATTTGTACGATAAAATTCATCATATAAAAAACACGAATCGTTTTTGTTATTTTTGAAATTAATACACTAATTAAACTTAAAATAATAGAAGTATATCCAAACATAGCTCCAACATTTGGACTTGTATAGACACCAAATAACCGATGTTCAATAAAACCTTGTCTTGCAAGTAATCCTGGCGTTCCTGTTGGGACATGATAAGAAATCAAAAAAATAAATTGATAGATAGATATTAGCGCAGCTAAAAAAATTATGATAATGAAAACATTATTAAAATACACCATTTTTTTCTTTTTTTCCTCTTCACTTTGTGAAAAGTCTGCAGGAAAAATTACTATCAAAGTAATCAGCAAATATCCAAAATTATAAATAGATGGAATTAAAAAATTTTCTCTGTTAATGATTATAGTTAAGATAAAACTAATCATTGCTCCAATCAGTAGCCAAGAAAAACGCATTTTAAAAAAATTTTTCTTTATAAAAACCTCATACAAAACTATAATTCCACCCCAAGCAAAAGCTATTTTCATCGGGATATTAGTTACATTAAAAGTACTAGGCATAAAATAAAGCAGACAAATGATTAAATTTATTACTCGAAACGCATCTCGACTTAATAAACTCTTCTCTAAAACAGGTACTATTCTATTCATCTATATTTCCAACTTTCAAAATTTCTTTATCAATTCTATTTAATAGTTTATCAGAGTAATCCGATTTAACTTTTCTTACAAATAATTTTTCACTTTCTTTTATTTGATCTATATCCCTTTCATCAAACCATTTGTTCATGGAAGGATCAATAATATGAATATTTGCTAATTTCGAAGTTTGTAAAGTAGTTTCTTCAATATTTTTCAATTCAAGTGGTAAATCTGGTCCTCCAATAACATTTTTATTTTTGAACGAGGAATTAAAAAAAAGTGTATGAAAAAATTTTTCATCTGGGGCAAACATACCTATTTTAAAATTCAGGTAGTCTTGTTGATTTTGTTCATACATTTGTATTAATTCTGTTAGGCATTCTTTCGACAAAGCCCACCATTGAGAACCATGATACAAATCAAATTTATGGTGTCTAATTTTTGGGGGAAGTTTAATCATCCTCAGACAACGATTAATTATAGCTCTAAAAATTTTAAATGCAGTTGTGTTATTCCTATTAATTCTAGGATAATCATGTTTTTGATATACATCTATATGTTTATAATAAAATTCTTTATGTTTAATTTGATCTAGATCTATTCCACGAATAAATTCCACTGAACTATTCTTTTTAAAATAATTATAAATATACTCATTATCTTTGATTGGATAATCAGCACCAGATAATAATACATATTTTAAATATTTCTCATTTTGTAATGCTCTCTTTACTAAATTGATTTCTGCTTGTACAATGGAAAAACCACCCCAATAAATTTTAACACGGTTTTTATTACATAAAAATTCAACATTATCATATGATTTAAATGCTTCAATAAATGGTTCTATATCAGTTTTTTTATCTATATGAATAATAAAAACTGCATTTTCGTTCAATCGATTGACCAATCTCTTTAAGTTGCCAATATCATTGTATGCCAATATCAAATAACATATTTTCAAAAATAATCACTCCTAAAATATCTTGAACATTTTTAATGATCTCTACTATATATACTCTCCATTTGTTCAGTAGTGTACGAAACATCATAACTCTTTAGTTCTTGTGTTATTTTATTAGCATACGGCTCTTTTATTACTTTTTTTGCCCATTCTTGTGGTGTTTCATCTAATGATACAAAATCCACATTATTTGTTAACTTTGTATCTTTGGAAATAGTATCTGCTAAGACTAATTTTAATTTTGCTGCTTGTGCTTCTAATCCAACCATTGGCAGACCTTCATAAAGAGAAGGCATTACAAAAACATCCATCACAGATAATAACTCGGGAATATCGTTTCTTTCTCCTAAAAATTTTACTCTTTTCTCTATATCCAATTCTACTGCTTTGGCTTTCAGTTTATTTCTAAGTGACCCTTCACCTACTAAAATCAAGTAAGAATCAGAATTCATTTTTAGTATTTCTAAAAAAATCTCTAACAAATAAGATTGATTTTTTTGTTTCTCTAATCGTCCAATGTTTCCCACAACAAAAGTACTCATTGAGATATCCAATTCTTTTCTCTTATTAACCTTAGCTTCTGAATTTTTACTATAAAGCTCTAAATCAATACCATTATGAACTATCTCAAAGGGATGGTTTTGAAACAGACTTTCACCAGCTTCTTGACTAACGGCAAGGTAGTCTGTTGCATTTTGTAACAACAATTTGGTTAAAAATTTACGCAATACATTCATTACAATATTTTGAGATTTTCCATCTTCAGTTGCATGGCTATGAGCAATTCTCTGTCTGATTCCATTCTTTTTGGCTAACCATAAATTAATTCCCCCGCCAAAATAAACCTGATTGTGAACTATAGAAAAAGATTCTTTTTTTAGTAACTTATTCACTTCTATTAAATATTTAAAAATATTTTTCTTAGGATTAGGTACAACAAAAATACGGCCTCCTAATCTTTCAATCTCTGAATGATAGTCTTGAACATCTGCATAATCTTCATAAATCAAAAAATCAAATTGATAGTTTGTACGATCAATTTTACGATATAAATTCATCATGAAAGACTCTGCTCCACCTAAACCCATTCGTCCCTGAAAGTGCAAAATTCTTTTCATTATATTTTCCTCCATTAACTAATATACTCGCTTCAAAGCAGCCATTAACCCTGGCATTTTCACTTCAACGAAGCTTCCAACTTTTACAGCAGATAAAAATAGTGGAGCTGGCATATTGTAAAGCAACTTTGTTATTTTTTTTGCTGAAGAATCCGTCTTAGCAATTTGCTTGGCTTCTCGGATCACTGGATCACTCAATATCTGCTTTGCTTCGTCTTTCTTCTCTTTTGAAGTTCTTGCAGAGGTACTATAAATAGAAAAAATAACTGAAGTTGTCCCTTTTAAAAGAAGCGCCGCCATACCGTCTTTATTAATATCGTCTGTTACAGTATTTGCTAATGAATAGAATTCTTTAAATGTTTCGAACTTGTTAGGTCGGTATTGATTAGTGATCCCCTTCCCACCTTCAAATTCATAAATATATTCTACTTTTGGGTTCATGATCACTTGATGACAGTATTCATAATAATGTAAGTTAAATATTCGATCCTCACAACTATTATAAGTTTTAAATAGAATTTGGTTATTTTTCAGAATATCGCTACGATAGCATTTGTTCCATACAACATACATCAACTGTTCATTCATTAACTGATACATGTCTTTTATAAACTCTTCGTGAGTTAGATAGTGACATTCTGTAACTAAGTTTTCTTTTTCGGAAACGATTCTTCCCTCGTCCATTGTACGAAAAACAAACGAACTAACAACAAGATCCGCTTTTGGACTCTTTTCTAGCAAATGATCATAATCTGACAAGATCGTTTTTACTGGCGTGTCATCTGCATCGAAGAATAAGAGATATTCTCCTTTTGACTGTCTTATTCCTTCGTTTCTTGCTAATCCGGGCCCTTGATTGGTCGTAGTAATCAATTCAAAACGTTCATCATTTTCAATCAGTTCTTGAATGATTTCCTGTGTTTGATCTGTTGATCCATCATTTACTAAAACGACTTCGTACTCTTCATAATCCAATTCTTTTAGAATATCAATCGTTCGACCAATAGTTGCTTCTGCATTGTATACTGGTACGATTATGCTGAATTTCGGATTGTTCATTTTTACGCCTCCCAACTAGCGAAAGATTTTTTCATTCGGAAAAGCAATTTCTGCCAATGAGATCACATTTTCGTCTTCTTCAAGTCCTTGAGAGGACATTTTATCAAATAGGATCTTGATGGTTTGCAGCAAGATCTTTAAATCAAGCATCAATGAATATTTTTTGATATAAAGTAAATCAAAACGTAATTTACTGTTGTAATCAGAGACATATTTTCCATAGACTTGTGCATACCCAGTGATACCAGCACGAACATTATGCCGTAAGTAGTAATAAGGGTTTTCTGCATTGAACTGATCGACGAAGAAAGGACGTTCAGGACGTGGTCCTACGATCGACATATCGCCTTTCAGCACATTGAAGATTTGTGGTAATTCATCAAAGCGGACAGCTCGAATAAATTTACCTACAGGCGTTACTCGTGCATCATTGCTCTTAGCTAAAACTGGTCCAGATTTTGCTTCGGCTGTGGCGGTCATCGAGCGGAATTTATAGATTGAAAATTCCTTTTGATTTTTTGTGATCCGCACTTGTTTATAGATGATTGGTCCCGGTGATGTCACTTTGACTAAAATTGCTGTGAATAACATAAATGGTGAAGCAATAACTAATAAAACAAGTGAAACGATGATATCAAACAAACGTTTGAATAGTTCATATTCAGGTTGGATTCTAAATCCAGATGCTTCAATAATACTTTCATCTTCGAAATTCATAATATTTGGATTGATCAATGTCAAGTTTTCAAATGTTGTATTCAAAAACAATTTTTTTTCATTTTTAGTAACTAATTGATAGATTTTGATTTTTTCAGTTTCTTCGATATGAGAAGCAAGATAGACAATATCGATGTCTTTAATCATATTTTTGATGTTTGCATAATAGTTATCAAGAATGACTGCTTCGACTTTATGTTTGTTGTTTTTCTTTGAACCAAAATTTTGGATTGCTGGTGCGACATCCTTTTCTAACCCAATAATGACGACCTTTTTATCTCGACTTACGCGTAAATAAAGTTTATATACGAGAATACGATAGATACTTAAGAAAAGCGTACCGAGAACAAATGAAAGTAAGATAACAAGACGTGGAAAAGCAAACCAGCGGCCCGCAAAAGTCACTACCATGATCCCTAGTGTCATCAATACCTGACCGATGACTGTGACAAACACGATGTCACTGATCATTCGATTATAAAAAACATATGCACCCAACAAAATGTTCAACGCAATAAAAATCACTGAAATAATAATTGCTGAGTGTTGGAAAGTTTCTAAATTTCGTAATGGGATCTCTCCACGAAACTTCAGTAAGAAACTACTATATATTGCTGCATTGTATACAATAACATCCATTAATATAATGAATATCCGTCGTGCAGCACTCCATTCTCCATTTTTATTCATATATACACTCCTAATCACAAAATAATACCTCTATTATCTTACCATAGTCACCTTTAAAAACCTAGTTTATAAGCAAATTGTAATGGAATTTAAAAATGTCTAATAAAAAGCTTTATACACCTCTAATCAAGACAAGGACTCTAAATTACAAATCTCCAGATGAATCGATTTTCACTAATGTTGGTAAATTAAAGAAGTCGAAGTATTTGCTGCTTTTTTTATCCACTCATAAAGTGAACCTTTATATTTTTCAGAGAATCCATCTTCCCAAAGCGCTGTCTAGTCCATAAGAATACCTGTATTACGTGAAGAATCGAAAAAATTGAAATCGATTTTTAATGACATTATGCTTATAGAAGAAAGTGAGGTAATATCTTATGAATAAACAAGAGTTGCATGATTTTATTGGTTTTCGACAACCAAATATATGTCAAATTGTCGCATATAAGGATGGGGTAGAAGTTTATACAGATGAATGGAATGGTTATAAAAAAGACGATACTTGTCATATCATGTCAGCAACGAAAAGTATTGTATCTTTGCTGATTGGCATTGCTTTAGAGCAAGGATTAATCAAAAGTATCGATGATAAAGTATTAGATTATTTTCCAGAGTATAAAGTGAAACGCGGGGAGAAAACTATTTACGCTATTACAATCAAGCACTTGCTAACAATGAAAGCACCCTACAAATGTAAAGGCGATCCATGGACAAAAGTCTGTTCAAGTGAAGATTGGACAAAGACATCACTAGATTTATTGGGAGGAAGAAAAGGTATAACCGGCGAATTCAACTATCAAACTGTCTGTTTACACATATTAACTGGCTTGTTGTATCAGACAAGTAAGCTAACAACTGTTGATTTTGCCAATAAGTATCTATTTGATCCTATAGGGATACCAAACCATGTCAATTATTATGCTGAAACAGCTGAAGAACATAAGCAGTTTACAATGGATAAGTCTCCTAAAACCAATGTCTGGTTTTGTGATCCACTAAATATCGGGACGGCAGGATATGGTTTGTGTTTATCGGCAAGTGATCTGGCAAAAATTGGTGTATTATGCCTAAATAAAGGGATGTATAAAGGAAAACAAATCGTACCACCCATGTGGATAAACGAGATGTTCAAACCTAGAACCAGTGCTTTAGAAGACTTACAAAATATGAGATATGGCTATTTATGGTGGGTATTAGATTCTGAGAACGAAATATATTCAGCAATTGGTAATAGTGGAAATGTTCTTTATATTGACGCTAAGAACAATCTGGTTATCTCCATCACTTCTTATTTTAAACCCATGATAATTGATAGAGTGGCTTTTGTAGAGGAATACCTTAAACCATTTATTTTAAAATAGCCTATATTAAAATAAAATATCGATTCTTTGACAGCTAGGGTTCGTGAAACTTTGGCTATGATTTTGTATCTATTGGCGCTCTGAGCATGAATAAGAGCGTGGGACAAAAGTAAGAAACACTTTTGTCTCATTCTTTAAAAACGAATAAACGGTGGGAGCAGAAGCAACTTCTTCTTAAATAAGCCGAAATTCACAAAAATTTGAAAAGCAATTTTCGTGAATTTCTTCTTATTTCTCGGAGTTAAACACTTCTGTCCCAACCTCGACTTATTTTTTTGAGTCGGCACCTTCTGCCTTTTTTTGACAAAAAACTATAAAAAGCCGTTATGTGCGAGCGAATCACAACATAACAGCTTTTTATTATAGTTTAATCTGGTCTCAACGAAAAGTCGCCGATTCCTTCTTTTGTTAAATTATCATTGTAAAATGGATCATGCGCAATATATGCTGGCCATTTATCTTGCATTTTTTTGATTTCACCAGCAAAACGTCTTTGTTTTTCTGGAGTATCTTCATAACCTCTTGATTTAGATTCGAAATGGTACAATTCTGCTTGATGTGCATAGACATTGTAACGACCCAGTTCATAAACTTTCAAGCACAAGTCAACATCGTTGAATGCTACTTCTAATGTTTCATCAAACCCGTTAACAGCATTGAAGTCAGCTGCCTTGACCATCATACAAGCTGCAGTGACTGCTAAGTAATTGACGTCAATGACCAATCGGCCGAAATAACCACAATGTGTTCGATCATAGTTATTCAATGCATGCCCTGCAACACCACCGATTCCTAATAATACTCCTGCATGCTGCGTTGTATCATCTGGATAAAACAGTTTTGCTCCTACACAGCCGATTCGATCAAACTGTGCATAAGAAACCATCACCGTCATCCAATCTGGCTCAATCACTTCTGTATCGTTATTCAAGAATAAAAAGTATTTGCCGTTTGCTTTTTCTGCTGCTAAATTGTTAATTCGAGAATAATTGAATGGAATGTCAATCAATTCTACGATAAAGCGGTCTTTCAGCTGATGCTTGTATTCTGCAAATAATTCTTGCATTTTTGGATCTGTACTTCCGTTATCCGCAATAATGATTTCATAATTTGAATAAGACGTTTTTTCGATGATCGAATCCACACAAGTTTTTAGATCTTCATAGCCATTCTTCGTTGGAATGATCACACTGACCAAATCCTCTTGCAAGACGTCATAAGCAATCTCATAAAATCCAGAAATTCTGCCAGGACGTACGCTTCCTTTGATGTTTCTTCTAGACAGGGCATCTGTCAATGCTTTCACTCCGGAATCATAGATATAACTTTTGGCTTCGCCATTACTTGCAGTTGATCCTGGGATCGTCCGCCAATGATACAAGACTCGGTCAATGTGGTAAATATGATCTGCAGGGATTTGTTCTGTCACACGAAGGACCAAATCATAATCTTGAGAACCTTCATAGCCTTTACGGAAACCGCCAAGTTCTTTAACAATGCTTGTTCGATATACGCCTAAGTGAGAGATATAATTATTTCCCATCAATGTATCAGGCGACCAGTCTGCTTTGAAATGCGGATCAAAGCGATTGCCATCTGCATCGATTTTATCTTCGTCACTGTAGATCACATCCAGTTCTGGATGTACGTTTAGCACTTTTGCCACTTCATATAATGCAAATGGCGGTAATTCATCATCATTATCTAAGAGTGCTATAAATTCTCCTTCTGCTATTTCCAATGCAGAATTAGTTGCCAGACTGATGTGTCCATTTTCTTTTCGGAAAACGACTTTGATTCTATCATCTTTTGCTTGATAGGATTCCAGACACTTTCGGATAGCTTGATCAGTAGAAGCATCATCACTGATACATAGTTCCCAATGATCATACGTTTGATCCAGTACCGAATCAATGCATTTTTCGAGCCATTTGATTTCAACGTTATAGACAGGCATAAGTATGGAAATCAATGGACGGTACGCAAATCCTTGTGCTTCTTTCCTTTGCTCTTTCAAATCTGGTTTCTCATGACGACTGATCCACTCTGCATAGTCGATCGATCCTAGCTTCAATTCCAATTTGACCCGACGGATCGCTTTTTTTACGCCATGAGTCCTTGCATAATTTATCCCTTTTTTCAGTAATCTTTTTTTTCTTTCCCATGAAGATTCAATGCCGTCATCATAAGGGTATTTACCGTTTAATTTCACAGCTATGCCATTTTGATGTCTCGCTGTTTGGAAGTCTAAGATGGCTTTTCCTCTCATTTTCCCTGATAAACGTACCTTAAAACCGCTTTGGGTCTTAACATCAAGATTATATAAATGATTGATATCCAATCTTACGACATGTGTTGCTTCAGCAATCACATTTTCTTTTTCTACCTTTATCGTAGGGATTTCTTTGGTCACTTCATCAATTGCCCAGCCCACAATAAGCAAATCGCCAGTGGCCCGTTCACGAGTGATTTGATCGATAAATACGGCAATTTCTTTTTTTTGCACGATTCGTTTACTCCTTATCTTTATAAGTTAATCATTATTTACATTTCAATGATCCATGATTGGCCATTTTGAGCTACTGCTTCCACTAAGAATGAACGTTCTTGCTCGCAAAGGATTCGTAACTCAAATCCCGCTTCTGTTCCTTTTGCGAGCTGTTCTGCTTGATTGACTTCTTCTCGTGAAACAGGAATTGCTTCGAAAAATGGCGATTGGTCAGCTGATAACTTATAGGACAAGGGCTGGCGATCCGAATTAGCGATTCCCCATCCGATGATTTTTAATATTTTTGTTTCTGCATCCCAGATTTTCTCGTCAATACATATAGAAAGTTCTTTTTCTTGGATTTTTTTCGAAGTTTCTTTCTTACGTCGTCCTAGTCTATGTTTTATTGTCCATTCATCACTTTCCAACAATGTGCAATAGCGATTTGTGGTTGTTTTTAACGTATGGTCTAGTCTTGTATTTTCCTCAAGAAGATGATGATTTTCTCTTTCTAATTCGTCATTTTTCTCAGAAAGCTGCTTTGTGACTTCAGCCATGGGACGAATCGTTTCCAACAATTCTTTCATTGTTGGTGTCAATTCCCCGATAAAGCGATAATGACAATGGATAGTCACTTCTTTCCCAGAAATATCCGTTAGAACGAACTCTGGTAATTCTTTCCCATCAAACAAATAACAATCATTTACTGTTTTGACTACAGCATTCGAATCGATAAATGTTAGTTTTTCTCCGGCAGCTTCTGCGCTGAATTCGATAAAGCTAGGTTGTTGCGCGAAGCGAAACACCATTCTTTCTGTTGTTTCTGATACGGGGAAACTTAGTGTCTCATTTTCCCCTGTGAAATTATTGAATGGTATTTGTTGGATTGTTTCATCTTGTTTCGTTTGCTGGGTTACTTCTAACACTTTTACATAATTAGAATTTTGTGGCTCTGCAATGGAACTTTGTGCTACTGGATGTTTCATCAATGAGAAAAAGTATTGGTAGACTTCACCAAATGGTCGCATTTTGAAATCATAGCGTACAGCTTCCGGCAATTCTTCATAAGTTGATTTTAATTCTGTATCACCTACAGCTAAGTACAAATAATCTTCAATATTAATGAATAATCCCGCTTTTTCAAAAACTTTTTGGAAGCCATCATGAGTATAAAAAGAATTATGGGTTTCATCTAGGAGACCATAAGAAGCCCACGGCAACTGGTTATTGAACAAATCGATCATGACAGAATTATGCGCCAAGTTAGGGAATGTAATCAGGATCTCTCCTTCTTCATTCAAAAATTCTCTGACTTTCTTCAATGTTTTTCCAGGATCTACCAAATGTTCTAAAACATCCG
The DNA here is from genome assembly GCF_040887565.1 of Enterococcus sp. C46. Classification (NCBI taxonomy): domain Bacteria; kingdom Bacillati; phylum Bacillota; class Bacilli; order Lactobacillales; family Enterococcaceae; genus Enterococcus; species Enterococcus sp. C46. Next base: position 105,135 of record NZ_JBFOGA010000004.1, read on the forward strand.
CAAACAAGACGTAATCAAATGTCTGTCCAGCATAATAGTTTGCCCACTCAAAACTTTCGATATCACCATAAAATCCATCTTGAGCAAATTCGCTGACAAAATCGAACAATTCCTTATCTAACTCAACAATGCTCACTTCACATTGTTTTGCTCCGATTAAATGTTTCGTTAATCGGCCGTTTCCGGGACCAAACTCTAAAACTTTACTTCCTGGTTTGATCTGTGCGGCAATTTTTCCCACACTGCTTTGTTCATCTAGGTCCATTTCAAAATCATATTTCATTGCTATGAGTCCCTTCTTCCCATTTATGGTCTAAGACCACGATGCCTTCTCCGATATAAGAACCGCTGACAAACAAGTTCATGTACTTTGTCTTATATACCAAAGGAACCGTTGCATTTTCTTCAAAGACCGCAACGTCAAAATAATATTCACCAGCTAACAAACCTAACTTTTCATACTCCAGATAAAAGATATTCTCTCCTTTTTTCCAAGGAATCTTGATACCATCTAGTAGAGTATTAAGTCCGCATACATAAAAATTGTCGACTGTTCGTAGCGCAATTCCTAAAACCGGATTTTTGATTGTATCATCTTTTACTTCATAAGTTACTTTAACGTATAGTTTTTCTCCTTGTTCCAGCATATCCACCGGATTTTTGTCTTTATCCAACAATTCCGCTTTCGTCACGTCGACGATATCTGGAGCGGCGAACCGTTCTACTTGGTTTTTATTCCGATCCACTGTTTTAACTGATTTTTTCTTTAAAAAGTTTTCATAATTCGTCGTTACTTCCATCGTATCGCCATATTCGACGACTTCTCCGTTTTTCAACCAATAGGAACGATCACAAAAACGACGAATCGAACTGATATCATGAGAAACGAATAAAATCGTCTTTCCCGAGTTCTTGATTTCTGTAAATTTTTCCATACATTTTAGTTGAAATTCAAGATCGCCTACTGCCAATGCTTCATCCACAATCAAAATATCGGGATTCACATTGATTGCTACAGCAAAAGCTAGACGAACGAACATCCCGCTTGAATAAGTTTTTACAGGTTGATAAATATGGTCTCCGATGTCAGCAAATTCAATGATATCATCGACCATTTCATCGACTTCTTCTCTTGAAAAGCCTAGTACCATTCCATTTAAATAGATATTTTCATAGCCAGAATACTCAGGATTGAATCCTGAACCTAGTTCTAGCAAAGCAGAGATTTTCCCTTCGATTTCCATCGTACCGGATGTTGGTGTCAGTACCCCTGTAATGATTTTCAACATCGTAGATTTTCCGGATCCGTTTTCTCCAACGAAACCGATCATCTCACCTTTTTTTATTTCTACATTCACGTTTTTCAACGCATAAAACACATCATGATAGGATTTCTTAAAAGGATTAAGAGCTTCACGAAATCGATCCGACGGTTTTGCGTACATATTATAAGATTTTGTGATATCTTTTAGTCTAATTGCATATTCTGTCATAGCTATTCTCCTTACAGCACATCTGAAAAATGTGGTTTCAATCTACGGAACACTGCAGAGCCGATTACGAACATTACTAACGTGAACACCCAGAAATACAAAGTATATGTTCCATGCTCCCAGAACCAAGCTTCACTTAAAAACGACTCACGATAGCCTTGAACAACATAGTACAGCGGATTTAATTTCAATATGCTTACAAGACCTGAGTCAAACTGGTTCGGGCTCCATAATATCGGCAATGTCCACATAATCAACTGCAGGACGATCGTAATCAATTGCATGATGTCTGGTAAAAATGGTTGGATGGATGCTGTCAGCCAAGTCAATCCTGTCAAGAAAGCACACATGCAAAATAGATAGTAAATCAGCTGTAAAGACATGGCTGAAGGATATATACCATTTATAAGCGCAACAGCTATGCCAATCAGAATGAAGAATAAATGGGTGTACAGATTAGATAGGATTTTCGTCGTGGGCAAGATACGAATATTGAATACGACTTTCTTTACTAAATAAGTATATTCCCGAAAAACAACCGTAGTTGATGCAAAGGCATCAGAGAAGAAGAACCAAGGAATCATCCCTGTAACTAAATATACGATAAATGGGTATTTTGCATCGATCATTTGTGCTTTCAATCCAACGCCAAATACCAGCCAATAAATCAATACAGTAAATAATGGATTGATAAACGCCCATAAGATTCCTAAAAACGATCCTGCATATCTTGATTTGAAGTCATTGATCGAAAACTGTAGCAGTAATTTTCTGTTCTGATAAATGTCCTTCATAAATAAATACAAATCTTTAAACATTTGTGTTCCTCCAAGCGATTTCAGTGAATTACAGTCAAGTGCCATTTTACCATATTTTTGGTACCGAGCTGCGTTCTTATTTATTTCTTAATTTTCTATGATACAAGATTTTCTCTAACGTTTCTATTTTACAGAAGATGCTAGACAATTGCAATAAACCAAAAAAGGCTGCGACGGTTGTCACAGCCTCTCTCGTATTTTGCGCCTATCAATGATAGCGTTGGATCCTGGAAGAATGAGCGCTATCTGGTTGTTCCTCATAACTTGGATCTCCAGCATTCATGTCGTCATATGGCTCTTCTATGTCATAGTATTCTTCCATAACTTTCGTTTCGTCATAGCGATGAACGGCCATAGCCAACAGGATATAAATAATCGGAACCCACGGGTATGAAGTCAATGTATCCTCCATAAATGACTGCATCATCACCGCAAAAAAGGCCCAGATAAAAGTCATCTGCCCGTTGGATAAATCTGCTTTCAACGTTAAGCGACCAATAAAAAGGATAAGCAGCAAAGCAGCAATTCCAAACCCTATTAACCCATAGATATTCAAAATAGAATTATAACTATTGTGGTTTCCTAAAAATTGGTTTCCTCGTTGGAAGATGAATGTTTTCATCCCAAGTAAAACTTGCTCAGATTTTTCTCCTAGCGTCTGATAGAATTTATGCCAAATATCTTCTCGACCGGTAAACAAATTGACTTTTTCGGAAACAGCGGCTAGATAAGAAATCGGTAAAGCTAAAAGAATCGTAGCCGTATAGGCAATAAACGGCGCACGAATGACACGCATCAATGATTTAGGGAAAAGATCCAATATCGCAAAAACAATCAATGCAACTAATGCGCCTCTTGATTGACAGACCCAAATGCCTAAAAAGGCTGCAACGACTGCTATCGCACCGATGATACGAACATACCACCGTTCAAAAGAACTGGCAAATCCGCTGATCAATAAAGCAAGAGTCATCAAAGAACTTCCGATTGTATTCGTATTGATCCAAATATCAGAAAGCGAATTGCCTGGAGTCCAGATGCTTTGTCCTTCTGGTACTTGGATCTCTGTAAATACACGATATAATGTGATTCCGAGGAAGACCGTAAAGACAAGCAGATAAATACCGCGATCCCATTTTGTCCACTCAATCCATTTAATTACTAAACAAAATAAAATAATCAAAGGAAACAGTAAATCTCCAAATAAAGACTCATTTCTTAATTCCCGAAAGTAAGAAAAGAAAATGAAAAGTGCAAGCGCAACACCTAGATAAAGAAAATCGACGCCTTTTGCTTTATAAACATTTAAAATGAGCAAAATAGCCACACTAAAAGTGATAAGTAGCGAACTGTTGTTATATATAAACAAAGTGGTTGGGAAGCTTAATCCTGCTGTCCAAACAGAAAAGACCAGCGTCAGCAACAAAAGCAAGAAACCAGCACTCATTTTGTTGACAAATTTTTGTACGATTGCTTGAATTATCTCCACTCTCCTTTCTAATAATACTTCAGGGTTATTCTCAGCTAGCCCATTACTGTAAGACTAGCTGATTTTCCTGAGTTTGTGTTTGTGGTACATCTGGATAATCCGGATATTCTACTTTAAAAATCATATAACCGTCTTTGTCCGGTCCATATAGTTGTGTGAATTGAGCTTCATATAACTGATTGTAATCAGTTAACGGTCGCTTACTGATTACATAGTTGATCCCTAATTTTTCTGCGTCTTCAAAATTCAACGTGACCGAGAACATATCTGGACGATCTAAAATGAACTTTGTATCTTCCTTAGCGATAAAAGCTCTTGTGTGAGCATACCGATTATAATACTTCTCATGTTCTTCTTTTGGATCGATTTTCTTCCATGCAGCCATATCTGGATAAAAGCGGACTGTATTGAAAGATTTCACACCCAAAGTTGGGGTGAAATTATACAGTTCATCTTCAGTCAACCAGACTTTGCCAGGATCTTGTTGATCGATTTTTCGGATTTCTTTTGCCAGTGTTTTTTCAAAAATCGCTCCAGTACCTTCTACGACTGGATTGACAAAGAAACCAGATGCGATGATCACGGCGGTAAAAGCAAGATAAAACGAGCGTCTCCAGCCAAATAATGCAAAAGCTAGAATCACTGTTCCCAACACAGCAACTGCGATGGTTTCGAAATCTGAAAAATAATTATCCATCTTCGAATGAGTAATTGCATAGAAATAAGACCATGCGTTTACTGCCAGTAAAATGAATTTATACCAAATAGGAATAACATCTTCTCTCCAAATATAAGCGATGAACCAAATTGATAATAGGCAAGCCGCAAAACTAAAAGTAAGGATGGCTCTTAAAGGAGGAACATAAGACAGCAGAGTAATTTCTGCTAGCCATTTTGGCAATCCAACGGTAATCCAAAAGATAGAAAACAGACAAAAAATCATCAAAATACGTCCCAATAACTTTTGTTCACTATCTTTTTTGCCAAATAACACAAATGGACTGGCTAGGAATACAGTCGGAAAGAAGTGATAGAACAAAGCCACTTCAGAGTTATTCGAATAGTTGATGTCTTCAAAAGGGATTTTCCAGTTTGTCAGGAAAGAAAAAAATTCGCCAATCGTCCACTTTCCACCGGTGCTGACTCGTTTTCCTGGATATAAGGTATCCAAAGAAGCTAACAATGCGTCTTTTGACGTCAACCAGAAATGAACCATGACTCCGCCAATAAATAAAACTGCCCCTCCAATCAACACTACATCCAACAGATCCCAAGAAATTTTCTTGCTGTAGTAAATAAGCAGGCCAACAAAATAAAAAATCAGCAAGTACGCTAGCATCACTTGATGGGCTGGGTAAATCACTAAAATAAACCCAATACCGAAAATAACTACCAAAAGCATCATCAACGTTCGTAGCCATTTTTTATCATGATTGTAGAAATAATGATAAAAAGCAGTCATCAATCCCAAAGTAAAGAAAATCAAATCGCCCACATGCTGCATGAACCACCACTGGACTGCGGGAGAAAATGTCAGCGCAAATGCACCGATCAGCGATAGAGCTTTTTTTCTCTTCGTTAATATCATCAGTACTTCGAATCCAAGCAAGACCATGACGACTAATTTCATCGCCCAATAAAAGGAAAGGCCTCGATCTCTTCCGAGGAAAAAGAATCCCCAGTTGAATGGTTTTCCGATAACCGTAATATCCTTTACAGGAGAATTATACGCAATGATCATGTTTTGTCCGTTCAGTGAATAATCTTCGTTCACCAACGGAAAGTCCTCTTCAGCTTGTGAGAGGTAAAAAGGTGTCTGCACCAGCCATTCATCTGACCGTACTTCCCGATTCTGTCCAAAAATCACATCAGTTTTTTTCCCATCGTCTCTTTGCGACACATATTTATCCCAAACACCAAGTGAACTTCCGTTTAAATTAAAAGTAACAATGACCACGATGACTAAAACGCCAATAAGGTATCGGAGTTTTAGAAACAGGTCAAGCACCAAATTCGAATCTGCCTGATTCGCTTTTGGTTTTTCTTTTCGTCGTGCACTTCTTGTTTGTTTTTCCATATCATGCTCCAAATTCTATTTGATAAAAAGGAAATTACTTATTCATTTTTTTGGCAGCTTCCAGCATTTGCGCAAGTGCTTCTTGCCAAGTTGGTATGACAAATCCTAACGCTTCTGTCTTTTTCAGGCTCATGACTGAATACTGCGGACGCGTTGCTTTTTGTGGAAATTCTTCCGATGTAACAGGCGCTACTTCCACATCTGTATCTTTCAATATTTCTTTGGCAAATTCATACCAAGAACAGCTATTTTCGTTCGACAAATGATAAATACCGAATGGTGCTTTTTCTTCGATGACATATACCATAAATTCTGCCAAAGTACGTGTCCAAGTTGGCCGCCCGAACTGGTCATTTACTACAGTCAGTTTGTCGCGGGTTTCCGCTAGGCGTTGCATCGTGAAGACGAAATTGTGTCCATAAATCCCGAAAACCCAAGAAGTTCGTATGATATAATAGTCTTCTAAAATCTCTTCTACTGCTTTTTCACCTAATAATTTCGTACGACCATATTCATTTAGTGGATTCGTTTGGTCATCTACTTCGTACTCTACATTTTTGTTTTTTCCATCGAAGACATAGTCTGTACTGATATAGACGAATTGAGCATTCACAGCTTTTGCTGCAAGTGCTACATTTCTTGTGCCATCGACATTGATTTTCTCATCTAATTCTTTTGCTTCATCTTCTGCTTTATCTACTGCTGTGTAAGCTGCGCAATGGAAAATAACATCCGGTTTTAATTCTGTAATATAAGCCATTGTTTTCTCGGCATCTGTGATATCCAAGTCTTTTGCATCTGTTGAAACATATGGCAGATTTTTTTCATCTAATAAATGACGCAATTCTGTACCTAATTGTCCATTTCCTCCAGTTAATAAAAACATATGGTTATCCGCTCCTTGATTTTTATTTTAAAAAAGAGACAGGCGAGCGCCTGCCTCACATGTGTTTTTCCATTAATACAGTGAAATTTCCTCTGTATTATTGTCCATTTTTGGCATATGCTGCTTCAACGGCCTCTTTTTCTTTTTTCCACCAGTCTTCATGTTCTTCGTACCATTTGATCGTGTCAGCCAACCCATCACGGAAGTTCGTAAACTCAGGCTGCCAACCTAGCTCTTCTCGCAATTTTGTCGAATCGATTGCATAACGCAAATCGTGCCCTGCACGGTCGTTTACATGGTCGTATGCGTCTTTTGGTTGACCCATCATTTCTAAGATCAATTCCATCACGGTCTTATTATCTTCTTCGCCGTCCGCACCGATCAGATAGGTTTCGCCAATTCTGCCTTTTGTCAAGATCAACCACACTGCTGAAGAATGATCATTTGTATGGATCCAGTCACGAACATTTTTCCCTTCACCGTATAGTTTTGGACGAATACCGCTTAAAATGTTCGTTACTTGGCGAGGTATAAATTTTTCAATATGCTGGTAAGGACCATAGTTGTTTGAACAATTTGAAATAGTTGCACGTAAGCCAAAAGAACGTACCCACGCTTTTACTAACAGATCTGAACCAGCTTTTGTAGAAGAATATGGGCTTGAAGGATTATATGGTGTTTCGGCAGTGAATTTTTCTCCTTCGCCTTCTCCATGTCCCGGTAGGTCTTCACGTAATGGAAGATCTCCGTAAACCTCGTCAGTAGATACGTGATGGTAGCGTACATCATACTTGCGGCAAGCTTCTAAAAGTGTATACGTACCAATGATATTCGTTTGTACAAATGGGAAAGGATCTTTTAATGAATTATCGTTATGGGATTCTGCCGCGTAATGAACAACTGCATCCGCTTCTTTTACTAGACGGTCCACTAATTCTGCATCTGCAACATCTCCTACGACTAATTCTACGCGATCGCTAGGAAGTCCAGCCAAGTTCTCTTTGTTTCCTGCATAAGTCAGTTTATCCAAAACAGTGACATGCACTTCTGGATGATTGTTTACCACGTAATGAACGAAATTAGAGCCGATGAATCCGGCACCTCCGGTAACAATGATGTTTTTCATAAGAAAATTTCTCCTTAATTCTTAGATTTCTCCGTAAACAAATGGATTTTCTGCTTCAAATTCTTTTAATGTCGGATGACGGTGATCTTTTTCCGACATAATCGCTCTTGATGGATCAATTGGCCAATCAATCGCTAAATCTGGATCATCAAATGCGATGCCTCCATCTGCTTCTGCATTATAGTAATTATCACACTTGTAAAGGAAGTTCACGTTTGGTGTCAAAGTAACGAATCCATGTGCATATCCTTTAGGTACAAGCAACTGACGATGATTATGTTCAGATAAGATAAATCCGTCCCATTGACCATAAGTCGGGCTGCCTTTGCGGATGTCCACTACTACGTCTAAAACTGCTCCAGTAACCACACGAATCAATTTTGTCTGTGCAGCTTCTCCTTTTTGGAAATGGAGCCCCCGAAGAACACCAGCTTCAGCAGATAACGAATGATTGTCTTGAACAAAGTCATAATCTAATCCATGTTCTGCAAATTTTGCTTTTGAATAGCTTTCTGTAAAAAAACCGCGATGGTCGCCAAAGACATCCATTTCCACGATTTTTACATCTGTTAATTTTGTATCTGTTACTTTCATCTGTAGGAACTCCTTATTCAGCGGCCAAATTCAATAAATATTGACCGTATTGATTTTTTTTCAAAGGCTGTGCAAGGGCTAGCAGTTGTTCTTTATCAATGTAGCCCATACGGTAAGCAATTTCTTCCAAACAAGCCACTTTTAAATTCTGACGTTTTTCAATCGTTTCGATAAAGGTAGATGCTTCAAGCAATGATTCATGTGTTCCTGTATCAAGCCAAGCAAATCCGCGTCCCATAAGTTCTACAGATAATTTTCCTTTATCCAAATATGCTTTATTGACATCTGTGATTTCTAATTCTCCACGTTCTGACGGTTTGATTCCTTTAGCAATAGAAATCACCTCATTGTCATAAAAATAAAGGCCAGTTACTGCGTAATTTGATTTTGGCTGAGCAGGCTTTTCTTCAATCGACAAAGCTTGCATATTCTCATCAAATTCTACTACACCAAAGCGTTCTGGATCATTGACATGATAGCCAAATACTGTCGCGCCTGCATCTTTTGAAGCTGCTCGTTGCAACATTTTAGACAGACCGCCACCGTAGTAAATATTGTCTCCTAATACCAAGCAGACACTATCATCTCCAATAAATTCTTCTCCAATGATAAATGCTTGTGCCAATCCATCTGGACTTTCTTGTACTGCATATTCGATCTGCAGTCCTAAATCATTTCCGTTTCCAAACAATTCCTTGAAACGTGGTGTATCTTGTGGCGTTGAAATAATCAGAATTTCTTTGATTCCCGCCAACATCAGAGTAGACATTGGATAATAAATCATTGGTTTGTCATAAATCGGCATCAATTGTTTCGATGTTGCCTTTGTTAAAGGGTACAGACGTGTTCCGCTGCCCCCAGCAAGAATGATTCCCTTCATGGATATATGCTCTCCTTTTTGATTTCAAATTTCACTTTGCTATTATCTCATCAATCGTTATATTTGTCATGGAAATATTAAGGATTTAAACATCTTTTATCAACGTTTAAACCATTTTCGTTTGATCAACGCCGTAATCAGATGAACACGCCAGGAAATTTTTTGGCGTAATTTAGAATGCGTTTCAATCTCACTCGCATTTAAATCATGTCTTCGATACAGTGTCAAAGGTTCTCTCAGAAACCCAGTCTTCCTTCCTCCCAACAAACCGATCCACATGTCATGCATAGGCACTTCTGAGGGAATCGGCAAAATATCGGATTTCAACGAAGAGCGAAAAGCCATACCTGCACCAATATAATGACTTCGTATCACATTATTGACCCATCCTTCTTTGGAATTTCGGAATGAAAAATAGGAAGCATGGATCTCTTGCAGCTTACTGTTCACAATGATCAAATCTGAAACGACTACTAACTGATCCGGATGCTGTTCAAAATAGTCAGTGATTTTTTTCACTTTTGTCTCTAACCAAACATCATCTTGATCTGCCAAAAAGATTAGCTCTCCTTTTGTCTGCTGGATCGCATAGCCAAAATTAGCGATCAACCCTTGACGAGGTCCTGAAAAAAGCTTTATCCGTCTATCTTTTTCTGCGTATTCAGTCAATATATCCCATGTATCATCTACTGACCCATCATCAGAAATAATCACTTCATCTTCTGCTGAAAGCTGAGATAAAATACTATCCAACTGCTCTCTTAAATATCTGCCCCCATTAAAGGTAGCTATACAAACCGAACGCACGAATTCACACCTTCCAATTCTTAACATATGAGCGCAAAGTCATCCGCCAGATATGCCGGTTTTTGACGGTCAAAAACTGTTTAACTGTTCTTAACAATAATTGTTGTCGGTGACTGGATAAATGTCTTTGATCATATTCATGATAAAATCGATTTTCTGCTTGTAAAATAGAACGGTATCTATTGCTTGTAACTTTTTCATAGTCTAATACCGAAAGATCATGTTCCAGTCGTACTGGTAATATCTCCACCATTTTTTCCAACTGATTCACTTTCCAAAACAGCCAATGGTCCAAAAAATCTAAAGAAAAAGCAGGATTAAACCCGCCAATCTTTTTTAGAAATTTGACAGACCATGCCACACCTGAATTGATTGCCATGATTCTTTCAGCTGTCGTACCGTCTACTTCTACTGCTTGTGCTGTACGATTGATATAATGATTTGAATAGACGGGAGAAACTTGCCGTCCCCCAGAAAAAATCATCGGAACTGCAGCAACACATTCATCTGTAAAAGCTACCTTACGCAAGATTTCAAAATAGTCGTCGACTAGCCTCGTATCCTGATCCAATGTAACGATACAACGTGTTCTTTCATTTGCTTGAGACAACGCATAATTATAAGCCGCCGCTAATCCAGGGTTTTGCGGATCATGATAGTAAATGGTGTTTTCTTTTTCAAACAGCTCATTTTGCTGTCTTTGAGGACTATTATCGTAAATAACAAGCTGAATATGCTTTTCGCTAAGTGCTTTGCTTAATGGTTCATAAGTTGGAGATTGGCTGAATAGTTGCTGATATAGCACGACTACTACTACTATTTCTGGTTTCATCAGAAAAAACGCCACCCCCACTTATTGAAAAATTTCATCATAGAAGTCAAAAACACACGAAAAAGTTTTGCATTTCGATGTGCACCCTTTCCATAAAAATGGACGACTGCATAAAAGGGTGTGTACAATAATTTGTAACCTGCTTTTTCAAAACTCAAGCACAAGTCATTATCTTCAAAGTACATGAAGAAACGCTCATCAAATCCCCTTATCTCTTTAAATTTATCAATATCAGCTACCATAAAACTGCCCGAGATCATTCGCACATAACTATCAACATCAGTGGGCAAGCCACGGCATTCAAAGACAGCTAGCCGTTTATCAAACCTTTTTTTGACCCATTTGAAAGGCACAAAGCGCAAAACATAATCAAAAACAGCCAGCCGCTCACGAATGAGGTGCTGAGTGGTCCCATCTTCATTAAGAATCTTAGGTGCTAACATCGCGCATTCGGGATGTTCTTTCAGTAACAACACCAATGCTGTAACTGTTTCTTCATCCACTAAAATATCTGGATTACAAATAATGCCATAGTGGCAATCGCTCTTCAGCAGATTGTGATTATGTCCATAACCGAATCCGGAATTTTCATCATGAAAATAGATTTCGATATACGGATATGTCACATATTCTTTTAGTCTGCTTTTATATTCCGGAAGGGAGTTGTTGTCAAAAATCCGAATTTTTATCGCTGTTTCATCTTTTACAGTGGAAATAAAATTATCTAGTGTCCGAAAAATCTTATCACTGTTCGCCGTTACAATACTAATAAGAATTGGCTGGTTTAATTTGTTATTCATCTATATGACGGTTCCATTTCTTCAAATATTTCTGTTTTACTTGCGTACGATACTCTTTATTCCCTAAAAATCGCAATGTTTTTAAAATAAACTGATGTTTCTCGTTAATCAGACCAATCAATTCAAATAATAAAATTGCAGCAAATAGCATAGCAATAATCAATACAATCGTTCCGATTCTTCCAGTATAATTCATGACCATAGCTGTGAAAGAAAACATCAAAGCCATCGCATAAATCGTCAGGACGGCACCTTTATGAGTAAATCCTAAACTGATTAGTCGGTGATGAAGATGTTTTTTATCTGCTGTAGAAAAAGAAACACGGTTTGCTTTTCTTCTAATGATAGCAAAAAACGTATCTGTTACCGGAACGCCCATGACGATCAGTAGAGAAATTGACGAAACAAAAGTTACGTTCTTCAGCCCTTGTAGTGAAAGGACGGCCATCATGAACCCTAAGAATAACGCTCCTGTATCGCCTAAATAAATCTTTGCCGGATAAAAATTGTACGGGAAAAATCCGATAATACTTGCTACAAGACAGAAAATAACGACCGGGATGTACACTGTGGAAGCATGAAGGAAAAAATACCCAATGATGCCTATCGTGATTAAACCAATCAATGAAATCCCTGCCGCTAACCCGTCTAAACCGTCAATCAGATTGACTGCGTTCGTGATACCGAAGATCCAAAAAATCGTTACAGGGAAACTAAGCCATCCTAATTGAACATAGCCAATAAAAGGAAGCGTAAAGGAATCAATACGTATATCTGCTACAAAATAAATAATAAGAGAGGCAAGCAAGATCCCTACACTCTTTTGTTTAGGCGTCAACTCAAATTTATCATCGAGTACTCCTGTGACGATGATCACCAAAGAAGCGAGCAAGATCGGCACAATATACGATTGTGGAATGATTTTACGGAATAAGAATAAAGTCGATATAACAAATGAAATAAAAATGGGCAGTCCGCCTGCGGAAGGCATTGGAACTTTGTTTATCCTTCTTTCATTTGGTTTGTCGACCATACCCGTTTGTACTGAAATGATTTTAAATACAGGTGTTAATATCAGTGATAATAAAATTGTCAGAAAAAATCTTATAACCATACTAAAAGAAACAAGCATATGGGCACCTACTTTAATTAAGAGTCATAATTATTATAAATTACTGATATAAATTTACAATAAGAACTCTTGTTTCTACTTTTTTTTATGAGAAAATTTAGCTTTCAATTTATTGAACCATTTTCGGCTTGGATCTCGACGTTTTTTGATTTGATGTCCCGTCACGTATTCTTGAACAACTGCATTGATGATTCCGCCCAAAATGATGATCGTAGCAGCAAAATTAAGCCAAAGCATGAGGACAATAAAACTTCCTATGATCTGATAACCGCTGATCCTCGTTGCAAAATATCTGGCATAGATACTAAACACTTGTGATAACAGCATCCAGCCGACGGTAGCGAAGATCGTACCTGGAATAATCGTCTTCAACTTCAACTGAGCATTAGGGACAATTAAATAAATCAAGAACATGATGACAAATAAAGCCACCAATGTGATTGGCCATTTCAAGGTTTGGAACTGATCAATAAAGTTCACAGGTATTTGTACAATCGGTTGGATAGCATCTAAAATCAGCTGTCCTAAACCAAGAACGATAGTTACTCCACTAATGGCAATCATGAACAAGACGATTACGATCAGCGAGAAGAAGCGAACGATCAAAAAATTTTTTCTATTTTCTACGCCATACGCTTTATTCATCGCAATTTGTAAAGCGTTAATACTTTGACTGGCAGACCACAAGGCCGCTAAAGCAGAAACGGATAGCAAACCGCCTGAACTTTGTGTCAAAAGGTCCTTGATTGCAGGACCAATAAACTGGTAAACGGTCTCAGGAATCACTTCTCGTAAATAGGTCAGCACAGTCTCTTGATCGATATGGAGAAACGGCAAAATATTACCAAAAGCAATAATCAATGGAAATAAAGACAAGAGTAAATAATAAGCAACGACAACCGAGGTCGTACTCATTTCTGAATCAGTGATGCGCTTTTGAGTCGTCTCAATAAAGCGCATCAGATTTTCATTTTGTTTTATTTTGTTCCAAACTTTCATGTACCTCTCCCGTACCTATTAATTGGCTGAATCAATAGGTACCTTCTTCTCCTTGTGATGTCAAGATTCTAGGGCCATCTTTAGTAATAGCCAATGTATGTTCATATTGGCAAGATAGTCCGCCGTCTCTTGTATAAGCAGTCCAACCATTAGGATCCATTTTCATTTTCCAAGTTCCGGTATTGACCATAGGCTCGATCGTGATGACCATACCTTCTTTCAATCGCAAACCTTTTCCAGCTTCTCCGTAATGAGGAACGGCTGGTTCTTCATGGATCGTCGGACCAACGCCATGACCAATAAAATCACGGACGATCGCTAGATTTTCACCTTCTACATATGTCTGGATAGCATGACCGATGTCGCCGATCCGATTTCCTACTTGTGCTTGCTCAATACCGATGTACAATGCTTTCTTCGTTACTTCCATCAATCGGTCGATCTCAGGTGTAGATTCTCCTACTACATAAGCCCAACAAGAATCGGAAATGCCGCCTTTCAAATCGATACACATGTCGACTTTTACCAAATCGCCGCTTTTCAAAGGTTTTTTACGAGGAAATCCATGACAAATTTCATCATTGATACTGATACAAGTCGCATATTCATACCCTTCGAAGCCAATTTGCGCAGCGATTCCTCCATGACTCTCGATATAGTTTCTGACAAATACCTCAATATCCCAACTTGTTATGCCTGGTTTGATAAAATCACGCAGATTTTTATGTACATCTGCCAATAAAGCGCCAGATTCTGCCATCATTTCAATTTCACGTGCTGATTTTAAAGTAATCATATTTTCGTCTCCTTTTTACAAATCTCTCTCATTTTAACATAGCGGCATACATTTAGCCAAATGACATTTCCCATGTGTCTCTAGGTTTTATTTTCTTTTCAACGATGTTTTGGTATAATTCATAATTGTTAAATAATTTTAAACAAGGAGGCACATCATGGCTTTAGCAAAAATCGTATATGCTAGCATGACAGGAAATACTGAAGAAATCGCCGATATTGTTGCAGAAGCATTTGAAAATATGGATATCGAAGTCGAAATCAACGAATGTACCCAAGTAGATGCAGATGAATTCGAGGAGGCAGATATTTGCGTCGTAGCTACTTATACATACGATGATGGCGATCTTCCTGATGAGATTGTAGATTTTTATGAAGACTTGCAAGAGTTGGATCTATCAGGGAAAATCTACGGCGTCTGCGGATCTGGAGATACTTTTTACGATGAATTCTGTAAATCAGTGGATGACTTCGATGCTGCTTTTGGAAAAACAGGCGCATCAAAAGGCGCAGAAAATGTAAAAGTAGACTTAAATGCTGAGGAAGAAGATATCGAAAATCTAGAAGCTTTCGCTAAAGAATTAGTCGCAAAACTTTAATATGCTTGAGATATAAAAGAGCCGTCCAGATTGAATCAATCTAGACGGCTCTTTTATTGTATTCATGGAAGAGTTCTTCGGGAGTTAAAAATGTATACGCTGTAAGAAAAACGAAATTTTCCTTATGTTGACACATCTCTTGTTATCTACTGATTGGCGAAACTCTTGAGTATATTCAATCGATTTCGATTGGTTCTTTGAGATTCAAGATTGCATCAATGCTGTCTTGGATCATTTTTTCAATCTGCTCATCAGTTGGATGGATAATGCTTGAAGACATCAAAGCTGCAATCCCGGTAGCTATGATCCATGTACCGTTATGCAAGGATTCGATCTGTTCTTCTGAAAGATCCGCGTAGGCTGGGTCCCGTTTCACTGTATTCACAAAGTAAGTATAAGAGAAATTTTGCATCTCTTTTCCTCCACCATATTCTTCTAAGTACAGTGAACGATACAACTTCTTCTCTCTTCTTGCAAAATGGATATAATTAAAAGCAAGATCGATAATCGTATTCCCTGTATGCTCAACTGGAAACACTTCGTATTGCAAATAATCATAGATTTGCTCAAAAAGTGCTTGTCTCAAGTCATCCATATTTTTGAACTCAAGATAGATCGGCTGCGTGGAACAATTCATTTTGTTCGCAATGTTTCTCGCAGTAAATCGTGTAAATCCCTCGGTGGCAGCTACTTCATAAGCAGCTGCCAAAATCTGTTCTTTAGTAATCGTCTTTTTTCTTGCCATATTTTTTTAATCTCCTCAATTTTTTTATAACGCTTCCACCATTGATTAATTTCATTGTAACATGTTTTTTTTGATATGCAAAATTAGTTTTCGATTTTCTTCACAAGCTAAAATAGCAAGTCGTGTCATAGAACGTGAAACGCAACCAGAAAAAAATAACCTCCTTTTTTTATTTAAAGCTACATTGTTTGAATCATGATTAAATGGTATCATGCTAATAGTTACCAGAAAAAATGGTGAGGAGGAATTTTTATTATGTTATCGAATTTTAATGAACTTCTAAAAAAATATGCACGCTTAATTGCAGAAACTGGCGTGGCCACAGAAAAAGGTCACACAGTCGTTTTACAGATCAGTGTAGACCAAGCACCCCTTGCTCGCTTGATCACACAAGAAGCTTACAAATTAGGAGCTGCTGAAGTCATCGTTCAGTGGACAGATGATCAGATTCAAAGAGAATTTCTTTTACATGCAGCAACAGATCGTATTGAGGATGTACCACAATCTAAAATCGTTCAAGCGGATGAATGGCTTGAAAAAGGAGCAAGCAGGATTAGTGTCGTTTCTGCCGATCCTGATGCGTTTGCCGGTGTAGACAGCCACCGAGTAGCAACTTATCAAGCAGCTGCCGGTAAAGCACTAATGAATTTGCGCAAGGCAACTCAGGCAAATAAAGTCAGTTGGACTGTTGTAGCTGCTGCTGGTAAACAATGGGCAGCAAAAGTTTTTCCAGATCTGCCAGAAGAAGAACAAGTTGATGCATTATGGGATCAAATTTTTAAAACAACTCGTGTCTACGAAGAAGACCCTGTTTTAGCATGGAAAAAACACGATGAGAAATTAGCAAAAAAAGCAGAAGAATTGAATCAAGAACAATTTTCTGCCCTGCACTACACTGCTCCTGGTACGGATATCATCATTGGATTGCCTAAAAACCATCTTTGGGAAGGTGCTGGAAGCTACAATGCTCGAGGGGAAAAATTCATGGCAAATATGCCAACAGAAGAAGTGTTCACCGCTCCTGACAGTCATCGTGTAGATGGGTATATTTCAAGTACAAAACCACTGAGTTATGCTGGTACGATCATCTCTGGTATGAAATTTACTTTCAAAGATGGAAAAGTAGTTGACTTTTCTGCCGAACAAGGCGAAGATGTCTTAGAAAAATTGCTTGATACCGATGAAGGTGCGCGTCGTCTAGGAGAAGTGGCACTTGTTCCTGACCCTTCACCTATTTCTCAATCTGGTATCATTTTCTTCAATACACTATTTGATGAAAACGCATCGAACCATTTAGCCTTAGGATCTGCTTATGCCTTCAGTGTGAAAGGCGGTACAGAAATGTCCGATGAAGAATTAGCAGAAGCTGGTTTGAATAGAAGTCAAACCCACGTAGATTTCATGGTAGGATCTGACAAGATGGATATCGATGGTATCCGCGAAGACGGTTCTACAGTACCGATTTTCCGTAATGGAGATTGGGCTTGAGCAAAATCTTGTTAGCACAAATAAAATAACGAAAAATATATAAAAAAGAGAGTGGGACAATAGTCAGAAAAAAATCTGATTATTGCCCCACTCTCTAGATATAAGTCAAAAAGATTGAACGTATTAGTGTACTTCCATTTTTCTCTTTTAAACTTCTCCTTCAACTTGTACAATGAATCTTTGCTCCCAATTCCAATCAAATGCAGTAGACCTCAACGCCCGATCAGTATGACCTCCTCTGGTCCAACTCATATAGTTCCCGTTTGACATATTTTCTATAAAAAATATATTTCCCAACGAATTCTGTCCGGCTGAATATAACTTCCACAGAGTCCCTACCCTCTCTTTGTTACCCGAGAAGTCCAAAAAGCTTCCTCCACTATCCCAAATATATTGCGGTGTAAAATTCATACTTCCCGGAATCTGCTCCCGGATATAATAACCACCGGCATTTGCATTGTACTCCATTACCCAACGTTGGGTTGAGTCAGATTGATTATAATTTTCCATTGAAATTTCAAAATATAGAATAGGATTATGAGGTATGCGTGACACAGTAAGCGTTGTATCACTAGCAGCTCGAAGCGAAAAAACTTTATTATTATATTCACTGGCATCCACCGTCCCAGTCCCTAAAAAACCACTACATAAAGATGTCAAGACGATTGTACTAAGTATCAATTTTGCTTTTTTCATTTTCTACTTCCTCCTTTTTTATCAAAGATTGAGAAACCCTTTAATTTCTCTTTTAAATGTTTTTTATATTTTTTATTAAGTGCTAAATAAGAAGATTCTTTATGTACTTATTCAAACTAACTAGGTATTTCAAATCGAACAAAAAACTTCTGACTTTCCAATTATTCTAGCTGTGAAGTGCTGTTTGTATCAACTATACTTAGTACTAATCCCACTTTCGAGATTCTCTATGTAGTGCGCCTGTACATTATGTGCCCAGATTAGCATAAAAAGTTAAACATACTTATGCCCACTAGAAAGGCTCTAGCTCCATAGCATTGGAAAAGCTACACACCTACCAGTAAAACCACTTTGTTCTATTACCCTTGCATCTGCGAAAGCCCTAAGTAAAACAATCAATGTAGCGCTAAGAATCCATTTTTTTAATTTTTCTCCTTCTTTCATTTTTATTTTTATTTTTTGCTTTCCGTTTTAATGAAAATGTTTTTTTATCACCTTCCTTCAACAACAATTATACCCTTATATCAATAAAAAATGAAGTTTTTTTAATTATAAAACATTTAATTTTTGTTGTTTTAAAATAAAAAAACCTGTACCACAAAGGATACAGGGGTTATTTATACGTTCCTGACTGGAATCGAACCAGCGACCTATCGCTTAGGAGGCGATTGCTCTATCCTACTGAGCTACAGGAACAATTTCAATAAATCAATTGTAGCTTGTTTGTTTTTTACTTGCAAGCTTATCTGCTAAAAAAATCAGCTTGTAGGTTAGGCAAAACGTTTCCACTAGCTCTTAACAGATGATAAACTAGGAGTAGAATGAAATAATACAGGGAGGTTCTTTCCAATGAATGATAAGCCAAAAGAAAAAGTATATGCCGAACGCTTAGATTCATCTAAAAAAAATCGGGAAAAGATCACGAAAGAAGCAATCCAAGACCACAAAAAAGAAAACCCTAAAACAAAAGAAAACAAAAAATTCAAATTTACGAAAAAAGATGATTTACTTTAATATTTTCCTTCAAATGTCAAACGAAAAATAAACGGGTGGTGACAAAAATATTGTCATCCCCCGTTTTTTATCAAAAATAGTCATTAAGGATTGGCTGTTGCTGTGGCAAGATCGAACTTAACATTTCTTCATATTCTTTTGCCACCTGTATCCTCTCTTGGAATACCAGCTCTTCAACTTTACGATATCCTAATAATAGCTGTGTGATATGTTGGATACTTCCGCGAACGATCGGTAACGCCGTTTGTTCTACTTTTGAGAGATGGTTTTTTCCATTTTTAATCGTTACTTCCACGATTCCTTCATTCCATTTTGCATACTGATCTTCTTCTATCTGAAGAGCAAAGGCAGCTTGTTTCTTTCTAAATGGATATTTTTCCAAAAACAAAGAAATATCCACGATCCTCGCCATCATATAAGGTGTGATCGTTACAGAAGCAAATGGATTTGCTAATAGATAATTTTGATCATTGCCACCGTAGCCACATGAATATTCAAATGTTTCAAAAGCACCGTTATGGGAACTTACAAAGCGGACAAGGCTGCAAAAGGCATCGTGATTCAAAAATCCCCATTCCACAATAATAAAGGAAGACGCTGCAAGCTGGTAAACGACATAGCCCATTGCTTCCCCAGTATCATCAAAATACAAAGCAAACTGGTAATTACCTTTTTGCTTGAATTTATACGTATACCACCAGTCTTCGCGCTTCAGACCAGCTCGTTGATTTTCAGGCATCTGTTCATAAATTCGTTTGATAGCAGCTTTTGCATCTTCGAAATTCATACGCTTCATCTTGCCAGATTTCTTTTTGGTAAAAGGCACGTCACGACTGTTTAGTTGATAACTGATTTTATCAAACGATTGTTCATAGCCATAGCGCCGATAGAAGGGATAGGAGAAGGGCGCCAGATAAGATAAGCTTACTTTACGATAACGGCAATCTTCAAGAATCTTTTCCATGATCTGATTGATTCCGCCTTGTCCCCTTGCTTCAGGATAAGAAGCAACATAGCCAATACCGGCCATTAAATACTCTTGTCCGTAAAAATTCACTGGGAAAGGAGTCGCAGTGACTTGACTTGTTAGCCGATCCTCCTCATCAAAAAAACCGTAATTCCAGGAATTCTCCGCAAGTGTACGAAAACGTTCTCTCCTTTCAGGTGTATCTGCCCCATTAAATGCATATGTGGCTAAAGCAAACATTTCCTCAATCGAAGATCCCCCTAGCTCTCTTACTTGTTTTGTCATTTTGCTGCCCCTTCCTACAAAAAAGCTAGTGAGGAATCTCAGGAAAGACTTTGCTTCCTCTGAAAAATCTCTTCTAGCTTACTTCATTTTTCAATAACTAAATAGTACCATTTTTTCAATGGTTTAATACGTTGCTTCGATCATCTCTAGCATTTTTTTGAAACGTCTCCGCTTAAAGTACATCAAGATCGTTCCTAAAAGCATATCATTCAACTTTTGAAGCATGCCGTAAGACTCCATTTTTTCTGTGTAATGAATCTCACAGGTCGAATCGTCTACTGGTTTGATTTGATAATGAACAACGAATTCATTCTTCGTTGTCGATGTACGAAACTTATAAGACTGGTTTTCAATGACTTCTTCGATTTTTATACGAGCCCGGTTATTTTGCGAGAATTGTTTGACGTACTCCAAATTTTTCAGCTGTTTTCTGGTCACTGATTTGCCGGTCGCTTTACGTACATCGAAAAGAACAGAATCCATAACTTTATCGTAAAAAAACGACGCTGGAATATTTAATTTTTTTGTGATTTCCATTAGTTATTTTTCTCCTTTGCTTCTTCTCTTTTTTTCCCCTTCATGAAGAAGTAGATTCCTAATCCTGTTAGGAAAAGACCCGTGACCATACTATACAAATCATACCTTTGCGAATGTGGATTCAAACTATACAACACGATCAAAGAACCAATACTACATAAAAATAAACCGTTTTTTATCATATCAACCATCCTATCTTTTTGAACCATTTTCTTAAACAGCTGTTGACTGAAAATAAAGGACTGTTCCCCAAGGCTGTGCTTTGATTAGTTCCTTTGCTTTTTTAGCCGCAGCTTCCGGATCTTCTGCACTTGTCTCAAAGAACATTTTGATTCCTTGTTTTTCTTTAAACGTAAATGTCATTCCTTCTTCATTGTATCCTTCTAACAATTCTTTGATTGCATCTTGTTGCATTGCACTGGCAATTGAAATCATTTTTCAGCTCCTCCTCGAAAATTCATTATGAGGAACGGAACTTAAAGCGTCCCGCTCCTCAGATTCATCTTATTGTTGTTCGCCTGCGGCAGGGTCCATTTTGTTTGCAGAAATGACAAACGGTGCCCAAATCAAGAAAGTCACGACCATACATACCAATGTTACGATTGGTGCTCGCCAATCCGCTCCTGTTGCTAAGAATGACAATAAGAACGGCGGTACTACCCATGTAACTTGTTGCGATACTGGTGCTACAAGTCCAAAGTAAGTTGCTAACCAACCGATAGCTGTCGCAACTACTGGAGCAATCAAGAATGGGATGAACATGATGGCATTCAATACGATCGGCAGACCAAACATCACTGGCTCGTTGATATTGAAAATACCGGGTCCAATGGATAATTTAGCTACTGTTAAATAATCCGCTCGTTTAGAGAAAATCAAGATAGCTATCAGTAAGACGATCGTTCCACCTGATCCGCCAAACCATGCAAAAGCATCGAACGATCCACGGACCCACATATAAGCTTTTCCATCTTCGATTGCATCTAACACGGCTGGTGTACCAGTTTTTCCGTTATAACCTTTTTGGAAAATATCAATATTGATTAGTTGTGCTTGTCCCCAGATTCCCTCTAGCACTGGTGCCAATACATTTGGTCCATGAATACCAAAGAACCAGAATACTTGAACAAACACTGTGACGATCAATACTGCTCCCAACCCTTGAGATAATCCTAGGAATGGTTCTGCAATATATTTTTGCACCAAATCAATGATTAGTTGCCCATCAGCTACACGACCTACGATATAATTGATAATAGCAATGACATATAAAGCGATCGTAGCTGGTAAAATGGCTGCAAATGCTTTAGATACTGCTGGTGGTACTGAATCAGGCATTTTGATCGTAATGTTAGCAAGCATCAATTTACAAAAAATAATGACTGAAATTGCTCCCATGATCATAACTGTAAAATAAGCGTTTCCATTCAAATGATCTAGTTTTAGCCAACCCCATAATCCAACTGACAGTGTACCATCTGCAATCGTTGCACCAATCTCAGAACTATTGATTGCATCTGCGACATTTGAAGGGACATTCACATCTAATGCTGCTGATAATGCTGGACCAAAGGAAATACCTTGAATCAAGGTAGCTAGACCAACGATTCCCCCAGCTAGATCATTTACTCCATAAGCTCGGGCAAGATTATACCCCCAAGAAAAGGCAAAGATCAATCCGGCGATTGCTAGTGTACCGTTCCAGACAAAACCATTGATTCCGATGATGACATTCAATACGGCAAAGATTCCTTTGTCTGCTGCTAAACTGTCAGCGTAGGTACTGTTAAACTGTTGCGGTAAATCTCGAATAATTGCATTGATCATTACAGCGACTGATCCCGCCATTGTTGCGGGCAGTGTGCCGATAAAAGCATCACGCAAAGCAACTAAATGTTTTTGCGCTCCGATTTTTGCGGCAACTGGCAGGATGTATTTCTCCATCCAACTTGTTAGTCCGTTCATTTTTTACTTCCTCCTATAAGTTTTTTATATAAAGAGAGTTCTCTTTATAACAAAATAAAAAATCCGTTCAAAAATTTTTCTTCTTCCGTTCAAAAAAGAAGTTGTATTTATTCGCTGTATACGCGACGATAAAGTTCGATGATTTCTTTTGCTAAATCAGTAAACGCAATAGACGTCATTAAATGATCTTGACTATGAACAGTCAATAACGTCACTTGCATATGATTTCCTTGTGCTTCTTGTGTCAACATATCTGTTTGTGCATGATGTGCTTGTATAAGAGATTCTTCTGCATCAGCGATTTTTCTATCCGCTAACTCGAAATCACCGATTTTAGCAGCCGCAATCGCTTCCATTGCGTCGCTCTTTGCATTACCGCCAAACATGATTAGTCCCATGATGGCTTCTAGATTTTGCTGATCTTCCACGTTGTTATCCCCCAACTACATACTTGATTTATTTCATTAGATTTTCTGCCTGTGCAAGTACTTTTTCTCCATTCATCATGCCATAGTCTTGCATATTGATAACATCTAACGGAATACCTTTAGGCGCAAGTTTTTGTTCGAATTGAGCTTTCATGAAACGTACTTGAGGACCTAATAATAAAACATCGACATTCTTAGATTCTAAATTATTATCTGCATCTGAGGCAGAGACAGCAAAAATATCGGCTTCCATTCCTTTTTCTTCTGCTGCTTTTTGCATTTTTGTGACCAATAAACTCGTACTCATCCCTGCTGAACAAACTAACATAATTGTTTTTTTTGCCATTTTTAACACTCCTTTTATTTTTTTTACACTTTTATATAATGCAAGAAGCATGCCAAGAAAAAAAGAGCTAAAATAGCGTTTTCATGCTTTTTAGCTCTTTTATATAGTGCGCACACTGATATTCAGTGTGTAAACAGTATGATTAGTGTGTTTATTTTTTTATTTTGTTTTCAAGAAACATTTGTGTAAGAAACGCGATATCATCTTCTGAAATTTTTACCTGATATTTTCGTTCCAGTGCCATCAAATTTGCTCGAACGATATCCATTTCCAAACGGTAAATTTTTGAGAAAATAGATAGTTTCTCAAATTGCCGATGCGATTCTTTTTTGATCAATCCGTCTAGCATGAAGGCTAAATGGATGACAATTCCAGTATCTACTCCTGGTTCTACGATAATCGACAAATCTGTCTGGATCTGCTGAACTGTTTTTTGCAATGAGCGGATCAATTCATCAATAGAAAAGACATCACTTAATGATCCTGAAAGCGAATCAACAATTTTAGCTGTTGGGACCTCATCATCAGCTATACGCTTCAAAACATTCAATTTTTCATCATCAAAAACGTCATAGGCAGAAAAAAATGGGATATTTTGATAATCAACGTCAACCGTTCCTGCAATTGCTTTGATTTCATATTCTTCCAATAAGGCATCAATGTGTTTTTTGAATGATTCGCGTTCTAAAAACTGCATCTGGATCAGTTCTACTTTGTTTTGATTAATCACCGGCATAATCCGTTGATACAATTTGGCAGCTACTCCCTCACCAGTAAAACATGTCACGATGACGGCTTTTTTACGCTGTAAAGTTTCAGCTTTTTCCGCTTTGAACTGATCACGTACGATTGATTCAAAGGAGAGCTGAATATTTTGATAAATGTCTTCTAAGCTTCTTCCAACACTTGCCATCCGTATCGCTTCTATCACAATCATCGTACTTGTCATTGTGATTGCTTTCGTCCGAATGCCAGTCTCTTCATAAATCAAATCACTGAAGGTGTTTAATGATCCCATATCTGTTAACAAAAGCAGTCCATTCGTCAAATGCCCCTGATAATTTTTGACATATTGTAGTACCTCTTCATACATTGTTTGAACTTCCATAACCAATGGCATATTAAAAGCTTTTCCTACTTTTGTTCCTAATAGTTCTTGCGCCATCTCCAACATACTTGAAGCGGTCTGTCTGCCGTGCATCAGTACGAGAACATCTACTTTGTTTTCTTTAACAGGCTCACTTTCTCCTAAGTTGATAGAAAGAAACATACTGATAAAGCCAATTTCATCAAAAGGAATCTCGACTTGTTCTTCTTCTTCAATGATTGTCGAAAGATCGATTGCTACCTGGAATTCCTTCTTAAAATTTTTTCGTACGTTATTCAAATCTGGATGGACAATCATATGTCCTTCTCTCACACGATCCAATGTACTTTGCAAATGCAAAGCAAAAGCAAAACGAGCTTTTTCATTATAAATACGGTCTAACCGTTTTTCAGCTACATCATACAATTGATTGGTTAGCCGCCAGATCTCATCTGGTAAAAGATCTTTTGGGATTGAACTTTTAGTCAATTCTTTGACATATGTCTGAAAATAAGCATCCACATCTTTTGAAATGAGCGTCTCCAAATCGATGTTCTCCACACCGGTTTCAGAAAGAGAAGTAACTTTTTCCTCAATATCGTTGTAGACTTGCATGTTTCTTTCTGGATCTTGTGACCAGACGACATCAGCAAATCCTGGTTCAAATGTCAAATACTGGCTCTTACTGTCCATGAATCGGTCGAGGCGTTCTGGTATTTCTTTGATTTTCAGTAGTCCTTTTTGTACTTGAAGGGAAAGTTCTTCTTTTCGAATGATCAGTTTTTTCTCATGATGCGTTCGGTAATGTAAAAAAGATTTTGCACAGACTAATTTCAAGTCTCGTTTCACTTGACCGATATTCCCTTCCGCATCATAAAGCATAAAGGCAAGAATCGCTTCTTTTTCGATATCGATACGTTGATTTAAACGGTTCGCTTCTTGTTTGATGAAAAGAGAGATGATCTCATAACGCTCATCCAGTGAACGCGAAGCAAGGTTTGGCAAGGTGATAGCCATAGGGATCCGTCGGTTGAAGGTAGTCAAGAAGCTTTCTGAAGATTCAGTCGTTGCCCCAATAATCTGAACTGATGCTTCATGTACTTGTGCACTTTCTCCAAGTGGACGATAGATACCTTTATCGATGAAAGTAAACAGCATTTCCTGTCCTTCCGGTGGTAAACGGTGGATCTCATCTAAAAACAATATACCGCCGTCTGCTTTGGCGATTAGACCAGGACTATCTTGCGCTGCTCCTGTGTAAGCCCCTTTTTTGATCCCAAAGATGTGTCCAAAGAGCAGTTGGGGATTTTGAGCATAATCCGCACAATTGAAAGAAACAAATGGCGCATCGGCTGAAAGCATTTCAGATTCGATTGCAAAATGATACATACATTCCGCAAACATTGACTTCCCTGTACCAGTTTCTCCAAAAATAATGGTATGTAGCCCCCGCGGCGGATAAAGAATCGCTGCTTTTGCCTGCTGTATACTGACTTTTAAAGAATCATTTTCTCCAACGAGCGTTTCAAAAGTCACTTGCGTAGAAGAGTCGACATGTACTTCATCAGATTTTGATTTTTCCGTTGGCAAGGAGTAAACGACTGGTCGGCCAGCGGTTTTTACAATATGATGAGCCTTATACAGTTCGCTTAAATATCGGCTTGCATTGCTTCGATCAATATTCAAGCGCTCAGCTACATCACTTGCTGTCAATCCTTGTTGGTTTTCTGTCAATAGATGCAAAATCTCTTCTTGACGTTCTTTCACATAATCCCTCCTCTGGCAACCAATTTTGTTCCCGTTTTCATAATCATAGCATAAAAAGGCGCTTATTTGCGCCTTGCTCCTTTATTTCTCTCTTTTTTTGATTTATTTTTAACTTTTTTTCTTGATTTGTTTTTGTTATGCTCTGGATTTTGTTCTTTCCCAGGAAAAGATTTCTTATACTTGTTATTCGCTGCGGTAGCTACATCTTCTTTGATTGGTTGATCCGTTTGTAACTTTCCTCCGTGCAGAAAAATCTCTTCAAGTGTTATGTTTGTCGGACGTAAAAGTCGTTTCAAATCTCTTAAATTGTTATCTTGTACGAGTGTGATCACTGTTCCTTCATTGCCCATTCGTCCAGTTCTTCCAGAACGATGCAAGTAAGCTTCTTCACTTAACGGCACTTCTGCATTCACGACATAAGGAAGTCCTGTAATATCTAAACCTCTAGCCGCCACATCTGTGGTCAAAAGTGCGCTGATCTTTTTCTTTTTGAATTGTTCCAACGCCGCTTTTCGGAGCAGCTTGTTTTGATCAGAGGCCAGGCTTCCTACAGGTACCCCTCTATACAGCAATTTTTCTTCCATCACACCTAATTCAGTCAGTTGATTAAAGAAAATCAGACCTTGAAAATCTTCTATGTGAGTGAGACGTCTTAGATATTCATCTTTCTTTCGTATTGGCACTCGTAAAAAGTAATGTCTCAAGCCTTTTCGAGAATCATCTTCTGCTGTCACGTCGATCGTCTCAAACGTTTTCCCAGTGATTTTTTCAATGCTTTCAAGGGAACGATCTGCTGTTGCTGAAAAAAAGGCTAGCTGATATTCTGTCGGAGCTTGATGAAGAATCTGATCAATGATTTGGCTGTTCCCCGCATCAAATAGCTGGTCTGCTTCATCAAATACCATTGTTTTCACTTGATGTGCTTTTATTTTTTTAGCTTTCATCAATTCCAATATTCTTCCTGGTGTACCAATCAAGATTTCTGGTTTTTTCTTCAAACCTTCAATTTGTCGTTTAACGTTTGCTCCGCCCACCAAAGATTGGACTTTCAATTCTTTGTCTTTTCCCCATTCACGTGCAACATCTGCTACTTGAATAGCTAGTTCTTGAGAAGATGCAAAGATAACCAACGCACTTGCTTCACCTGGTTCCACGTTTAGTAGTAACGGCCAAAGATAAGCCAGTGTTTTACCTGAACCTGTTGGAGAGATGGCTACTATGCTTTGTTTATTGCTTAATGGCTGAAAAACTGCCTGTTGGATAAGAGAAGGTGTAATAAATCCTTTATTCTCATAATTTTTCTGCCAATTTTCGGGAAATACTTGTACAAATTCGTTCATTAAAAATCTTCCTCATTATCTGCATCGAATTTGATGCCACCATTTTTTCTTAAATCATAAATCACTTGGTTCACATTTCTAGCCAGCTCGATCCACTCTTCATACAATAATCCCCAAGCTGCATCTTTCGGATGAGTTATGACATTGGCAAAATCCTCTGCTTCATCTGCCATTGGATTTTCTGCAGCTGTTACTGCTAAGTCAATGATTTCTTCGTGTACCCGATCATGAAACTCTGCTTGTTCGATTGCATTGACGCCATTCATCACTAGCGTTCCTGAGTCAAAATAGATCTCTGATGGCAGATAAGAATCACCGATTTTACCTGGTTGGATCGATACATCGAAAGTATCATAACGCAAGATTCCCCATCCAAGACCATCCACACCAGTAGAAATCTTTCTTGGGAAATAATGGACTTCTTTTGGCATTCCAAACCAAGCGACAGTTGCATACACAAGGTAAACACCTAAATCCATCAATGCACCACCTGAGAAATGAGTCGAGAAGATATTTGGTTCTTCTCCATCTAATACTTGGTCATAACGCGAAGAATATTTCATATAGCTGAAATTTGCACCGATTATCTCGTCTTTTAATGGTAAGTAATCGGCAATCTTTTTAAAACCTGATTCATGGATATTTCTTGCTGCTTCAAAAAAATACACATTGTGTTCATTTGCCAAATGGATGATTTCATCCATTTCTTTTGGCGTCGAAAAAGCTGGCTTTTCCACTATCACATTTTTACCTGCCAAAATTGCTTGCTTAGTCTGACTAAAATGAAGACTATTTGGAGAAGCTATATAAACAGTGTCCATATGAGCAATATTGAAAAAAGTCTTCAAATCTGTTGCAAATTCGATATCCCCTTCATAATGAGAACCAAATTCCTGTGCTTTTTCCAAATGTCTAGAATATACCGCTGTCAATTCATATTTTTTTGTGCTCAAAGCTGCTTGGACAAATTGATGAGTGATCCAATTTGTTCCAATAATACCTAAGTTGATCATTTTTTTACCTTCTTTCTATTGTATAGGATCTTCAAACGGGATAGCTACATCAAACGGGATAGCCTGCTTGACACTTACCTCATCTGCCGTTACTTGACAATTATAGGCGAGGATTTGAACACCACTTTGCTGCGCATGTCGAACCATATCAGCTAGTGCTGGTTGCATTTCTTCATGGATCGTTGCGAAATGAAGATGTTCGAATTGAGCAATAAACAAGACATAAGCAGCATAACCATCTTGTGCGGCATACGCTAATTCTCCAACATGTTTCAATCCTCTGAGGGTAGGCGCATCAGGAAAAGCACCAATTGCTTTATTTTCAAGCGTCATACCTTTGACTTCAACAAATGCTTTTTGTCCGGCCGCCGTCTCCAAATAAATATCAAATTTGGAGTGAAGATAAGTTACTTCACGCTTGTATGTTGTAAATGGACCAATTAATCCTGGTAAAAGGATCGTACCGTCTAAAATACCGTCAGTTGCCAACTGATTAGGCAATTGACTATCGATATTGAACCAATCACCCTTCTTTTTTACAGCAATCAGATCATAGTCGGTTTTCCGTTTAGGTCCAGGAGCAAATACAATAGCCACTTCAGCGCCTGGTATCAGGACCTCTTTTCCCCTACCTGTATTTTTGACATGCGCGATAATTATTTCTCCGTCTTTTTTCATACAATGTGCAATAAACCGATTCGGACGGTCAATAAAAAAAGCTGTTTCAACTTGCTGATACTTCAAATTCTGTCACCTGTCTTCCTACTATGTATCCTATCATAATTTGTGGAAAAACAGTAAAAAAACCAGTCGAAAGTCTTAGAGAAATTTTAGTTTTTATTCGGTACAATGAAATAAAGAAGGAAGAATGTTTCTATACGATGATTTTCTCATAAAGGAGTGATTTGGTGATAAAAAAAATGATCTATTTTCTTGGTTCACTCGTTGCCGTTCTCTCAAGTTGGATTTACTTGAAGAAGAAAAAACAAGCGGAAAAATCTGAAAGACTCTCGAGGTATCAAGGTACATGGTTCTTCAGTGATAGCCAGCAAAAACAACAATTACAGATTACATCTGATTACACGTTTTTGATCAACGGTCAGTCACTTGGCACATCTGTAGTAGAAATAGATGAACAGCGTTTAGTCGTACGTGATCAATATGGTTTTTATCTTATCTTTTCTTATCCCGAACAAACTCTTTATGATGAATCTGCAGATGTCTCGTATAAGCTGACATCTGAAAAATAGACACCTCCCAATATATATCTATTTAAACGAAAGTATGAGTCTTCTTTCTCATCTTTCGTTTTTTGTTGTAAAAACGTCCAAAAATCCTTTGTTTTTTATTTAGAAAAATAGTCAATTAACGTTTTTTTTGTTACACTTACTAATGATGGTTTTTACCATGAAAGGATGATCGAATATGACACCAAATCGAGAAGATTATTTGAAAATCATTTTAGAACTAGGCGGAGATACAACGAAAGTCAACAATAAACAAATCGTATCTAGCCTGGATGTCTCGGCTGCATCTGTCAGTGAAATGATTTCTAAACTTGTGAAAGAAGAGCTTGTAGAACATTCCCCTTATCAAGGTGTACAATTGACTGCAAGCGGGCTGCAAAAAGCTAGCAGTTTAATTCGCAAACATCGTTTATGGGAAGTTTTTTTAGTTGAACATTTAGACTATAGCTGGAATGAAGTCCACGATGATGCTGAAGTATTGGAACATGTGACTTCGGAACATCTTGCAGATCATTTAGAAAACTATTTGAATCATCCTGAACATTGTCCTCATGGAGGATCGATTCCTAAAAAAGAGGAAGTCGTCCATGAAGAACGCCGGCAAACACTAGAATCTTATCCTGTCGGTACAAAAGTGCGTATCGCACGAGTGCTTGATGAAAAAGAATTGTTGGATTACTTAGTCACAATTGACCTGAATATCAACGAAGAGTATGAGATCGTTGATATCGCAGCTTATGAAGGACCAATCACTATCCAAAATGATAGAAAGAAAATACCCGTCAGCTTCAAGGCGGCCAGCACGATTTTTGTCGATAAAATATAAAGGAGTGTATCTACATGTCTAATGAAAAAAATGTATTGTTTACGATATTCGGCGGCACAGGTGACCTAGCCCAACGTAAATTGTACCCGTCTTTGTTCCGCCTGTACAGAAAAGGAAATTTAGGCGAGCATTTTGCCGTGATCGGGACCGCTCGCCGTCCTTGGAGCGATGAACACTACCGTGAAGTTGTCAAAGAAACGATCCGTGCATTGAATCCTTCTGATGAAGAAGCAACTACTTTTGCTAGTCATTTTTACTACCAATCCCATGATGTAAATGATTCAACACATTATCAAACATTAAAAGAATTGTCTGACCGATTAGATGGACACTATCAGTTAAACGGCAATCGCGTCTATTATTTGGCCATGGCACCTCAATTTTTCGGAACGATCGTTTCTCATTTAAAATCACAAAACATTATGACAAAAAATGGCTTCAATCGTTTGATTATAGAAAAACCGTTTGGATCGGATTACCAATCTGCTTTCGAATTGAATCAGCAAATCAGAGAAGTATTCCCTGAACAAGATATTTTCAGGATCGATCATTATTTAGGGAAAGAAATGATCCAAAACATCTCAGCTATCCGTTTTGCCAATAATATTTTTGAGGCTCAATGGAATAATCGTTACATCGATAATATCCAAATCACTTTTGGTGAAAACCTTGGTGTAGAAGATCGCGGGGGCTACTACGATCATAGTGGCGCACTGAAAGATATGGTGCAAAATCATATTTTGCAAGTTGTAGCATTACTTGCAATGGAACCACCAGTAGCATTTTCCGAAAAAGAAATCCGTACAGAAAAGATCAAAGCATTGAAAGCAATCCGCATCTACAACGAAGAAGAAGTGTTAGAAAACTTCGTTCGTGGACAATATGCTCAAGGTGAATTAGATGGCGTACAATTCAAAGGTTATCGAGAAGAAGACAAAGTGGATGCTCAATCAGAGACCGAAACCTTCGTCGCAGGAAAATTCACTATCGACAACTTCCGTTGGTCTGGTGTTCCCTTCTATGTGCGTACAGGAAAACGTTTGACTGAAAAAGGTACTCGGATCAATATCGTGTTCAAACAGGTTCCTGTTAATGTATTCAAAACATCTGTCGATGAACCATGTGACGATACGACACTCCCACCGAATGTTCTAACGATCTATATCCAGCCAACTGAAGGATTTTCTTTATCCCTGAATGGAAAAGAAGTAGGTCAAGGGTTTGAAACGGAACCAATCAAATTAGAATTTCGAAATAGTGCAGAAATGGTTGAAAATAGCCCAGAAGCTTACGAAAAATTACTGCTAGATGCGTTGAATGGTGATGGAACGAATTTCTCTCATTGGGAAGAAGTCGCTCAATCTTGGCATATCGTGGATGTCATTCGCAAAGCTTGGGACCAAACACAACCGGACTTTCCAAACTACAAGGCCGGATCAATGGGGCCTAAAGCAGCTTTCGAATTACTTGAAAAAGACGGATTCGAATGGATCTGGCAACCAGATAACTGGTATCGCGAACGTGGAAAATTAATCGATTGATAACAAAAGGGGTTGTGACAAAAAACATGTCACAACCCCTTTTCCATTTTACTTTTCTTCGAATCCTTCAGCTACAGCTTCAGGATAGAATGCTTCAACGATTTTTGCACAACGACTGCATAGATGAGGAAGTTTTTCATCTACTCCTACATCTTTACGAACTTGACGACAGCGATCGCACGTTTCTCCGTCTGCTTTTTCCACTGTAATAGCAACATCATCAAATACCACAGCATTATCTGGCACTTGTACATCTGCTTCCATTACTTCAAAGTAGTCTGGGGAAACGATCAGCAATTGTGCAATATCTGCATCCAAAGCTTTTAACATTTCACGAACTTGTTGTTTTGGATAAACAGTTAGTTTTGCTTCCAATGATTTACCAATCAATTTGCTATTTCTTGCTTCTTCCAATGCTTTTAAGACCTTGTCACGGAAATCCATGAAAGCAGCCCAAGTGTCCATCAATTCCTCTTGGTTCGCAAACTCTTCATAGCCAGGAAATTCGCTTAACTGAACGTATGCTTCTTCTTCTTTCAGGAATGACCAGATTTCTTCCGCCGTATGTGGAATGATAGGCGTCAATAGTTTCGTCAAAGCTACAGCTGTTTGATAGAAAACAGTTTGCATGCAACGACGTTGATAATCATCTTCTGCTTCGATATAAACCACATCTTTAGCAAAATCCAGGTAGAAGGACGATAGATCAACAGTCAAGAAGTTCATAACTGTACGATAAATATGCATGAAATTATATTTGTCATATCCTTCTTCTCTGATTTCTTTGATTACTTGGTTCAATCGTACGGTCATGTATTTGTCTACAGAGCGTAAATCATTGTACGAAACAGTATCTTTTTTAGGATCGAAATCTTCTGTATTCGCTAATAAGAAACGCATCGTATTTCTGATCTTACGATATACCTCTGCCACTTGACTTAAGATATCCATCGATACACGAACATCTGCTTCATAATCGACACTAGATACCCACAAGCGAAGGATATCTGCACCAAATTGTTTGATCACTTTTTCTGGTGCAATGATATTTCCTAAAGATTTACTCATCTTACGGCCTTCGCCATCTAAAGCAAATCCTTGAGAAATAACTGATTTATATGGTGCTACGCCATTGATAGCCACACTTGTCGTGATACTTGAGTTGAACCAGCCACGATATTGGTCTGATCCTTCTAAGTACATATCTGCTGGGAATGATAATTCTGGTCGTTGACGTAAAACAGCTTCATGAGAAGAACCAGAATCAAACCAGACATCCATGATATCTTTTTCTTTTGTAAATTCGCCATTAGGAGAACCTGGGTGAGTAAATCCTTCAGGAAGAAGTTCTTTTGCTTCTTTTTCAAACCAGATGATTGATCCATGTTCAGCGAATAATTTTGCTACATGTTCGATTGTTTCTGGCGTGATGATTGCTTCACCATTTTCAGCATAGAAAATCGGAAGCGGCACTCCCCATGCACGTTGACGAGAAATGACCCAGTCGCCGCGATCACGGATCATATTATATAAACGTGTTTTTCCCCATGGAATAACCCAATCTACTTTTTCTACTTCATCCAAAATATTCTGACGGAATTTATCGATAGATGCAAACCATTGTGGAGTTGCACGATAAATCACAGGTTTTTTCGTCCGCCAATCATGAGGATAACTATGGGTAAAGAAATCTAGTTTCAGCAAAGCTCCTTTTTCCTTTAATAAATCAGTAATCATAGGATTTGCTTTATCATAAAAGATTCCTTCAAATCCAGGAGCTTCTTCTGTAAACAACCCTTTTGAGTCTACAGGTGACACTACAGATAGTTTATATTTGCTACCGGCGATATAGTCATCTTCCCCGTGTCCTGGAGCAGTATGGACTAATCCAGTACCAGCGTCTAAAGTAACATGGTCACCTAAAATTACGAGCGATTCACGGTCATAGAATGGATGACTTGCAGTCATATATTCCATTTCTTGTCCAGCAAATTCTTTTAGAACCGTTACATTTTCCCAACCGATTTCTGTTTGAACTGTTTCTAGCAAATCTTTTGCTACAACAAACTTACGGCCATCAGCTTCGACCAGTACATACGTAAATTTGGGATTTACAGCAATACCTTGGTTTGCTGGCAATGTCCATGGTGTTGTCGTCCAAATGACGAAAGCTGTATCTTCATCAAGGATGCCTTTGCCGTCTTTGACATTGAAAGCTACAAAAATAGATGGAGATTTTACATCTTTATATTCAATTTCAGCTTCCGCTAAAGAAGACTCACTTGACGGAGACCAGTAAATGGGTTTCAATCCTTTGTAAATATAGCCTTTTTCAGCCATTTTACCAAATACGCGTACTTGTGCAGCTTCATACGAAGGGTCTAATGTGACATAGGGATGTTCCCAATCTCCTGCAACCCCTAGGCGTTTGAAATCTTCTCGTTGCTTATCTACTTGGGAAAGTGCATATTCACGACATTTTTCCAAATATTCTGCCATGGACATTTCTTTACGTTTCACGCCTTTATTAGCCAACACTTGTTCGATTGGCAATCCATGTGTATCCCATCCTGGAACATATGGTGCGCGGTAGCCAGACATTGATTTTGAACGAATGATAATGTCTTTACTGATTTTATTCAATGAGTGCCCTAAATGGATATTTCCATTGGCATAAGGAGGTCCATCATGAAGAACAAAGCTAGGTTTTCCTTCGTTCAATTCTTGTCTTTTTTGGTAGATTTGATTTTCTTCCCATTCTTTTTGCCATTCGCCTTCTCGGTTTGGCAAATTACCACGCATAGGGAATTTTGTTTTTCCTAATTGCAAGGTTTCTTTCATTTTCATTCAACCATTCACTCCTTCGTTTATTTTCCGGACACAAAAAGGCATGTTCAGCCGCAAGGGACGAACATGCCGTGGTACCACCCAAATTTAGTTGCATCTATCTAATGCAAACTCTCTGTGACCAATAACGAGGTCAGCCGCTGCTTCTTACTCTAGTTTCAGAAAAGCAGTCTCAAGTAGAGGATCTTTCACGATGCAGTGTCTTACCGATCTTCCACTCTCATCGGCTCGCTTTAAGAATAACAAAGTGCTTTTCTGTTCTACTCGTTTTCATGTTCACCAGGTACGATTGAGATATCGATAGCCTGTGTATCAAATGCCGTCATAGGTGCTTCTATGACTCCTGTGTCTGAGTTTACATCAGTATCATTTTCGTTGTCAAGCTGTTTTGCTAAAACTTCTTTGATCACTTCATGGCTGTCAGTCACATAGCTAGAGAATGGTTGTAAAATTTCGTCCCATTCTGGACTTTTCACTTGTTCCAATTGAGATTCAAGCATCAAGCTGATACGTTGATGGAATACTCGTGTCTTTTTCTTAAGATCTTCTGTTTCTGTCGCAAGCTGTCTTGCTTTTTCTGTTGCATCTGTCAAGATTTTTCTTGCTTTTTCTTCTGCATCAGTTGTTAATTGGTGTGCACGTTTTTCAGCATTCGCAACTAACTCATCTGCTTTGTTTTGTGCAGAAGTAACGATCACTTCAGATTCTTTACTTGCACTTGTTTTTACTTTATCCGCTGTGTCTTGAGCTACGATGATCGATTGGTTCAATGCATCTTTCAATTCATTGAAATACTCAAGTTTTTCTTCTGAATGTTTGACTGCTTTTTCTAATTCACGATTTCTTTGAGTCAATTCTTCATAGTCACGAACAACTAAATCTAAGAAATCATCTACTTCGTCTTGATTATATCCCCGCATTTTTGTTGGGAATGTCTTATTTTGGATATCTAATGGAGTTAAAGCCATGAGTAAACCACCTTTTTATTTTATTTACGTAATACACCGAACAACACCCTGTACTTTTCTTTTTTCGTCTTCCCCTCAAGTTCTTGGATCTGGACTCTGCCGTAACCCCTGACTGAAATAATATCTAATAGTTCAAGTACAAAATCAGGTCTTGTATTTTCTGTCCAATTCACTTTTACTTTACCAGCTTCGATCAGCTGCTTGGACCGCTGTCTGGAAATATTATAAATCTCAGAGATCACACTGTCCAGTCGCATAGAACTAACAGTCCCTCTTTCTTGTGTCCAGCTGTCTTTCGGCAAAATCATTTCTGTGTATTTGATTGGTTCCAAGCGTACAGCAACTTTTCCAATCTTTGTTACTTGTGCAGCAACAAAATGATCCACCTCATTTGCAATAAATACTTGCCAGCGATCGCCATCTGAGATGATATCACCAAAGTAAGAGCGTTTGATACCTGTTCCCACTAAAGTCCCAAGGATTTTCCCATGACTTAGACTGGCAAATTTGCTAGGATAATGGATTTCATACAATGCTGTTTCAAAATCTTCCTCTACAGGTTCGTAATAATCGGGGAAAATCAAACATCTTTTTCTTTCTGCCTGTTCATATCCACCATAAAACATGAAACGCAAATCACTGCTTTGACGAATCAGTGTTTCTAAAATATAGGATTGTCTGGGGTCAAGAAATTCAGTCAGATATGGCGCATATTGTCCTTGAACTTGTTCAATCCAATCACCTACTGAGTCGATAAATGCACGTTCATCTGCCCGAAAGTGCTGGTATACATTTGCATCCAAAATTTTCCCCTCCTATCTATTCTGAGAATAAAGATTTTATTGCTTGAATCAATAAACTAAATGGATAGTTATCCATATAACGATCTGTGCTAATCCTTGTACGGCTAAGTTCAAGATTAGAATGGCCCCTAAAATCGTGAAATCCAAAGGACCGATCCTTAAAGGCAGACGATCGAATAAACTGATATACGGTTCACAGATCTTAGCTAAAAACCGTCCTAATCCTGATTGATAACCGCCTGGAAACCAAGAGAGCAAAGCATATACCATCAAGATAATGCTATAGAAATAGGCTGCCCGTTGAATTAAATGAAGTAATAGCGCAATAATATAAATCGTAGTTCCTCCTCTTACAGATCAAACAAATTCGCATCTGCAAAAGATTGAGCGGTTGAACTGTCAATCTCCATCCCTGTCGGTGTACAAAGAAAAATCTCATCTCCAACGCGTTTGATATCTCCATCTAATGCATAAACTGTTCCTGTTAGAAAATCAACAATTCTTCTCGCTTGCTTTTCTTCCACTAAATGAAAATTCACTAAGGTTGCTTCTCCAGCGATGATTCTTTTAGCAATCGCCATCGCTTCAGAATAAGCTCTTGGTTCCATCACAGTGATTTTTCCCGCAAGATTTGCTTTAGGTTGTGTAGACGTTCTTGAAGCTGTTCTTTCTTTCGCTACAGTTTTTGTAGGTGATTGATGTAGTTCAATTACTTTTTTCTTTTCAGCCGGCTGAATACTTTCATGCGTTACAGGACGTGAAGTCGCCGTTTTTTGTTTCTCATGAGTATTCGCAGCAGATACAGAATGAGTTGGTTGATTCTGTGTTATATTTTTTTTAGTTGGCTGTACAGCCTTTTTTGTTGTTTCAGGATAATCTTGGTATTCGTACTCTTCCTCATCAGCTAATCCGAAAAAATTAGCAATTGCTCCTCTGTTTAAAAGCGGCATTTTTGTTCCTCCTTTATTCGTCTTTGAATAGCGCTGTTCCTACACGGATAAATGTTGCACCTTCTTCAATCGCAATTTGAAAATCCTGACTCATCCCCATGCTTAATTCATTACATGGTGCATGGGCATAACCTTTTGCTTGAACAAGATCACGCAATTCTTTCAGCGTACCAAACACTTTATGGATTTGCTCATCAGAAGCTTCTTTAGGCGCCATAGTCATTAAACCAACAACCTTGATTTTTGTGCAGGCAGCTAAAGATTCCACAAACGGTAAAAGCTCATCTGGTGAAATTCCATGTTTTGATTCCTCACCAGAAACATTTACTTCAATAAAACAGGATAATTCTTTTTCTAACCGCTTCTGGATTTCTTCTGCTAATCTTAAACTGTCCAACGCATGAAAGTAATCAATTTCATTTACAATCAATTTTACCTTTCTGCGCTGTAAATTACCAATTAAATGCCACTTTATTTCGGGAAAATCAAATAAATCTTGTTTCTTTTGTAATAGTTTATCTACTCGGTTTTCTGCACAATTCATAACGCCAGCTCTGCCCAATTCTTCAGCTTGAGCTGATTCAACAGATTTTGTTACAGCTACTAATGTAACTTCTTTCGGATCACGATGAACAAGAGCACACGAATCCTGAATTTCTTGCTTGATTTTCTGCAAGTTGTCAGCAATCATGTGCTCTTCCTCTCCTTTATTTTTTACGACGGAAAAACGGTGGCGTATTTAATTCATCATCGCCATGAGATTTTGTTTCTTCGCGGTTGAATGTATCAAATTCTTTTTTTTCGATATTGTCAAAATTGGAATCATCAACTCTAGGACGAACATTTTGTTCACGTCTGATATCCCAATCGCCAAAACTGTTTTCTTCTTCTGCAGAAGTTGGTTTAGCTTGATCCATATCTAATACAGTCTTTTGAGCAGGTGATTGCATTTGTGCTTGTCTAGCTGGACGGCTAGACTTGCGCTCCTTTTTTGATTCATCGATACCTGTTGCGATGACCGTCACGCGGATTTCATCGCCCATTTCTTCATTGATAGATGTACCTAGAATAATATTTACATCGCCAGTTGCTGCATTTGCTACGATATCTGAAGCATCTTGTGCTTCAAACAATGTCATATCCAAACCGCCTGTGATGTTAAGAAGTACTTGTTCCGCTCCATCAATAGATGTTTCAAGCAATGGAGAGGAGATTGCTTTTTTCGTTGCTTCTACTACGCGATCTTCTCCACTAGCTACACCGATTCCCATCAATGCTGTACCTTGGTTTTCCATCACTGTTTTCACGTCAGCAAAGTCAAGGTTAACGTAACCTGGTGCCGTAATCAAGTCAGAGATACCTTGTACACCTTGACGTAAAACGTTATCTGCTTCACGGAAAGCTTCAAGCATTGGTGTCTTTTTATCTACAACTTCTAGTAAACGGTTATTTGAGATAATCAATAATGTATCGACATTTTCTTTCAAACGAGCGATACCTTCTGCAGCAAAACGGCCACGTTTAGGTCCTTCAAAAGTGAACGGACGTGTAACGACACCAACGGTCAATGCGCCCAGTTCTCTAGCGATCCCTGCAACGATTGGCGCAGCACCTGTACCAGTTCCTCCACCCATTCCTGCAGTGATGAAAATCATATCTGCACCGTCTAAAGCTTCTCGTAAGGATTGTTCACTTTCTTCTGCCGCTTTTTGTCCAACTTCTGGTTGAGAACCAGCCCCTAAACCACGAGTATATTTTGGTCCTAATTGGATAACTGTTTCAGCTTTTGAATTTTTTAACGCTTGCACGTCTGTGTTGGCCGTAATGAATTCAACACCTTTGACGTTTTCTTCAATCATTCGGTTCACAGCATTTCCACCGCCACCGCCGACTCCGATGACTTTGATTACTGCGCCGTCATTGATATTATTATCAATTGAGAATTCCATATCTTATTCCTCCCAGGATGAATTAATCAAAAATATTTGTAAAGAAACCCTTGATTTTATTTTTTACATTTTCTCCGGATTCTTTTGGTTCCGGCTCATCGTAGACTGTTTCTTCAGGTGCTTCATAGCTTTCATATGTGTTTGTTGTTTCTTGTTCAACTACCATTTGACGAGCTGCTGAGGTCTCACCTGTAACAGCAATTTTTGCCAATTGATACACTTCGCTCAAGTTTGCTGAATAATCAACGATACTTATTACATTTGTAAATACCGGGTTTCTCAGTCCCATGTGATTTGGAACATACAGTTTCACATTTACGCCGAAGATTTCTTGCGCCAAGTCCACAACACCTGGAAGACTAGCAGCTCCGCCTGTCAATACGACGCCACCTGGCAACTCTAATGCTTCGATTTGGTCCAATGCATCTTTTGCTTTGTTGAAAATCTGTTCCATACGAGCTGAAATAATTTCTGACAAATAGCGTTCATCGACTTTCACTGGTTCTGACTGGCCAATTACATCTACTGGAAACTCTTCATCTGGTGATGTCCGTTCCGGATATGCATCCCCGTAATTTATTTTCAACGCTTCTGCATTGTTAAAAGACGTATTTAATACAATAGAGATATCTTTAGTGACAAATTCGCCACCTTCTTGGTCGAGACTGGTAAACTTCAATTGCTTATCATGCATAACAGCTGTTGTCGTTTGGCCACCACCCATATCAATAACGATCGTACCAAAATCTTTTTCTCCGTCAGAAAGAATTGATTCTGTCAGCGCTAAAGGAGTAATCACCATTTCATTGACGATTAATCCGGCATTTTCCACGCATTTACGTATGTTATGGATGATCGTTTTTGGTCCGGTAAACAACAGACCGTACATTTCTAATCTTACGCCGATCATTCCACGAGGGTCTTTGATCCCCTCGAATCCATCGACAGTAAAATCTTGTGGCAAAATTGACACGATTTGACGTTCAGGAGGTATTGAACGAACAAGGGCAGCAGAAGCCACATTTCTGACATCTTCATCGGTGATTTCCTTTGAATCTCCGTTAACTGCAATCATTCCCTGGCAATTTTCTACTTCAAGCATGTTTGCTGGCAAACCGACACTTACGCCTTTGATCTGGATACCTGCTTTTTCTTCTGCTTGTCGTACTGCTCGTTGTATCGCTTGGACCGTTTTATCGATATCAACGATAATGCCTCGGTTAATCCCTTCTGATTTTGCGTTTCCTACTCCAATAATATTCATTTGGCTGTCGATATATTCAGCCACGACAACTTTAACAGATGTCGTTCCAATATCAAGGCCTACATACATTCCTGTTTTTGCCATGAATGGGATTCCCTCCTACTTACTATTCCATATACAAGCGAACAACTAGCGTCCGTTTTAAAATATACTTATTAATAGATATATTCACTGCTTTCAATTCTACCATAAATTACTGGTTTTTAGAAAGTACATTCTTACTTTTTAAAGTTGTTTTATCAATTTTCATTTAAACTTGACGGAGTTGTACTTGGATTGTCTTCTATTTGACTTGTTTCACTTGAATTATTTGAATCAGATGAGCCGTTTGTATCAGACGATTCAGGTGTATCTGCTGCTTGCGTTTCTGACTCTTCACTTGACCCATTTATTTGATCCGCGTTTTCTTCACTTCCAGTTGTTTCTTCCGTTTGGTCCGATTCTGCCGTTTCTTGAGTACTGCTGTAAGGATATGAGTAGATGCCAACTTCCATGTCGATTACACCTTTTTCATCCATGTCTTTGGCTACTTGCGAATAATATTTCATTTGGTTCGCAAGATTATTGATATTTACAATGACTTGATTGCCATCATTCATGTTCAATTGGATCAGGTTTTTATTACTTGCTCTTGGTGTATACTTGA
Source organism: Enterococcus sp. C46 (assembly GCF_040887565.1). Lineage (NCBI taxonomy): Bacteria > Bacillati > Bacillota > Bacilli > Lactobacillales > Enterococcaceae > Enterococcus > Enterococcus sp. C46. The sequence continues at coordinate 147,181 of NZ_JBFOGA010000004.1, forward strand.
TTTCAGAGATTGCTTTTTGCAATTCTGATGATAACTGATTGTATTGCTTTGTTAATTCTTTGATTTTTGCTGAATCTTTGAACTCTTCCAAGATAGGGAGATTTTTTGTAGGATTTGCTACTTTTTCATCTAATACTGTTCCATTTTCAATTACTGGATAGTATTGGTTATCTTTTGCAATCAAAGCGATTTCTTTATATTCTGTCACATCCAAATCGAACTCATTTATCCCTTTGAAGTGTATAGTTGCTTTTTCGATTCTCGGCTGTGCTTTTTTTAGCCGTTCGATATAAGTGGATCGATCGAAATACTGCCCCCAGACATTTTCTCCCAATGACAATTTGGTATCAGAGATGATTTCCTGACTGTTGACTACCTTATTACCTGACACTGCAACTGCTTGTAGCTTGCTATAAGGAGAAACATAATAGATCAAAAAAATCAGCGGTATGCCCAATACAGTAATAATCAATGCTAACCGACGAAACAGTACTTTATGCCTTTGACTTTTTAAATTGGGGAGACGATTCAAAAAAGAACCGTTATACGGGCCACCGTTTTTCTTTTGCTTGATCTCTTCAAAAAATTCGATTTTTTTCTCGGACTGGCTTTCTGACTGGCTTATTTCTTGCTGTTCCTCTTGAACCGTTCTTTCTTCTTCAGAATCTGAAAGGGGTGTATCTAATGGTGTGTCTTCTTTTTTTGGCTCTTGGTTTTTCATCCCTTGTTCTGCCAGATATTTTCGGTTAGCCTTTTGCCAAGGAGTCAAATTGTTTTCATCAGAAGACGGATGAGACAATTTTTTAGGTTCTTTTTTCTTACTCACTAAGACCACCGCCTTTATTTTTTGATTATTTGATTCACTACGTCATAAAGACGTTTTGAAGCATCAGGGATGCCTTGTTCTTTAGAAGCTCGGCACATTTGCTTTTGCAATTCTTCATCATCCATGATTTCGTTAATTGTCTGACTTAGTGATTCACCCGTTAGCTCATTATCCGCAATCATTTTTGCTGCTCCTGCATGAACAAGACTCATTGCATTTTTAGTCTGATGATCATTCGTAACATATGGACTAGGAACCAGCACTGCCGGAAGCCCCAAAGCTGTAAATTCTGCGATCGAAGTTGCACCAGCACGTCCCACTAGCAGATCGCTCGAAGCCATGACTTCTGCCATATTTTTGATGTAAGGTTGGACACTAATGTTTTGTATTTCAGGATTTATTTTATTTAGGATTTCTTCATAATATCTTTCTCCTGAAGCATACAAGACTTGATAAGAGGAAGGAATATATTCACTTAAAAAAACCGATACCGCTTGATTGATTTTAAGTGCTCCTTGACTGCCGCCAAAAATCAAGACTGTTTTCTTTTCTGGATCCAACCCAAATGTTTTCAAAATATCTGATTTTTTAGTATCTGCTACTTCTTGTGCTCGAGGATTACCTACAAGGACTGATTTGTTTTCAGGAAAAAAAGGAGCCGCATCTTTGAATGAAAGAGCGATCCGATCCACATATCGGCTTAAAAATTTATTGGTAACACCTGGTACACTGTTTTGTTCATGGATAATAGTTGGAATTCCCATTTTTGATGCAGCATACACTACCGCTCCGGATACATATCCTCCAGTACCGATAACGATATCTGGTTGAAAATCACTGAGGATTTTTTTTGCTTGACGGATACTCTTAAGAAACAATCGGATTGTCTTGATATTATGCATGGAAATTTTTCGTTTAAAGCCTTGAATCTCCAAAGTATGGAAAGGCATTCCTGTATCAGGGACAATTTTATTTTCCAGACCACGTTTTGCCCCCACATACATGAATTCCGCATTCGGTACTTGTGTCTTCACATAATTGACAAAGGCAAGAGCTGGATAAATATGTCCTCCCGTTCCTCCGCCTGTAACCAAAATTTTCATTTTTTATCGCTCGCTTCTACTTTTTCTATTTTAATTGATTCACAGCTTCCATGAATCGGTTTCCTCTAGTTTCAAAATTAGGGTATTGATCCCAGCTGGCATTCGCTGGTGATAATAAAATCACATCACCATCTGTACTGTTTTCTAATGCTAAAGGAACTGCTTGTTCTACAGAATCGGCTGTTACTATCGTCTCGATGCCTGCTTTTTTTCCAGCATCGATCAATTTTTCTTTTGTTTGACCAAATACGATCATTGCTTTGATTCCTTTTAGTGAAGGAACCAATTCATCAAATGTATTTCCTCTATCTAATCCGCCTGCCAATAACACGACCTTAGCCGTTTCAAATCCGCTTAGAGCCATTTTAGTCGCTAAAATATTGGTTGCTTTTGAATCATTATAAAATTTTCTGCCTTGAATCTCTCCTACATATTGCGTACGATGCGGCACGCCATGGAATAAATGCAACGTTTGTCGTATAGCTTCATTTGATATACCATACAATTTTGCTACAGTAATAGCAGCTAGCGCATTTTCTACATTATGCGTACCAGGTACGCCAAGTTCAGAGATTTCCATTATTTTTTCTTTTCTATAATAAATTGCGTGATCGTCAGCATACGCACCGTCTTCCAACACTTCTTTTGTCGAAAAAGGTAGGACGCGTGCTTTTGTTCTTTGTGCTAATTCTTGTAGTTCTGACTGATTCCAGTTAAGAACCAGATAATCTTCAGCTGTCATATTTTTTTGAAGGTTCCATTTAGCTTTGACGTATTCTTTTCTTGTGCCATGATAATCAATATGTGCTTCATAAATATTGGTGATCACCGCTATATGAGGATGGAAATCTGTGATTCCCATGAGTTGAAAACTAGATAACTCCATCACGATTTTATCTTCTGGTTTCGCTTCTTGCGCGACACCACTTGCTGGATACCCAATATTTCCTGCTAAACGTGCAACTCCTTTGTCTACGCCTGCATTCAGTAGTAGTCCAGTCATTGTTGTTGTCGTGGTTTTTCCATTCGTTCCTGTAATCCCAATAATTGGGCATTCCGCTACTTCGTAAGCTAGCTCCACTTCCGTAATTACCGGAATACCCATTTCTTGGGCTTTTGCTACTAAAGGATGGCTGTAGGGAATCCCAGGATTTTTGACCATCAACGAAAATTCTTCATCTAGTAATTCGATTGGATGACTGCCTGTTATTACTTTTATCCCTAAAGAAAGCAATTCTTGTGCTTCCGGATTTTCATCAAAAGGTTTTCCGTCATTAACGGTGACAAGTGCGCCCAATTCATGTAATAATTTGGCCGCACTTACTCCGCTTTTTGCGAGTCCTAAGACAAGCACTTTTTTATTTTCACATGTTGATATTTTTTTCATTTCCTGTCATCTCCTACCAAACGATCCATAATGTGATCAATGAAGTCACAATGCTGATCAACCAAAAAACTGTATCAATCTTCCACTCCGACCATCCGCACATTTCAAAATGATGGTGGATTGGAGACATTTTAAAAATTCGTTTTCCCGTAAGTTTAAAGGATGTAACTTGAAGCATCACACTTGCAGTTTCCATAACATAAATCAAGCCAATCAAAAGCAATGTCCACTCTTGGTTCAGCATCATAGAAATTGCCGCTAAAAGTCCGCCCAAAGCTAATGAACCGACATCTCCCATAAAAATCTTGGCAGGTTTCCGGTTATAGACGAAGAATCCAAGTAAGCCACCTAAAACACTGAGACAAATGATTAATACATCATACTGATGCTGATGCCAAGCAATCAGACCGTAAGCTGCAAAAGAGATGCTGCCTAAGCCAGCAACTAATCCATCGATACCATCCGTCAGATTGACCGCATTTGAAAATCCAACAAGCCAGAAGATAGCGAAAACCCCATAAATGATTCCTAAAGGCAGATCCAACCCAAAGAAATTCAATACACCTGGATAGCCTTCAGAACGGTAAACAAGATAAAAGATGATTCCCCCTAGAACCTGTCCAATCAGTTTCTGTTTCGAGTTCAGCCCCATGTTTCTTTTCTTGAAGATCTTTATAAAATCATCAAGAAAACCAATTACTCCATATAATGCTAATACAAAAAGCAAGATGAAAAGAGTAGGAGTCAGCTGTTTTTGCCAAGCTCCAACCCAAATCCCTGTCAAAATAGAGCCGATCAGAAACACTAAGCCGCCCATTGTAGGAGTTCCGGCTTTGATATTGTGCCACTTTGGTCCCTCCTCGCGAATCGCCTGACCTTGCTTTTTCATTTGAAAGTAACCAATAAATAGCGGCATTGCGGCAATCGTCATTGCACAACTGCTGACAATGGGAATCAATGCTTGTGTCCATTCCATGCTCTTTTCTCTCCTATTTCTCTTCTTATTCTTCTAAAGTAAAATTAAGTTTTTCTTTTGTGATTTTTTCATATGGAGCAAGTTCTTGTTTGACACAATAACCATCCCCATCAAAACTAACTTCGATACCAAGGATTTTCCCTAGCTTCATGATATCTGCTTTTGACCATCCAGTTACATCAGGCATCAGCTTGTCGCCGCCAGTATATAGAATCAGTTTTTCTCCAGAGATCAACTGATCACCGTTGGCAGTAGATTGTTTTTGTACTTTTTTCCCGTTACCGATAACGACAGGTTGCAGTCCGCTTTTTTGAGCATCCGCTGCTGCAACATCTGCTTCTAGATTACGATAATCGGCTACAGATACTTTTTCTGTTTTGGTTTCTGTATCCGTATCTTCTTCAGTTTCTTTAAAATCCATTGCCCGTTTCATCAATGGATTTGCGATTTTAGCCAAAGCCATTCGATCATATGTCTTAGGGTGTTTCATTGTTAGATACAAGACATAGTCTGGATCTTCAGAAGGAACCATCTCCACAATCGAATACAGGTAGGCTGTATCTCCTGTTTGGTATCCCCCTGTATCAGAAGCGATTTGGGCTGTTCCGGTTTTTGCCGATACATTGTATCCAGGTACACTATATACGCCATAAGCACTACCGTAGTTTTCGCTTTCGACAACATCTCTCATATATTCACGGACTTTTTCTGTTGTTTCTTTTGAAAAAGGTTGTCCTAGAACTTCTGTTTGAGTTGTTCGCTCTTCTCCAGTTTGAGGATCCACTACTTTGCTGATATATCGAGGTTGAATCATTGTACCGTTATTCGCAATAGAAGTGAAAGCTTTCATCATTTGGAAATTCGTCACACCTACCGCTTGTCCATAAGCACTCATTGCTCGGTCGACAATATTTGATGTAGGCAAAGCACCATTTACTTCGTCATCTAATCCAGAATGGGTACTTTGTCCAAATCCTAGTTTTTGTAAATAATTGTACCATCGTCCGCCTAATCGCTGTTCCAGTATGACCATCCCGACGTTACTTGACCATGAAAGAGCTTGTCGCATGGTCAGCACACCTTTTTCACCAAAGTCATGGTCATTGATCGTCGCATCTTCTACTTGGATTTTTCCAGATTGGAAGGTTTCATTCTCGTTGAATTCTCCTTCTTCGATAGCGGCTGCAGTAGTGAAAACCTTCATGGTTGATCCTGGCTCATAACTATCTTGTACCAAGAAATTACGCCAGATAGCATCTTCTCCAGTCAAACCTTCCATTGTTTCGGGATTGAAAGTAGGACGCTGCCCCATCGCCAAAATCTCTCCAGTTTTTGCTTTCATCAAGACTGCTGTCAATTCTTCCGGTTGATATTCTTCATTTACTTGATCCATCAGTGTTTCCAAATAACTTTGTAGTCTACTGTCCAAAGTCGTGTAGATATCTTGTCCATCAACAGCTTTTTCTTCTTCTGCTACTGTACCTGGCAGAGGATTTTGAAAATTATCTTTTTGATAAATAATCTTACCATCTTTACCGCTCAAAATATCATTGTAAGCAGACTCCAAACCTAGTTTACCAACTAAGCCATTCTCATCTTTGTCTGGAACTGCATATCCGATAAAATGAGAAGAAAAGACGCCATTTGGATACATCCGAGCCTGATGGTCGACAAAGTAAAGACCAGCGACACCTTCTTTTTTCATATCTGCTTCGATGTTTTGCTTGGTTTCTTGGGAGATATTTTTCCCATAGCTACCAAATTCAACTTGATACAGCTCTTTTTTTGCGCCATCTTCTAAAATATTCAGTGCATCTTTTTTGTCTATAGAAAGATTCTTATGCAGGATTTCTGCTATTTTATCAAAATTCTTTTCTTCGACATACAGTTTTTTATCCCCAGAAGTATATGTTTTTGAGAGTATCGCTTTAATTGAATAAGAGGAGGCATCTTCTGCGAGCGCCACACCGTTACGATCATAAATCGTTCCTCTTTTTGCTTTTACTACTTCACTTCCTTGGTACAACTGTTTTGTTTTTTCAGCTAATGAGGTACCAGCAACATGACCTCCAATAACGATATACGAGAAACGGACGGCAAATAAAAAGAACAATCCAATACTCGTAGCAAATAAAATGATACCTACTTTTTTGCGATTGTTCATCGGATTTAGATTTTTCTTTTCCATAAACCGCCGAATTTTATTTTTAAGACTCATTTACTTCACTTTCCTTAAATTGTCGTCATTAATAGACAATCCTTTTTCTTCTGCGATTTGTTTAATCCGTTCAGTACGAGAAAGTTCATTTTTTTCTTGTTCTAAACTCGTTTTTTCTTGCTTTTTATCATTGATTTCTGTTTGTATTGATGTGATTTCTTTTTCAGCTCCGCTGATATTTGTACGCAACATGACTGTTAAAACACATAAAGCAACAATAGCAATCGCCACGCTTGCCACAGCAATTTTTTCCAAAGCAGAAATCTGCTTCAATCGTTTTGCTGGTGATTGTGGAAGAATGATTTCTTGATTCGAAGAAGAATCTGGCATTTGTTGTTCTGGCTGATCCACCAATTCAGGTAAATCATATTCGTACTCTTGCATTTTCTTTAATTCTGCCATCATTCTACTCCTCTTTCATTCTTATTTTTTCTGCAATACGTAACTTTGCACTGCGTGATCGATTGTTTTCTGCTAACTCTTCCTCTGAAGGAAGGATTGGTTTACGAGTAATAACTTTCAGTTCCGGTTGAAATTCGTCAGGTATGACAGGAAGTCCCGGTGGTAAATCTTGTACCGTACTATATTCTTTAAACATACTTTTGACAATTCTGTCTTCTAATGAGTGAAATGTGATCACACTGATTCTTCCATTGACTTTCAACAACCGGATTGCCTGTTCTAAAGAGGTCTCTTCGGCACCAAGTTCGTCATTTACTGCAATCCGCACAGCTTGAAAAATTCTTTTTGCAGGATGCCCGCCTTTTCTTCTTGCGGGAGCTGGGATGACTTGTTTAATGATTTCGACAAGCTCACCAGTTGTTTGGATTGGTTTTGTTTTTCGTACTCGTTCGATTTCACGAGCAATTTGTTTGGAAAATTTCTCCTCGCCATAGCGGAAGAAAATCTTTACTAATTCATGGTAGGAATATTCATTAATTACGTGATAAGCGGTTAAAGGAGCTGACTGATCCATACGCATATCCAAGGGTGCATCTTGATGATAACTAAATCCACGTTCTGCTTCATCTAGTTGAGGAGAGGAAACCCCTAAGTCATACAAAATACCATCTACCTTATCTACATACTCACTCAAGCGTTCTTCTAATTCTCTGAAATTCGCTTTGATAAATGTGACCATCCCTTGTTCGACATAAGAAGCTAAACGCAGCTTGGCGTGATCGATTGCTTTTTGATCTTGGTCAAACGCATACAGGTGCCCTTTAGAACTTAGTTGGCTCAATAAATATTCACTATGTCCGGCACCGCCGAGTGTACAGTCTACATAAACGCCATCCGGTTTGATGTTCAATCCATCTACCGTTTCTTTCAACATGACTGTATAGTGTTGAAATGTTTCAGTCATTAGTCAGCCTCTTCCTATTCTTATAGTCCGAAATCAATCATATTTTCAGCAATTTCGTCAAAATTCTCTTCTGCTTCTGCAGAAAAATCTTCCCATCGTGTCTCATCCCAAATTTCAATTCGGTTAGATACGCCGATGATTACGCACCCTTTTGTCAAAGCTGCATAATTTCTTAACGTGCTTGGTATATTGATCCGTCCTTGTTTATCAAGTTCGCATTCAGTGGCAGCCGAATAGAAGAATCGCACAAATGTACGTGCGTCTTTTTTAGCCAACGGCATTTCGTTCAGCTTAGCTTCCAGATTTTCCCATTCGCTCATCGGATAGCCGAAAAGACAACCATCCAATCCGCGTGTCAGAACAAACTTTTCGCCAAGTTCTTCACGAAGTTTTGAGGGAACGATTAAACGTCCTTTTGCATCAATATTATGTTGGAATTCACCCATCAACATTGAAAGCCCCCCATTCCTCCACTAACTAAAATTAGTCTACCACAATCCCCCACTTTCTACCACCTTTTCTAGGAAATCCGGGAACAACTTTTTTTATTCATAAACATTTTTTTAAGAATCAAGCTGCAAAAAGCCTTTTAAAAGACTTTTTGCAGCTTTTCTGCTTTTTTCATAGGTAAGAAAGTATATTCACAATAATCAAGACCGCGTACAAGACGATTGTCAGCAGAAAAACCAAACGCCAAGTCATCTTGAAATAACGCGAATAAATGATTTCTTCATAATAATATGCTTGAAAAATAGCAATACAGATGCCCAGTAGTAAAACAGAAATAAAGAAAAACGGCAGGATAGAAATTGTCGCTGTGTTTCTAGACAACGCATGCATACCGCCCCACAAAAAAGGAATCGCCAAATCAGGGGCTTTTATTTTAAAACGACGATTTAACGAAAATAATTTTACAAGAAATTGGCAACCAAACAAAACGATTACCGGGTAAATATACCAAAACAAGATAAGTGGTGTGAATGTGCCCATGAACGTAAACTCCTTTTTTATCGTTGCTTCAAGTATACTGTATATACTTTACACAACTGTTTCATTTTATTTAAATTTATGCAGTTATATTCTATATCTTACAAACACATTCCATGTATTCCAATCCCCTATCCGTTATAATAAAAGAAACAGGCAACAGGAGGAAAATCATGATCAAATATTTTACATTAGATAATGAGAAACTGCGTAATACCGGAAAGGAAACTGACCAAACGATCTGGTATTGTGTAGAACGTCCCAATCAAGAAGAGATTCATCAGCTGACACATCAATTTGAAATTCCGTCAGATTACATCACTTCCATATTGGACGATGCAGAAAATTCCCGTACAGAAGAATTCAATCAATCAAAGTTGACAAAACCAGCGTTATTATTGTTACAATATCCGTTTGCTAAAACAAGTCCTAGCGGTTATTTTCAAGTGGATACATACCCGCTCTCTATCATTTTGACGCCCAAAAAGAAGCTTATCACAATTACGAATCATGAACCACTATTTTTAAAGAAAGTCTTTAGTCAAACCTTTCCAAAAAGCGATGTTTCACCCAATCTCAATATCTTCTTTCAATTCATCTGGCAGGTTACACTGTCTTATAACAGTTATTTAGCTACGCTTCAATCTCAATGCGATACTTTGGAAGCCAAACTTCAAGTATCAACTGAAAACAAACAACTTTATCAAATCATGGATATCCAAAAAAGCCTTGTTTATTTCAGAGAAGCGACTTCTGCTAATTTAGATGCATTGAAAGAATTAGCGCAAAATAAACTTTTCCAAGAAAATCATGCGTTGAAAAACCATCTGCGTGATGTATTGGTAGAAACAGAGCAAGCAATGACTACTTCTCGCATTCAATTAAAACTAGTAGAACAAATGAATCAGACTTTTTCAGCAATTGTATCGAATAATTTGAATAATATTATGAAAATTTTAACTTCTTTAACGATTATATTAACTATACCAACAATCATCGGAAGTATCTATGGGATGAACATCAAGCTACCCATTGCTGAAAGAGATGATGCGTTTATCTGGCTAGTCCTATTAACATTATTTATTTGTATCGTAACTACCTATTATTTAAAAAAAGGGAAGTTTTTATAAAAAAGACCTCTTGTAGAAAAGACAAAAAGATTGTACACTTGGATTAACTAATTAATTACGAGGTTGAAAACAATGCGTGAAAAAAAACAAACAAGTACTTTTGCTAAAGTAACAAAATTTGTCATTTGGACGATGCTGATTTTAACGATTGGGTCTGTTGTATTGACTGCTGTCATGAGTGTCATGTAAAAAATAAAATATAGCTATCAGCTGCTAAAAAGGACCTGAACCACTACGAGGTGGATCAGGTCCTTCTTGCGAGTTGCAATAGTTCTTTTGCATGTTCGAGTGTCAGTTTTGTAATCTCACTTCCAGCTAGCATGCGTGCAATTTCTTCTTCTCTTTCTTTTGTTTTCAATTCTGAAACAGAAGTTTGCGTACGACCATCAATCACTGCTTTCACGATATAATATTGATAGTCGGCGACTGCGGCGACTTGCGGTAGATGAGTGATGCACAAAACTTGAGAGTATTTCGATATTTGAGAAATTTTATCCGCGATGGCTTGTGCAACTCTTCCACTTACACCTGTATCCACTTCATCAAAGATAATACTTGTCACACCTTGCTCAGAAGAAAAAATCGTTTTCAAAGCCAGTAACATCCGAGATAATTCGCCACCAGAAGCGACTTTCACTAAAGGCTTCAGCGGCTCTCCTGGATTGGTCGTAATGTAGAATTCGATTTGGTCAAACCCATCATGATTCAATTGTCTGTTTTCTTCTTTTAAGAAACGTACTTCAAACTCAGTGTTTTCCATATACAGACTTTTTAATTCATGCAGAATGGATTTTTCCAATTCTTTTGCGATTTTTTTACGCGCTTCATGAAGATCTGCGGCTTGTTGCTGAAGTAGAAGCTCTTTTTGCTCTAGTTCCTCTTTCATTTTGTCCAATTGACCTTCTGAAAAATCAGAAGAAGCTAGCTCTTCGGTGATTTCGTCATAGTAAGCCAATATCGACTCAATGGATTCGCCATATTTGCGTTTCAACTGTCGGATTAATTCTAGACGTTGAGTCACTTCTTCTAAACGGTTCTCATCTAACTCCAACAAATCGATTTGACGACTCATGTCTCCGATTGCATCTTGTAACAAATAGTAAGCACTTTGGATATTTTCATAAATTGCTTCATACTCCACATCTAGATGTGCGATCCCTTGCAATTCTGCAACGGCCAAGCCAACGCCATCTACACTGTTTTGTTCATTATTCGTCAGTGCTCCGTAGCCTGCAGCTAATCCATCAGCAATTTTTTGATAATTGCTAAGTTTTTCTCTTTCTTCTTTTAATTTCTCTTCTTCTCCGACTTGCAAATCAGCAGCAGCTATTTCTTCTTGCTGGAAATGGAGCATATCTATTCTCTGAACATAGGATTTTTCATTTTGCTGCACTTTTCGTACCCTTTTTTCCAGCTCACGATAAGAGGTATATTCTTGCTGATAACTCTTTTTCTTCTGTTGGAAAGCTGCATCTCCAAAACGATCCAATAAAGCAAGATGTGATTCAGGCTGGAGCAGTTCCTGATGTTCGTTTTGCCCTTGGATATCCACTAAATAACTGCCGATTTTCCTTAGATTAGCTAGCGTGATGATGTGACCATTCACTCGGCAAACATTTTTTCCAGTCAACGACATATCTCGTCGAACGATCAGATTGTCTTCATCCGTTTCGATACCTAATTCAACCATCAATTCAGAGAATCCTTCTTGTTTCGGAAGTTCAAACAATCCTTCAAGAATGCATTTTTCTGCGCCTTGACGTATATAATCGCTTGAACCTCTTCCTCCTGCTAACAAACCTAAAGCATCGATAATGATGGATTTACCCGCACCAGTCTCTCCGGTCAGCGCGGTCATTCCTTCGTGAAAAGAAAGCCGCAATTCCGGAATAATCGCAAAGTTAGTAATACTGATTTCTTGTAGCATCACATTCGCTCCTCAACTTAAAGGTAATGCAGGAAGTCTTTCTTTAGTAAAACTGCCTGGTCTTCAGTTCGTGTAATCATCAAAACATTATCGTCATCATTGATAATCGAAAATAATTCTTTCTTGTAGCGCTTATCGATCAAATTCGCTGCTGCCGAAGCATTCCCCGGCAAAGTTTTCAAAGTAACAAATTTTTCCATTTGGTCAACTGCTACGAAAGCGTCTTTTAACAGTTTTTCCAATTTAGTATTTACATCTTCATTTGTTTCAGCTGGTATACTATAACGGTAGCCGCCATCTGAGGCCGGTACCTTAATCAGTTTTAGTTCCTTTATATCTCTGGAAATCGTAGCTTGAGTAACAGATATTCCTTTGCTTTTCAGGATTTCAACAAATTCTTCCTGCTTTCGGATATCTTGCTCACTCAACAATCGAGTAATCAAACGATGCCGATCTTTTTTTCTCATTACGTCTTCGCTCCTTAGCTTATTCTTCTTAACCAATGATAGCTTATTTCCTTGGTATAATAAAGAAGAATCCGCATACTTCTCACTTGATTTTCACAGTTACAATTTATTTATGGTCAAACTGTTCGTGTGCGTTTGAAACCACTTCTGCCATATTAATAGCTGGATTGATCGTGCCGCTTTCAGGTACCTTCCTCAAGTGAGCCAAGAACTCGATATTTCCTTCTCCCCCCGTGATTGGAGAATAACTTACTTCCAGCACATCATATCCACCTTGTGCCGCAAATGACAAAATGTCTTCTAAAATTTTTTGATGGGTCTGTGCGTCACGAACAATTCCGTTTTTCCCTACAGCTTCTCTGCCTGCTTCGAATTGGGGTTTGATTAAGGCAATCACTTCTCCCTCTTCTTTTAAAATAGCATGTAATGGAGGCAGCATCAGTTTTAGTGAAATAAAAGAAACATCGATGACAGCAACTTCTGGAATCCCTAAGGTAAAGTCTTCGGGTTTTGCATAACGAAAATTCACTCTTTCCATTACGACGACTCTAGGATCTTGTCTGATTTTCCAAGCTAGCTGATTGTAACCGACATCTAAAGCATAGCTCATTTTAGCACCATTTTGCAAAGCTGCATCAGTAAATCCGCCAGTGGAAGCACCGATATCTAACAATGTTTTTCCTTCAACAGATAGATCAAATGCTTTGAGCGCTTTTTCTAATTTTAATCCACCCCGAGAAACATAAGGAAGTTTTTTACCTTTGACTCTTAATTCACTACTTACTGGAATTTTTTCTCCCGGTTTATCAAACCGCTCGTTTTTTTCGTTGTAAATCAAACCAGCCATAACTGAACGTTTGGCTTGTTCTCTTGTTTCAAATAATCCTTGTTTGACCGCTAATACATCTACGCGTTCTTTTTCCATTCTTTCCCTCATTTCTCCACATCAAATTGCTTGATCATCTGGCGCATCAGCCTGCCATCAAAAGAAAAAACGTCCTCTTCTAATTTGTCTATGATCTTATTAGCGGATAACAACTCAATCTCCAACGCCTCATGTGTCTTTTCTAGTCCTAATAAACGCGGGTAAGTGTTTTTTTCCATACGTTCATCTTTGCCAGCTGTTTTCCCTAACGTTTTCGTTGTACCAATCACATCAAGTAGATCATCTCTTATCTGGAAAGCCAAACCTAAATGTTCGGCTAATCGTTGAAGTAGCAATAAGATTTCTTCAGGTTGCTTCGCTAATATACCTCCAGCTAGCAAGGCATAACGAATCAAACGTCCTGTCTTTCTTTCATGAATAAATGCTAATTCCTCTAATGAAAGCTTTTTTGATTCTCCTTCGATATCTGCAGCTTGTCCAGCCACCATACCTTGTGCCCCCGCACAAACAGCTAATTGCTGAAGCAACAGAAGCTTAGGAGAATGACCCAAGTGTGCCATACTGATCAGCTGGAATGCGCCTGTCAGTAAACCATCTCCAGCCAATATAGCTAACGCTTCGCCGAATACTTTGTGATTGGTAGGTTTTCCCCTTCGAAGATCATCATTGTCCATCGCAGGCAAATCATCGTGGATCAAGGAATACGTATGCACCATTTCTAAAGCAGCTGCTACTTGATAGACGGGAACATCGATAGGCTCATCAAAGGAAGCAACGGCCGCTAAAAGTAATAAGGGACGGATTCTTTTTCCACCTGCTTTCACTGAATAAGTCATCGCATCACAGAGCGCTCTATCCGTCGTATGTTCATCTAAAAAAGACAAGATTTCTTTTTCTACAGCAGGTAGATGAATAGCTGAAAAGTCAGTTAATCTCATCTCAGCTTTCCTCGTTTCCGTCAAAATCAACTTCTTCATTTGATTCTGTCATCATTTTCGTCAAAGTTTCTTCTGCTTTAGCTAAGGTATCTTGGCAATGTTTGCTTAATTCCATTCCTCGTTTAAACGAATCTAGAGCTGATTCTAATGGAACGTCCCCTTGTTCTAGCTGCATGACGATTTTTTCTAATTCTTGCAGTGACTCTTCAAAAGTTGGATTTTCCATATTCTTATTCTCCTTTATCTATCTCTTGTACTTGTCCTTTAACGATTCCATCTTGATAATGGATTGTCAGCAAATCCCCTTGATGAATCTCGGAGACACTTTTTACTACTTGATCATTTAACGTCGTATAGCTGTAGCCTCTTCCCATGATTTTCAATGGACTCAACAAATCAAGAGATTGAACAGCTTGAGCAAAACGCTGCTGCTGTTGTTTCATATATTGTTGGATTTTCTCTTCTAAACGTTTTTCTAGATAAGCAGTTTCTTGGCGGGCTGCTTTGACTCGATAAAGCGGAGCCACTTGTTCCAATTGGTGGCTTAACGCGATCGTTTGCTTTTCTTTTGCATGATAAATCTGCTGTGTAGCTTGATATAATCGCTGTTTCAATTGATCTAATTTGATGGTCTGACCTTCATACAATCTTTCAGGCTGCCGAAAGACATAGGAACGTCGAGCACGCTCGAACCGTTCTTGTTTGCGCTGGATCTGGCGTACAAACGCCTGCTGCAATCTAGCTTGCCGTTCTTGAATGCGCATCAACTCTTCTGACAAAACAGGAACAGCTAATTCTGCAGCTGCTGTTGGAGTAGCAGCCCGAACATCTGCTACTAAATCAGCGATCGTGGTATCTGTTTCATGTCCCACAGATGAGATCACCGGCGTATTGGCTTGATAAATCGCTCGGGCAACCCGTTCTTCATTAAACGGCCACAAATCCTCAATCGATCCGCCCCCACGACCAATGATCATTGTATCAAAATCGCCCATCTCTTCTACTCGTCGGATATTTTTGACAACATTGTCCGCTGCTTGATTCCCTTGTACAACGGTTGGGAACAAAACCAATTGGACAATTGGATACCTTCTTTTCACCGTCGTGATGATATCGCGTATAACCGCTCCGCTTGGACTGGTAAGAATCGCGATTCGCTTTGGGAAACGCGGCAACATTTTTTTAGGACCTTGAAAAAGGCCTTCCTTCATCAGCTTTTCTTTTCGTTCTTCCAATTCTTGATATAAAGCACCTATTCCATCAGGCTCCATGTGCTCTACATAGATTTGATACGAACCTCCCGCTTCATAGAGTGAAATACGCCCAACAACAAGGACTTTCATTCCTTCTTTTGGATGGAATCGTAATTTTTGGAATGCACCTTTGAACATAATAGCAGATATTTTTGCATGATCATCTTTTAAGCTGAAATATTGATGGGCATTGGCGCGTAAACGGAAATTCGATATTTCACCGGTTAAATATACCCGTTCTAAATAAGGATCGGCATCAAATTTACGTTTCAAATACCTCGTTAATGTAGTGACAGTTAAATATTCTTGTGCCATTTATTCACCTGCTCCAAAAGCTTCGGCAGATTTTACGGTTTGATACATCAGCATTGTGATAGTCATTGGCCCTACACCCTTTGGCACAGGAGTGATCCAGCCTGCAATAGGCTCCACTTCATCAAATTTCACATCACCGATCAGCTTACCGTTAGCATCACGGTTCATCCCTACATCGATCACTACAGCACCTGGTTTTACGAATTCTTTTGTGACAAAATGTCCACGTCCTATTGCTACGACTAAGATATCTGCTTCTTGTGCCAGTTCAGCCAGATTTTCGGTTTTAGAATGAGCAACAGTAACAGTTGCATCTGCCATCAAGAGCAGCTGAGCCATCGGTTTGCCGACGATATTGCTTCGTCCGATAACTACTGCTCGTTTACCCGCCGGATCGATAGAATAAGCTTCAAACATTTTCATGATGCCGTATGGCGTACAAGGAATCTTGTCCGGTTTACCCGCAAGGAGTCTGCCTAAATTCATTGGATGAAAACCGTCTACGTCTTTTTCAGGACGGATAGCTAACAGGATCTTTTCTTCATCTATATGCTTTGGCAATGGTAATTGGACCAATATACCATGAAATCTAGGATCTTGATTGTATTTTTCGATTTCTGCAAGTAGTTCGTTTTCAGAAATCGTCTCAGGATAACGCTCTACTGATGAATGGATTCCGATTTCTTTTGCTACGCGTTCTTTATTTCTTACATAGATTTGACTGGCTGGATTTTCCCCTACCAATAAAACAACTAATCCGGGATGGATACCATTATCTTTCAATTTTTGGATTTTTTCAGCAATGTCTGCCTGCATTTTTTCAGCTAATTCTTTTCCGTTAATCAATTCTGCCATCTAACCACTCCCAGATATTTTTTGTGTTTTCATTCTACCATAGAATTTTCCCGATTTATAACAGGTTTATGATGATTCACAGAAAAAAGCTAGGACTTACGCCCCAGCTTCTAATTCTTTTAATACATTGGATAAAACACCGTTGACGAATTTACGCGAACGGTCATCACTAAATGTTTTTGCCAACTCAATTGCTTCATTTAAAGCAACAGCCGCTGGTACATCTGTCACATAAGTCATTTCAAAAATCGCGATACGCAAGATCACCAAATCCATTTTTGAGATCCGATTGATATGCCAATTGTTTTTCAAATGTTTTTCGATCACTTTATCCAATTCATCTTTTTTTGCACAGACACCGCCAACTAGCGTATCAAGATAAACAGGAACAAACTCTGATTCATCTTCATTGATCATGTCGCGGTGGTCTAATTCGATTGCGTTGAAAATCGCATCTTCTTTTGTTAGGTCTGCATTGAAGTCTAACGGAAATAAAGCCTGCAATGCCATCTCCCGAATCTCGTGTCTTGATAATTCTTTATTCATTCTCTTCCTCTTCGTCTTCAAAAAGTTCTTCGATTGTTGGTTGTTCTAATTTTTCAGGAACAACAGCTACTACATGGATATTGACTTCAGCTAGATCGATATCTGTCATGAAAAGGACTTGCTGGCTAACCCGTTCTTGCATTTCCATTGCAACTTTAGGAACTGAAACACCATATTCCAGGTAGCAGTAAAGATCTACTTTCAAGCCATCTTCCTCATTTGCCAAGTAAACACCTTTTCCGTGAGCTGCTCGTCCTAATAATTCAGTGACATTGCTGGCAAAAGTTCCGCGCATTCCGTATACGCCTTCTACTTTAGAAGCAGCAATCCCGATGATTACTTCGATGACTTCAGGAGCAATCACAATCTCTCCCAAATCTTGGTTTGCGTTTAAAATCAAATTTTTTTCATCTGCCATTTATTTATTCCTCCCTTTGCCTAAGCACGAGATACATCCGAATTCTCTATGATGCGGCTATAATGATCATTTGGTAAAAAAACTGCCGCCGATCAGCTGCAAATTGCTATGAATTGGAGAAAATATCCAACTTTATTATCTCTTACAGCTTAAAAGTTCTTCTATAGTGTATCATTAAATCAAGCGATTTTCTATAACAAAGTCTGTGAACACTGATTTTTACGCTTACTTCTTTTATGGACGAGACTATAAGATGATCAATTCTTTTGGTGAACGAGTCAATACACGATTGCCATCTTCTGTGATCAGCAAATCGTCCTCAATACGTACCCCACCGATTCCTGGTAAGTAGATCCCTGGCTCGTCAGTAATTACATTTCCTGGTACAAATTGTTTTTCCGCACGAGAAGAAACATTCGGTCCTTCGTGGATCTCCAGACCGATCCCATGTCCTGTAGAATGTCCAAATGCTTCACCGTAACCATGTTTTGAAATATAATCTCTAGCAACTGCGTCTAATTGTACACCAGTCATTCCTGGTTTCGCAGCATCAATAACCGCTAATTGCGCATCTAGAACTACTTGATATATTTCTTTTAATTTTTCTCCAGGATCACCAATAGCGAATGTACGTGTCATATCAGAAACATATCCTTCGTAATAGCAGCCAAAATCCAACGTGATCAAGTCACCTTGTTCGATGAGTTTCTTGCTTGCTACACCATGCGGCATAGCCGAACGCAATCCGCTAGCAACGATCGTATCAAAAGAAACACCTGAAGCGCCAAGAGAACGCATATAAAAGTCTAGTTGATTTGCGACTTCAATCTCAGTCATGCCCGGTTGGATCATTTTCAGGATGTGATCATAAGCCATATCCGCAATATTACATGCTTTTTCGATAATGGCGATTTCTTCTTCATCTTTCACTTCTCTAAGTTCTTCAATCATCTGTGAAACAGGTACTAATTCCGCATCGATGATTTCTTCTAAAACCGAATATTCTAAAAATGAGACTGTTGTTTCCTCAAAAGCTAATGAGTGCAGTTCTTCTTTGCGTACTAAGTTTGCTACCTCATCAAAAATAGGTCCGACATTTTTAATAATTTCAAATCCTTGAGCCTGCGCTGCCGCCTGCTCGGTATAACGAAAATCAGTAATAAAAAATGCATTTTCCAAAGTAATAACAGCTAATCCTGTCGTACCTGTAAAGTTCGTTAAGTAACGAAGATTGTACGGACTGGTAACCAAAAATGAATCCAAATTTTCTTCTTGCATTTTTTTGCGCAATTTTTCTACACGTAGCATCATAATGAAACTCCCTCTTTCTTTGCACGCTTTTTTCTATTATAGCAAACTTTTCTTCGTACACGACAGTTAAATAAAAATTTCCGGAAAACTTCTTTTTCTTTTAAAGAAAGAAAGCCAAAAAGGAGTCACAGTCTCGCTGCAACTCCTTTTAGTTTACTATTTTGTAAAAAACTTATGACCGTTTTCCAAAGAAAAACGAGACAACTGCTACCAAAATCACTGCACCTAAAATAGATGGAATAAGTGCCATACCTGCAGCTTTTGGTCCCCATTCGCCGAAAATCGCTTGTCCAATACTTGAACCAACTAATCCAGCAATGATATTCGTGATACAGCCCATCGAATTTCCTTTGCTGGTGATTGCACCTGCAATCGCTCCGATCACAGCTCCAACAATCAATGTCCATAACCAACTCATAATATAACCTCCTTCTTTGCTAATCAATTTTAGCATAAGGGATTTAAAGGGGACAAATAATTGGTTTGGTCAACTTTTATTTTTTACTTGGGTTTGAAAATCCCTTTGATCCCTCGTTTGATAACATCGACTAAGCTTAATGATTTAACCATATGACTAGGTTCTACATATTCACGTATCGCTTTTAACACCATTTTGGGCTTTTTAGAAGAAAAAGAATAAGTCCCATTTCTTTTTGTTTGGATAGCAAAACGAGGAATCCATTTTCCTTTGAACATAACGGAAGCAATCACATAGTCGACTTCTTCCCATGGAATCTGAACAAATTTTCGGGCATCTCTTTCATTGTAAAATTCAAAACCTTTATCGCCAATCATGATTTTTCCATACTCAGCAATTCCCAGATAGGAAGTAGCATTAATCGTTAAATCGACTTTCGTATTGATTGATTGTACCATTTATTCTACTCCATTCTTTAAATTAACTAGTGAATCAATTATAGATGTTTTTACCTATTTAAGCAAAGAATCTTCTAATGTACTGATAAAAAAACTGTGCCAATAGGAATTGGCACAGTTTTCCAAAGTAACCGTTTTTTCAGAAACAAGTAGTTTCAACCATTACTTAACTTACATATATTTTCAAGATTACATTAACCCAATCAAGTGGAAGACAATACCAACCACAAATAATCCAAGGATAATGACAATAGGTGATACTTTTTTCTTAAGTAACCACATACAGAATAATGTTAAACATAGAGCAGCTAGACCAGGAATCAAACTATTCAAGTTATCTTGTAAAGTAGTTACTTTTTCAGATGACAGTGACAAACCAGCAGCTTGTTGTTCCAATGCAGTTTTAATTCCTTCTGCACCAGAAGGCAAGTTATTCCAGTCGATATAGGCACCTTTATCAAGTTTGACTGTTGAAACAACAGGAGTAAAGTTAATTGATACCCAGCGATTAACTAGCGATCCAAGAATAAACATCCCTAGAATCGAAGCACCTTTTGTGATATCTTGCAATAATCCACCAGATAAATCTTCTGTAATTTTAGAACCAGCTTTATAACCAAATTCTTGTGTATACCACATAAATGCCATACGGATGATGTTCCAACCTAGGAAGTAAATGATAGGTCCTAAGATGTTCCCGCTCATCGCTAGAGAAGCAGCCAACGCTCCAAGGATAGGTTTTACTGTAAACCAGAATACTGGGTCACCGATACCAGCTAAAGGCCCCATCATACCAACCTTAACCCCTTGAATTGTTACGTCATCAACAGGTGCACCATTTGCCCGTTCTTCTTCAAGTGCTAGAGTAACCCCAATAATTGGAGATGCTACATATGGATGTGTATTGAAGAACTCTAAGTGACGTTCCAATGCAGCCGCACGATCTTCTTTTGTTTTATATAATTTTTTAATTGCTGGAATCATAGAGAATGCCCAGCCACCATTTTGCATACGTTCGTAGTTCCAAGATCCTTGAAGGAAAGTCGAACGCCACCAAACAGAAACACGATCTTTTTTAGATAATTGAATTCTTTCTTCTGCCATTTTCGTGTACGCCTCCCTTAATAGTTATCGATTATATCGCCCAGTGGGTCACCAGTATTTGAGCTTCCACCATTATTACCAGAACCGCCACCTTGTTTAGAAAGTGCCAAGTAGATAAGAGCTAAAGCTACACCGATTGCCCCTAGTCCGATAAGTGTAATTTCGGAAACAGTTGCTAAAACAAAACCAATTGCAAAGAATGGCCATACTTCTTTAGTTGCCATCATGTTAATAACCATTGCATAACCTACAGCAACAACCATACCTCCACCAATAGCAAGACCGTCTGTTAACCAGACTGGCATAGATTCTAGCAAGCCTTTCACTGGACCTTCGCCGATAGCTAAGATCAATCCAGCAGGAATAGCAATACGAATACCTTGCATGCAGATAGCAATAATGTGCCATAATTCAACTTTTCTAAAGTTACCTTCTTTTGCAGCAGCATCCATTAAATGAACGAATGCAGTTGCGATTGTACGGCAGATGATTGTTAATAATAAACCAGCAACAGCAAGAGGTACAGCAATAGCGATAGCTGAAGAAACCCCAGCTCTTCCTTGTCCACCTAATACTAAAATAATTGCAGATGCAACAGATGCTAAAGCAGCATCAGGAGCCACAGCAGCGCCGATGTTTGCCCAACCAAGAGCGATCATTTGTAATGTACCACCTAAGATAAGACAAGGGATTAGGTTCCCAGTAACTAAGCCAATTAACGTACATGCGATTACTGGTTGATGGAAATGAAATTCATCAAGAATTCCTTCCATACCAGCTAAAAATGCAACGATAATGACTAATATCACTTGAATAAAGTTTAATTCCATGATGTTAATCCTCCATTTTTTCTGATAGTTTTACTATGCGTGTTTGTTTAATTCATCTTGTGCTTTCTTCAAAATTTCATCCATGTTTCCTTTTGAATCATTTGGTACTTTACGTACATCGAAATTGATTCCAGCTTCTTTTAATTTATTGAAAGTATCAATATCAGCTTGGCTAAACGCCAACACTTTATTTGGTTGTACTTTACCAGGTGAGTGTGCCATTGATCCGACATTCACTGTCTCCAACGGTACGCCGCCTTCAACTGCTCTTAAAACATCTTGAGGATTTTCGAATAACAGTAACGCGCGTTGTCCGCCAAAATGTTGATCATCTTTCGCAAGTTCGATCATTTTTTCAACTGGAACAACGTGTGCTTTTACACCTGGAGGAGCAGCTTGTTGGATCAATTTCTTACGAAGATCGTCTTTTGCTACCGCATCAGAAACAACGATAATGCGTGTTGGATTCGTTGCTTTTGTCCACGCTGTTGCTACTTGTCCATGAAGCAGACGTGAATCGATACGGGCTAAAACATAACTGAATTTACCAGGAGCTCCTGCAGCTGACGTTTGTTGTACTGCTACTTTCGGTGCTTCTGCCGGTTCTAATTCTTCCGGTTTCACTTTTACACCATCTTTTGCTGTTTCAATGATATGCGCTGCAATTTCATGAGCAGATTCCATTGAAAAGCGTGATGCATAGGCTTCAATCAACATTGGCAAATTCAAACCGCTGACGATTGCCCATTTATCTTTGTGCTCTTCGAATAATGTGTTTGATTGATTGAACGGTGTTCCGCCCCATAAATCAACTAAGAATAACACTTCGTCTTGATTATCAAAAGAAGCAACCGCTTCTTCCAATTTGGCTCTCAAGTCATCTGGACCTTCACTTGGTTTCAAAATCACAGCTTTGACGTTTTCTTGTTCGCCAAAGATCATTGAACCGGATTGTAAGATTCCTTCAGCAAATTGTCCATGACTTGCTAGGATAATCCCTACCATATTTATACCTCCTATTTACTTTTGTTGTAACAAATTCAAAAATATTAATAATTGCTAACCATTACAACAGAATTATTTGACCTTTTCCAACAACCATTTTTGTTACACCTTTTTGATTTTCGCTAGTAGTTCCATCAAAAGGATTTTCCTGTCAGCAGGTACTTTTCGAATCTCTAACTCCACTTCTTGACTGTTCAAGTAACGAAAGGAATCAATATCTTGTTGATTTACTGAAACAAAATTGGTAATCATTGATTTGCCTTCAGTAAAACTCATACCGCCGATATTCAACGACTTCAACTGTACACCGCAGCGGACAACCGCTTCAACATCTTGAGGATTGGTGAATAAAAGCATCACTTTTGCTCGTGATAATAGTCCACTATGATAGATTTGAATCATTTTCTGCACGGTTATTACATTTGCTGTGATTCCCGGCGGTGCAGCTTCTTTTAATAGAAACTTTCTCAATTTATCTTGAGCAACTACATCGCTGATCACAATGATACGTTCAACACCTGTTTGCTTCGACCAAACTGTTGCGACCTGCCCGTGGATTAAACGATCATCTATACGTGCCAATCGAATATCCATCTGCAAAACTCCTTCTTCCTCACTACTTCACAGAAACCCCTATCATTTCTGTGTGAACAACCACCTCCTAGCACACACTACTATAAGCAAAAAGCGTGCCAATTTTTTTGTGATACACTAATTGAATTTAAAGGATTCTTAACCAATACACAAAAACGATACACTATAAAAGTGTATCGTTTTTGTGTATTTAAGGCATAGTGTATTCTTTTTTATCTAGCTGATTATGCACTAGACGTAGCAGATAATACATTTCTTCTATTGGCACTTTTACTTTTATCTTATCTTCTAGCAGGACAACCGAGGCTGTTAATTGATTATAAAGAGGATCACTCGTTATATTCGTCAATTCGTTTTGTTCCACCATCAACGTTTCATTTCGAATAATCCGTTCGATCATTCCTGCTGTGTGCATCACTAAGTTGATCTTAAAGCCATATTCTTCATTGCCAATTCCCATCGTCTGAGAGATTTGTGTAGAAAATTGCCACATTGGATCAATTAGTTTACTACCATTGATAAAGATGAAGTTCTCAGAGATAAATTCAACACATGTTTTTTTAGCTGTCTCTTCATCTAGCGAGACGAATTCAGTTTCTTCCATTTCTGATTCCATAAGCAACTGATCCAAAATGACTTCGATATTTTGATCAATGAAGCGCTCTAAAGGAATAAATGGTGCTTGGATATTCAAATCAGTAATTCCAGTAGTTGCTATGATCTGATATTCTTTTTGGATAACTGGCAATTCTTCTTTCACTTCCACAATCGACAAAGCTAGAACTTCTAATTCTGTTTCTTGACGCTTATTTACCGCTCGTTCGATCAATTCTTTGATTCTTTGCGCTGTACCTTCGCCAGATGCACAAATGGCCAAAACAGCTTTTTTCTTATGGATAGGTTTTGTTTCCCGGACAGGTTCTACAGAAGATATTTCTGCGTAACCTCGAAAATTCTTCAATGATTCATGCAACATATCTAAATCTGTCCCTAATACAGAGACCTTTCGTACAGTTTCCAAAACTAGAGAAGTTGTTACCATGTCAACGGTACGTACAGGTATCCCGGTGTCTCGCTGAATTTGCGAATTAAATGAGGCGAGGGACCCCATATCCACTAATAGTATGACCCCGCTTCCTTCATCTACTTCTTGTACATTGCGTTCAATGCGGTCTAAAGCTGTTTTCGGATCCATATCCAACGGCATGTCTACTGCTCGTACGTTCTCTGCATCTAACAACTGTTGGACAACCTGAACCATACTGCTCGCTGTACTGTTTCCGTGAGCTGCAACGACTACACCGATTCTGCCGCTTGCTTGGTTCGCCCGTAACGAGACGAGTAGAACAGTCAAGTAGTAGTCTTCACTTTCTGGAATATCCACTTGAAAATACGTTTCTATATAACTACGCACTTCTTTCGCAACAGCATATTCATCTGGAAAATCAAATGCCATCTCACGGATATTATCATTCGTATGCCGTTCTTCTCCTAAATTGATCTTTTTCAAAAACGAACTGATATGCAAGCTCATAGCATAAATAAAGTTTTGCTGAAAGTCATATGGTAAAGATCTTTTGACCATTACATAAATCTGATTGGTCACTTCTATGATTTTTGGATCTACAAATTCTGCTAATTTGCTATCTGCATTAAAAGAAAACCCATGGTCTTTATAAAAAGACTTCAGATGGATGTTGATATCTGTAGAAATAAAGTGATTGATTGCTTCTTGGTCCAACCCATCCGACTTCAGCAAAGCTGCTTTATCTCCGATGATATCATATAGATTATAAGGTAATTCATAGGAGTCTGATTGGATTTTCATGATTGTATCGTTTGGTGCTACAGTTATCTTTGGCTCCAATATTTTAGAAAGCTCTGCCATTGCACTGCGGTTGCTTGCTAATTGAATCAATCCGCTACGAATCCCTTCTGTCAAATCATCAATCGTAATCGATATTTCGGGAGATTGCATATGATTTAGAAATCCTCGTGCGCATACTAACTGGATATTCGACTTCAATTGACCTATATTCCCATAAGTCACACTGCCAATCAGTGCTTTTGCTACATCTTCTGTCAAAGAGATCTTTCGTTGCGTGCGGTTCGCTTCGTGGGCAATCATAATTTTTACTAAATCGACTTTCTCATTTGCAGGGCGTTTTTCAAAAGCCGGAAGTTTGATATTAATTGGGATACGCCGAACAAAAGTTTCCAATAGCGAAGAGCCTGGATCTTCTGTGGTCGCACCTACGATTCGTACATTTGCTTCATGAGATTTCGTTGTTTCTCCAAGTCGACTGTAAGTCCCGTGATCCATAAAGTAAAAGATCATTTCTTGACCTTCTGGAGGCAATCGGTGAATTTCATCCAGAAATAACATACCACCATCCGCTTGATCGATAATTCCCATTTTTTCTTCATCTGCACCTGTAAAGGCTCCTTTTGCATACCCAAATAAATGGCTCATCAAAAGCTCAGGGTTATTCGCGTAATCAGCACAATTGAAAACAATCAGTTCCGTTTCCTCATCTATTACATGATGTGCTTTGGCAAAATGATACATCGCGTGCGCAAAATAAGTCTTTCCTGATCCGGTAGGTCCTGTAATCAAGCAATTTAATCCTCTTGGCGGATACAAGATCGCAGCTTTTGCCTGTTCCACTGAGTTTTTCATGCTACCATTAGCTCCAATGATTTTTGCAAAGATATCCTTAGTATCTATCTGGAGCGTATTTTTTTCTTCAGAGACCGGCGTTTCTTTGTAACTGACCACATGTTTTGCAGCTGGCTTTACGTGCGTAGCGAGTGTTTGATATATGTAACGTACTGGTCGTCCATCTGTCTTTATCAGTTTTCCTTCGCGCACTAGCTGATTCAGATCTTTACTGCTATTCGTTCTTTGGATTCCTAACACTTCAGCAATTTCTTGTGTCGTTACTCCTTGGTCATATTCTGCCTTTGTTAAATGAGCGGTTTTTTCTTTGACATACATATAAATTCGGTCCATGCGTTTTGCCAATGGTATCGCTCCTTTTCTATAGACTGTTGTTCTTAGGCTTCAAAACATAATACTATGTATTTATTTCCGTTTCGTCAACTATTTACCTGATTTTGTTTCGTTGACAACAAGCGAAGGGACAAGCGTAATGAAGATAAAAGAACACAAAATATCAACTCCATTTTTATATCGGAAACAAGAAAAAGAACACTATTTATCCTACAATGATGCTGCTGATAGCAAACGATATCGCTTTCATCAATAAAAACAATAGTTATCAAAACATTCTGATTACAAAATGGCAAAAAAATCTTAAGCGTAAAAAGACATGGCAACCTTCGCATCCTTCATTCCAACTTTTTTTATAAACAAAAAAGAGGTTGTGACAAAAATCTTGTCACAACCTCTTTAATCGCAAGCTTCAATTAAGCTTCTTGAGCTACTGGATAAACAGACACTTCAATTATACTGTTTCCTGATAAGCTCTCAATTCTTCTGAACCCATGATGTTAGTGCTTTTCTTCTATTATTAAATATCTTGGAATTTTCTATTCTTTCTAAAAAGTATGGTCAAAGTATGGTCACTATTGATAGAATATTAATAGTAGTAGAAAGCTGATATCTAGGAGGAACTAATGTGAGTAAACAATGTGCAAAGTGCGGAGGTAAAATTGGCTTAACTTCATATAAAATCAAAGATAAACAAATTGTTTGCGGCAATTGTATGAAAAAAGCTGGTTACGGTATGACTACTCCTTATAAAATAATAAGATCTTTGAATTTAGAAGATTTAGATAAGGATCCATCAGAAAAAAGAAAATTAAACATATCTGATCATACTGCACAAAACAATCATGATATAGGTAATGATAGAATGAGAACCACTGAAGAGATGGTAGAATTTTGTCTTAAATACGGCTACGGTAAAGGAATGACTAAAAAATGGACAACTCATCATTTTAACTTAATATCAGATCAACTTAACAGTGACGAATACGTAATCTTCTGCTTTGTAGGATTGCATAATTATATCTCATCAACTAAGCATGACAATAATTATGCATACGCATTAACTAATAAACGTTTAATTGTAGCTCAACAAAAAATGATAGGCAATAATGTACAAAGTATTATATTAGACAATTTAAATAATATTAGTAAAAAAAGAGGAATGCTGTTGGGTACATTAACTATTGATACTCTTGGTAAAGTATTGAATGTTGCAGTTGATAAAGATACTGTTGATAGGATAAGTGATTCTTTAAACGAAATTATTTATAATTTAAAAAGAAGAAATATTTCTGCTACAAATTCCAATACATCAACAATTTCCTCAGCTTCAGAAATAAGAAAATATAAAGAACTATTGGATGATGGAATCATTACAGAAGAAGAATTTAATAAAAAGAAACAAGAATTATTAGATTTATAATATCTATCAAAGAAGATGAGCATTTAATTTAGCTCATCTTTTTCTATTTACAATACAAACATTTGTTCGTATACTCTTTTTGAGGTGAACATTATGTTGATGGAAGGAAAAACACAATTATGGTTTAAATTCGATCCTTCGAATAGATTTATCAAAGATTTTTATAAAGTATGGAATTCAGAAGTTTTCTTTTTAGCAATCGAAGATAGCTTATTAATCAATCTCTACTATTCCAATAAAAACTACTTTAAAATCCCTGCTGCGAAAACGAGAATGAAAAAAGATGTATACTTTTTGTTTGATATCGTGACTGACGTGCCAGACGCACGGAGCGATCATCGGCGTTACGATTATATAAAGTATACTTTTGTTGATCCAGAAAGGTATAAAGATTAAAGTAGGCTACCTAAAAAGGTAGCCCGGAACGGATTTTATCACCATACTTATGAAAGGAGATATTTTTTAAGTTAGTATTAAGATTGTGTAATATGATGATATCTATATTTTATAGTATCAGTGCTATAAAATCAAAAATAAGTCACTAGTTAACTACCACTCCAATTGTAAGCCTTTTTTCTCACTTTTTTTCAAAAATATGGTATGCTTTTTAATGGCTTCAAATATAAAAGAGTTTAAAGCGTAACACACTTATGGGGGAGTGGTTTTTGGGGAACGCTTTAAACTCTTCTTTATTATTATCTCACAATATAACCCAAATGTCTTTCCATTTAAAAATCAAAGTAAAACTTTTCAAATATACAGAAGTATAACTATGTGAAACATCCTTTCATTAATCCATAAAAGGATACATAAAAAAGCCACTCATTTGAGTGGCAATGAAGAAAAGCTTTAGCTTGTATAATACTCTTCAAAAAATTCTAACACAGAACGATTCAATTGGCTACATTAATGTACCCTGTAGGACTCGAACCTACGACCGGACGGTTATGAGCCGTCTGCTCTAACCAACTGAGCTAAGGGTACGGAAAGCCATCACAACTACTGCAAACAAAAAGAATGGACATAGACTAGATAATAATGGTTTTCATTCTTTGTTGTGATGGCACATTAATTATTACACATTTAATAGCAAAAAACTAGATTGTACTTATTCTTTGTAAAATATATTATTTTATGTTACTATTTCCAAGTTATAAAAAGAAAAAAGCTTCAGATACTTATCTTTTTGGGGAAAGACTCTAGGGTGAGGGGGTATCTGAAGCTTTTTTCTATGTTCATTATCTCACATGGTTATTTTTTAGTCTATTATTTGATTAGATTTTTCAGAAAAAATGAAAAAACCTCAGCCAAGGATGATTGGTTGAGGTTTTTGTTTTGCAAATTTAAATCTTTTTAAGTTCACTATACGCTTGTTTAACGTTGTAATAGATACTTGCAATAATTAGTTTTACTATTTTAACTTCATAATCATTACAACTAATCCACTGTTTGTTTCATAATTTTCAATAACCTCAAAACCAAAGTCTCTATAGAAATCAATTAACCTCGGAACATTTTCACATTCAATCCATACATATCTAGCATTAATAATTTTTTTTGCCTGTAAAACCGTATCATAAGCTATCGTCAATATCTGAGTTCCATTTATAGCCTCTATTTTTTGAGCTTCTTCAGAATAATTTTTACCAACTTGCCCTATCAAATAACTATTAACTATGTAACCACCAGTTTCAGTTTTTGAACCATTCTGACACAATCTTCTTTGTTGGGACTTACTGAGATTGTTATAATTTTTTTTGCTCATAATTAAAGATTTGTTAGCTAAAGAAAAATAACCAACTAACATAGATTTATCTTTATATGAGCTAAATAAAAGATGCGTAGTTGCTAAAGCAGCTTTCTCGAATTCTATTGCTTTTTGATGCAAAAAATATTCCACATCATTAACTTGACCAGTTATAGGATGTGGAATAGATTTAAATGTCTTTAGTATGTTATTTACACTTTCTAAATCCGGAGCAACCTCTAATAAATCACTTAAACTGATAATCTGTATTCCCATCTAACTATTACTTCCAAAAAAAATATTTTTTATTTTTTCTTTGTCATCGATTACTTTTAAATTAGTTACCAACTGTTTTCTAGGTGATTTATCATTAGATAATGCATTAATTAAAGAGTTAGCATTCTTTTTTGTAAACCTATACTCCTCAGTAAAACTTTTAGTAGCCATAACAATCGCCTCCGTTTATGTACCTACGCAAAAAGTATATAGGAAAAAACACGTCAAAATAATGTACTTGTACAAAACAATCATACACCATTTTACGCTTTAACTTTCCTTTGCTGTAAGTTCAATATACCATCATTGGTTTAATTGTACAAGAGAGATGGCTAAAAAATCAGCTAATTTTGTTAGTATATCTGATAATAAATCAATAATGAAAGTGCATGTATATAAAGAACAAAACGTATTTTTACTATCTAAATTTGTATACAGCTTTGCTAACAAATTAGCTAACAATATTAGCAACTATATTGAAAACTATATGTACTGCCCCTCATCGAGGGGCTATTTTTTATCGTTGTGGAATATTTAAATACCAACGCTTATCATGAAAATCTTGTGCTCCACCCTTAGTGTTTCCTTCTGGATCATTCGTTGCACGCATCATGCATATATTTTTCTAATAGTCTAATTACGAATTTATTTTGTTATGATAAAATAAAATTTGTGAATTGGAAGGTGAAAGAATGTCAGAGGAACAACATAAATTAATAAAAACAGTAAATAATTTTTTACATTGGTATTTAGGTAAAGAATACACACCCAAAGATATCTTAGAATTGATCTTAACTATTGTAGCTATCGTTTTTATAATATTTGGTTTTTTAAAAAATAAAACATACTATGAAGATGTGTTTCTAGAATTCTACTCTATAGATACGCAAGGAAAATATTTCCCTCAGAATATTTATGATGAAATATCATTAGATGAAAGTCCCACAAAAATTGTTCTAGTTTCCCCTGCAAACGTGCCCATGAAAGTTGACATCATGAAATTTAAAGATATGGAAAACGATAGTGAACTTATATATAAATCTACGGGCTACTCTAAAACTATTGAGCCTGGTGATGCACTAAAAATTGCCTATACAGAAAGCGAAGGGATTCCTAATTATCAACTTCATATTTCAACAGAATATGGCGAAGCAGATGTACCATTGATCTATAACGGAAGGTACAACAATATAAATAAAACAAAAATAAAAGCTACTAGAAAAGTTATACCATATTTTTTAGACAAAATATTGAATTAACTATGTACCGCCCCTCATTGAGGGGCTTTTTTTAATAGGATAGTACTTGTCCTGGATAAATCAAATTAGGATTTGATAATCTATTGCCCTGTGCCAGCGATTGATAGGTTGTTCCTAACTTAGATGCGATTGATAACAAGTTATCGCCTGGTCGAACAGTGTATGTTCTAGTAGCACTTGCTGTTCCACTCACTTTTAGAACTTGTCCAGCATAGATCATATTCGGATTGCTTAGTCCATTTAACGAAGCAAGTGCTTGATACGTTGTTCCATATTTTGTAGCAATTGAAGATAGTGTTTCTCCATATTGAACAACATGAGTTTGGATAGCAGCTGATGGTTTATCTGGAACAGTTGTAGAATCTGGCAAGATTTCTACATTTGATTTTTCAATCCAAGATAAAATATTCGCAAGTAAAACTTTGTTGCCGTTTACCTGTTGAACCTTATAGCTTTCTCCTTTTACCCATTGTGGGATCGCTTCTCCAGTTGCCCAGTTTTTCGCTGAGAAATTCACTTTCACAGTGTCCCCCACTTTAATTTCTGATTTTGGCGTATCATTAGCTTCTTCCCCTGCATCCGTTGCTGGAGTGTCTGTTGCTGGTTTATCTGAACCTGTATAACCGTTATCTGTAATGCCAGTTAAATCGATATTACCATCTAATCCACCAGCAATATAAGTTGAGGTAAATTGATAGATACCGATACCGTCCACCGATGGAAAAATATTCCAGTTAGGAGTTGGCGTTACATTATAATCAGGATAAGCAGAGATCCATAGAGAATCTGGAAACTCTTTGATTACTTGCTGATAATAAGCATTTGCCAATAAGAATGGCTTACCTGAATAAAGCATTGGAGTATAGCCTGCTGCTTTGATTCGACGCATACCATAAAGAATGGCATCCGTATTTGCTTGTTTATTAGAAGATGCTCCTCCCTCAAAATCAATCGCTACTATTGATCCTTTAGGCGTTTGAATCTTTGGCAAGAAATAATCCATCGTTTGTTTAGCAATCATTTGAGATCCCCATACATCCCACCAAATATAGGTATGTGCTCGTTTGCCTTGAGCAATTGCAGAAGCAACTTGCGTGGAGTAGGTCCATTGGTCATATAAACCAGCTCCGTTATAACCACCAATTTGTGCAATAGCAAATTTATCATGAGCGTACCCAAATCTTCCGTTCTCACCTTGATAAATCGACCAATCTACACCCTGATCATTTTTTGCAGCAAATACATTCACAGGCAACAAAAAAAGAGCTACGAGAGCTCCTGCTAAGATTTTCTTTTTCATATTCTTCCTCCTATTTTTTCAAATTATAAGCCGACACACCAGTGATAACGCCTAAAAATGTTGCTACTGCATTGATAGTGAGTACTGTCATATCTGTTCCATTCCATCCATATGCTTTTCCTAACATGGCTACTAAAGCAGATGCAGCTGGCAATACTGTTAAAACTGTCCATTTAATGATTTGATAATACTTATCGGGTAAAATCATTTCTTCTTTACCTCCTTTCTTTTTCATCTTCTTCTCTCCCTAAATAAAGTTTTAATTTGTTGTGTGTGTTCTACCAATTTTTTTTCATGTGCATCTAATCTTTCATCGTGTTTCTTTAGTTCTTCATGAATCATCAATCGATCTGATTTGCTCGATTCTAAATCTTTTGTTAATAGTTCCAAGTTGTAACTCACTTGTGATAGTGTTTTCGTAATTTTTGTAAATGATGCAACAATCGGTCTAATTACTAATAAAATCAAAGAAACGATAGCGGTTATTGATCCTGCTATCGCTCCCCATTCCCCTAAATTAATCATATTGCAACTCCTTGTATCAAAATAAAAAGCACATCAATTAAGATGCGCTCTCTTCTTTGCTAATGATTTTATCTGCTTCTTCGTCTGTAATGCATAGCGGAACGAACAGTCGAACTTGATCGTCAGTAAAACAGCCCCAATCATACATCATTTTCACATCGCTAAAACTAAACATACTACTCACCTCCCTTTGAAGCTGGATTTAATTGCTCTTTAATTTCTGCAATATCCTTGCTGTTTTGAATCGAAGCAAGCATCATTTTTGAATTGATTTGTGCTAAACTATCAGCTTTTTCTTTTAATGCAGTGTTTTCCTGTTTAATTGCTACATTGTTTAGCATTGCTTTAGAATTTAGCTGTTTCAATTCATCATTTTCTGCCTTCAGCGTTTCGTATAATGCCTTAATATTAGCCAATTCATCTACGCTATCAACAGCATTCCCTTTTTTCTCTTCTTCAGTTGCCAATTCGACCCATTGGTTTAGTTCCAAATTGAATTTCGGTTTCCAATTTGGAATCGGTGGTTCGACTTCTGTGCATTCTTCCGGTAAATGTTCTTCATCATTCACAATGATTTGCTCGAATCCGTAAGGCTTGATTGATTTGTAAACTACTTTCATTAGATTTCCTCCCTTAAATTGAATAAGTGATAACAAATGAATAATCTGATCCATAACTTGAATTTCTTCTCCATTTAATGGCTCCATCTGCACCAATAGATAACTGAGCACTGTTCAAAGTAGAACGGTCTATCGAGCCAACCAGTTGCTCAAAACTGATCGGTGTCCGATAGCCTTCTGGAACAGTTAAAATAACCGAATCATTCCCGCCACTGCTTTTTCCATTTAAAGCCACAAAATATATAGAAACTGTTTTTCCTTCACGATAAAGCTTTGCTGTCCCTGTATTACCGTTAGTGACAACCAGATTTACCACTTCATAGCTGTTATCATCAGTCGTCAAAACACGTTTATTATTGATTGTTACAGAACCTGAAAAATTCTTATGTCCTGCAATGGCTTGGTCTCCATCTGTCTGCACCAATACTTCTTTACCATCAATAGCTTCTACATGCGTTTTTAAGTATTTAGAAACTCCGTCTTCTTTTAATTGAACAATATCTGGCATTATACGGTCCCCACTTTCTCAAATGTAATATTTGCTAATCCATCGAGTTTAGCTTTATCTTCTTTGGACATCAAACCATTAGCTGTAGTTGTAGCCACAGCTGTCGTTGTTGCATTTGTTCCAGGATCTCCCTTGTCTCCTTTATCCCCTTTAGGCAATACAAAATTAAACTTCGCTGCACTTGCAGTACCAGCATTTGTGACACTAGCTGTTGTACCACTCGTTACTGTCCCTACAGTAATTGTGGCAGCCTGTCCAGGATCTCCTTTATCTCCCTTAATAGTTTCCGGCTTTCCCTCAACAGCATCCCAATGAGTTTGGGGGTAAACCTGAACATCATTCTGTTTTACTTTTACAATATCTGTCATTTCTCTATACCTCCCCTACTTTTTCAAACGACACACTTGGTATTTTTGAATCTGTATAAGCTTGTGCATTTTGGTAAGCTTCACTCATTTTTTGATCAACATATTCTTGAGTGACACCGCCACCTTCTCCACCACCAGTTGCAGAGATTACTCCTGTATTTGAAATACTGATATTAGCTCCGGCAGTATAGTTAAATTGCTTATCG
This sequence comes from Enterococcus sp. C46, assembly GCF_040887565.1. Taxonomy (NCBI): domain Bacteria; kingdom Bacillati; phylum Bacillota; class Bacilli; order Lactobacillales; family Enterococcaceae; genus Enterococcus; species Enterococcus sp. C46. Next base: position 181,744 of record NZ_JBFOGA010000004.1, read on the forward strand.
GCGGACAAAACATCATCAGTCATCGTTAATCCTTCGCCAACGCGAATACCACCTTTTACAAATTCGGAGGCAGTTGGTAAAACGTAAAAACCAGTCACATCTGCATTTATTTTTCCATCTTCATCAATAGTGATATTTTCTCCTGCAGTGTAATTTTTCAGTGAATCGAGCTTTTCTTTTAACTCTAGTGAGAAATTAACATCAGATTGTCTGACTGCAGAGACTTTTCCTGTCTCATCAATCGTCAATAATTCACCAATTTTTATGCCACCCAAACGGTCGACAGTGGCAATTGGCAACACATCGTCACCTTCTCCACTGTTTAAAATTTTTTGATACATTTCTGCAGTGATAATTCCGTCATTCTCTTCACTTGCATAAGGCAATTCTGTGATAGCATTTCCTAACCCTAGATCTTCTTTAGTAATAACAACAGCGCCAATTTTCCCATTGACAGATAGAACTTTTGCATCACCAGCCATAAATTCCTCTAACCCAAGAACTGCAGAAACATGAGTGATTGGGAAAAATTGTCGTTGTACGCCCGTTTTTTCATCCGTTTCCATCATGCGTTTTGTTTTAGCCATTAGATCACCCCTACTTTCTCAAGAGTGAAAACATTCTGTTTTGGATCATCAACAGTTGCAACAATCAAAGCTCCTTCTTCAATTGGTAATTCAACTGTTCCGATCTTTTCGACTTCGTGATTATCTGAAAAAAGATCATCCTGTAAAATATCAGTCACTTCAATTTCACCGTATTCAATCGTGAAAAGCGCTGCTTTCATTTTTTGATACAAATAGTGTAGATCGGCTAGGAAACGTTCAGAAATCGATTCATGGCGTACACCTTGAAGATCTACACGCGTATCCATTAATTCGGCTAACATTACTCCACCTGGATCGATAGACTTCAAAATATCTTTGATTGATTCAAACCAATTCAAATAATCTGTTTCTTGTCCGTCTCTCCATGCTTCAAATGTATTTTGTTGGTCTTGACGCCATTGTTCAAATTCCTTTTTACGTGCATTCATCCAATCTGTGAAGTCGCCTTTGTTTTCATTGATAAAAGCTGTCATATCCGCAATTAAATCTTCGACTGTCTGCCAATACGATCCCATTTCGCCCTCTGTTTTTGAGACGGCTTTAATCACAAAATAGGAGAAGTCTTGCGTCGTAGCAATTAACTCATCATCTTTATAAATGATGAAATCTGCTATTTGGCGATGTAGGCATTGCATCGAATACTGATCAAATGTGTACTGAATTTTTCCTTTTTTTGCATCGATAACTTTAGTACCTAATTGAACTGGATATTTGTCTCCGACAACTGATTCAAAATAGACTTTACAACTAGTTAAATCATATGGCATTCCATTTTCAGTGATAGTTGCTTCCATAGTTTCTGAATTCTTATTGCCTTGCCGTACCTGAATCATGCCAACATAGTTATACGGCTCAGTTGTGCTGAGTACTACGTTCCACTTTGCCATTAATTACCACTCCTTTCTCAAAATCAGGTGGGATACAAATAGAAGCTATCTGACCAGATCCGAAGAATTCACGATCATATTCCGCCACAATTCCACCTGATTCCGCATTTTGTTCATAGGTCTGAATACGCCCATTTTCTAGGCCTTTGATTACACCTGTGTGGCCGTAATATTCATGACTTTCAAATGCATCACTGATTTTTGCGTTTCTTTCCCAATTGATAATTGAGCCAACAACTAGCTGGTCATACTCAGGATGAGCGATGACCGTCCATAAATACAATGACCATGGATAGGCTCGTCCAATTTCAGCAGCGGAAAATACATTGCCATGACGTACTTTGATCTCATATTTAGTGCCAGCTCCCATGTCAGGACCAATCATCACGCCGGCATATTCCGCAGATAATGCGTAACATTGATGGTTTCCAATAGGTTGATTCAACAAACTTTTCAAATGATTTAATCCTTTTTCTTCGATCACAAAATCACCTCTATTTCTTCGCTCTGGCGAGACAAACATCGCCACCGTTTAACAAATAACCGAAAGACCAATCTACGCGACCGATACCAACACCATTGGAATTCATACCGCCCATTTCAACAATAGACGTGCTATATCCCTTCCAATCCTCTGCTAAAATAGCGGTATGGCCATCATTACCAGCACCTGCACCTAAATTAACAATGATGATATCTCCGGCTTTCGCTTCATTTGGGGATATTTCAGTAAGATACTGACGTGCTCCTCTTGCATCTGCAGCCATTGAACCCGTGTACCATAGAGTCCCACGTGTTGCGGTTTTATATCCTGCTTTTGTCAAAGCTAGCCAAACAAAAGAAGAACAGTCAGCATATCCATTACGATCAGGATTCTCGACACTACCAAAATTCCAACGCAATGGTTGAGAGTAATGGAAATAACCCATCAAGCTTTTGGCTGTACTGAGAATACTGCCAGTAGATGGGACTTGAAGATCTTTAAATTTGTTATACCAATCAACTGCCCATTCTTGTCGTTCTGGATGAGTCGTTGCTGGTCTTTCATAATTTCGTTCAAATGTATAAGCAGCAGCTGCTGGATCAGTCATTGCTTTATATCCAGAAACACTTGCCGGTTGAACAATTCCTAACCATTGACCGTTATACATTGTCCAATCTAATAACTTTCCTTGAGCTGACATTGTTCGATAATCTTCTGTAATTCCTGCGGCTCTCATCAGGTTTTGAACATAAGTCCTGCCATCCCATGTTGCTGGAGGAACCAAAGGATATGCTGAACCATCCCATTGAACGATTCCATAAGCTGGACCGCCGACTTGTGCAACATCTGGATTCATTGCAGCACCGGCTTCTCCTTGAACATTTCCAAGGATTCCAGCAATGGATGCTTTGGAATACCCTCTAGAAAGAAGCATGACCCATAATTCCCAAGCAAATTTGTCCGCTTGACTGATAACCTCTGGTGGATACATGCCATTCCAACTACCGCCATCATTATTTCCACTTCCGCCTTGTCCAGGGAATACTTCTTGTCCGTTAATTGTGAGTTTCCCACGAATATTGACATTTTTCATGAATTCCGCGTCCCCAAAGGCATTCAGCTTTTCTTGTAAGTTAAGACTTCCAAATAATATAGAAGTTCCATTCCCAAGTATTACCCAACCTTTTCCTTCTTTTGGTGAAATGAGAATATATTTTCCATCGCCGTTTGTTCGAATGACTAACGAATTATCTTCTAACGGTGTAGGAGTGGATGCGCCAGGAAAAGGATTGCCTACAGAATCAGTAGTACCAATTGTGCCAATGGATTCTTTGGTATTCCAGAACTCCATCCCTTTTTTGGTTAGCTCCATGATTTTTTTGTTGCTGTTCACAATTTGCAAAGCTCCTTTTACTAGCTTGAGCTGATCACCCACAGCGTTAAATGAAGTTTCAAAAATATCTGCTCTAATACGTCCAGATTGGATATAATTGGCATTGAAGTTTCCATCAATCGTCCATGCCGTTTTGAAATTTGACTCATTGAATTTTCCATCAATAAAACCAATCCCTTCCGAATTAGCTACAAGAAAATGGTTAGAAGTATCAATACTATCCCCATTCATCCAAACCATCTGATATGGTTGACGACTTTCGCCTTTACCAGTATCCCAAGGATTCATCATGATAATTGATCCACCCTTTGCTCCGCGAATGATATCCGACTGCCATTTAGAAACTTCGGTGGACTCATAAAAGGTCATCTTCTTCTCATCAAGGGTCTGTATGGCAGTTTGAGTATTTGAAGCTTGACGTGTTGATGAAGTATTTAAATTATCACCTAAGCCAGTTTCGACTTTTCCTGTTAATCGATCAATCTTCACACTGAAAATTCTAGTCTCGTAATGATAGCCGCGGTCATCACGATGAATACGTATAATATTACCTAAACTATCTGCTCCGAAAATAGTTGCTTTAAATTGAACTAGCGGACGTGAACAGTTAACCAATTCTTGATAGGTAAGCTGAATTAGTTCAACAGGATCTTCGCAGTCTTCGAATATAATTACCTTCTCACGCTTACGACGTTTTCCGTTTTTAGTAGGAATACCATATTTTTCAGTCATCTCAGGGATTTCCAAATATATCTGGCCAGTAGGCTTGTTTAACGGATCCCCTTTTGATTTGGACCAGTATACTTGATCAAACTCAATTCGACGACCATAACCATCTCCAACCTCTTCACCACGACCGCGGCCGATTAGAGAAGTATAGATGTTACTTCGATTCACTTCTTTTTCAATTGTCAAGGCTTTGTCACCGTACTCATATCGCTCATTACTGTATTCGCCAATCTGCTTGTAAACTTCTATCCATTTATCTGTGACGCCTTCTCCACTTAGATTGCACCTAAAAACAATCTCGCATCCTAACGTTTGTAGATTTTTTAAGGCTTCGCGGATACTACAGTAGTAAAAAGTCATAGAAACTGCTGGCAGTGTTGAATCTAAATGACCAACTCGCCACTCACCTAATGTAAAATCTATGACTCTCTGGATGGTTTTCTGAAAAAACTCGTTAGCCGGACGAATATCATTAATGATATAAGCATCCAATTCATCAGGACCAAAATTAATCCCAGTAAATATCAACAATGAACCCGGATCAGCAATTCCGATAATTTTATACATAGAAAAAGACGACTCGCTTTCACGAACCGCCATATAAGCTGACTCTTTAATTTCGTCATCAAACTCCATGCTAACTGCTAACTTATCATTAATTAACTCATCTTTACTTGGTGTGATTTCCTTTTCTTGAACTACAGAAAAAAGTTTATCTTCCCCTACTATTTTTATAAGTTTTTGGCTTTCATCGAAAAAATAAACATCTTTGTCCATTACAACCACACTCCTCTATATCGTATTAAGGGAGTGCCGTTATCACACTCAACTAGATCACCGGTCCTAACCATAAAGTTTTTAAAGGAGCTAGTAAGATCAAGAATTCTCGTTTTATTCACTCCATTTACAAAAACTTTTCCCTCAGCTATGTCCATCTCGATAGAGTCACCTTTTTTTATCATTGAGTTAGTCACACTAATATTTTGACGGCCATTTGTAATTCTTAAGCTCCCATCATTATTAGCCTTTAAACTAATTGAAATCGGAGCTACTTCATACGGAAGATATTCTGCTACTATGCCGTTTGTTTCAAATATACGTGTATATTTTCTGGGATCAGAACAGATTATAGAGAAACTAGATATTACACTATGAACGTTTCCTGGAATATTATCACAGGTCTGATACCTTCCGTAATAATACATATCCAACTCATCGTTAAAGTGAATTTCTACATCTTTATCCCTGTAAAGCAGCCTCATCAATTTATTAAAGCTTCGTTGAAATTCAATAGGATTCTTTTCTTCTAATTTAAAATGTATAGTTAAAATCCTCTCTGGAAGTCTTTGAGAACTAATACGAACACCTATGCTCACCGCTTCACTCTCAATCTCTAAAGAAACCATTTCTCTACCTTCCACATACAAAGTCTGGTACCCTTCTATATAATTCTCGATAAACTTCCCATCATAATTCAATGCAGACGTCGGTATCCATGTTTTCTGACTGTCGTTTTTAACCGTGTCTCTGAATTCATACATTGGATTATGCCACTCCATCATATTTCCCTCACTTTCTAGAACAATAAATTAATATCCGCCTCTTTACCTTGAATGTTTGAAATATCCTCAACAAACGCTTCAAACACTTGATTTCCTAAGCGAATATTGAAAACTGCAGGACGTTTATTTTTGCCGTAGTTAACACTATGCTCTATTTGTGTTGTGAAATTTCTATTTGCATTTTTTAAATTCGCTGAAAGATCAATATCAGGTGTACGAGTAAAACTATCTGCAATCATATTAGCCATGTTTCCTACATTGCTTTGGACACTGGCAAAGCCATTAGTTAAACCTACGTTTAGTCCATTCATGATTGCTTGCCCAGCTGGGATTAACAATTTTCTATCGTATCGAATAGGTCCTTTGTGTTCCCTAATCCAGTCACCAATACCTCCAACAAAATCTTGCACAGATTTCCATGCATTTTGTAACCCTTCTAGAAAACTATCCATGATAGCTTTTCCGGCTGCTAGTAAATCGATATTTTTCAAGTTATCAAACCAGCCAGTTAATCTATCCACCGTATCACTAACAGCATTTACTAAATTATCCCATGCCTCTTGAGCACCATTTACTAAATTGTTGAAAGTATCTATAGTGCCTTGTTTTAGGTTTTTCCAACCTTGAATAACGTTATCTTTGGTTCCAATAACTAGATTAATAAACCAAGCTTTGAAAGAATTCCATAAATCCTTCGCTTCTTGAATCATATTATTAAACAGATCGATTGTCCCTTGTTTCAGGTTATTCCATCCCTGTTTAATACTATTTACAATATTATTAGTTGTCTCTTTGATCCATGTAGTAAAAGAATTCCACACATCTTTGATAGTAGTAGCTAACACATTCCAGATATTTATAACAGTATCCTTTAAGGAGGTGTAATAACCAACAACTATATCTACAAACGTTGTGATAATGTTTTCGATATTTGTAGTTAATGTAGTCCACAGCATTGAAGCATCTTCTTTTAACTGATTAAAATTACCTGTTATCAAATCAATTAAAAGTAGAATTGGACCCATTACAGCAGTTTTTATAATTTCCCATGCAGAACTTGCGATTGATCCAATTTGAGCCCATAGGTTCGTAAAGAAATCAATCATTGGCTGAAAAACATTTTTTATTGCAGTAACGTATGGCGAAAGTATGTTTAAGACACCTTCCCAAGCTTCGCTAGCTGATTCCTTGATACCTTTCCAAATATTTGAAAAGAATTCTTTAATCTCAGACCATTTGCTAACAATCCAGTCTGCTGCTTTCCCAGGAGCTTCTTGAATTGTAGTCCAAACATTGTCTGCGCCTTCTTTAATAGACTTCCATAAATTGTTAAACCATTCTCCTGTAGATTTCCATGCGCTCTGAATCCATTCTACTGCCGAGCTTACAGCAGACTTGATTCCTTCCCATAAGCCAATCCAAAAGTTTCTAAAATCTTCACTCGTATTCCAAAGATAGATGAAACCTACAACGAGTAGTGCTACCGCAGCTATAACCAATCCGACTGGACTGGTAAGAAAACCTATGGCGGAACCTAATTTCTTGAACAAAGAGATTCCGTTACCTAATACACCTAACCCCACTTTCATGGTTTGAAACGCTTTAACCAGCATTCCTAATGCATACAATACTGGCCCAATTGCAATAGCGATTGCTCCTATGGCCACTACTAATCTTTGAGTTGATTCTGGAGCACTTACAAATTTTTCTACTAAGCCGGATATGGCATCTGCTACTTTTTTGATGGATGGTGCTAGAATCTTTTGAATTACAATAGCTGCTGACTCAAAAGCTCCAAACATTTGCTCGATGGAAGAATTCATATTATCTTGCATGGTCCGAGCCATATCGTCAGCTGCACCATCAGAATCTTTCAGAGATTTTGTTAATTTGCCCAATGAATCAGGTCCTTTATCAATCAAAGCCATCATCCCTGATAATGATTCTTGCCCATATAGTGTTACTAAAGCATTTTGTTGTTGTTCAGGCGTCAGGCCTTCAAAAGCTTTTTTAAGTAATTCTACTTGAGTTTTTAAAGGTTTCATTTTACCGTCAGCATCATAAAACGAAACACCTAAATTATCCATTGTATCTTGCATAGCCTTTGTTGGCCTTGCTAACCTAGACAATGCTCCTCGCAACGTTGTACCTGCTTGAGAACCCTTAATGCCTGCGTCACTCATAATACCAATAGCTGCTGCAGTTTCTTCCAAAGAAATACCCATTGAATTGGCTACAGGAGCAACATACTTCAATGCCTCTCCCATGTCTCCAACTTCAGCATTGGTATCCGAAGCAGCACGAGCAAATACATCAGCAACATGTCCTGCTTCACTTGCTTCTAAACCAAATCCTCTCAAAGCAGTAGCAGTATTTTCAGAAGCTAGAGCCACATCCCCTCCAGATACAGCTGCTAAGTCTAAAAGACCTGGCATTGCTTTCATGATTTCTTGCGCGTTAAATCCAGCAGAAGCTAAGTTTTCCATACCATCAGCAGATTCTTTAGCACTAAAAGCAGTCTTAGCACCCAAATCGATCGCTTGCTGTTTCATTTGTTCGAAAGCATCACCCGTCGCACCAGAGATAGCTTTTACACGACTCATTTGTGCTTCAAAATCGCCACCAACTTTAGCAGCTGCTACACCTACTCCTATAAGAGGTGTGGTAATATACTTTGTCATTGCGGCACCAGTACCTTGCATCACTTTACCAACAGCGGTTGTCATACTGTTTGAATTCTTTTCAAAAGTTTTAACAGCATCTTGTGCATCTTTAAAAGTCTTTACAAATCCACTATCTGTGGCTTTTAATAAGGCTTCAACAGAAAATTGTTCCATGATTTTCCTCCTTTCCTCAAGAGTTAGCTTTAGTTAGTAAGCTTTGGAATTTTTTATCTTGTTTTGAAAGTTCGGAAGCTCCCATGATTGAATCTTCGATTTTTTGATAATTAAAGAATTCTTCAAAGGATCGATATACAGGAACTGTCTTTTTGCCTACTTTTTTCTCCGCTTGGACTTGCTGATTTGCCCACGCTAATTCGTGAATCAACTTTTCTTTGTCAAGCCAAGATAACTGGGCTGCAGTCATACGAATGTTGTATTCATATAAAGTCATTCTTTCGATATCTGAGATATTGTTTATTCCCAAATATCGAAAAGAGTTGATAAGAATTTGTTCGTATGCCAGTGCAGAATCTATTCCGCTTGTTGTTTTTCCGCTTCTTTCAATTTCTGATTCAGGTTTCGAACCGCTAACTTTCCCGCATTCGACTCAGCCAATTCTTTTAGGACTTCATCAAACAATTTTTCGATGTCTTTAACTTCATCGATGTAATCATCCATTTCATCCAACGTAATAGTTTCTTCTTCTGTTCTATTTGCTATTTCTAAGACTCGTGACAACGTGTTGACATTATAAGAACGTAATTCCGGTAAGACTTTTGCTGAGAGTCCCATTCCGAATTCCATATTTCCATCGATGAAAGGCATCACTTTGTCTAATTCACGTACAAATTTAGTGCCAAATTTAAACGAATATTCTTTACCTTTAATTTTTAATTTCAATGTTTTTCATCCTCCTAAAATAAAAAAGAGAGCATCTAAGCCCTCTTATGCTCCTGTCGAAGTTGCTTTCACGGTATCTTTGAATGTATATTGAACGACAGCAGCTTGATCTTCTGTCAAGGTTGCATAACCATCTTGACCAACACCATTTACTGCAAATGATAAACTTAATTCAACGTTATCCTCTGCAGCAGCCGATGGAGTAAATTCAGACACATACGCTTGGTAATAAGTAGCTTTGTACTTATTTGCATTATCATCTGTTCCCTGTTCTGCTTTGTTGATTTCCCAAATTTCAATGATATCGCCATTTAATAAGGCTTGTTTCATTTCATCTACATGAGAATCTCCTTTAGCAACTATTGAAGTAGCCGAAAAATCATATTCAACTGGACTTAAACTTTGAACGTTTCCGTCTTTTGTCACTGTAGAGTCTGAATCTCTTGATAAACCATTTTCGTGTTCTGTTTGAAATGCCATTTTCCAAGCAGCTTCCTGAGTTTCTTTTTTCAATAAGCGATAAAGCAAAATGACATCAATACCTTTTAGTGCTTCCATGTTCTTCCTCCTATCTAATTCTAAATTCAAGTGTGACAACCGCCCGCTTTAGCGGTGTATTCGTTGTTGTGTCGTCCATCACTTGAATTCCACTTGCTTGATAATTTAAAGCCCAATAATAGCCTTCTGTGGCTTCTATCAATCTAGCTTCATTAAAAAGAGCAGATGCCATATCTGACACCTGCTTTCGTTTCTTCTGTAATCCCCAGACGGATAAAACTACAATCACAGTACCTTTCATATCAGTTTTATTCGCTTCGTGAATCGTTTGAGTGTTCTCAAATTCCACAAAAGGATAACCAACATTATCTAAAGGCTTGTAATCATATGTTTTGTATCCTAGTTTTTCTTGGGATATTTTAAAAAATTCATCAAAAATTGATTGATCTCTTGTCTTAATCATCATTTCACCAAGGCTTTCATTTCAGCCATAAATTTGACTTTTTGGTAATTAAACGCTGGTCTAACATAAGGCTGTGCCGACATAAATCGAGTGCCATATTCTACATAAGGTGCATAATCTGCTGTCGGTCCTGCAATCCCAGTTAAGCCAGCTTCTGACAAGGTCATGTTGATTGATCTTCGTAAATAACCCGTATCCACTGGCGCACCTTTTTGCATTCGTTCAGTCATTTCAGCAGTATTACTTTTCACGACTTTTTGAACGTCATTAAGCGTTGCTGCTTTTTTCAGATGTCGCATCAGCTGATCGATTCCTTTATATTCAAGTTGTGCCTTCATCAAGAACCACCTCTTGCACAATTAGACTATTTCTATATGCTGGATTTCTAGCTGTTGTTTTTTGCCAAGTCTTTCCTTCAATCTCGATATAGTCAAATGTAGGGATAGAAAAAAGAGGCTGCGTCCTAATGACCTTCGCCCCTTCTTCTACACTACCAAAAATAGTCACACTTCTATCAGTGCCAATATCTGTCATGTTTGCCTCTGTTCTTGTTCTTTCTAGTTTGCCTTCAATCCACTCACCGAGATCTGGATCATATTTAGAGTCAGATGAACGTTTAACAAATATAATTTCATCTGTAAATCTCATATAAATTTAAACCTCCCTCGCTTTGGCTTGTACAACTCTTCCTGATCTTTACGCTTAAATTCGTCAATCTCATTTTGATATTCTGAAAAATCCGAATCAGGAAAAGCCATAGATAAACCTTCTTGAGAATATGACTGCATACCTTCTTGACCAATTCTATTGAATCTTTTCAACGATACTTCATATACAACTGTTTCAAATTCTTTAGGAACTTCTTGCGTATTTAACAAGGTTTTCATACGCTCATTCGTTCTTCGCTCAATAACTTCAAGCTTTTCATCTATTGTTCCTTTAAGAAGTTTTTTAATATCATCTGCAATCATCATATTTTTACTTCCTAACTAGCAGGTTGACCAGTCACATTGATTGAAGTAGTGAATTCTCCAGAAGTAAATGTGAATGTTGCTGACCCTTCTGCTGCAATCGTTCCATCAAAACCACCATTTTCATTTTTGGTCACTGTTGCGATAGCTCCATCACTTGAAGTTGCTGTAGTAGCTGCAACAACAGCAGCTGCATCGCTAGCATCTGCAGGCACAGCTGAAATAGTAAATGTTTTAGTATCGCCTACTTTACCGGTCCATGTCTTTTGATTTGGCACAATACCGGTAGCAGGCGTTACGCTTTTGGGGAAATCTTCCCAAATGCTTCATCTTTTACAATCATAAATCCAACATCCATTGTTGCACGCAAAGCAATCAGTTCTTGCTCAAACAAGTTAACTGGGGTTCCATCTTCATTAGTTAAAGTAGACAATTGGGCTTCTTCAGAAATCTTAAATGAAATATTATATGGGATCCCATAAAACATGTAATTAAAGTCTCCAGCGTAAAGTGTTCCTTTATCTAAAGACTTAAGGTCTACTACTGGTAATCCGTCAATTGTATTAGCAGAGCGATCATAAATAAACTCAACATTTGACCCGACTGTTTGAGCTGCAGAACGTAATTCTGTACGATTTTTTCGGTTTGAAATAAACGCATTAGGTTCGAATTCATTTTCTGCTAACTTGTCTTCTAAGGCTAGGATATTATCATAAGTCAATCCGCCTTCAACCACATTCCCCGCACTAATAACTGATCCGTCTAGTGACTGAGGAAATGGGTTTTCTTTATTTAATAAGGCAGCTGCATCAAATTTTTTATAGAAAGCTTCAGCAATTTTTGGCTGCATCTCAGCAAAGAAATCTGATAATTTATAATTTAAATATTCACGAGAAACCGGAAGAATGACACCGAGTTTTTTTGCAGTCATCGTAGCTTTCATCCATTTAGGTTTAGATGTTTTAATTTTTTCACCTTCACCCACCCAATATGCGCCTGGTCCTTCTGCAAAGTATTCAAATTTCTTTTCTTTGTCAGTCATTTCTTCATATTTTGCTAACTGCATGATCTTAGAGTTTTCCATAACTTCACTCAAAATGAGCGTATTATATTTATCAGGAATTTTTCCCTCTTTCGTTTCATATACCATAACATTATCTGGATCCCATGTTTGAGCAAACATTTGCAAGTTCATTGGTAAAAGTTGTTTCTTTTTCATTAAGTTTTCCTCCTATTTGATAATTCGATTTTTAGCAGCTAGTTTAGCTACGGTTTCTTTAGTATTTTTCGATGCTGTAAATTGCCCACCTTCATTTGGTGGTGTTTGTCTTGCGTTTTCTTTCTTAATCAAAGAGGCAAAGTTAGTGATGACTGCTACAGCTTGTTTTGTGGCATCTGCATCATCAGAAACAACCAGCCTAAGCAAATCATCATCGTGTGGTAAATTTGCATCTATCAGCATTTTAGAAGCTTCTTTCGTCATTTCAGATAATGCCTGTCCACGCTTTAATTCAGCGATTTCAGCTTCTTTTTGTTTCAACTCATGCTGTAGTTTTTCTTCCGCATTCATTTTTGCCAGCTTTTTAGCTTCTTCTTTTTTTGCTTCTAGTTCTTTTTCCCACGCTGCTTTTGCTTTGTTCGTCTCAGCAGCAATCATTTTCGCTACTTCATCACGAGAAAATGTTTTGCCAGTATTGTTTTCTTCTTTTGCTGTGGGCGGTATCTCTTGTGAGCCAGCTGGTAGGTTTCCTTTTTGTCCCTCATCACCAGATCCACCGTCTCCTGGTTCAGAAAAAAATTGTAAGCTCATTGGCATAAATAAACGTTTTTTCATGATTAATCCTCCACGGTTACGCCGCTACCCGATAAATTTGACCAGTTACGCCAGTCAGCCGAAAAATAGCTTTCTCTTTAACGCCTGTAAGCTGTAAGAAGGCACAATAAAAAGCCGTTAGCAAATGTGCTAGCGACTTCTATATTTATTGACTATCAACGTTTAGCGATCCACAATGGGATAAGTGGAACATCTATCAAAAGGATGTACCGGCATCATGTTTTTGCCAACTTCCATTTCACTTACTAAATATGGACCATCAGCGGCAATGCTTTTACATAATTGACAAGCGTTAGGCTCAGTTACCCATCCATATTTCTCGATATCCGCATCTAGGTAACTTTCCTTCTGTACGCCACTTTGAACTCTTGTTGTTTCGGTTACCATCAAACGTTGTGTATTAAACTTAGTATTCTCTCTTCCTTCTTCTGTTAGAAACTTACTCAATTCTGGAGCCAACTGTTTAGGATTACGGCCCATCGTCACACTTCGAACAAGCAACTTATCCAAATCTGCTTTCAATTCTGCTTGATACATCCAAAGACGTTCGCTGAACGTTGCAATTCCATCCGCTCGAAAAGAACTGTTTATTACTTGCTCCACTAATTTGGCATAACCGCTTTTAGCAATCGTCATTTCTAGGATGCCTGCTTGACGTTGCAGTTCTTTCAAGCCGGCATTGGTAAGCTCTCCCGAGAAGTATTTATCCATATCATCAAACGTGGCTATCAGCTCAAGCCCAATATTCGCCTTTAGCAATTCCAAACGATTGACACGCATTGTAAGGTTGTATAGCTTCAATTCCTTGTTTGCTGTAGGCGAGAAGTCTTTTTCTTTAACGTACTTCTTAGCCTTGCGAGCAAATGCTTTTACATCCATTTCGCTTGCACGCTTCATCGCTTCGCTACGAGTGATTTTCTGACCATTGGAAAAACTATCCCACTGCGCGTCTATCTCTTTCTGTATCGCATCTTGTGCGTATTGCATGCGACTTTTAATTTCTGCCATGCGCTTTTTATCATCTTTAATTTGTTGCTTTTGCCATTCTTTTTCCCGTTTGATCCAATATTCTTGGGAGTTCATTTAATCACTCCCCTGTTTCATCTTTTTTGTTGTTAATTACTTCTTCACCATCTGAATCAAAAATGCCAATCTGCTTTTGCGTTTCTTTATTTACTCGTTTCAACTCTGCCTGTACATCTGGAACAAAAGAAGCGAGTCCTAAGATCGTCTCTTGACTGAGTTCAGCTCCAGCATCAACCAAAGATTTCAACTCTTCCAGAATGGCTTTAGGTAGATTAGGCGTAAATATTACACGGAAGTCTTTCAAATCGGAGTTGTCCATTTCAGAAATACTTGATTTTAGGCTAAATAAAAAACGATAACGCCGCATAAGACCTTTTTTGAATAGCCTTTGCTTTGTTGCCGTCATTTGTTCAAATCCAAACAATTTATATTTCATTGCTTCTCCTGATTGCACTCCGGAAAAATTGTCATCTGTAAGATCAGGAACCATTGAGATTTCGTGAATATCTTTGCGCACTCTGTCTTTGTATGCTTCTACACCACTCACATCATATTGTTTATAAATATATCCTGCAGTCACACTTGTTTTATTACCGTTCACATCAGTTCCAGACTCAAGCAAAAGCATATTTGCTTCTTTCTGCTTGATGGCGTCCTCTGTGGATAGTCCTGCTGCTTCAATATCACCACTAATAACTAGAAGAGCATCATTTAGATCAGTCATATAGTTGGCGGTATCAGACTGCCCTGCATCGTATAGATCAATCAAAGATAGTACATCTTCATACAAGCCCATCCGAAAACGATTAGGAGAATACTCTGTAATAGGTACCTCTTTATATTCATGCGGTTCATCCTGGGGATTCTTCAATTCAATTACTGTTAGTGTCGTCTCATCATAAGTGATACTTTTTTCTTTTGTGTATACGATTGGTTGAATATACTGTTTATCAGCATCCTTGTTGAATCTTGTCTTAGGATACCGTACAGCCAAAATAGGCTCTCGTTTTACTGTAGTATCATATACAACAAACGTTTCAAATACATTAGCCAAATCAACATAATCTGTATCATCTGAATCTCGATAGATAATCTCATAGGCTCTCCCATACTTATCCATATCAAGCCAGAGTTCAGCATTTAACCCGTCTATGTCATTATTAGTATTAAACTCTTCGATTTCTTTTTGTTGATTTGTGTCCTCGATTTGCACTTTTATAGGATTGCCTGTGTTGTACCCAACATCAAACGTACAAAGAACTTTTCCAAAGTTATGTGCTGATCGGTGATCCGCTTTTTCCTTTTCTCTACGCCTACGATTATCCATGATATTTGTATTTCTAGCTTTGTAATAATCATCTAATACACTTAGCCTTTTTACCTGATATTCATGATGATGTTTTATCATTGCTGCTAAAGTATCTAAATCGTTAAGTAAATCTTCTGCTGAGCTAAACCTATAGTGAAGATTGGAATCTACGCTAAATTTTACATAATTTGTGTTCACGTCGTTAGAATAATGTATATCAGATCCATGTTCAAACTCGTTTACCTTATTCATTTCTCACACTCCTTAAAACATGCGCTTAACACGTTTAATCTTTTCGTTGACATTAACTTTTGGTTTCTTAAGAAGCTCATGAGTATATATCGCATATCGAACGGAGTCTAGCACATCATCATATTCTTTTATTGGCTCGCCTTTTTTCTTGTCCCAAATGTATTGATAAATTTCATCCCGAAATTTCATCACTCTATCTTGACAGATAAACAATTTATCTTGTTTAAATCTCTTGGCGACTTCCTCAACTCCAGATAACCGTGCTTTATGAGCATTTTTAGCATTAACCTTTTCTCTTACAAATCTAGCCACATGCTCCGGTCTCGCAGAGTCACAATAAAAAGGCACTCGTAAGCCGTAACGCTCTTGAATGCCTTTTGCTACATCTACCCAATAATCAATCTCTTCAAATTGAGTAGCATGTTCTTCGATTAAATAAGCTGTTCCGTCATCCGTTTCACCTATAACTACGATTGAACCCCAGTGTTCATATCCCCAGTCAACACCACAATAAAAGTTGCTCAAAGGTGGTAAGTCTTTTGACTGGATGTAGTGCTTGCTAGCATCAAAATCACGATAAACGACACCTTCTGCAGAAACCCATAAACCTTTGATATCACGATCATAAAACATGCCGCTTGGTGTTGATTCTTTAATATTATTTCTATAGCGTTCAGATAAAAAAGTATTATCATCCAATTCAAAGTGGAACGATTGAATGTTTTTACTTGAATTGTCGATATACTCTTTCTTCAGCCAGTGTTCCGGGTTGTCAGGGTTTGTGTCAGCTAGGATTCTCGCTCCTGTTCCTGAACAACGTGAAATGATTTCTGCAAATACTTCCTGCCGAGCGAGCGAGGCTTCATTGATGTAAGCACCGTACGCTGTCATACCACGAATTGCCCCAACACCACCGATGTTTCCTGTATATGCTTGTACAACCTTAACGCCAAACAGCTTGAAGTTTCCGTGTTTGTCGAATTTGGGTTCTATGTTGTACATGTTGTATAATTCCTGAAGGATGTTCTTTTGGATCGTTGCACTAGAAACTCCTGCCAGGATATACATTGGTTCCTTAACGCCTTCCTTATCGGCAATCTTTCGTACACGTCGCAATTCAAACAAGAATAGATCATTGTTTATTTTTGTTTTACCAGAACGTTTTGCTCCATGTAATAGCGTGATGAACCAATCATTCTTAATAGTTTTGTTTAACACGTCGATTTGCTTTGGATTATAAATATCAACTAGTGCCATCTAATTCACCACTAATCTTTTCTAACAACTCATCAAGTTTTTCTTCGGTAGATTTTTCTGAGTCACTGCGTAACAAGTTAGCTTTTAGTTTCAGCATATCAATTTCAACCTCTAGCTTATTGGCTTGGTTGTTATATACTTTGTTTCTTGATTCCTCTGTAGCTAACGCATTAAGCTGTTTAATTGCCTTCGTTAATTGGTTACTGATCCTAGTAAGCGCATCTTCAATAGATAAAATGTCATCTATTTTTCGATAAGTCTTTCTTGAAATCTGTACGTCTTGCATAACCTCACGCTTGATTTCTAGCTTTTTACCATCCTTTTCGATTGGTGTTTTAATCTTTCGCAGTTGTTGCAGGCGATCAATCTCTTCATCGTTTAAACCAGCCTCGGCTTGCTGAATTCTTTTCATCATTCGAAACTGCCTTATCTTTAACAACCGTATTTCCTCAGACAAAACAAAAGAAGGATCATTATTCAAATTAGAATAGATGTCCTTCTCTTCATCGCTTAATGTTTCGTAAAATATGGTTTCATACTCGCCAGTTTTCAAAGCGTTCTTGTTCCCTACTGGCGGTGATGCTCGGCTATTGCCTTTATTTCCCTTTGCATTCTGATTACCAAAAGGAGCGCCTCCTTGATTAGTAACGTTACCTTTCGCATTGGTAACATTACCTTTCAATTCAGCACTCCATTTATCTATTGATTTCCATTTTCTAATTTGAGAATCTGAAACATTTAATTCTGATGCAATATCCTTTAATTGCTTTTCTCCGTTGGATTCTAACCAGATTCTTTTGGCTTCATCACGTCTTGGATCACGTTTTCTTGCCATTCAATATACACCACCTCGCATTCTGTTTAGGTTGAGTTTTGTTTTCTATTTTCCTTGTTTAGCTTTATCCCACTCATTTTTTAAATATTCACGAAAAATTTCACGAATTGTTTGAATTGAGCTGTCAATTGAACTTCTCTTTTCATCAGCATAATTTCTACTACTTTCAAATAAGTATGGGTTGTAAAAACCAAGTCTAGCATCCTTTGACTCTATATCTTTTATAATAGCTATTGACTCTAATATAGCGTTCTCTACAGAATCATGATCATCTTTTTTACTAAAGTGAAGTAGTATTTTTTCCCCAGTCAATATAGATTCTTGTATACTTATCATTAATTCATCTTCTCTTTTTAATAGTTGTTTTTTCAAATTATCCTTTCTATTATATATTTCGTCTTTATTTTCAACTTGACTTAAATCTCTACTCAGATCATGAATTTCTTTCTGCATATCATACATTCTACTAACAGTTATTTTTATATCAAACAGATAAGATATATACCTACTAACTAAATTTCGTACTTCAGTTATCCACTCTATTCTTGCTTTTGCTTTTAAATTAGCATCTATTTGCTGTTTAGCTATTTTTCTTTGTGTGCATATATTCATAATTACACCTACAAACACAAGAGCAGCAGAGATAGCAGAGACAGTAGCTGAAACAGCTGACCAAACAATCCCTCCATTTGAATCATGAAAAAAATCTGGTAACATTTTATTACCTCCGTTAGTTTTATTTTAATTATCTACTAACTACCAATATCTTTCAACATCAAATCAGCTTCAATCAATATCTTTAAATCGGATACTTTATCCAACTTGATTTGTCCTGACTGGAGATTTTTAAGCCATTTCCCCAAAGCTACTCGAATAATTTTCTTATATTCATCTATTGATTCTGCCTGCTCCATCGCCTTTTCAATCTCATAATCAAAATCAAAGTTTTCATTTTCCATTGTCTAAGCACCCCTACATCTGTTATGATGCTAAAAGATACAGAGGGTATCGGAAAACCACGCGTGGGCATTCTCTGTATCTTCGGGGGCTTATGTTCTCGTTGAAGTAGTCGAGTGTTAGCGCACTCGGCTTCTTTTTTATTCTGAAACTAAAATTGCTTCGTTGCCTGTTGCTCGTTCCCATCTCTCAATAATTACATCACAAAATAGAGGATCTAATTCGAGAGTATAACAAATACGTTCCAACTGGTCACAGGTCATTAATGTACTACCTGAGCCACCAAACAAATCTAAAACGATATCCTGTCTTTTAGAACTATTTTTTACTGGTATAGCAATAAGTGATAGTGGCTTTTGCGTCGGGTGATAATATGCATTCACATCATCTTTGGGAACTCTCCAAATGGTTGCTGGTAAATCTTCTAGTAAGTCGTCTTGCCAAACCGTTGTCTGTTTCCTATCTCCGTACCACGTAGGTGCATATCTTTCCTTATGTGCATAGAAAACTGGTTCATGTTGCCAACGATACTGACTCCAACCAAATGTTGCATTATTTTTAACCCAAATACACTGCGACCGAACTATAATTCCTGCGGCATTCATGCTATTTTCAAATTCTCGCTGATAAGAAGATCCATGAAAGACATAAATTGCCGAGTTGTCTTCCATGGCATTAGCATAGTTTTGGAATACAGACATTAAAAATTGATCAAACTCTTCATCACTCATATCGTCATTCATAATTTTATCTCGACCAGATTCGTTTAATTCTTTATTATCAGATTTCACTGCTACATTATATGGTGGGTCAGTGACAACTAAATTCGCCTTTTTACCTTGTAGCAATCTTTCGACGTCGATCGCTTTCGTAGCATCGCCACATAATAAATAATGCTTACCCAGCTTCCATAGTTGACCATATTTAGTTCTAGGATCAGAATGATTTTCTATAAATTCATTCACTTCGAATCCATCTTCTATTACAGGCTTTTCGGTATCTTCTTTATAATCAAACGCAGTAAGTAATTCTTCTACTTCTTCCGATTCAAAACCTGTTAAAACAATAGTTTCATTTTCTAATTCTTTCAACAAAACAGAAAGCTTTTCATCATCCCAACGACCAGTAATCTTATTGAGAGCCACATTAAGAGCTTTTTCCTTATCAAGTGGTAAATCAACGACAGATACCTCTATCTCTTCATACAGCTCCAAATCTTTAGCTACAGCGACACGCTGATGACCACCAACTAGATTTCCTGTTCGTTTGTTAAAAATAGGCGGATCAACAAAGCCAAATTCTAAAATGGACTGTTTTAACTTCTCATATTCTTCCATACCAGGTTCTAACTTAACTCTTGGATTATAATCAGCTGGTTTTAAATCCTGTAATTTCATTCGTTCAATTTGCATTTGTATCCCTCAAATTCTTGTTTATGTTTTTTTGAATATTCTGCTCACTAAAATACCCACTTCCACAGTAACGCAGGTTGTATTTGTCGATTTCTTTTGGAGTCGCTTCTCGTACCATTTCAATGATTGAATACTTCTTTTTGATTTGTACTGATCGAACTACTCTACTTGGATCATTATCATTTGGCTGTGGATACCTATTAGACAGTGATACGTACCAGTAGTTTCTCATTATGTAACCTCCTATAAACAAAATAAAAAGACCACTCAATGAGTGATCTACTTTCTGAAAATAGTTTATCTAACAAATACTTTTAATAGCATTCCGTTAATTTTAATTGATCCTGTTTTTCCATTCAAACTCAAAGAATATACACCTGAGTTTTGTGGCTGTATGTCGATTTGATTTGCTTTGGAATAGTATACATATGCTACTTTTCCTAAACCATCTATATATGTTTCGCAAGGGCAATCTTGCATTTGTATTTCAAGCTTTATCTCTTTCACTTCGTGTTCCTCCGTAGTATAAACTAATTTACTTTATGTTCTAATTATACCACAAATAGAATGATTTCCATTATCTAGCTAAACTATTATAGTGCTATCTAGTTGCTTCAAATTCTAACTTTTATCATAATAACAACAGACAAGGATGATAGATAATAAGAACAATCAGGATGAGTTGAAATTCACATCCTGATTGTTAATATTTCCGCTGCTGTCTATCAAAGCTTAATTAAACGATGAGGGAGATTTCCTCCCTTACATTTTATTTTGTCTCAGACCTATCACTAATCTTTCGACACTACCATAATATCACTGATAAATGGCTAAAAACCGCCATCATTCCGCCAAAAAACCGCCATTTTTTATGCGTCAGTCACTACACAAAGTTTCTCTTTGACCTTTAAAGCACAAACACTATAATAGTAGCCACCAATCCCATCATCCGCTGTGCATTCTGCTTTAGCGATCTCATTACGATTATGATAAACAACGACTTCAGCATAAGAGGTATGTCCGTCACCGTTATATTCATACTTACCTTTGTCAAAGATTTTTATATCTGTAATAACCGCATCAAGTTTTACATTTTTGAATTCACCCCCAGCCCATGCGCAACAATCATACTCGCTACATACAACTTCTAATTTTGTTCCATCTTCTAAAATTAATTCGCTCTCTGACCATTCTACGATTTTTTTGAAAATAAGATCTTTTTTCAACTCTTTCAATGATACATAATCTTTCCACATTATATGGTCCTCCTATTTATAAGCAATTATTTCCCCATGTTTATACGCTTCTGCAAACTCTATTAGAGCTTCCGACTTCATCCGTTGTATGCTTCTTTCTGAATAACCCACTTCACGGCTAATCCTGTAGTTTGAGAAGCTATCTGGCACACAGAAGCTGTAGTAGAGTATCTGACGACTAATCAGACTAAGAGCCATCAAAGCCGCTAAAATCGCATCTCTCTCCGCTTCTATATCCATCATCTGAATGATCGCGTTCTCTGCCTTATTACCGTGCTTCGGTGCCTTCGGCATATCCGTAATGATAGGAGACTTAATATCTATCAAAGAGCGACCTGCCATCCGCTCCAAACGCCGAAAGTTCTTCAGCACATCTCTCGCATTACATCTTGTCTGTTTGAAATCTACCTCTCGTAACAATTGCATCAAGTCAAACCGCTCCTTTATGTGATATAATAAACTTGTCGAATTTATTATATCAGCAGCTTTTTATTTCAATACTCTTATATAGGCAGTCAGTGGTCGGCTGTCTGTTTTAGTATCTACAGTATTTATTCTATCTACCTGTTTTATTACAAATAACTATCGATTTTATTATTATACTTTCATTTTCCTTGCTTTCGAAAGTGCTACTATATCAAATATGTGGGAGAGCTAGGAGATGGTATTTTGATACTATTAAGCAAACTATTGTTTTGGATTCCTTTTTTCGATGTTCTCATCTTTTTATGGTTCTTTACCAAATGGAACAAATACGATATTTTTTTACTTTTTTGCTCTGCTCCTGTATTTTACTTTATTTCACGAATTATTGATTATTCCTACGCAGAATCAGTTCACCAATATAACTTTTATTTAAAAGGTTTGGTGTGTTCTATCATTTTCTATATATTGATTCTCTTCTTTATAGATAAGAAGAAATGATCTTAGCCAATCGTTGGATTGGCTTTTTATTTTTCTTTAAAATAATTACCCGCTTAAAAACGAAAAGCATTACAAAGACATATGAGTAGATCATTCCTTTTCATCCTCACTAACCTCATAAAGCTCCGCAAACTTCCAATACTCTTCATTCACCGATTTGATCTGTTCTTCAGTAAATAAATCACACCAGCCATCGTTTTCGCAGCCCCAAATGATGTCGTATTGTCTGTTACGTTCGACTAATATCTTTTTGTTACCTTCTTCATCTTTTAGGAATGGAACCATGTACAACGACTCTTTCTCGACCTCATAGCCGTATAACCATGCTCGAGCAACTAATTCTTGATGGTCTGCTTCAAATAACCAATCTTCATCTTCTGTTATTCTTTTATATTGATTAACACCATACTCATACGAACCTGATAGACAACTAATTAAATCAGCTTTTTCTTTACATAGTTCTATCCAATCAGCCACAAATCGCGGCACAACTGGCTTCTGCGGTTCGTCTAGTTGTTTTATTATCGTAATAACTGCATTTATACCTTCGTTATAGCAAGCAGCTCTTGCATCATTTCCTATCGTTTTAATACTTTCTAACTTTTTGATTGCTTCCTGTTTATTCATCTTGTTCCTCCAATAACTCACTATTCTCGTAGATGTTTCCGATGACTTCATACGTGTATTCTTCAAACAGCTCTGTGTTAAAAATTCGATACTCTAAGTCTTCATCGACAGTGGCACAAACTAATCCCGAATGTCCTATTGAATTTTTAACAATACAAACTTTATTGTCTAAGCAATCGAATCCATTTTGCACGCTGATTGATACTAGATCTCCCTCAAATATCTCCACACCGTTCTTATCTTTCAGTCCTGTGGATTGCATGAGTTCAATATCATCAAAATTTCTAATATAATCAGCGTTAAACCAAGCGACGGATTGTTGGGAAATCACAAGCTTTTTTTCTTTGAAAGATATAGATTCTATCTCTTGTATAGTCTCTGTTTGTTTATCCCGCACTCGAAACTTTGGTATCATTTGCTGTCCTCCTTCTGTAACTCACCGTAAATTGAACATCTACGGCGAATTTCTTTTACTCTGCGTTCATTTTCGATTGTGGGCCGAATTTTATAAGCTCTTTTTGCCATTTTCAATTGATTTCTAGCACCTCTTAATGCATCTGAATAGATTTCTTTTGGCATCATCATTCGCTGTCCTCCATGTATTCGTCTAGTATCTCTTTATATTTCTCTACAAACTTGAAACGATCTTGATGAAGTTTCTTGCTCCAACCTGTTTGCTGATCCAACTCACGCATCTGATCGAACCCTTTTTGAATTTCGTTGTAATAGAATTCAATGTTTGCTGCTGCTTTCCAATGTCTGCTACTTCGCACTCCTGCTCCTGTTTCAGCCATTTCCAACTTAACTAATTCCGCTCGTTCTTTTGATTTTTTATCTTTCTGAATCTTCATCATGATTTTCTTGAGGATGATATCACTGTATTGTGTAATGAGATCCATTATTTCTCCTCCACATACCTAAACTGTCGTCCCTTTGAATCAATCCATAAGCTCCTAGCTCTATCCCAGATAATGTTTTTGCTTAATCCAGTAATTTCAGATAACTGTTCAGCAGTACCTGTTACTAGAATTCGATCACCATGCCAGATTGCAATTTTTCTCGGCGTTCTCCGTTTAGTTTTTTTAATTCCACATTGATTTACCGAGCTTTTGGACTTCTGCAACTATTTCTTTGTCTTCTTGCCAAGATTCTAACTTGGTTAATTCAGCAATTCGTTTCATTGCTGCTTTCTTATCCATGCTCATTCCTCCAATCTACGAATTTTCCTTCTTAAATTCTCTATGTGCAAATCGATTGCCTTTCTCGCCGTTTCATTGACCATCACTGCCTTTGTTCGTTCCAAATCGTCAATCTCACGCTGAAGGCTTCGAATACGCATTTGAATCACTTCTTCTGTTGTCATGATGATTCCTCCACGTATCTAAACGTTCTCTTCTTAACGTCTGTGTATCCACACCTAGCTCTTTTTCTCACAATTTTCTCGTGCAAGCCTGTGAGACTTGCTAACTGTTCAGCTGTTCCTGTCACTAGAAGTTTGCCACCGTGCCAAATTGCGATTTTCCGTGGTCTTGGCTTGTTACTCTTGTCTGCCCACATCGCTCTTCCAAGCCTCATCACTTCTGATGCAGCTTCTTTGTCATTTTGCCAATCTTCTGAATAAGTCAATTCGATAATTCGCTGCATTGCCGCTTTCTTATCCATCCCGACATTCTCCTTTCAATAATTTAAGTACTTGATCAAGTGCGCTCTCGCGTCCGCCGTGAAACGTGTTGAGCCACTTGTCTTCATACGAGGCGCTTTGCCTTAAAGCTTCTTGATGCATTAGTTCGATCTGTGCTGTAAATGTTTTTAGATCCATCTGATTACACCTTCTCAAGTTCATTAAGATGTTTTTGCAATCCTTTAATGCAATCAACAAATAGTAATTTTGTATAAGCTAAATTTCTTAATTGTGTTGCATCGATATAAAGTGCGAAATAGTATCTGAGCTTACTCCAACTCGAACGATCATTCTTAATTCCTTCGATTCCAGCTTCTTCGAGTTGATCATATACGTCTCTCA
The DNA here is from genome assembly GCF_040887565.1 of Enterococcus sp. C46. Classification (NCBI taxonomy): domain Bacteria; kingdom Bacillati; phylum Bacillota; class Bacilli; order Lactobacillales; family Enterococcaceae; genus Enterococcus; species Enterococcus sp. C46. The sequence goes on from NZ_JBFOGA010000004.1 coordinate 206,614, forward strand.
GGATTTCTATTTCTTCACCAGTTTTATACTTTGCTATTTCATTAATTAGTTCTAGATAATCGATTTTCAATTTTCCACCTCTTAGAATGGTGCTTTTGATTGTCTATTAGCTCGTTCTAGCGCTTTTTTCTTAAGATAGGCTTCTTGATCGATTGCCCACTCAGGAAGCTTCTCTCGTCTTCCTGTGCGCTTGTATCCACTAATTGCATTCTTAGGCTCACTTTTTTCTTTTCTTGCCCAACTTCGAATAGTTGCCAAATAGTTTTTATAAGTCTTACCTGATGATTCACAATACTCAGATAGCCGTTCTATTCGCTCTTGGTAGTCATTAGGGAATTCTGTTTTGAGTTTCTCCATCTGCTCATCTGACAAAAGAACATTTTTATACTCTCCGTATTTATGACGGATGGGCTTAGCCTTCGATTTTTTCGAAGGCGGTAACTCTCTTATATATTCTTTTGTATTATTAAATGTATTATTAATAGATGTATTATTATCTTGATAGATTTCTTGGTGACCCCCCACCAAATTTTCTTGGTGACCCCCACCAAGAATTCTTATATACCTAGCCTCGATTTCTTTACTACCCTCTTTGTACTTAACTTCTCTATAGATATAGCCCTTTTCTTCAAGTGACTTTAGCCAATTCTGAATGGTTGGTTTGCTTACTTTATATTGATTGGCAAAGTACTCATTGCTAGCCCAGCAATAACCTTTCTCATTACATAGAGCTGTGATTTCTCCATAAAGAAGTTTTGCACTAGGTATCAAAGAATCGTCATATCTAACATTTGCAGGTATGATGGCGTAATAACTTCTGTGATCCACTTTTCATCCTCCGATTCTTAATTTCTTGATTGTCTCCTGATTTAACTTAATCCCTTTGATTTGATACTTATTTTTGAAATTGATCACACCTATTTTGTGCTTCTCCGTATGATGGATTCTGCAGAGTGCTGCAAATGTGTACTCTGAATGATCAACTTCTTTGCGCTTTCGTCTTCCTAGCGCTTTGTCAAAGTGATCGATGTCAGCTCCTGTTTTGCCACAGATGCAACAAACTCTTTTTGTAATGCATTTGTAGAAGTAATACTCTTGGTTCGCTGGTAAAATATCATAGCCTTCTTTGAAAGGAATATGATGTTCAAAGATGAAATCTAAGATGATATTTGCTAAGACATTAGCATCGCTTACAGTTGTATTCGATTCGTCTTTGAGGCTTATTTTGCGCCCTGTGACACCTTCGAAACGGAAGTAGAAGAATTCCTTCCAGAAGTCCGTTGGCATGCCTGTATCGATGAAAATATCGCCTATCAGCGCATAGATGAAGTTTCGTTGCTGTACTGTGAAACGTCTAGGATCAATAAACCGAATTTCAATAACTCGATCACCATCGTAGCCGTCATACATCGTCTTTAGTCGATCAATGTTCACTTCTTCATTGATAGTTGCACCTATGTCTTTTCCTTTGAACTTTTTCAGAACTGCTGAATATGAATCGATTAATGGTTTAAACACTCATATCACTTCTTATCTAATTCTTTTCTCTTAGCTGCTATTGCTCGCTCCATCAT